>NZ_JAWOVP010000004.1:82985-394457 GCF_033339995.1 Vibrio sp. 1641
GTCCTTAGCTCAGCTGGATAGAGTACCTGGCTACGAACCAGGCGGTCGGAGGTTCGAATCCTCCAGGACGCGCCACTCATTGAAACAGCCTCGCAATTGCGAGGCTTTTTTGTATCTAGACATCTGAAATATGGCGTAGGATCACTAGAGCCTATGTTCCTCTTTTTTAAAAGCGAATATGTGCGTATCTAAGCAATTTGCTATCAAGCTTCTGTCGCATCGTGTGAAATCATCCTGATTATCCCTCCTATACACTGACTTCCATTTTTCATTTCAATCACTCTCATGTGGTCACTTTGTTTGTTATTTGTTTATTTATTGTTAATCTTGTTCATCTTTTTGTTTTTGTTGGTTTTTACTGCGTGAGTCCCGATTTGATTTTGAAATCTAAATCGCAGTTTTTATTTATGTCCTCCTTTACTCTGTTCGTAAGGTGATAGCGATTTGAAGTGATTATTTTGTCATGAACTGTGATCTGGGTAGTGAATAAATAATCATTTATCAGGATTACTACAAACCTTCCTTAAACAAAATTGACAAAATTTAACCAATCGAGATAATCCATGGGTCGGGATTTGACACTATTAAAGTCCTGCACGTTGTCAGGATGACAAAGAAAGGAAGCAACATGACTAATATAGGAAGCCTGCTAGTAGATGCGGCCACCCTGATGCTAACGGGGATGGCGGTCGTATTTATTTTCCTCACTATTCTTGTTTATCTCGTTCGGTTAATGTCGAAATTGGTACCAGAAGAAGTACCAGAGCCGATCGCAGCACCAAAAACAAACACTAATATTCAATCAACCTCTTCAGCTGTTAGTCCACAAGTAGTGGCGGCGATCTCGGCTGCGATTCATAAACATCGCGCCTCATTCGCGAAGTAGCCGAACTAGGATTAAAAAGGAGTTTAAGAGCATGTCTAAACCACTAGCTATTACTGATGTGGTCCTTCGTGATGCCCATCAATCACTATTTGCTACGCGTATGCGTATTGAGGATATGCTGCCTATCGCAGCTGAGTTGGATAAGGTTGGTTACTGGTCTCTAGAGACTTGGGGTGGTGCAACATTTGATTCTTGTATTCGATTCTTAGGGGAAGACCCTTGGGAGCGTTTACGTGAACTAAAAAAAGCGATGCCTAATACACCAATGCAAATGCTACTGCGTGGTCAAAACCTTTTAGGATACCGCCATTATGCCGACGACGTAGTAGAAAAGTTTGTTGAACGCGCGCATGCTAACGGCATGGATGTATTCCGTATTTTTGATGCAATGAATGACGTGCGAAACTTCCAGAAAGCCGTTAAAGCAACGGTTGATGTTGGTGCGCATGCTCAAGGTACGTTGTCTTACACAACGAGCCCAGTGCATAACGCAGACACTTGGGTTGACTTGGCAAAACGCCTAGAGGATTTAGGTTGTCACTCGCTGTGTATTAAAGATATGTCTGGCTTACTTAAGCCTTATGAAGCGGAAGAGCTTATCACGCGTATCAAAGCGTCTTGTGATGTGCCATTGGCACTTCATTGTCATGCCACAACGGGGCTGTCTACAGCAACAGCGGTAAAAGCAGTAGAAGCCGGTATTGATATTCTCGATACTGCGATTTCTTCAATGAGTTGTACTTACGGTCATACACCGACTGAAACGGTAGTCGCTATGCTAGAAGGCACCGAGCGAGATACCAATTTGAAACTCGAGCAACTGGAACCTATCGCCGCATATTTCCGTGAGGTACGTAAGAAGTATGCGAAGTGGGAAGGCCAGTTAAAAGGAGTCGATTCACGCATCCTGATTGCTCAAGTGCCTGGTGGTATGCTGACCAATATGGAAGGCCAGTTGAAAGAGCAGGGCGCTGCGGATCGCATTGATGAAGTATTAGAAGAGATCCCTCGTGTACGTGAAGATCTTGGTTTCATTCCATTGGTGACTCCAACTTCACAGATCGTCGGTACGCAAGCGGTGATTAACGTTCTTACTGGCGAGCGCTATAAGAGTATTACCAAGGAAACCGCTGGCCTATTGAAAGGTGAGTACGGTCAAGCGCCAGCCGAGTTAAATGCAGAACTGCAAGCGAAAGTACTTGATGGTAAAGAGCCAATTACCTGTCGTCCTGCCGATTTACTTGAGCCTGAAATGGAGACGCTTACGGTTGATCTGATGGAGAAAGCGAAATCAGAAGGCATTAAGCTAGCAAGTGAGCGTGTTGATGACGTACTCACTTATGCACTTTTCCCTCAAGTTGGGCTTAAGTTCCTTAAGAATCGTGAAAACCCAGAAGCATTTGAGCCTGCACCAACGCTAGAAGCTGCGAAGCCTGCTGTACCTGTAGCTCAACCGGCAACTGGTGGTGTAGAAACTTATAGTGTACGTGTTGACGGGCAGGTGTATGAGGTGGAAGTTGGCCCTCAAGGTGAACTGACATCTGTTGCTCCTTCTAATGCACCGGCAAAATCGGCTACACCTAGCGCACCTTCTAATGCTTCAGCAGAAGCGGTACCAGCTCCTCTTGCAGGTAACATCTTCAAAGTGAATGTTCAGCCTGGTGCTGAGGTAGCTGAAGGCGATGTATTGCTCATCCTTGAAGCGATGAAAATGGAAACTGAAGTACGAGCGGCGCGTGGTGGTGTGGTTCAAGAGCTGAACGTTAAAGAAGGCGATGCTGTCACAGTAGGTGCGCCTCTGTTGAGCCTGGCGTAAGGGAGTATCATGGACGGATTGTTAACCCTTTGGGCAGAAACAGGGATCGCTAACTTCGAGTTCGGCCAAATCTGTATGATGCTGGTTGGTTGTACTTTGCTGTTTTTGGCAATTAAAAAAGGATTTGAACCTTTACTGTTATTGCCGATTGGTTTCGGTGCTATTTTGGCGAATATTCCAAATGCTGGCTTTACTGAGCCTGGTGGCTTGCTCTACTACGTTTACTACATTGGGATTGAATCGGGTGTGTTCCCGCTATTGATCTTCATGGGTGTGGGCGCGATGACCGACTTTGGTGCTTTGATCGCAAACCCAAAAACGTTGTGGTTAGGTGCGGCTGCGCAGTTTGGTATTTTTGCAACACTGTTTGGCGCTATTTTGCTCAACTATGTACCTGGCATGGAGTTCTCCATGGCAGATGCTTCGTCTATCGCGATCATCGGTGGTGCTGATGGGCCGACAGCGATTTTCTTAGCGAGTAAGCTCTCTCCAGATCTGCTAGGTGCGATTGCAGTCGCGGCATACAGCTATATGGCATTGGTGCCGATCATCCAACCACCAATCATGAAAGCACTGACAACCAAGGAAGAACGTCAAATTAAGATGGCTCAGCTTCGTCATGTTGGTAAATGGGAGAAAGTCATCTTCCCGCTTGCTGTATTACTGATGACGATTCTGTTCTTACCTTCAGCTACGCCATTGGTTGGTATGTTCTGTTTGGGTAACTTGATGCGTGAAGCTGGTGTGGTCGATCGTTTATCGAAAACTGCTCAAAATGAATTGATCAACATAGTGACTATCTTTTTAGGTCTTGGTGTTGGTTCTAAGCTGCAAGCTGAGCAGTTCTTGAACCTAGAAACGTTAGGTATCTTGGGGTTAGGCGCAGTTGCATTTAGTATCGGTACTGGTGCGGGCGTCCTGATGGCGAAACTGCTTAACAAGTTCTCGAAAGAAGACATCAACCCACTTATTGGTGCGGCTGGCGTTTCTGCGGTACCAATGGCCGCGCGAGTCGTAAACAAAGTTGGTTTACAAGCTAACCCGCAAAACTTTTTGTTAATGCATGCGATGGGACCAAACGTTGCTGGTGTGCTGGGTTCAGCCGTTGCGGCTGGTATATTGTTAGCACTTGTTGGTTAGACATTATTGAAAATGGAATGATCAACCAATTTACAAAATCACGATTAACTTAGGTTAACAAAATGGTTTATAGTCAAAGGGATGCTTTCGCATCCCTTTTTGTTTTCTTGCAGGGAATGGTTTATGGAACACAAACAGATCGTTATCACTGAGTTTGGTGATGCCAACGTACTCGCGATTCAACATGCTTCTACACCATCACCACAGCCTGGTGAAGTCTTAGTAAAAGTCGCTTTTTCAGGCGTAAATCCTATTGATGTCAAAACTCGAGCTGGGCTCGGTTGGGCGGCAGCGCAGAATAAGGATAATTTACCTTGGGTGCCAGGTTACGACATCTCAGGAAAAGTGATGTCTTGTGGAGAGGGGGTATCACGTTTTAATGAAGGTGATGAGGTGGCTGGATTTATTGGTTTCCCAGTTCGAGGCGGTGGTTACAGTCAATACATATGTGTTCCAGAAACTGAGTTAAGTCATGTTCCTAGCTCTGTCACTTTAGAGGCAGCTGCTGCATTACCGTTGGCGGGACAAACTGCGGCACAAGCTCTCAGTAAGGCTAATGTGAATGAAAACGATCGCGTACTTATCCTCGCTGGAGCCGGTGGTGTTGGACACCTCGCGGTACAAATTGCGATCGCGACGAAAGCGGAAGTCTTTACAACCTGCAGTGAACGAAATTTAGATTACCTTGCGACGCTCGGTGCTCATGCAGTGAACTATCAATTTGCACCAGTGTCAGAACGTGTTGAAGATGTTGATGTTTTGATTGATTTAGTAGGCGGAGATGCTGCGTTAGATGCGCTTAAATGCCTGAAAGATAATGCGAGAGTCATCACCGTTCCAACCATAACTGCTGAGCTGATTTGTGAAAAAGCCAAACTCCTAGGCTTTGAGGCTAGTGGCATGTTGGTTGAACCAGACCCTGCGCAGTTAGATACCTTGTTGTACATGGTCGGCGTTGGCTTACTGAAGACTGAAATTCAACAGGTTTATCCTATGAGTGATGTCATTGGTGCTCACCAGCAGGTCGAATCAGGAAGAACCAGAGGCAAGGTGTTGCTTGATATGACATGCTAGAAGCATTTAACACGAGTTTTGAAAGTTTAGCGCTTTGGTTTTCAGATTCAGCATTATGGGTGCTTTTCATGACCGGTTTTCTCAGTGCCACGTTGTTGCCTGGTGGTTCTGAAGCGGGCTTAGTTGCCACTCTCTCATTAAATCAATACTCCGTTTCTTCAATTGTTATGGTCGCTACTATCGGTAATACGCTTGGTGGCTTAACAAATTATTGGCTTGGCTTGTGGATTCCCAACAAAGCACAAGAGGAAAAGCACGGTCATACCGCATTAAAGTGGCTCTCTAAGTATGGCTATTGGGGGTTATTTTTTAGCTGGTTACCTGTAATAGGAGACCCGCTGTGTTTAGCCGCAGGGTGGCTAAGAATGAAGTTTCTGCCTTGCGTGATTTTAATATTTTTAGGAAAGGCTGCTAGGTATAGCTTACTTGCGGCCATCTATCTCGGATTATTTTAAGGAAAGTACATGAAGATGTTTTGGGTTGGCGCGTGTTCACTGTTGGTGATCACGGGCTGCGCATCAAATACGCCAGTTTCATCACTGCCGAAAGGGGTAACTTTCGTTGAGTCATCGAAAGCTGAAGAAGGCAAAGTTAAGATTCCATACCAAAAGTATAAACTCGATAATGGTTTAACGGTGATCTTAGCTCCTGAAGATTCTGACCCATTGGTCCATGTGGATGTGACTTACCATGTTGGTTCAGCTCGTGAAGAAGTGGGTAAGTCTGGTTTTGCGCATTTCTTTGAGCACATGATGTTCCAAGGTTCAGAGAACGTTGGTGACCAAGAGCACTTCAAAATCATCACGGAGGCTGGCGGCACATTAAATGGTACTACAAACCGCGATCGTACTAACTACTTTGAAACTGTCCCTGCTAACCAGCTCGAGAAAATGCTGTGGTTAGAGTCTGACCGTATGGGCTTTTTGTTGGATGCGGTTTCTCAACGCAAATTTGAAATTCAGCGTTCGACTGTAAAAAATGAGCGAGCTCAGCGTTACGATAATCGTCCTTATGGCTTAATTTGGGAGCGCATGTCCGAAGCGCTATATCCTGAAGGTCATCCGTATTCGTGGCAAACCATTGGTTATGTTGAAGATCTTGATCGTGTTGATGTGAACGACCTCAAAGCGTTTTTCTTGCGTTGGTATGGCCCAAACAATGCGACTATCACGATCGGTGGTGACTTAGACGTTGAACAAACTCTAGAGTGGGTAAATAAGTACTTCGGTTCGATTCCTCGTGGTCCTGAGGTTGAAAATGCGCCGAAACAACCTGCAAAACTGCAAGAAGATAAATACATCACTCTAGAAGATCGTATTCAACAACCTATGGTGATGATCGCGTGGCCAACAACCTACAATGGCGAAGAAAGCCAAGCGTCTCTCGATACATTATCAGAAGTATTGGGTGGCGGTACCAACAGCGTGCTCTATCAAGACCTAGTGAAGACTCAAAAAGCGGTCGATGCTGGTTCATTCCATGACTGTGCTGAACTGGCGTGTAACTTTTACGTTTACGCAATGGGTGATTCTGGAGATAAAGGCGACCTATCAAAACTGTACGACGAGCTTTTACAATCACTGAATCAGTTTGCGGAAAAAGGCGTGACAGAAGATCGCCTTGAGCAGTTGAAGGGTAAAGCGGAAGCGGATGCTATTTTTGCGCTAGAAAGCGTTAAAGGTAAAGTGACTCAGTTGGCTTCCAACGAGACATTTTTCGGCGATCCTGATCGTCTTGAGCAACAGCTTGAACAAATCCGTGCAGTTACGCCGACTTCGGTAGAAAAAGCGTATACGGACTTTATCCAAGGTAAGAACAAAGTGACCCTAAGCGTGGTCCCAAAAGGAAAAACAGACCTTGTCGTAAAACCTGCGACCTTTGTGACACCAAAGCGTACGTTGCCAGAATATGAGAAGATTTCCGATGACCAATTGGCGTATCGTCGTGCGACCGATAACTTCGATCGCTCAGTGCAACCGCCAGTAGGAGAACCAGTGAAAGCGACGATGCCAGAGCTGTACGAGTTACATTTCAAGAATGGCTCAGAGCTGCTTGGTGCAGTTAGCGATGAAACGCCGACGGTGATGATGCAATTTAGTTTACCTGCAGGGACACGTTTTGTTGAAAAGGGTAAAGAAGGTCTTGCCCAATTGACCGCTGCGATGTTGCAAGAAGGTACAACGAAACGCAGTGTCGAAGAGATTCAAGCTGAGCTTGATAAACTAGGTAGTGTTATCTCTGTTAATGCCACAGGTTATACAACAAACATCAGTGTTTCTGCTCTAGAAAAGAACTTAGAGCCGACGTTAAAAATTGTCGAAGAGATGTTGCTGTCTCCTGCATTTAATCAAGATGATTTCGAGCGTGTAAAAATGCAAGCGCTAGAAGGCCTGGTATATGAGCACCAAAATCCAAGTTGGATGGCGTCACAAGCGAGTCGTCAGGTGCTCTATGGGGATTCGGTTTTTGCTCGACCAAAAGACGGCACGCAAGCAGGTGTCAGTGCATTAACGTTGGATGATGTCCGTGAATTCTACTCGAAGCATTACACGCCACAAAGTGCGCAAATCGTCGTTGTTGGTGACATCAATAAACAGGAAATTGAGCAGCAACTGACGTTCTGGAAAAACTGGCAAGATGAAGCTGCGCCATTGTATGCACCGCAAAGCATTGCTGCATTAGGTGAGCAAAAGATCCATCTTGTTGATAAACCAGGAGCGCCGCAAAGTGTGGTCATGATGGTTCGTCAAGGTATGCCTTACGACGCAACGGGCGATTTTTACCTAAGCCAACTGGCAAACTTCAACTTAGCTGGGAACTTCAATAGCCGCATTAACCAAAATCTACGTGAAGACAAGGGTTACACATACGGTGCTTACGGCTACTTCTCTGGTAATCCAGAAACAGGCTCGGTGGTTTTCACCGCGCAAGTACGAGCGGATGCAACGGTTGCTTCGATCATTGAGATGGAAAATGAGCTAAATGAATACTCGCAGTCAGGTATTACTGATGAAGAGATGAAATTTATGCGTCAAGCGGTCGGTCAAAAAGATGCACTGAAATATGAAACGCCAACACAAAAAGCGGAGCTCATCAGTGATATTCTTAAGTACAACCTCGATCATGATTACTTGCAGCAAAGAAACGCTATCGTAGAAAAAGTTGATAAGCAGACGTTGAATGCGCTGGCTCAGAAATGGTTTGATCCAAATGACTATCAAATTATCGTCGTTGGTGATGCTAAATCGTTGCGTCCTCAATTAGAAAAGTTGGGGAAAGACGTAGAAGAGCTTGA
Source organism: Vibrio sp. 1641 (assembly GCF_033339995.1). Taxonomy (NCBI): domain Bacteria; kingdom Pseudomonadati; phylum Pseudomonadota; class Gammaproteobacteria; order Vibrionales; family Vibrionaceae; genus Vibrio; species Vibrio sp. 1641. Next base: position 91,197 of record NZ_JAWOVP010000004.1, read on the forward strand.
AATCATTCGATAGAGTACACATTTAATAGCGGAGAAACGTTTCTCCGCTATTCATCTAGATAAGCAACTTTTCGTGGGTTATTTATCTAGATGCATTAACTATCAATAACTTAGCTTACACTTGTGTTATGTAACAAGTGTCCTGCTCCCAATATAAGCGAACCTCATTTTGACTGATTTTGCTGCGCGACTAAAAAAAGTTGCATCAAACCCCGAAGTATTTAAGCAGTTTGGACGCGGTGTTGAGCGAGAAACTTTGCGCTATCGTCAGGATGGACATCTAGCTACAACTCCTCATCCTGAAGGGTTAGGCTCTGCGTTCACAAATCAATGGATCACAACGGATTTTTCGGAATCATTGTTAGAGTTCATTACGCCTGTGTCACATGAAATTCCAGAACTGATGGCACAGCTGAAAGATATCCATCATTTCACTCAAACCAAAATGGGTGAAGAGAAAATGTGGCCACTATCAATGCCGTGCTACGTAGACTCAGAGGATGATATTCAGTTAGCCCAGTATGGCTCTTCGAATGCAGCGAAAATGAAAACGTTGTACCGAGAAGGCCTAAAGCGTCGTTATGGCAGCCTGATGCAAATTATTTCAGGTGTCCACTTTAACTTCTCGTTTCCTGAAACATTTTGGGATGCGCTCTATGGCGAGCAAGATGAACAAGCCCGCCAAGATGCTAAGTCTGATGCGTACTTTGCGTTGATCCGTAATTACTACCGCTTTGGCTGGATGATTCCCTACTTCTTTGGTGCATCACCAGCGTTATGTGGCTCTTTTATTCAAGGTCGTGAAACCGATCTGCCATTCGAGAAGATTGGCGGGACATTATATTTGCCGAAGTCGACGTCTTTGCGTTTGAGCGATCTTGGCTATACCAATAGTGCTCAAAGTGTGCTGAAAATTGGTTTTAACAGCATTGACCAATACCTCGATGGTTTGAGTGATGCGATTCGCCACCCATCAGAAGAGTTTGCGAAAATTGGGGTAAAAGTGGATGGTGAATACCGCCAGCTTAATTCCAATATCTTACAAATTGAGAATGAACTGTACGCTCCGATTCGTCCAAAACGTGTATCGAAAAGTGGTGAGAAGCCTTCAGATGCGTTACGACGCGGTGGTGTCGAATACATTGAAGTTCGTTCTCTAGATGTTAACCCATTCAGCGCAGTGGGCTTAAATGAAGAGCAAGTACGATTCTTGGATCTCTTCCTTACCTGGGCGGCCTTGTCAGACTCAGATCCTATGGATAACTGTGAATTAGAGTGTTGGCGCGATAACTGGAATAAAGTCATTGTTTCTGGCCGTGAAAAAGGTCTAATGCTGCAAATTGGTTGTCAAGGTGAACGTCTATCTCTACAAGATTGGGCACACCGAGTTTTCGTCGAGTTACGTCAAATAGCACAGCAAATGGATATGACCGCTGGTGGCAGTGCATACCAAGATGTGTGTAATCAACTCGAGACATGGATTGATAACCCAGAACTAACGATCTCTGGTCAACTATTAGAGCTAACGAAAGAGCTGGGTGGGCTAGGTAAAGTTGGTTGTACTCTTGGTATGAAGTACCGTGATGAAAACCTAGCTCACGGTTATCAGTACTATTCACAAGATACGATGGAAACGGAAGTAGCGTCGTCCGTGGAAAAACAAAAGCAAGCAGAGCAGAGTGACACGCTTTCTTTTGATGATTTTTTGGAAGATTACTTTGCTTACCTGAAGCAGTAATGACTAACTAAGGATTGGTGGGGTTGAACATTAAGTCGTTAGTAGTAGCGGTACTTGGAAGCGTGTTACTTGCAGGTTGTGCTACGGCACCGCCAAAGCAGCAGAATAACTTATGCGAGATATTCCGAGAGAAATCCGGTTGGTACGATGATGCCAAAGATATGGAAGCTGAATGGGGGACCCCTATTCATGTCGCTATGGCCATCATTAAACAAGAAAGCAGCTTTCGGCACGATGCAAAACCACCTAAAGATTATTTGCTAGGGTTTATTCCTTGGGGACGAGTCAGCAGTGCGTATGGTTACGCTCAAGCTCAAGACCCTGCTTGGGAAGACTTCCAAGATGCGACAGGTCAGGGTGGCTCTCGTACCAACTTCGATGATTCTATGATGTTTGTCGGTTGGTACACTCATGAAACACGGCGTCAGCTAGGGATTTCATTATGGGATCCCTATAACCAGTATCTGGCTTATCATGAAGGGCGAGGTGGGTATAAGCGAGGTACTTATAATCGAAAGCCTAGTTTAATCAAAGTCGCTCGACGTGTTGAACAAACAGCGAAAACTTATGGCTGGCAGCTGAAGCAATGTCGTCAGGAATTAGAAGACAACAGCAGCTGGTTCTTTTAGCCCACAGTCTGTTCATGTGCTGTAGGGATGAATGACATTTATCCATTACCGAAAGGTACTGGAGTTACAATCAGGAGAGATGTAATGCCTTTACTCGATAGTTTTACCGTGGACCACACTCGTATGAATGCACCCGCTGTACGAGTGGCGAAAACCATGCAGACCCCAAAAGGGGATACGATTACTGTTTTCGACTTACGCTTTACTGCGCCAAACAAAGACATTCTTTCTGAAAAAGGTATTCACACCCTAGAGCACCTTTATGCAGGCTTTATGCGTAATCACCTAAACGGTGATTCTGTTGAGATCATCGATATTTCGCCTATGGGTTGCCGCACAGGTTTTTACATGAGCCTGATTGGCACACCATCAGAGCAGCAAGTCGCAGATGCGTGGATTGCAGCAATGGAAGATGTGCTGAAGGTAGAAAGTCAGAATAAGATCCCTGAACTTAACGAATACCAATGCGGCACGGCAGCAATGCACTCTTTAAAAGAAGCACAACAGATCGCAAAGAACATTTTGGATGCTGGTGTTTCGGTGAACAAAAATGATGAACTTGCTTTGCCTGAGTCGATGTTAAAAGAGTTGCGCATCGACTAGGTGCTCATTAAGAAGCATATTGCCCCAATAAGTAAAAAGCCTGACATGAGTCAGGCTTTTCTTTTGGTTATTTGGATGTCGATTTTTTCTTCTTCGGATAAACACGAACGAGCTTGATTCGGTTCTCTTCAATCTCAACAAGTTCCATTGGGTGACCCGCTACTCTCACACTTAGATGGCTCTCAGGAATATCTTCCAAGTGTTCTAAAATGAGCCCGTTTAGCGTTCTCGGGCCATCCGTTGGTAAATCCCATTTCAGGCCTTTGTTGATATCTCGGATATTGGTGCTGCCTTCAATAAGAAAGCTTCCGTCACCTTGAGGACTGATTTCATCAGAGAGGCTTGGAGAAATGGACGTCGTGAACTCACCAATGATCTCTTCCAGAATATCTTCAAGAGTGATTAGACCGATGATATCACCGTACTCATCCACGATCAGACCGATACGTTGCTTGTTACGTTGGAATTTTAACATTTGCACGTTCAGTGGTGTGCCTTCTGGGATGTAATAGACCTCATCAGCAGCACGTAATAGCGTTTCTTTGTTGAATTCGTTCTTTTCCAACATCAGACGATAAGCTTCACGCAAGCGCAGCATGCCAACCACTTCATCAATTTGGTCACGATAGAAAACTATGCGTCCATGTGGTGAGTGGGTTAGCTGGCGAACAATGGATTTCCAGTCGTCGTTAATATCAATACCGGTAATTTCATTGCGTGGGACCATAATGTCGTTCACGGTGACGTGCTCAAGATCTAAAATAGACACTAGCATGTCTTGGTGTCGGCGAGGGATCAAACCGCCAGCTTCATTTACCACCGTACGCAGCTCATCGGAGCTAAGATGATCTTCTGCTGAGTGATCCGCTCTTACACCAAGTAAGCGGATAAAGCCATTCGTAATAAAGTTAACAAGCATCACTAAAGGCGACAGTAACTTCATCAGTATGGTCAATAATATACTGCTCGCGTAGGACACACGTTCAGGGTAAAGCGCTGCAATTGTTTTAGGGGTAACCTCGGCAAAAACCAATACAACCATAGTTAGTGCACCGGTTGCGATAGCGACACCTAAATCACCATACAAACGCATACCAATAATGGTCGCGATCGCGGACGCGAGAATATTAACGAGGTTGTTGCCGATAAGAATAAGACCAATCAAACGATCTGGACGGTCTAATAGTCTTTCGACTCGCTTAGCACCCTTATGCCCGTTTTTGGCTAAGTGTTTTAAGCGATAACGATTCAGAGACATCATCCCTGTTTCTGAACCGGAAAAGTAACCTGATATGACGATAAGACACGCGAGTAGCGCAAACAAGATACCCGTAGAGATGTCGTCCAAAACGTTGCTGTTCCTTGTAAGTATTGGGTTATATAACGGTTGAGTAAGTCCGTTAAGTCAAAGAGTTAAGGCGTACTGTATTTTATCTAGCTTAAAATATAAAGGATAGGAGCCCTAGAGCTCCTTAATTCAAGATGATTTCTTTTACAAAGCGACTGCCAAAATATGCCAGAGTTAACAGTGTTGCTCCTGCAACAGCGAACCATGTGACTTTTCTACCACGCCAGCCTTTTTGATAGTGACCCCAAAGCAGTATTGAGTACACCACCCAAGCGATGAAAGAAAGAATGCCCTTATGTGCCTTACCTTGGGCAAACATATCCTGCACAAAGACAAAGCCAGTAATGAGCGTGGCAGTTAACAATAAGTTACCGATCAAAATAATTTTGAAGAGTTGACGCTCCACCATTAATAGAGGCGGCAGGTTTGGGTTAATCGCCAAAGATTTTTTTGCTTTCAGTTTGTGATCCAGCCAAGCCAACTGAAGCGCATAGAGTGCCCCGATAGTTAAAGTCGCGTATGAGAAGAGCGCAAATGAAATATGAATGAGTAGCTTAGGGTCATTCTCTAGGTGCTTTATAAACGTGCTTGGCAAAAATGTGGCAGCAGATAAATTGATGGCAGCAAAGCTATAAACGACAGGCAATAAAAACCACAGTCGGTTTTTCAACATAGCAAGGCTCATGACCAGAGAAATAATAAAACTGATCAAAGAAGCCACGTTGAGAATACTCAGGTTTTGACCTGAACCATCAAAGATCAGATCACTCAAAATCCACGCATGAAAAACAAGCGCACAGGCAGCACTAGCAAACACTGTTTTTGCTTTGATTCCTGACTGTTGTGAGAGTCCGGGTATGATGGTCGCAATCGCCAAGACATAAAGTATGGCGGCCGCGATGGCTATTAAGCTATCCATGAATCCTAAATATTATTGTGCACGATGGAGAAATTATACCTTGCATTACACTTTGGGGCTACGTTATATCCGACATCAATCGTGAGAGATGAGATATTGAAATTAATAAGTTACCGCACCATATATAAATAGAGACAAGAATAGGACAGCGGTACGGGTATGACTCAGACCTTGGCTAATGTATACTCACACTAATTAATCGCCATTTTAGCGAAGAGACAAAGATGTTTGAGAATTTAACGGATCGATTATCCAAAACGCTGAAAAATATCAGTGGCAAAGGTCGTCTGACCGAAGACAACATTAAAGAAACCCTACGTGAAGTCCGAATGGCTCTACTTGAAGCTGACGTTGCGCTTCCGGTCGTTCGTGAATTTGTGAACCGCGTTAAAGAAAAAGCGGTGGGCGTAGAAGTTTCTAAATCTCTGACTCCAGGTCAGGAATTTATCAAGATCGTTCAAACAGAACTTGAAGCCGTAATGGGGGAGTCGAATGAGGCGCTAAACCTTGCCGCTCAACCACCTGCTGTGCTTCTTATGGCAGGTCTACAAGGTGCGGGTAAAACCACATCGGTAGGTAAGTTATCTAAGCTTCTAAAAGAACGTGACAAGAAGAAAGTTTTGGTTGTGTCTGCCGACGTTTACCGTCCTGCGGCAATCAAGCAGCTTGAAACACTGGCATCAGACATCGGTGTTGACTTCTTCCCATCATCACCAGACCAAAAGCCTATTGATATCGCCAATGCAGCGATTGACCATGCGAAGAAAAAATTCTACGACGTACTTATTGTCGATACCGCAGGTCGTTTGGCAATTGATGAAGAGATGATGGGGGAGATCAAAGATCTTCACGCAGCTATCAACCCAGTAGAAACGCTATTTGTTGTTGACGCCATGACGGGTCAAGACGCAGCAAATACAGCAAAAGCCTTTGGCGATGCGCTACCTCTTACCGGTGTAGTTCTAACTAAGGTTGATGGTGATGCTCGTGGTGGTGCGGCACTTTCAGTACGCCATGTCACGGGCAAACCAATCAAATTCTTGGGTGTCGGTGAAAAAACTGACGCGCTAGAACCGTTCCACCCAGATCGTGTTGCTTCACGTATTCTTGGCATGGGTGACGTTCTGTCTTTGATTGAAGACCTACAACGCAACGTTGACCAAGAAAAGGCAGAAAAGTTAGCGAAGAAGTTCAAAGAGAAGAAAGGTTTCGACCTTGAAGATTTCCGTGAACAGCTAGGCCAGATGCAAAACATGGGCGGCATGATGGGGATGATGGATAAGCTTCCAGGAATGTCCCAGCTACCAGACAATGTGAAAGATAAAGTCGATGACAAGATGTTCAAACAGATGGAAGCGATCATCAGCTCCATGACAATGAAAGAACGTCAACGCCCAGAAATTATCAAGGGCTCGCGCAAGAAGCGTATCGCGGCTGGTTCTGGTGTGCAGGTTCAAGATGTAAACCGCTTACTAAAACAGTTCACCCAAATGCAGAAAATGATGAAAAAGATGCAAAAAGGTGGCATGAAAGGCATGATGCGCAACATGCAAGGCATGATGGGCGGCATGGGTGGTGGCGGTGGCTTCAACCCATTTGGTCGTTAATTAATCGATCACGCATAGATTCAGGGTGTTAGGTACGTCACAAACTTTAAATTCAATTTATGTTGGTGAAAAAGTAACTAAACTCCTTGCATTGCTCCGGGAGAAGAGTAAAATTCCGGAGCTTTATTTTGGCACGAGACCCCAAACTGTTTAATTTCTTGAATGGTTTTTGGGGTTAATTTTATTTTTGAGAAAGCAAAGAGGACGACATGGTAACCATTCGTTTGGCACGTCACGGCGCTAAAAAGCGTCCATTTTATCAAATCGTAGTAGCGGACAGCCGCAACGCTGCAACTGGCCGTTTCATCGAGAAAGTTGGTTTCTTCAACCCAACTGCTAAAGGTCAAGAAGAAGGTCTACGTCTAGACCTAGACCGCGTTAACCACTGGGTTGGTCAAGGCGCGTCAGTATCTGACCGTGTTGCTAAGCTAGTTAAAGACGCTCAAAAAGCGGCTTAATTTTTTACTTGAAAAGTAGAAACTAGTTTATGTCGATGAAAGGTAAAGAAACAATGAGCAACGAAAAGATTGTTGTAGGCAAGTTTGGTGCTACTTACGGCATTCGTGGTTGGCTTAAGGTTTTTTCCTACACAGACAATGCTGAAAGCATTTTCGATTACAGCCCTTGGTACATTAACCAAAAGGGCAAGTGGGTTGAGTACAAAGTAGAAAGCTGGAAGCGCCATAACAAAGGTATGGTGGCTAAGCTGGAAGGCATGGATGTTCGTGAAGACGCGCATCTAATGACGAACTTTGAAATTGCTATTGACCCTGCGGTACTTCCTGAATTGTCAGAAGATGAGTTCTACTGGCGCGAATTGTTTGGGATGCAAGTTGTAACTACTAAAGGTTACGATCTAGGTGTCGTTACTGACATGCTAGAAACTGGCTCAAACGATGTTCTGGTTGTTAAAGCAAATCTTAAAGATGCTTTCGGGCAGAAGGAACGATTAATCCCGTTCCTTGAAGAGCAAGTGATCATTAATGTTGATCGCGAAGCTCAACGGATCGAAGTTGACTGGGATCCTGGATTCTAATCTCCAAAATTACAGAGCGAGATAAACATGTGGGTTGGCGTTATTAGCCTTTTTCCAGAAATGTTCCGTTCTGTTACTGATTTTGGAGTAACAGGTCAAGCGGTTAAAAAAGGTCTTTTGTCGATTGAGACTTGGAATCCTAGAGATTTCACTCACGACAAACATCGCACAGTCGATGACCGACCTTACGGTGGTGGCCCTGGTATGTTAATGATGGTTCAGCCTTTGCGCGATGCCATTCATACCGCGAAAGCAGCCTCACCGGGCAAGACGAAAGTCATCTACCTTTCTCCTCAAGGTCGCAAGCTCGACCAGAAAGGAGTGGAAGAACTGGCAACGAATGAGAACTTGCTTCTGATTTGTGGTCGTTATGAAGGGGTAGATGAGCGCATCATTCAATCTGAAGTCGACGAAGAATGGTCGATTGGTGATTTTGTGATGACGGGTGGTGAGATACCAGCCATGACGTTAATCGACGCTGTCTCTCGGTTTGTTCCGGGTGTACTAGGGGATTTCGCGTCAGCAGAAGAAGACTCTTTTGCAAATGGCTTGTTAGATTGCCCTCACTATACGCGTCCAGAAGTATTGGATGACAAAGAGGTACCAGCGGTACTGATGTCAGGCAATCACAAGGACATTCGTCAATGGCGACTCAAGCAGTCGTTGGGCCGTACTTGGCTTAGAAGACCAGAGCTCCTGGAAAACCTAGCTCTGACTGACGAACAGGAACAATTACTTGCTGAGTTTGTTAATGAGCATAAAGCCATTAAAGAACATAACGCAAAGTAACCTAATTTATTTAGTATCAGTTTATTCTAGGAATTTAAAAAATGAGTAACATCATCAAAGCTCTTGAAGAAGAGCAAATGAAATCAGACCTACCTAAATTTGCACCAGGTGACACTGTTGTAGTTCAAGTTAAGGTAAAAGAAGGTGACCGTGAGCGTCTACAGGCTTTCGAAGGCGTTGTAATCGCAATCCGTAACCGTGGTCTACACTCTGCTTTCACTGTACGTAAGATCTCTAACGGTGAAGGTGTTGAGCGTACGTTCCAAACACACTCTCCAATCGTTGATAGCATCGAAGTTAAACGCCGTGGTGCAGTACGTCGTGCCAAGTTGTACTACCTACGTGAGCGTTCTGGTAAGTCTGCTCGTATCAAAGAGAAACTTGCTAAGAAGTAATGCTATAACTAGCGTTCTCATCTTAAACGGAGTCCTTTTAGGGCTCCGTTTTTTTATTTGTGTAATTAGCTTGCTCGTTTCTTTTCACCCGACCTGCACTGTCGATGCTCATGCACTGACGTACACTCCACGCCTCTGTCTTGTTGTGAATAGATTCCTGATGTCGCTATGGCTCCTCGGAATGACGGGAAATGATGATCAAATATTACTGGGTACTGTGGTTAAAATTCGTCATTCTGGATAGCGACGAAGGACCGTGATTCAGAATCTACTAGTTGAGAATGTAAGTGTTTAAGTTGTAGCTTCATCCTTGCTGTTAGTTGATTCTTAATGTCGCTATGGCTCCTCGGAATGACAGGAAATGATGGTCAAAGATTACAGAGTACCGTGGTTAAAATCCGTCATTCTGGACAGCGACGAAGGAGCGTGATTCAGAATCTACTAGTTGAGAGTGTAAGTGTTTAAGTTGTTAGCTTCATCCTTGCTATGAGTAGATTCCTGATGCCGCTATGGCTCCTCGGAATGACAGGAAATGATGGTCAAAGATTATAGAGTACCGTGGTTAAAATTCGTCATTCTGGACAGCGACGAAGGAGCGTGATTCAGATTCCCCAAGAAGGAACCTAGGGTATTCCTTTACCCTAGGTCTCAATTTAATACTGGTCTTCAGACCAGCCATCACTGTCGGACATATCGGGTGCGCCTGGGATGGTGTTTTCTTCATCTGCCCATTCACCAAAATCAATCATTTGGCATTGTTTACTGCAGAAAGGGCGATGAGGACTTTGTTCTCCCCATTCTACGTCGGCGCCACATTGTGGGCATTGAACGATGGTAACTTTAGACATAGTTGAGCGTCCCATTACTAATTGGTGTTAAAGGGTAGTATACCTAAACGAATTAAAGATGGCTTATTCAACGCGCTATTGCTGCTACGAAATTTTATCAAATATAAGCGCAATAAAGCGTTGAATTTTAGATTATGGAGGCGAGGCGTAGTGTCGTCTTAGCTGCACACAGCAAGTTCAAATTCAATATCTTGTGTGCACGCTTGACCGTTTTCAAACGACATGAACTTGATCGCAAAGCGGTTTTTATGGCCTGAAATCATAGGATACACGCCATATTCCATTGGGATGTGAAGTCTTAGAATGTTGGCTTCATCAGCGTCACTTTGGAAGAAACCTGCACGACCGATTTGAGCTTTGAAATGTCCGGTCTCTCTAGTGAGCTTTAACCATAACGAAAGCGCATCAGATAAGGGCTTTAAGCTTGCTTGCCACTGTTGTGCATCACGCTTTTTACGTTCAATAGGTAGATGAAGCCAGTAGTGTAATGCTGGCAGATCAAAACAGCATGAACCACCCGGTAGATTAAAGCGTTGGCGGATAGAGCTTAAGAAGCGATCTTCTTTTAGTGCTTGACCAAAACGCTCTGCACCCATCAGTTGGCTATGAACGACATCTATCTCTTGTAGTAGGGTATTTAATGCGTCTTGATCGACGCCATCAACATTGAGCCAATGGCGGTACGACAGCCGTTGCTTCTCTAAATCTTTGGCCAGTTCACTTTTCAGCTGGATCTGTTCGAAGATCTCAACCATATCGAATAACGCACGGAAAAACAGTTGGTACTGGTGATTTTCGCTAAACCCAGAGGCCAAGTGAGCCTGACGCAGCAGAGACTCCACTCTTAGATAAATACGAGTTTTCTCATTTAACGGATGTTCAAATTTGTGCGTGGTCATCGACATAAGCCTTTGTGAGTTTCGTTCCTATTTTCGCAGATTTTTCTTACACATGGCTAGGTACTTTTCGTGCAAATCTGTGATTTGAAGCAAAAGATCAGGGTCACTTGGATTATTCTTAACCACATCGTCTGCAAGCGCGAGCCTTTGCTCTCTTGATGCTTGAGAGGCAAGGATGGCGCGAACTTGATCTTCACTCACATTGTCTCGTTTCATCGTGCGAGATATCTGTGTATTCGGTTCAACATCGACGACAAGAACGCGATCACACAAACTATCTAGCTTGTTTTCTACGAGCAACGGCACCACAAGTAACGCATACTCTGAAGTGACTTGCTGCAAATCTTCGATCATCTTTTCACGAATTATCGGGTGCAACAGTGCGTTGAGCCATGCTTTTTCATCTGAATTCGAAAAGATTTTTTCTCTCAGCTTTGCGCGATCTAAAGTTTGGTCTTCACGAACGATATCGTGACCAAAGTGTTCAATAATCGCGTTTAGGCCGGGAGTACCTGGCTCGACAACTTCTCTTGCTACAATGTCGGCATCGACGATATCGATTTTAAATTGTTGTTTGAACAGATTCGCGACGGTTGTTTTTCCACTAGCGATACCACCTGTTAAACCAATAACCAAAGCCATTTACACTCCTAGAACTGAAGTAAAGTACCAGTTTAAAATCTGCTCGCCCCAAATTAAGCTTATCCAACCAGCAATTGCTAAGTAAGGACCGAAAGGGAAAGCTTTTTCAATTCCCTGCTTTTGCAAGCGTAGTTGAATGATGCCAAATACGATGCCAACCACAGAAGAAAGTAGAATGATCATCGGCAGTGACTGCCAACCTAGCCAAGCCCCTAGTGCTGCTAGTAGTTTAAAATCACCATATCCCATTCCTTCTTTACCAGTAAGTAGCTTAAAGCCCCAGTAAACGGACCAGAGACATAGGTAACCAGCAATAGCACCAATGACAGAATCTTGTAGAGTAACAGGACTTATTTCGACTAATGCTAAGGCAATGCCAGCCCAAGTTAATGGTAATGTTAATTGGTCAGGTAACAACATAGTATCGAGATCGATAAATGTTGCGGCGATTAAGATAAAAGTAAAAAAGAGTAGGGCAACGGTAAAGTAACTAAAACCAAAGTAATAAGCTATAAAGCCTGAACAGAACGCGGTGAGCAGTTCAATCAGTGGATAGCGTGCACTAATGGTTGCCTGACAGTTGTGACATTTGCCTTTTAAAAGCAGCCAGCTAATCACAGGAATGTTGTCGCGAATACGTATCGGTGTTGCGCATTTCTGGCAGGAGGAACGTGGGACGCTCAAGGTCAGCACTTCTTTAGGAGGTTCTATTTTGTATTCAGGAAATGACTCGGCACATTCGCGTCGCCATTCTAGTTCCATGATTTTAGGTAGTCGATAAATAACCACATTGAGGAAGCTACCCACGATCAGACCGAAGATGGTGGCAAACACAACGAATAGCCAAGGGTAGTACTGGAATACTTCCATATTTGTCTCTTGAGCGATGAGTGAAATCAGCAAGATGCTGTTTTAAAGGAGTTAACAGCTCATTCTAGCCCAATACACTCATTAAGTTAAAGATTGGCAAGTACATTGCTGTCACTAATCCGCCAACAACGATACCTAAAAAAACGATAATTAGTGGCTCTAGAATTTTACTAAGGTTGTCGACGGTGTTGTCGACTTCAAACTCGTAGATTGTTGCAACTTTATTGAGCATATCGTCAAGTCGACCAGACTCTTCACCGATCATAACCATTTGTAACACCAATTCAGGGAACACATTACAGTTGCGCATGGCTACATACATTGGCATACCTGCGGCGGTATCACGGTAAACTTCTTCTATGGCGAGTTGATAGTGCAAGTTTCCTGATGTTTTTGATGTAGTTTTTAAACTGGTTAGAATTGGAATGCCCGCTGTAAAGCTTGTGGCGAGTGTTCGACTAAATTTGGCGATCGCTGCTTTTGATAATACAGGCCCAAGGACAGGAAATTTAAGCACAGATCGATTGAGCGTTAAGCGAAAAGAATCTGAACGCTTAGAGAGGATTCTCGCCGAGATGAATAAACTAATGGAGCCTAGTGCGATAAACGGACTCCAGTTTTGTGTCCAGGCGGAAAGATCTAATACTTGCCTGGTAAACCAAGGTAAGTCCGCACCAAAACCAACAAACATTTTTTCGAACTCGGGAATGACTTTGGTGAGCATGATAAACGACACGCCTAACGCGACTAGCACTACCATCGCTGGGTAAATCAGTGCTTTGATCACTTTCGCACGGAGTTGTTCATTTTTTTCTCGGTAGGTGGCTAAGCGCTCGAACACTTCTGCTAAGTTACCGGATTGCTCACCTGTGGCGATAAGATCGGTATAGAGTGGGTCAAAGTGTTCACTTGCAGTGCGCATGGCTTTTGACATGGGCGTCCCCGCTTCAACGGCGCGTGTCACGCTCATCAAAATGGATTTCATCTCTGCTTTTTTGTGATTTTCTGAGACCAATTTTAAAGCCTGAACTAAGGGTACACCGGTTATCAACATCGTCGAAATCTGACGGGTAAACACCGTGATGTCTCTGGCTTTCACGCGATGGCTGAGTTTAGTGAGAAACGAAATACTGCTTTTCTTTAACTTCTTGATCTTGATGTGCTGTGCGTCTAGACGCTCGCGTACTTCAATTTCTGTCATCGCGAGAGTTTGTCCAGACGTCTTTTTGCCTGAACTGTTGATGCCTTTCCAGCGGAAGTTTTTAAGTTGTGGTGTAGTGGTTTTCATAGAGGTGACTGCTGATTAAAGGATTAAAAATAAAGTACGCGCTGTAGTTCACTAAAACTTGTGATCCCTTGTTTGAGTTTTTCTATGCCCGACATTTGTAACGTGCTCATACCATTTGCGATGGCGAGTTTTTCTAGTTCATGTACCGACGCGCCTTTAATAAGCGCTTCGGAAAGAAATTCATCAAAGCGCATCACTTCATAAATCCCCGTTCGGCCGGAATAACCATGGGTACACTCATTGCATCCATCGGGATTGGCTTTAAAAATGTTGTCGCTTGCTTGAATTCCGAGATGTTGTAGCTGAGCGGTAAGCTCTTGTGATTGTTTGCAGTGCGAGCACAGTTTACGGGCTAAGCGCTGGGCAATAATCAAACTAAGAGATGAGGCCAAGTTAAAGCTTTCTACGCCCATGTTTGATAAACGAATAACCGTTTCAGCCGCAGAATTGGTATGCAAGGTTGAAAGTACTAAGTGACCGGTTTGCGATGCTTTTATGGCGATTTCCGCAGTGTCTAAGTCACGAATCTCACCGACCATGACCACATCGGGGTCTTGACGAAGAAAAGAGCGCAGGGCTTCGGCAAAACCAAAACCAATCTTAGGCTGAACTTGAACTTGGTTAATGCCCGATAAGTTAATTTCTACTGGGTCTTCTGCCGTGGAAATGTTGATTTCTGGTTTATTGAGAATACTCAGCCCAGTGTACAGAGAAACGGTTTTCCCGCTCCCAGTTGGGCCTGTCATCAGAATCATGCCTTGTGGGCGACGCAGCGCATCCAAGTACAATTGTTTTTGTTGTTCGCTATAACCAAGCTTGTCGATATCCAGTGACGCAGAGCTGCTGTCGAGCAGTCGTAATACAATTTTCTCTCCGAATAGAGTAGGTAGCGTGGATACACGCATATCAATCGCGGTGTCTTGATTCAACTTGAGCTTAATACGCCCATCTTGTGGTAAACGTCGCTCTGCAATATCAAGCTTAGAGAGGATTTTGATACGAGCGGATAAGCGGCGACTTAAGTGGCTTGGCGGCTGCTGTGTTTCGATTAAGATGCCATCGCAACGTAGGCGCACGCGGTACATCTTTTCATAAGGTTCAAAGTGGATATCGGATGCGCCTTTGCGCACAGCGTCCAACAGAATTTGGTTTATGTAACGGCTAACAGGAGACTCATCTTGGCTCAAGTCTTCAATGTTGTCGATTTCATCTGCGCCCACGTCAACCAGATTGGCTAACTCTTCTTGGTTGATCTCTTTTAACCCGGACTTCTCATGACTCAATGAACGACCATATAAGCGCCGAATCGCAGCGGTCAGCTCGCGAAAATCAACGAGAACAAGTTCTACTTGCAACCCTGTCGCAAAACGAAAGTCGTCTTCTGCTTGAAGGTTGGTTGGATCTGCAACAGCAAGAATTAAAGTTGAAGAGGTGCGGTTAAGAGGTAAAGCGTTGTGGCGAGTGATGAGATCGCGTAAGCCGAGCGTTTGACATAGCGAAGCGTATTCGTATTGGTTAAGAGAAGTGCAAGAAAGCCCGAATACAGAGCTTAGGTGTTCTGTTAATTCATTAGATTGGAAAAAGCCAGAACTGAGCAAAGCTTCTGGCATCGAAATGCCAGAAGCTTTTGCTTGCTCAAGTAACGATTCTTCTTGGGAAAAGGTCAGTATTCCTGCTTGGCGAAGAACCGTTGAGAGGTTGGTTAGCATTAACAGCCTTTTAGAGTTACGCCAGTACTATGAGAGCAGGTCCAAAGTCCGGTAGTTGCATCCTTCGCAAGGACAACGGTATCAGTAGAAGCTAGTGCGCTAGCTGTACCATCAAAAGTAAACGTTGCTGTAGCTCCCGATGCACCACTATCTGCAAAAGAAATTGTTCCAAGTTTGTTCATATCAACAGCAGCACCTAACGTGGGTGCGTCGCCATCAGCAGGAAAGGTGCCAGTATCAGCAATGAAAGTATCAATATTTGTAGTTAGTGAACGAAGAGTTGCAAGCCCAGCTGCAGCCTCTGATTTTTTTACATAATTCTGATACTGTGGAATAGCAATCGCTGCTAAAACACCAATAACCGCTACCACGATCATCAATTCAATTAGGGTAAAACCTTGCTGCTTCTTCTGTTTATTCGTTTTCATCTTGTTTCCTTATGATAAATTTAGTTAATGCTTATGCATGGCACAGAAGAGTAAAAAGAGTAGAAACAAGTGGAAACTGGAAACGAAGGGGCTCTCGAGTGAGATAAAGATCTTTGCACTCTGGTTGCATATTATGTGCAAGGTTTTGCGAGTGGTGTTATTTTTTAAACAGATAAAAATAAAGAGCCTTACGGCTCTTTATTGGATTTTTGAGAAGTGTAACTCTATGAGATTAAGAGAGTTACTTGTGTTTTTTCACACTGGTTTACTTGAAGCGCATCGAAAGATCCATCGCTTTTAGATGCTTAGTCAACGCGCCTACCGAAATGTAATCGACACCGGTTTCTGCGTATTCTGCGATGGTCTCTAGCGTAATGTTGCCGGAGTTCTCTAAAGCGGCACGACCTGCGTTAATCGCTACGGCTTCACGCATCATTTCTTTCGTGAAGTTATCTAGCATGATGATGTCGGCACCAGCCTCTATCGCTTGTTTCAACTCTTCTAAGCTTTCCGTTTCGACTTCTACCGGTTTGCCTGGGTTAAGCTCTTTCGCTTTTTGGATGGCTTGAGTGATGCCACCACAAGCAATAATGTGGTTTTCTTTAATGAGGTAAGCGTCGAACACGCCGATGCGATGGTTAAAGCCACCACCACACGTCACGGCGTATTTTAGTGCGCTACGCAGACCAGGAATGGTTTTGCGTGTGTCGAGTAGACGACACTCAGTATGCGCGATTTTTTCAGCGTACTCTGCGGTAACTGTTGCGCAACCAGACAGCGTTTGGATGAAGTTCATTGCGTTACGCTCACCAGTCAACAAGTCACGAGCAGGACCTGTCAGCGTGCAAAGGGTTTGGTTAGGTTTGACCTTATCGCCGTCCTTTACGTGCCATTTAATGCTGACCTTGCCACCGAGCTGTTTAAAAACTTCATCAGCCCATGCTTGACCACAGAACACACCATGTTCACGAGTAATAATCGTTGCGGTATTAACCGCATCGGCAGGGATCAAAGATGCAGTAATGTCATTATCTGCGTCGACACTGCCACCTAGATCTTCTTTTAAGGTATCAGCGACAGAGCTAGTGATCTCTAAAGGGAGTTGTTGTTTAAGGTATTCTAGGCGTTCTTGAATGTTGTGTGTGTTCTTCATCGCAAATCTTGTCTTGAAAGGGAGATGGAAACGAATGATACTCTCCGGTGTCAATAATTTCAGCAGTTAATTTGCAAAGTAGAGAGGTTGATATGCGCCCAATTATCGAGAATGGCTGGCTGACACAAGCAAAGCATGTTCCGTCACCATTTTTTGATGCCCGCTCTGATGTAAACGACATCTCTCTGCTGGTGGTACACAATATCAGTTTGCCTCCTGGGCAGTTTGGTGGACCATATATAGAGGACTTCTTCACTGGCAAGCTAGACCCAAATGAACATCCATTTTTTGAAGTTATTCACAAAATGGGCGTTTCTGCACATTGCTTGATTAAGAGAAACGGCGAGGTTGTTCAATTTGTTTCTTTTCTCGATAGAGCATGGCATGCCGGTCAATCCAGTTTCGCGGGCAGGGAGCGTTGTAATGACTATTCCATTGGTATCGAGCTTGAAGGGACAGAATTTACTGCCTACACAGAAGCGCAATATCAATCACTTGCAGAGATCACTGAGGTGATTATGCAGTCTTATCCTCAAATCACCCCGCCACGAATTACCGGTCATCAATATATTGCGCCCTTGAGAAAAAGCGATCCTGGTCTAAGCTTTGATTGGGTGAAATATAGACTGCTTATACAGCGTTGATTTGTAGCGAAAGTGTAAATTCAAAAAAGCGAAATAAATAAGGCATACGATCAGGTATGCCTTTTTTTGATACCAGAAATATTAATGATTGTTAAAAGTTAACTACATTTTTACGCTCGCACATGCCGTTTTGGTGAATAAATAGACTGATAATTTTGTCATTTTCTGTATTTCTTTTCCAAAACTGCTAGCACGTCGACTTCCCATTTGTATGCTTTATGTAATTGGTCATACCAATTCTATTGCTGTTTTAACAGCCGATTGTTATCAGAGTGTTGGAAGTAAGCTCGTTCTATGATTTAGGTCAATTTTCGGCTGGACAGTGGCGTTTTAATTATGTTAATTTCTGCACCAACTTAAAATTGGTATTACCAATTACCTGCAAGAGTAGAAGAACAATAAATTATGGCTTATCAAAGGATTCGTCAGCCAAAACTCTCTGATGTTATAGAACAAGAGTTAGAAAGGTTGATAGTGGAAGGAACATTGTCTCCGGGGCAACAACTGCCTCCAGAGCGTGAACTGGCAAAACAGTTCGATGTGTCTCGTCCTTCAGTCCGAGAAGCCATTCAACGCTTGGAAGCGAAGCGTTTGTTGACTCGTCGCCAAGGTGGCGGAACATTCGTAAGTGAGAATATCTGGAAGAGCTTTTCAGATCCCTTGTTGAATTTGTTGTCTAGTCATTCTGAAACCCAGCTTGATGTGCTTGAGTCTCGTCATGCAATGGAAGGAATTTCAGCTTACTTTGCAGCTTTACGTGGTACCGAAGAAGATTTTGCGCGTATTCAAGGTTGCCTTGAACGCATTAGCCAAGAGCAAGCAAACAACGATATCGAAGCTGAATCTGCGGAAGTGATGCAATTTTTGATCGCTTTGACAGAAGCCGCGCACAACGTGGTTTTGTTGCACATTGTTCGAAGCTTAGCACCTTTGCTTGAGCAAAATATTCTACAAAATTTTAAATTACTACGTCGCCGCCCAGAAGCGGTCGAGAAAGTCAGTAAACACCGAGCCAATATCGTGGATGCGATTGTTTCTGGTCAGCCTGAAAAGGCGCGAGAAATGTCCCACTCGCACTTGGCTTACATCGAAGAAACATTGTTGGATTTGACTCGAGAAGAGTCTCGACGAGAGCGTTCTCTACGTCGAATTCAGCAGGGTAATGACTCGTAAGAGCGTTACTTAAATAAGTAGATCCAACCAACAGAAGGATAGATCGCCATGTCTGATATGAAGCATGACGTAGATGCACTGGAAACTCAAGAATGGCTACAAGCGCTTGAGTCAGTTGTACGTGAAGAAGGTCTAGAGCGTGCTCAATTCCTATTAGAGCAAGTTCTAGATAAAGCACGTCTAGACGGTGTTGATATGCCAACAGGTATCACAACTAACTACATCAACACGATTCCTGCAGACCAAGAACCAGCATACCCAGGTGACACAACACTTGAGCGTCGTATTCGCTCAATTATTCGTTGGAACGCTATCATGATCGTTCTACGTGCATCTAAGAAAGACCTAGAGCTAGGCGGCCACATGGCGTCTTTCCAGTCTTCTGCTGCGTTCTACGAGACATGTTTCAACCACTTCTTCCGTGCACCAAACGAGAAGGATGGTGGCGACCTAGTTTACTACCAAGGTCACATTTCACCAGGTATCTACTCACGTGCATTCGTTGAAGGTCGTCTAACTGAAGAGCAGCTAGACAACTTCCGTCAAGAAGTAGACGGAAAAGGTATTCCTTCATACCCGCACCCTAAACTGATGCCTGAATTCTGGCAGTTCCCGACAGTATCGATGGGCCTAGGTCCAATCGCTTCTATCTACCAAGCTCGTTTCCTTAAGTACCTAGAAGGCCGTGGTCTTAAAGATACTTCAGAGCAGCGCGTTTACGCGTTCCTAGGTGACGGTGAGATGGATGAGCCAGAATCACGTGGTGCTATCTCTTTCGCTGCACGTGAGAAACTAGACAACCTATGTTTCCTAATCAACTGTAACCTACAGCGTCTAGATGGTCCTGTAATGGGTAACGGTAAGATCATTCAAGAACTTGAAGGTCTGTTCAAAGGTGCTGGTTGGAACGTAGTGAAGGTAATCTGGGGTAACAACTGGGATTCACTACTAGCTAAAGATACGACTGGTAAGCTTCTACAGCTTATGAATGAAACGATCGACGGCGACTACCAAACATTCAAATCAAAAGATGGCGCGTACGTACGTGAGCACTTCTTTGGTAAGTACCCAGAGACAGCTGCACTTGTTGCTGACATGACTGATGACGAAATCTTCGCACTTAAGCGTGGTGGTCACGAGTCTTCTAAGCTATACGCGGCATACAAAAACGCGGCAGAAACTAAAGGTCGTCCAACAGTAATCCTAGCTAAGACTGTTAAAGGTTACGGCATGGGTGAAGCGGCTGAAGGTAAGAACATCGCGCACCAAGTTAAGAAGATGGACATGACTCACGTACTACACCTACGTGACCGTCTAGGTCTTCAAGACATCCTAACTGACGAAGCAGTGAAAGAACTTCCGTACCTGAAACTTGAAGAAGGTTCAAAAGAGTACGAATACCTACACGCTCGTCGTAAAGCGCTACACGGCTACACGCCACAGCGTCTACCAAAATTCACTCAAGAATTCATCGTTCCTGAGCTAGAAGAATTCAAGCCACTACTAGAAGAACAGAAGCGTGATATCTCTTCTACTATGGCATTCGTACGTGCACTAAACGTTCTACTTAAGAACAAGAACATTGGTAAGAACATCGTTCCTATCATTGCTGACGAAGCACGTACATTCGGTATGGAAGGTTTGTTCCGTCAAATCGGTATCTACAACCCGCACGGCCAAACTTACACACCAGAAGACCGTGGCGTTGTTTCTTACTACAAAGAAGCGACTTCAGGTCAGGTTCTACAAGAAGGTATCAACGAGCTAGGTGCTATGTCTTCATGGGTTGCTGCTGCGACTTCATACTCGACAAACGACCTACCAATGATCCCGTTCTACATCTACTACTCAATGTTCGGCTTCCAACGTGTTGGCGACATGGCGTGGATGGCTGGTGACCAACAAGCACGTGGTTTCCTACTAGGTGCAACTGCGGGTCGTACAACGTTGAACGGTGAAGGTCTACAGCACGAAGACGGCCACTCGCACATTTTGGCGGGTACGGTTCCTAACTGTATTTCTTACGACCCAACATTCGCGTACGAAGTAGCAGTAATCATGCAAGACGGTATCCGTCGCATGTACGGTCCAGAACAAGAAAACGTGTTCTACTACCTAACGCTAATGAACGAAAACTACGCAATGCCAGCAATGCCAGAAGGCGCTGAAGAAGGCATCCGTAAAGGTATCTACAAGCTAGAAACTTACACGGGCGACAAAGCGAAAGTTCAGCTAATGAGCTCTGGTACTATCATGAATGAAGTACGTAAAGCAGCTCAAATCCTAAGCGAAGATTACGGTGTTGCTTCTGATGTTTACTCTGTAACGTCATTCAACGAACTAACTCGCGATGGCCAAGATGCAGAGCGTTTCAACATGCTTCACCCAGAAGCGGAAGCGAAAGTACCTTACATCCAAACAGTAATGGGTACTGAACCTGCTATCGCAGCAACTGACTACATGAAGAACTACGCAGAGCAGGTTCGTGCATACATTCCTGCTGAGTCTTTCAAAGTTCTTGGTACTGATGGCTTCGGTCGTTCAGACAGCCGTGAAAACCTACGTCGTCACTTCGAAGTGAACGCAGGTTACGTAGTAGTAGCAGCGCTAACTGAACTAGCGAAACGTGGCGAAGTTGAGAAATCTGTAGTTGCAGAAGCAATTAAGAAATTCGACATCGACACAGAGAAAACAAACCCGCTATACGCTTAATTAAGAAGGTAGATAAGAAATGGCAATCGAAATTAATGTACCAGACATCGGTGCGGATGAGGTTGAAGTTACTGAGATTCTTGTAAGCGTTGGCGACAAGGTTGAAGAAGAGCAGTCTCTGATCACAGTTGAAGGCGATAAAGCTTCTATGGAAGTTCCTGCTTCTCAAGCGGGTATCGTTAAAGAAATCAAAGTTGCAGAAGGCGACAAGGTTTCTACTGGTTCTCTAATCATGATTTTCGAAGCCGAGGGTGCAGCTGACGCTGCACCTGCTCCTGCGGCAGAAGCAGCTCCAGCAGCAGCTCCAGCTCCAGCAGCAGCGGCAGAACTAAAAGAAGTTCACGTACCAGACATCGGTGGTGATGAAGTAGAAGTTACTGAAATCATGGTTGCCGTTGGCGACAGCATCGAAGAAGAGCAATCTCTTCTAACTGTTGAAGGCGACAAAGCTTCTATGGAAGTTCCAGCGCCATTCGCAGGTACTCTAAAAGAGATCAAAGTTGCAGCAGGCGATAAAGTATCGACTGGCTCACTTATCATGGTATTCGAAACCGCAGGTTCAGGCGCTCCAGCAGCACCAGCGGCAGCTGAAGCTCCTGCGGCAGCAGCTCCAGCAGCGTCTGCGGCAAAAGAAGTGAACGTACCAGATATCGGCGGCGACGAAGTTGAAGTTACTGAGATCATGGTTGCGGTTGGCGACACAGTGGAAGAAGAGCAATCTCTAATCACTGTTGAAGGTGACAAAGCTTCTATGGAAGTTCCTGCACCATTCGCTGGCACAGTTAAAGAAATCAAGATTGCAACTGGCGACAAAGTGTCTACTGGCTCACTAATCATGGTATTCGAAGTGGCGGGCGCAGCACCTGCTCCTGCAGCAGCTCCAGCTCCAGCTCAAGCGGCAGCACCTGCAGCTCCAGCTCCTAAAGCAGAAGCTCCAGCGGCAGCAGCTCCAGCAGCGACTGGCGATTTCAAAGAAAACGATGAGTACGCTCACGCGTCTCCAGTTGTTCGTCGTCTAGCGCGTGAATTTGGCGTTAATCTTTCTAAGGTTAAAGGTTCTGGTCGTAAGAGCCGTATCCTAAAAGAAGACGTTCAAGCTTACGTGAAAGATGCACTTAAGCGTCTTGAGTCTGGCGCAGGTGCAGCAGCATCTGGCAAAGGCGACGGCGCGGCTCTTGGTCTACTACCATGGCCAAAAGTGGACTTCAGCAAGTTTGGTGAGACAGAAGTTCAACCGCTATCTCGCATCAAGAAGATCTCTGGCGCAAACCTACACCGTAACTGGGTAATGATCCCGCACGTTACACAGTGGGATAACGCAGACATCACGGCTCTTGAAGCATTCCGTAAAGAGCAAAACGCGATTGAAGCGAAGAAAGACACTGGCATGAAGATCACACCACTTGTGTTCATCATGAAAGCGGTAGCTAAAGCGCTTGAAGCGTTCCCAGCGTTCAACTCTTCTCTATCAGAAGACGGTGAGAGCCTAATTCTGAAGAAATACGTGAATGTTGGTATCGCGGTAGATACACCAAACGGTCTAGTTGTTCCTGTATTTAAAGACGTGAACAAGAAAGGCATCTACGAGCTATCTGAAGAGCTAATGGCGGTTTCTAAGAAAGCACGTGCTGGTAAGCTAACTGCTGCTGACATGCAAGGTGGCTGTTTCACTATCTCTAGCCTAGGCGGTATCGGCGGTACAGCGTTTACTCCAATCGTAAACGCACCAGAAGTTGGTATCCTAGGTGTGTCTAAGTCAGAAATGAAACCGGTATGGAACGGTAAAGAGTTCGAACCGCGTCTACAACTTCCACTGTCTCTATCATACGACCACCGTGTGATCGATGGTGCTGAAGGTGCGCGCTTCATCACTTACCTAAACTCATGTCTATCTGACATTCGTCGTCTAGTTCTGTAATAGAAATTAGATGAATGAGAGGCGGCAACTTAGCCGCCTCTGCTAATCATAATTACCGACAATTTGGTTATCAGCCTTGCTTCGTTCAGGGTTTTCACAATCGAATTGTTGTCTAGCTCACAGGCTAAATTGATTTACTTTTCACACCATTAACATCTCTGTAAACTGTTAGCGGTCTGAAAATAACTGTTTAAAACAAATCTCTCTTAAACATAAAAAATCGATACCCACTCAGCCTGTTAGGGATAATGACTACAAGAGGTCAAAATGAGCAAAGAAATTAAAGCCCAAGTTGTTGTACTTGGTTCTGGTCCTGCTGGTTACTCCGCTGCATTCCGTTGTGCGGACTTAGGTCTTGAAACTGTACTAGTTGAACGTTACAGCACGCTTGGCGGTGTATGTCTGAACGTGGGTTGTATCCCATCTAAAGCACTGCTTCACGTTTCTAAAGTAATTGAAGAAGCGAAAGCGATGGCTGACCACGGCGTTGTGTTCGGTGAGCCTCAAACAGACATCAGCAAAATCCGCATCTGGAAAGAAAAAGTTGTTAACCAACTAACTGGCGGCCTAAGCGGTATGGCTAAGATGCGTAACGTAACAGTAGTTAACGGTTACGGTAAGTTCACTGGCCCTAACTCTATCCTTGTAGAAGGCGAAGGTGAGCCAACAGTTGTTAACTTTGACAACGCAATCGTTGCGGCTGGTTCTCGTCCAATCAAACTGCCATTTATCCCGCATGAAGACCCACGTATTTGGGACTCTACTGACGCTCTAGAACTAAAAGAAGTGCCAGAAAAACTGCTTATCATGGGCGGTGGTATCATCGGTCTAGAAATGGGTACGGTTTACCACTCTCTAGGTTCTAAAGTTGAAGTTGTTGAAATGTTTGACCAGGTAATTCCTGCAGCAGACAAAGATATCGTGAAAGTATTTACTAAGCGTATCAAAGACAAGTTCAAGCTAATGCTAGAAACGAAAGTAACAGCAGTTGAAGCAAAAGAAGACGGTATCTACGTTTCAATGGAAGGCAAGAAAGCGCCAGCTGAAGCTGAGCGTTACGATGCGGTTCTAGTTGCTATCGGTCGTGTACCAAATGGTAAGCTAATCGACGGTGAAAAAGCGGGTCTAGAAATTGACGAGCGCGGCTTCATCAACGTTGATAAGCAAATGCGTACTAACGTTCCTCACATCTTCGCGATCGGTGATATCGTTGGTCAACCAATGCTTGCTCACAAAGGTGTGCATGAAGGTCACGTAGCTGCTGAAGTTATCTCTGGTAAGAAGCACTACTTTGACCCTAAAGTTATCCCTTCAATTGCGTACACTGAGCCAGAAGTGGCTTGGGTTGGTAAGACTGAAAAAGAAGCGAAAGAAGAAGGCATCAAGTACGAAGTAGCAACATTCCCATGGGCAGCATCAGGTCGTGCAATCGCATCTGACTGTGCAGACGGTATGACTAAGCTAATCTTCGACAAAGAAACTCACCGCGTAATCGGTGGTGCTATCGTTGGTACTAACGGTGGTGAACTACTTGGTGAAATCGGCCTTGCAATTGAGATGGGCTGTGATGCAGAAGATATCGCTCTGACTATCCACGCTCACCCAACTCTACACGAGTCTGTAGGTCTAGCTGCTGAAGTATTTGAAGGTTCAATCACTGACCTGCCAAACAAAAAAGCAGTTAAGAAGAAGTAAGCTTTTTCTGACTGAATGATAGAAGCCGCTGCATTGCAGCGGTTTTTTTATGCTTGTTATATAGAAATATAAATGTGTGCTTAGCTGACAGCAGACAATAAAAAGCCCACCAAACGGTGGGCTGACATATATTACGAGCTAAGCTTTAGTGTTCACGGTTGTAAATGCAAAGCATATCTAAGTATGAATTCACTAGGTGTTTCAGCTCCGCTTCACCTTTAGCGCGGTTCGCTTGGACAAACAGTGAGTAACAAATACCGTGGAACAGGTTTGCCAAGTGTTCTGAATCGTGCTGGTCACACACCTCACCGCGTTCAATTGCTTTAATGAACATGTTTTGTACTAGCAGCTGGTTAGTGCGGTTAGTTGAAACAAACAATGGCCATACTTCATCACGTGTTGAAGCACTCCACTCGAACCATACTTTTAGCCAGTGACAGTCTTGGCTGACAAGCTCGATCATCGCATTAGTAATATTGGCGATGTTTTCACGTGCATGTAAGTCTAGGTCTATGTTATCCGATAGGAAGTTTGAGAACTGACGTACGACGTGATTGAGAACTTCATCTACCAAGTCTTCGCGTGTAGGGAAGTAGTTAAAAACAGTCGCCACAGAAACTTGAGCAATTTCTGCGATATCTGCGTGACCACCACGACCGATGCCGCGGCGCGCAAATACTTCCAATGCGATTTCCATTAGCTGTTGCTTACGCTTAATTGGAGAAAGCCTAGTTCTAGGTCTCTTTGCAATTGAGTCCATATCCATTTTCCTTGCCATTTGAGTTGATATTGGGGGTAACCCCCTAATTGATTATTTTAATAGTTGCTTAAAGCAGTGATGAGTGTAATGGTGCATATGCACAAGGTCAACATCTGTAGAACAATTTATATACAGTAATGTCATTATTATTGATAAATTTAGCTATGAACTTTATAAAACTAAGACCTTCTTCCAAGATTTTTTGGCAACAGGATGCGACTTTCAACCCAATGAACGTGGTGATACACTACACGCCGTAAGATTAGGTGATCGTTTGCGTGCGACTTACCTCAACCCACAAATTTAGATTGAGCACAGTATGAAACATACAATAGAAGTCATGATTTCTGAGCAAGAAGTTCAGGAGCGAGTTCGTGAATTAGGCAAACAAATTACAGAGCGTTATCAAGGTAGTGAAGATCTTGTGTTGGTAGGCTTATTGCGTGGCTCATTTGTATTTATGGCAGACTTGGCACGTGCTATCGAACTGACTCACCAAGTTGATTTTATGACTGCGTCAAGCTACGGCAATACGATGGAAAGCTCACGTGACGTTCGTATCTTGAAAGATTTGGATGATGACATCAAAGGTAAAGACATTCTGCTTGTTGAAGACATCATTGACACTGGTAACACACTAAATAAAATCCGTGAGATTCTTTCGCTACGTGAGCCGAAGTCTATAGCGATTTGTACGCTCCTAGATAAACCATCTCGTCGTGAAGTGAATGTTCCTGTGGATTGGATTGGTTTCGAAATCCCAGATGAGTTTGTCGTTGGTGTGGGTATTGATTACGCGCAGAAATACCGCCACTTACCATACATCGGTAAAGTTGTACCTCAAGAATAATCATTGAGAGCAGCATTAAAAATATAAAAAAACGCCCATCTAAGATGGGCGTTTTTTGTTCAACTTTTAGATATGACTTAGCGACAAAGCAGCTTGTTATCTGTATTTAGAATCGTCGAAAGAGCTTTCTGGTAAGACGCTTCTACGGTTTCCTTAGAGTTAGAACGAATGCCTAAGTACTCTAAGCGACCATCTTCAATTCCGTATACCACACCATGAATTTCAACATCTTGTCCACGCTCCCAAGCGTTTTGCAGGATGGTTGAGTTACCCAAGTTGTACACTTGCTCTGCAACATTAAGCTCGCCTAGTTTATCCGCTCGATCTTGTTGCGGCATTTGATCTAGGTAAGTGCGGTGTTTGAAATAGATATCTCTGATATGTAACAGCCAATTATTAATAAGACCTAGCTTAGGGTTATCAATGGCTGCGTTTACGCCACCACATCCATAGTGTCCACAGACAATGATGTGTTTAACCTTAAGAACGTCTACGGCGTACTGGACGACCGATAGACAGTTGAGATCAGTATGGATAACTTGGTTTGCAACATTCCGATGAACAAAGAGTTCACCTGAGTATAGTCCGGTTAGTCGCTCGGCAGGAACGCGACTATCAGAGCAGCCAATCCAAAGAAAATCAGGCTTTTGACCCTCTGCGAGTTTTGCGAAGTATTCAGGTCGATCAGATTTGATCTCTTGAGACCATTTCGAATTGTTTTCAAATAACTGTTTTATTTCCGGCATTTTGCAAACTACTTCCCTTAAAAGACAAAATCGCTGCCGCTGTTTGTGTGCACATGCAAGCGATCAGTGTTGTAACTATACACAATGTTACAATTTCGATCTCGTTAAATATTCGTCAGATAGGACTCATCTGACTAGTTTTCATTAAGAAAAAAGTAAAATCTGGTGAAACTATTTGTGGTGTGAATTTAGCCTTAATCTATTTATGGTTTAAATTTTCGCCTAGCTCGTTAAAGTAGTGATATTTTACTTTTTAAAATTGAATGCAGGGAAAATCAGCAGTGTTCGGTAGTCGTTTTGAAGATATCAATTTCAAAGGGGATGTATTTGGCGGGGTAACCACGGCGATTATCTCTCTCCCTCTGGCGTTAGCGTTTGGTGTTGCATCCGGAGCCGGTGCTGAGGCCGGCCTTTGGGGAGCAATAATGGTCGGTTTGTTTGCCTCGTTATTTGGTGGTTCTAATACGTTAATATCAGAACCGACAGGGCCAATGACGGTAATCATGACCGCAGTATTAACCAGTATGATGGCGAAATACCCAGAAACGGGCATGGCTATGACTTTCACGGTTGTCATGATGGCTGGCGCGTTCCAAATCCTATTGGGGACGTTGAAACTGGGTAAATACGTTACCTTGATGCCTTACAGCGTTATTT
Source organism: Vibrio sp. 1641 (assembly GCF_033339995.1). Taxonomy (NCBI): domain Bacteria; kingdom Pseudomonadati; phylum Pseudomonadota; class Gammaproteobacteria; order Vibrionales; family Vibrionaceae; genus Vibrio; species Vibrio sp. 1641. Next base: position 119,253 of record NZ_JAWOVP010000004.1, read on the forward strand.
CCGGGTTTATGTCTGGCATTGGTGTGATTCTTATCATTCTGCAGTTATCGCCTTTGATGGGGCATGCCGCGCCTTCAGGGGGAGTACTCGGAACGTTATCTGCTTTGCCGGAGACCATTTCTAACCTTAAGTTCAGTGAGTTGTTTTTGGGACTACTGACTTTGGGGATTCTTTTTTTCTTCCCTAAGCAATATCGTAAATACGTTCCTGCACAGCTCGTGGCATTGGTCGCGGTAACTTTATTGTCTGTGATTCTCTTTGATACAGAAGATATTCGTCGTATCGGTGAAATTCCTGCTGGGTTACCTTCTCTCGTCGCCCCTTATATTGACACAGATATGTTTGTCGAGATGGTCATTGATGCATTAGTGCTCGGCACATTAGGTTGTATTGATACTTTGTTAACGGCGGTTATCGGTGACTCATTAACTCGTAAAGAACACGACTCAGATAAAGAGCTGCGAGGTCAAGGGTTAGCTAACATGATCTCTGGCTTGTTTGGTGCGCTGCCGGGGGCGGGAGCTACTATGGGGACGGTAACGAATATCCAAGTTGGGGCTCGCTCGCCATTATCTGGTGTGATTCGCGCACTAATGTTGGCGTTGGTTGTACTGGTTGCTGGTGGGCTAACAGAGCCAATCCCGATGGCTGTGTTAGCAGGCATTGCGGTGTATGTTGGCTTTAACATCCTAGACTGGAGCTTTATTCAGAGGGCACATAAGGTAAGCTTTTCCGGAATGGCGGTGATGTATGGCGTTATGCTGCTTACAGTATTCGTTGATCTTATCGTTGCGGTGGGTTTAGGCGTCTTTATCTCGAACATTATCATCATCGAGCGTTTGAGCCGAGAGCAGGCGCGACAAGTAAAAGCGATCAGCGACGCGGATGAAGATGATGTGCCGCTGACTGACAGCGAGCGTGGTTTGTTGGATCGTGCTAATGGTAAAGTGCTGTTCTTTTATCTTTCCGGTCCGATGATCTTTAGTGTTTCTAAAGCCATTTCACGTCAGCACTCTAGTATTTCGGACTATGACGTGATGATTCTCGATCTTACGGATGTACCAATGATTGATGTGACCGTCGGTTTGGCGTTAGAGAATGCGATTAAGGATGCTCTCGATGCCAATTGTGCCGTGTATTTATTATGCCCGAATGAGCGAACACGAGAACAGCTAGAGAAATTCCATGTGATTGACCTTGTGCCTGATGAAAATATGTACCAATTCCGTTACGAAGCATTGAATGCGGCGGTGGCACATGTTGAGGCAGACCAGTATCAGCGCATAACGGCGTAATCATTCTGACAGTTAAAAACGCAACAGTGTCCTGTTGCGTTTTTTTATGCTCTATTTTGTCTTACTCAGAGATAACCTTTACGAGGTAAGGGTTATATTTCCAATATTATCGAAAGGTTTATTTGTAATCATCGTTATTCAACGATAAACTGATGGACCTCCAATACGATACCCAAGGCGATTTTGTAGTAAACCGCTGCTAAATATGAGTCGGTATTAGTAATCACAAACAAACGGCAATCAAGACCTTATGTACGCATTAGAAATTGAACAACTGCGCAAGACGTATGCAGGTGGCTTTGAGGCGTTAAAAGGTATAAGTCTCCAAGTGAAAAAGGGTGACTTCTACGCGCTTCTGGGTCCCAATGGTGCAGGAAAATCGACCACGATTGGCATCATCTCCTCCTTAGTGAATAAAACCTCCGGAACGACGAAAGTTTTCGGTTATGACATTGATACCGACCTCGAATTGGCCAAGCAGAATTTAGGCTTGGTGCCACAAGAGTTCAACTTCAACCAGTTTGAAACCGTTGAGCAAATTGTGATGCAGCAAGCTGGCTATTACGGTGTGTCTAAAGTGTTAGCCAAAGAAAGAGCAGAAAAATACCTGAAAAAATTGGATTTATGGGAAAAACGCCAAGAGCGTGCTCGTAACCTATCCGGTGGGATGAAGCGTCGTTTAATGATCGCAAGAGCTTTGATGCACGAGCCGCAATTACTCATTTTAGATGAACCAACGGCTGGAGTGGATATTGAACTACGCCGCTCAATGTGGGGGTTTCTGAAAGAGATCAACCAAGAGCAAGGAATTACGATTATTTTAACGACACACTACCTAGAAGAAGCGGAGATGCTGTGTCGAAATATCGGCATTATTAATCGTGGTGAGCTGATTGAAAATACCACCATGAAGGCGTTACTAGGTAAGCTAAGCGTCGAGACATTTATCTTGGATATTGAGTCAGAAGTCGAGGTGCCTGAGCTTGAAGGTGTTAATCGACAAAGTATTGTTGATGGCTCTTTAGAGATAGAACTAGATAAAAGCCAAGGATTGAATTCGGTATTCAGTCAGTTAACAGAGCATGGCATTAAAGTTCTCTCAATGCGTAACAAAGCCAACCGACTTGAAGAGTTGTTTGTCAGCATTGTAAGAGAGGGGAGTAATTAAATGTACGGTTTATATTGGACGGCATTTCGCAGCTTGCTGAGCAAAGAAGTCACTCGCTTTACACGTATTTGGGTGCAAACCTTAGTGCCGCCAGCCATTACGATGACGTTGTACTTCATCATTTTCGGTAATCTTATTGGCTCTCGAATTGGTGAGATGAGCGGCTTTAGTTACATGGAGTACATTGTTCCAGGTTTGATCATGATGTCGGTGATCACCAACTCATACTCGAATGTTGCGTCTTCATTCTTTAGTGCAAAGCTACAGAAGAATATTGAAGAACTGCTGGTGGCCCCGGTACCAAACTATGTGATTATTGCTGGCTACGTGATGGGCGGTGTTACTCGAGGTTTGTTGGTCGGTGCAATTGTTACTTGTGTGTCACTTTTGTTCGTTGATTTGCAAGTGGAGCACTGGGGCATTATTGTCGCGACTGTCTTCATGACGTCGGTGGTATTTGCTCTCGGTGGCTTGATCAATGCGGTTTACGCAAAAACATTTGATGATATTTCGATCATCCCTACGTTTGTATTGACTCCTCTAACTTACTTGGGAGGAGTCTTTTATTCGATTAGTCTTCTGCCTGAATTTTGGCAAGGCGTTTCTAAGATCAACCCAATCGTCTACATGGTGAATGCGTTTCGCTACGGCTTTTTAGGTGTCTCGGATGTGGGCATTGTCACTTCATTTAGTGTACTTGCAGTGTTTGTTGTTGCACTGTATGCCATTGCGCATTATCTAGTAACCAAAGGGATTGGGCTAAGAAGCTAAGCCATTCTCATAAAGCAAAGAGCGGCGATTCACGCTGCTCTTTCGCGTGCATAACAATACATACCCATACAATTTTTCGGTTTTTATCATGGTAGGTTTCAATCATTTGTAATAAATGAGTGATCCTATGAATATTGTCCCGCTGCCGCCTTTCTCCTATCAGTTACTTAAGCCCAAATATTGGTCTGTATGGCTGGCATTTGGATCTTTAGCGATTCTTGTTAATGTACTGCCATACGTAGTATTGCGAATCTTAGGTAGAAGCATCGGCTGTATTGCGATGCATGTAATGAAGCGCCGACACAAGATCGCTCTGCGTAATCTCCAGCTGTGTTTCCCTGATTTTACGGATTGGCAATGTAAGGACGTAGTACGAAAAAATTTTCAATATACTGGAATGGCGATCATCGAAACCGGTATCGCTTGGTTTTGGCCAGATTGGCGGATACGTCGGATAGCCTCTATTGTTGGAAAAGATCGTTTACTCGCTGAGGAAAATAATGGACGTGGTGTGTTGGTGGTGTGCAGTCACCATTTAAACTTGGAGATAACCGCTCGTATTTTTAGCCAGTTTGCCCAAGGTTATGGCGTTTATCGCCCAAATTCGAATCCTGCTTATGAGTTTATTCAACATCGAGGTCGAACTCGTTTTGGACATCAAATGATTGATCGAAAAGACGTGAAATCAATGCTCAAAGTTCTGAAAAATGGTCATCGACTTTGGTATTTGCCCGACCATGATTATGGCGTTAGCCATTCTGTTTTTGCGCCGTTTTTTGCTGTTGAACAAGCGGCGAGTACCGTCGGGTCTAGTGTTCTCATTGATGCAACAAAGTGCGCGGTTATATCTGGCGTTACAGTGAGTAAAAATCACCATTACACGCTGTACATTGGAAAAGACATTAGCGAGCGTTTCGAGAGACGTAATGCGGTTAAAGCGGCAAGCATCTTGAACCAAGAGCTTGAGAAAATGATAAAACGTGATATTCCAGCGTGGATGTGGCTGCACAAGCGGTTTAAAACTCGCCCTGAAGGGTTAGATTGCGTCTATACGTAGAGTATAAAAAAGGTCGACTAAGAGTCGACCTTTTTACTTTTATGGCTCAGAGCTTACTCTGCGTTCTCTGAGTTTGTATTGTTAGATTCAGCTTCTTCCTTCGCTTCGACAACCATATCTACCGTTTGGTTATCGATAAGACGAGCTTTGCCTAGGAACGCAGACATCAGAATGACAGCTTGTGTCGTTTCTGGTGTGATCACTTGTAATGTACGAGCATCACGAATGAAGATCTCATCAGGGTGCAGACCTGCAGCTCGAAGTTGGTCGCTTGCATCTTCGATGATCGATGCGTAGTCATCGCGGCCACCGCGAATGGCACTACTGATCCAACGCATTGTACGAGCAAGTACAGGCGCACGTTGACGCTCGTCCAGCGTAAGCAAGCCATTGCGTGAACTCATTGCTAAACCGTCCATTTCACGTACGGTTGGTACACCGATGATTTCAATGTCCATTGCTAGGTCATCAACCATCTTGCGGATAACAGCAAGTTGTTGGAAGTCCTTCTCGCCGAAGCACGCGACATCCGGTTGTACGATGTTAAACAGCTTATTCACAATCGTCGTCACGCCACGGAAATGACCTGGTCGAGACGCGCCTTCGAGAATTGTTGATAGGCCAGGGACATCGACGAAGGTTTGCTTATCCAGACCTTCAGGGTAGATAACTTCTGGTGTTGGCGTAAATACCACATCGACCCCTTCAGAGGTTAACTTGCTTAAGTCTTCCTCTAGCGTGCGTGGGTAATTATTTAAATCGTCTGCACGATCAAACTGCATCGGATTAACAAAGATGCTTACGACAACGATATCAGCGTATTCGCGTGCTTTACGCACTAAAGTTAAGTGGCCTTCGTGAAGGTTGCCCATGGTAGGGACAAACGCCAATTTACGACCTTCACGTTTAAAGGTTTTAAGGTGTTCACGAACTGCTGAGATTTCCGCAAAAGTTTGCATGCATTTATCCTCTAGGCAATGGTATGAGCGTCGTCTGGGAATACACCGTTGGCTACATCTTCAATGTATTTAGTAACGGCTTTGCGCATATCACCTGTTTCAGCAAGAAAGTTTTTGGAGAATTTCGGCATGTAGTTGGCAGAAATACCAAACATATCATGCATTACGAGAATTTGACCATCTGTTACGTTACCTGCACCAATACCGATAACAGGAACGTCAAGCACTTGCGTAATACGTTCAGCAAGCTCAGCTGGTACGCATTCTAGTAAGACGATTTGAGCGCCTGCTTCTTGCAGCGCTAATGCGTCTTTTACCATGCGGTCTGCTTTTTCTTGATCGCGACCTTGGATTTTGTAACCACCAAAAATATTAACAGCTTGAGGAGTTAAACCAAGATGAGCACAAACTGGAACTGATCGTTCAGTGAGCATTTTCACCGTGTCGACAAGCCAGTCACCACCTTCAATTTTTACCATATTGGCACCAGCACGCATCAGTTTAGCCGCATTTTCGCAAGCTTGCTCTGGGGTGGTGTAGCTCATGAATGGCATGTCTGCCATCAACAAACAATTTGGGCTACCAGCGCGTACGCAACGAGTATGGTAAGCGATATCATCGACCGTTACTGGCAGAGTATCGCTGTGACCTTGCAAAACCATACCTAGAGAATCACCAACAAGAAGTACTGGCATTTCTTGGCTTTCAAACAGTTGGGCAAAGCTCGCATCATAAGCGGTTGAAGTAGCAAATTTACGACCTTCTTGCTTCCACTTGATTAGGTCGTTGATGGTCATTTTTTTCATGGTTTTATCCTTACTAGGAGTTGGCTATGACTGCCAGATACTGAGGCCGTTTCTATCTACTTGTTCCAGTAGTTCAGAGACCTCGGTCCCATCAGGGAGTTGTAAACTTGGTGCAATTTCCGCAAGAGGGTAGAGTACGAATTCACGCTCTTTCATTCCATAATGAGGAACGATCAGCCTCTCGGAATTAATCACCTCATTGCCATAAAGCACAATGTCGAGGTCCAAGGTTCTTGGTCCCCAGCGTTCGTCTTTACGGACACGCCCTTGTTCTTGCTCTATAGCTTGTGTGCAATTGAGCAATTCAATAGGCGTCAAACTGGTGTTAATAGACACAACCGCATTGATGTAATCCGGTTGGTTTTGTGGCCCCATTGGCGTGCTGCTGTATAGCGAAGAAGCTTGAACAAACTCTGATTTAGGCAGCGTTTTTAATGCTTCAATCGCTTGCTTCGCTTGGCTGACAGGATCAGCCAAGTTACTGCCTACCGCAATGTACGCTGTAATCATGATTTGGGCTTACTCTTTTTCTTGCGATAAGTTTTACGGCGGCGCTGGCCTGTTTTCGGTGATTGACCGTCTAAGTCAGCAGCCATTGCTTGACGCATTTCTCGGCCTGCATTTTGAAAAGTTTCCCACCACTTGGCAAGCTTCTGAGTGTCACCACCTTCAATTTCACCGCGCATTTCAAGAAAATCAAAGCCAGCTCTAAATTTATTGAGCTCCATAAGACGGAATGCACGTTTACCGTTACGTCGTGGAAGACGAAGCTGTAACTGCCAAATCTCGCGAATGGTTGCGGTGTGGCGTCTTGGAATGGCAATTGTGCGAACTTGCTCGTCAAGAATGATGTTGCTCGCTTCCATAATGGCGTCGTAATGGCCTAAGTTGCGCTCTTCCATCAGTTCATCGGCTTTCGCACACAGTGGGTACCACAGCATTGCAGCAAACATAAATGCTGGATTGATGCGTTTCCCATCTTCGATGCGCATGTCGGTAGAATCTAGGACAAGATCCAACATCTGCTCAGTGTGAGAGGAGTAATCTTCTGTAAAGTGCGCTGCAATCGTCGGGAATAGTTGCTGGAATAGGTTGTACTCACGCAGTAGGTGGTAGGTTTCTAAGCCATGACCGGATTGCAATAATTTGAGTGACTCTTCAAAAAGACGCGCTGACGGAATGTCACCGAGCAACGGTGCCATGTGTTCGATTGGCGCTGCGGTGTCTTCTTCAATATCAAAGTCTAGTTTTACCGCGAAACGAACCGCACGCAGCATGCGCACAGGGTCTTCACGGTAGCGTGTTTCTGGATCACCAATCAGTCGAATTAGGCGATCTTCTAAATCTTCAATACCACGTGCGTAGTCGTGAATCGAGTAATCTGCGATGTTGTAGTACATCGAGTTAATCGTGAAATCACGGCGCTCAGCATCTTCATCGATGGTGCCGTAGACGTTGTCACGCAGCAGCATACCCTCTTTTGATTGCTGAGAAATGCTCTTATTCTTTTGCTCTTGGTGGTGACCACGGAATGTCGCAACCTCAATGATGTCTCGGCCAAACATAATATGAGCCAAGCGGAAGCGGCGACCAATCAAACGGCAGTTACGAAATAGCTGTTTGATCTGTTCCGGCGTTGCGTTGGTCGCAATGTCAAAATCTTTTGGTTTTTGTCCAAGCAGTAAGTCTCGAACCCCGCCACCCACAAGAAAAGCATCGAAACCAGCACCATTTAGGCGGTACAGTACCTTCAGCGCATTATCACTGATCTGCTTACGCGAAATGTTGTGCTCTTCACGAGTTATTACATTGAGAGCGAGCTCTGGAATTGTGGCAGGTTCGCTTGGTGTATAGTCGTTTGTATTCATGTGCATCTGGCAATAACTGGGTTTAATCCAATCTTGCTTTGGTTAGTTTTATACGCCTCTAGGGCCTAATTTGCGGCTAATGATAGCCTACACAATGCCATTTGAGAATCACGGTGTGATCTCGATCTCTGCTGGAAGCTGTTCCAACCGCCAGTTTTCGCAGCCCCAACGAAGAATATCTTCTATGTTGGCCGCCCTTACGGTTTCAGGTATCTCGAAACCTAAAAATGTCATGGCGCGCAATAGAGTAGGTTTTGGTGTATCTATATCAATAGCCGTCGCGTGATTTTGTTTCGACAATTTATTGCCGTTGTTGTCCATCGCCAATGGTAAATGCAAGTAGCTAACTTCAGGCTGACCAAGTATTTGGTACAGGCTAATTTGACGCCCTGTCGGCTCGATTAAGTCTGCACCTCGCACGACTTCTGTGACGCCTTGGTCGATGTCGTCCAATACTACCGCAAGATTATAAGCAAATAATCCATCTCGACGTTTAATAATGAAATCTTCATTAACGAGTTGCTCTGGAATAGTAATGGTTCCCCGCTTTTGGTCGAGGAAATGAGCGACAGGCTTGGTCATTTTTAGGCGAATCGCGCCGTCTTTCAAGTTTTTATCGCGGCAAGTGCCAGGATAAAAACCGCCATGCTCTTTAATTTGCTTACGAGTACATTGGCAATAATAGGCTTCCCCATTTTCGAGCCATTTGTTTATTTGAGCTTGGTAAAGGTCGTGACGTTCGCTCTGGTATACCACTTCTCCATCCCAATGCAGCTGATAGGCCTTGAGTGCCTCTAGGATAAGTTGCGCTGCACCTGGCATTTCTCTTGGTGGGTCTAAGTCCTCAATACGTACTAACCAAGCTCCGTTTTGTGCTTTCGCTTGAAAATAACTGCCAAGAGCGGCAATCAGTGAACCAAAATGCAGTGGACCAGAAGGAGATGGGGCGAATCGACCTACATAGCGTGTCATGCGTGTATCTCGAATTTAGTAAACAAATAGGGTGCGAAGATAGCCAAAACAAAAAGGGAGCCTGAGCTCCCTTCAACAATCATAATGCTGGGTGATTAACCTTGCATTTGCTTCTCTTTGATTTCTGCAAGTGTTTTACAGTCAATACAAAGGTCAGCGGTTGGACGTGCTTCAAGACGGCGAACGCCAATCTCTACGCCACAAGACTCACAGAAGCCAAAATCGTCTTCTTTGATTTTATCCAAAGTCTTTTCAATCTTCTTGATCAAACGGCGTTCGCGGTCACGGTTACGCAGTTCTAGGCTGAACTCTTCCTCTTGAGAGGCGCGGTCAACTGGATCTGGGAAGTTTGCTGCTTCGTCCTGCATGTGGTGAACAGTACGATCCACTTCAGCTCTTAGCTGGTCGCGCCAAGCTGTTAAGATTTTCGTAAAGTGTTCAACCTGCTCTGGTGACATGTACTCTTCACCAGGTTTTTCCTGATATGGCTCCACGCCGGCAATGGCTAGGATGCCTATCGTTTTCTTCTTTGATTCTGGCATACAGCATCTCCTACTTACACCTAGTCAACTGCTACGCAGTCAATTTAAGGCGGGTATCTATAGCAAAAAGAGGCGGTGCAAGCAAATACTGAATCGCAAAGTTATCGTCAATGTGAAGACGACATCATTTTTTCTCTTAATTGATAAAATCAATAGCGGAAATCAGCTTCATTCCAGTATCGCTCAGTTCAGCTTTGTAGCAGAGAACTTCCACTCCAGCGTCTTGTGCTTGTTTGAGTAATAGTGAATATTTCGCGTCTATATGGTGCGCCGCGGATACTTTTTCAATACCTGAATGTAAAACAGTGAATAAAAGTATGGCTCTACTTCCATTTTGTGCCATTTCTGTGAGCTCTCTCAGGTGTTTTTGTCCCCGAGTCGTGACCGCATCTGGGAAGTATCCTTGTCCAGTAGAGTCGGTCTCATCAAGAAGAGTGACGCTTTTCACTTCTATATAGCACTTTGGCTTGTCGTCTGCGCTGAGCAAGATATCAATTCGGCTATTTTCATTGCCGTATTTCACCTCAGTTTGAAGTGTGTCATAACCACAAAGCTCTGAAATGACATTATTTTCAATAGCCTCTACGGCTAATTGATTGGCACGCGCGGTGTTGATACAAATACGGTGGCCTTGTTCGGTCTCACTCAACTCCCAACTATTGGGGTATTTTCGTTTCGGGTTGTCGGAAGTAGAAAACCAAACCTTGTTTCCGGGCGTTGCACAACCCGTCATTGCACCTGTATTTGCGCAGTGGATTGTACGGATTTCACCAGTGTCGAGCTCGATATCGGCAAGAAAGCGTTTATAACGTTTGAGTAGAGTGGCGGACTCTAAAGCGGGTGTGAAATGCATTTGCTTATTTAGACAAAAAATTTTTTATGTACAATGTTGCCACCATTACACCATAAGGTATTTCCTTTGTCACAATTGCCGATTGAAGCCGTGATGCCTGAGTTGCTGACGGCGGTCAAAAATCAACATCAAGTGATCTTAAAAGCGGCGCCTGGTGCCGGTAAGTCGACTTACTTCCCTTTGCAGTTACTCTTAAATCATTCGGTTGCTGGAAAAATCATCATGCTTGAGCCAAGACGACTCGCGGCGCGTAACATTGCCCGTTATCTTGCTGAGCAATTGGGAGAACAAGTTGGTCAACGCGTGGGTTATCGAGTTCGTGGCGAGGCAAAGGTAAGTTCTGCAACGCAGCTGGAGATCGTGACCGAAGGGATCATGACCAGGATGATCCAAACTGACCCTGAACTGGATGGGGTTGATCTACTGATCTTTGATGAGTTTCATGAACGCAGCATTCATGCCGATACCGCTTTGGCATTCAGTTTAGAAGTTCAAGAGGCATTGCGAGACGATCTCAAGCTGGTGGTAATGTCGGCAACGCTTGACCAACAAGCATTACAATCGTTGTTGCCGGAAGCCAGTTACATTGAATCTGAAGGGCGCAGCTTTGATGTGGCAATGCGCTACCAGCCGTTAGGTGTGAACGAGCATTTACCTACGAGTATGGCAAAAACAATAGAAAGTCTTATGAACAAAGAGTCTGGATCTTTGTTAGCTTTCCTACCGGGTGTTGGTGCCATAAAACAAGTTGAAGAGCGGTTGTCTCATTTAGCGGATGATATCGACGTATGCCCACTTTATGGTCAACTGAGCTTTGCAGATCAACAAAAAGCGATTACGCCAGCAGAACAAGGTAAGCGTAAAGTCGTTCTAGCGACCAACATTGCAGAAACTTCACTAACGATTGAAGGCATTCGCCTCGTCGTTGATTCTGGGTTAGAGCGTATTGCCCGCTTTGATTTGAAAAACGGTTTAACACGCTTAGAGCAAACACGCATTGCACAGTCTTCAGCGATTCAGCGTACAGGACGAGCGGGACGAATAGAAGAGGGCATTTGTGTTCGTCTTTATTCTGAAAACCAGTTCAAGCAGCAACCGCTGGTTCCCCAACCCGAAATTTTGCATTCCGATTTAGCTAGTTTAGTTATGGAGCTTGCCTTTTGGGGAGCGAGTGATATCCACGATCTAAAGTGGCTTGATGTTCCCGCTAATGCGTCATTGGAACAAGCGAAGCAGCTATTGGTGTCATTGGGACTACTGACGGAAAAAGGGCAATTAACGTCCGAAGGAAAACAGGCGCATGAACTAGGCGTTGAGCCTCGTGCGGCTGCGATGCTAATTAAAGCGCAATCTTACAGTGATAAGATGTTAAATGCTGCTTTGGCGGCGGTCGCACTGATTGAAGAGCCAGAGAGAAATGTTACCAATATCGCTTATAGCTTGCATCGTTGGCTTGTTGGTACTCATCCAAAAAAGTCGATGTTGTTCAAGCGTGCTCAATCTCTGGCGTACAAATTGGATACGGTATTTGACCTGAAAGGCGTGGATGAAGATGCATTACCGCTGGTGTTAAGTTTGGCATTTCCAGATCGCATTGCACAGCAGCGCACAAATCAATTTGGGCGATTTACTTTGGCTAATGGTCATGGTGCAGAATGTCGTCAGGAAGACATGCTAGGTGGCTGTGAGTATTTGGTTGCCGTTGACTTAATGCGTTCTCATTCTAATTCAAGTCAAATTCATTCGGCATGTGAATTGGATGTCAATATATTGCGAACGACCTTTGATACGCTATTTTCGTCTGAAGAAGTAGTGGACTGGGATGAAAAAAGAGGCCGTCTAATAGCTGAGCGACAAACAAAACTCGGTCTGCTGGTCGTTGAACGCGAGCCGTTGCCAAGCCCGGGCAAAGAAAAAATGACACAAGCTTTACTCACGTATGTCCGCCGCCAGGGCTTACAGAGTCTAAACTGGACACCGGCAGCGGAGAGCTTGTTGGCTCGGATTCGTTGTGCGGTGGAATGGTTACCTGAGCAGTCATGGCCAGTGTTTGATGAAGCCAGTTTGCTGGATTCATTAGAGGAGTGGTTAGAACCATACATGACGTCTGTCAGCTCGGTTAAAGACCTGAGCAAGATCAACTTGGTCGAAGCGCTTAATGCTCGATTAGGTTGGCCACTCAATCAACAACTGGATGAATGGTTACCTGAGCATTACCAACTGCCCACAGGTTCAAAGAAGCGTATCCGTTACCAATATGACCATGAGCCGATATTATCGGTGCGTATGCAAGAAGTATTTGGGGAGAGTGGTTCCCCAACGGTGGCTCTTGGCCGCAAGCGTTTGGTGCTTGAACTGCTTTCACCGGCACAACGTCCATTGCAAGTAACGTCGGACTTGGCGGCTTTCTGGAACGGAAGCTACAAAGACGTTCAAAAAGAGATGAAAGGGCGCTACCCAAAACACGTTTGGCCAGATGATCCTGCCAATCATGTAGCAACAACGAAAACAAAAAGACAATTGAATAATGACTGACAGCAAGAAGCCTAGCGCGAAAAAAGCGCCAGCGAAGAAAAGTACAACCAATAAAGGAACCGCAAAACAGACTCGACGTACGCCGAGTAAAAAACCGACTAACGAGAAACGTTCGTGGTTGAAAGTTCTGTGGTCGTTTAGCTGGAAAGCTGGCGTTGCACTTGCCGCTGTTTTGCTGTTTGTTGGGATTTACTTAGATAGTGTGGTGAAAGAACGCTTTGAAGGTCAGCTGTTTGAGCTGCCTACGGTGGTTTATGCCCGTATCTTGAATCTAAGCCCTGGTGAGAATATCACCATCCAAGAACTGCGCAACGAGTTAGATGTGTTGAATTACCGTAAAGTGAGTCAACCTCGTTACCCAGGCGAATATTCCTCTTCTTCCACTCGGATTGAATTGATTCGTCGTCCATTCGAGTTTGCCGATGGTCCCGAGCCAGATCGTCACATTATGCTGCATTTCTCTGATTCCGGCTTGCAACGTATTCAGTCTTTAGAATCTCGAGGAGACCTTGGTTACTTGCGCCTAGAACCGAAGATGTTGGGCATGCTGGAAAAAGACCGTGATGAACAGCGCCTTTTCTTACGTCGTGATCAGTTCCCTGAAATTTTGGTGGATGCACTGCTTGCGACCGAAGACCGGGATTTTTATCAACATGACGGGGTGTCACCGCTCGCGATTGCACGTGCATTGGTTGCGAACATTAAGGCGGGTCGTACTGTTCAAGGTGGTAGTACGCTGACTCAGCAATTGGCAAAAAACCTGTTTTTGACTCGTGATAAAACACTGTGGCGTAAAGTTCGAGAAGCGTATATCGCGCTAATTTTGGATTACCGTTACAGCAAAGACCGTATCTTAGAAGCCTACCTAAACGAAGTGTACCTAGGTCAAAGTGGAGGTGAAGCGATCCACGGGTTTGGCTTGGCGTCGCGTTACTATTTTGGGCAGCCAATCCAAGAGTTGCGAATCGATCAACTGGCGATGTTAGTTGGGATGGTAAAAGGACCGTCTTACTACAACCCAATTCGTTACCCTGAGAGAACGAAAGAGCGTCGTGATCTCGTTCTGCGCCTGTTAATGCAGCAAAACATGTTGACTTCAGAGCAGTATGAACAAGCTGTAAGTCGTCCACTCGATACGCAAAGCAAGCCACGTATTGCGAGCCGTCAGCCAGCTTATTTCCAACAATTGAGCATTGAATTAAAAGAAAAAGTTGGGGAGCGATTTAAAGCAGAGACCGGACTGCGCGTATTTACGTCTCTGGACCCAGTATCGCAAAGCAAAATGGAACAAGCTATCGCGAAAAAGATCCCCGAACTAGCTAAACGGGGTGGTAAAGAGTTAGAAGCCGCTGCTGTGGCCGTTGATCGCCATAGTGGTGAAATCCGTGCGATGGTTGGTGGTAAACGTGTCGGTTATGAAGGCTTTAACCGCGCGCTCAATGCCAGTCGTCCAATTGGTTCTTTAGTGAAACCAGCGATTTACTTAACGGCTCTAGAACAACCGGATAAATACAACCTAGGCACGACGCTACACGACACGCCGTTAAGTCTGAAGAGCAGTAAAGGTAACGTGTGGACGCCGCGCAACTACGATAGAAAATATCGTGGTGATGTGCCACTTTACATTGCTTTAGCGAAATCACTTAACGTACCAACCGTGCGCTTAGGTATGGCACTTGGCATTCCTGAAGTCTCCAATACTTTAGAGCGTTTGGGCGTGAACAAAGACGAAATTCGCCCAGTGCCTTCGATGTTTTTGGGTTCGTTTTCTTTGACGCCATTCGAAGTCGCACAGATGTATCAGACTCTGACGAATTCAGGTAAGCGTGCAAAACTGACCGCTCTGCGCTCAGTCATGGATATGGAAGGTAATGTGCTGTATCAATCCTTGCCTCGTTCATCAAGAGCCGTGGATGAACAAGCAGCATGGCTAACGACCTACGCGATGAAACAAGGGGTTGCTCAAGGCACTGGCCGCTTCTTACAAAGCCAGTTTGGTTGGGCTGCATTGGCAGGAAAAACGGGTACCAGTAATGATAACCGCGATAGTTGGTTTGTCGGTGTTGATGGTCGTGAGGTGACGACAATTTGGCTAGGCCGCGACGATAATAAACCCGTGAATCTAACGGGGTCGAGTGGTGCATTACGAGTATACGCAGAGTACTTGAAGCAGCGTATTCCTGAGCGTTTAGAGCTCCCATGGCCAAGAGAAATCACCACATTAGGGTTCAAGCCTACATCTGATGGAGGTTTAGAAATGAACTGCCGTAGTGATTACAAACTGCCGGTTTGGGATAAAACCGGTCAGATAAAGCAACAGTGTGAGAAGAAATCAAACTGGTTAAATAGCATATTTGATTGGTAGCATCGCCAAATCAACAACATTAGCTTGTTTATCTGATTAATTCTTAGTACATATTAGGGCGTGTTAGTACAGTACTGCTAGCACGCCCTACTTGATCAGATATTCAATAAAGGAAGAAGTGAATGTTCAAAAAGCTGTTATCAAGCCCATCGGTTCGCAACTTTGCGCTTTGGGTTAGTACCTTTTTGATGATCACTCCTTCTGTTTCCCTCGCAAACTCTCTAACAAAAACGGATGACTTGGAACCTCGACCAAAGGTGGCGGTTGTGCTCGCTGGTGGCGGAGCGAAAGGGGCGGCACACATTGGAGTTTTAAAAGCATTGGAAGAAATGCAGATTCCTGTGGATATTGTGACCGGTACCAGTATGGGCGCCTATGTGGGTGGGCTTTATGCCACGGGGATGAGTGCTGATGAAATCGAGAGTTTTATCTACACCGTCGATTGGGGCAGCGGTTATCGAGATCGTGTTGACCGTAGCCAACGTAGAGTTCGTGACAAAGAGTATGAAGACCGCTATCAAATTAATACCGACCTCGGCTTAAGATTCGGTGAGGTACGAGCACCAACGGGTGTGGTGCAAGGCCAGAACATGTTGCGAGTATTGCGTGAGACTACAGGGAACTTAGGGCGATTCGATTCTTTTGATGATCTTGCCATTCCCTATCGTTCTGTTGCGACAGATATTCTTGCCCTAGAAGAAGTCGTACTGGGCAATGGTTACCTTGTTGATGCAATGATGGCTAGCATGTCTGTACCAGGAGCGCTTCCTCCTTATAAGCTCAATGGCCATATGCTTGTTGATGGCGGCGTCGTCAATAACATGCCTGTCGATGTGGCTCGCGCCATGGGGGCTGATGTCGTTATTGCCGTCGATATTAGCACCGATTACAAAACCGAAGATGAATTTACGGGGCTGTTTACTGTCGCGGACCAACTCTCTAACTATCTCGTTCGTCGTAGTACACAACAGCAAGTGGACGAGCTTGAACCTCAAGATATCTATATTCGTCCCAATGTGGGCACCATGGAAACCGTCGAGTTCGACAAAATGCCTTGGGCTTTTCAAGCTGGGTACGATATTACCAAGCAATTAAAAGACAAGCTGAAAGAGTTACGCTTGTCCAACGCGGACTATCAAAAATACATCGATCGCAAACAAGAAGTTCGTAAAACTTTGATTTATGGCGATCAGCGTGTGGTTGATGACATAGTGATTGTTAATAACACGCACTACAGCGATGTGTTGTTGACGAATCGTATTGAATTAGAAACCGGACGTCGTATTTCAACGGCCGAAATTGAGAAAGCCGTTGAAAACCTCTACGCGTTAGATCGGTTCGAGCTCATCACTTATCACTTTGAAGAGGTGGATGGTGAGACATTGTTGGTTTTTGATGTTAACGAGAAGTCGTGGGGGCCTAATTATCTCAACTTCCGATTTTTTCTTGAAGATGACTTCGATACAGATAGCCAGTACGGCATAGGAATATCGACCAACTTTACCAACTTGAACTCTCATGGCGCGGAGTTGGCGTTCAACGTAGAAATGGGCACGGATAAGCTGATTGAAGCTGAGTTGTATTCCCCTGTTTTATCTAGCCAAGAACTTTTTGTATCGGGGCGAATTTCCTATGGCAGTGAGAGCCGAAACTTACCTTTAACAGAGCCTCAAGCACCAGATTTAGAGTCAGTAAATGACTTTTTTCCGGTCACTTACGATGATTTTACAACAGAGTTAGCGATAGGTATCCAACCCACATTGTGGCAAGAACTTCGATTTGGCGCTCGCTACTCTACCGGAGATATTGAGCTTTCTACTTTGGCTTCTGCTGGTAAATTGGATTTTGAACGTCGTGGTCTGTTTGCCAATTATCGCCTAGACACACTTGATGATTTCGCATTTCCGACTCGTGGGCTTTTAGTCGATCTCGAATATTTAGTGTCTCATGATCAAAGTCCTCAGGGCGTTAGCCTTTTAGAAACTGACAAAATTATTGAAGATACCGTTTATGAAATCTCTGCACGATTTAAAGGTGCAGTGAGTCATCAGCGTCATACTTTAGTCGGACATGCTGAATATAGTTTTGTAGAGAGTAAAAACTCATCTTTACCGCTTGATCCCAGAGAGTTGGGCGGCTTCTTAAGCCTATCGGGAATCCCAAGAAATAGCCTGATCGGACAGAACTTATTTTTCAGCAGTTTGGTGTACCGATATAAGTGGTTTGATAATGATTTCGGATTGTTTGAAGCTCCAGTCTACCTGGGCGCATCGGTCGAATATGGCGGTGTTTGGTCTGATAATGATCTGAAACTAAACGAAGCGCCGCTTTACAATGCTGGTTCCATCTTCTTTGGTGTTGACTCACCAATAGGACCAATAATGTTGGCATACGGTCGTACCGAGCAAGATTTGGATGCTGTGTATTTGATCGTAGGAACATCGTTTAATTAACCGGGTATGAGAAAGCAAAAACTTGGCATATTTGGTCAAAATTAGCAGAACTTTAGTCGTAAGTTGCTATGTTGGTCAAAATGATAAGATTTTAATTTAAGGTTAAATTTGCTATTATTTTGCCCACAGTTTGGCCTCTACGGCGCTGTTTCTCAATCATAATTGAATGAAAACAAGGGCAATGGAGAGCCAAGTTTCCAAGGATGTTCACTCCTTTACTTTAACAATAGTAATAATAGAGGAGGAACCGCAATGAGAGGAAAAAGTCGTGCTTGAAGCCTACCGTAAACACGTCGAAGAGCGTGCTGCTGAAGGAGTTGTTCCTAAACCGCTAGACGCAGAACAAGTTGCTGGACTTGTAGAACTTCTGAAAAATCCCCCGCAAGGTGAAGAAGAAGTCATTCTTGACCTACTTGAAAACCGTATCCCTCCAGGTGTTGATGAAGCTGCTTATGTAAAAGCGGGTTTCCTAACAGCAGTAGCAAAAGGTGAAGTTAAATCACCATTAGTGAGTCGTGAAAAAGCGGCTGAACTGCTAGGCACTATGCAAGGTGGTTACAACATCGAACCGCTAGTTGAGCTATTGGATGATGAAGCACTGGCAGAGATCGCAGTAAAAGCGCTGTCTCATACGCTGCTGATGTTTGATGCTTTCTATGACGTAGAAGAGAAAGCGAAAGCTGGCAATGCGCATGCACAGAAAGTACTTCAATCATGGGCTGATGCTGAGTGGTTCCTTTCTAAGCCTAAGCTTGAAGAAAAAGTCACTCTAACCGTATTTAAAGTAACAGGTGAAACGAACACGGATGACCTTTCACCTGCACCTGACGCTTGGTCTCGCCCTGATATTCCAGTACACGCACTGGCGATGCTTAAAAACGAGCGTGAAGGAATAAACCCTGATCAACCGGGTACTATTGGCCCGATCAAGCAAATTGAAGAGTTAAAAGACAAAGGTCATCAATTGGTTTACGTTGGTGATGTTGTTGGTACTGGCTCTTCACGTAAATCGGCAACAAACTCAGTGCTTTGGTTTATGGGTGATGATATCCCTTACGTTCCAAACAAACGAGCTGGTGGGTATGTGCTTGGTGGCAAAATTGCCCCTATCTTCTTTAACACAATGGAAGATGCTGGCGCACTACCAATCGAAGTTGACGTAACTAAGCTCAACATGGGCGATGTTATCGATGTTTACCCATATGAAGGTAAAGTTTGCAACCACGAAACTGGTGAGGTTCTAGCTGAGTTCTCGCTAAAAACAGAAGTACTGATTGATGAAGTTCGTGCTGGTGGTCGTATCCCATTGATCATCGGTCGTGGTTTGACAGACAAAGCGCGTCAATCGCTAGGTCTTGAGCCTTCGGATGTATTCCGTAAACCTGGTGAAATCGCAGATTCTGGCAAGGGTTACACGCTTGCACAGAAAATGGTTGGTAAAGCATGTGGCGTAGAAGGCATCCGTCCTGGAACCTACTGTGAGCCGAAGATGACGACAGTAGGCTCGCAAGATACTACTGGCCCTATGACTCGTGATGAACTTAAAGACTTGGCGTGTCTCGGCTTCTCTGCTGATCTTGTCATGCAGTCTTTCTGTCACACATCGGCTTATCCAAAACCAGTAGACGTTAACACTCACCATACACTTCCGGACTTTATTATGAACCGCGGTGGTGTATCTCTTCGTCCTGGTGACGGTATTATCCACTCATGGCTGAACCGTATGCTACTACCGGATACTGTCGGTACGGGTGGTGACTCACATACTCGTTTCCCTCTGGGTATTTCATTCCCAGCTGGCTCGGGCTTGGTTGCCTTTGCAGCTGCGACAGGCGTTATGCCGCTAGACATGCCAGAGTCAATCTTGGTTCGTTTTAAAGGTGAGATGCAACCGGGTATTACACTGCGTGATCTTGTTCATGCCATCCCTTACTACGCGATTCAGCAAGGTCTACTAACGGTAGAAAAAGCGGGCAAGATCAACGAATTTTCTGGCCGTATCCTTGAGATTGAAGGCTTAGAAACGCTAACGGTTGAGCAAGCATTTGAGCTTTCTGATGCATCTGCAGAGCGTTCGGCGGCAGGTTGTACTGTGAAATTGTCTCAAGAGTCGATCGAAGAGTACTTAAACTCTAACATCGTGATGCTGAAGTGGATGATCTCTGAAGGCTACGGTGATCGCCGTACTATCGAGCGCCGTATTACTGCAATGCAAGAGTGGCTAGCAAACCCTGAGCTGATGCAAGCAGATAAAGACGCTGAATACGCACATGTGATTGAAATCGATATGGCTGAAATCAATGAGCCAGTACTATGTGCACCGAATGACCCAGATGACGCTCGTTTGTTGTCTGAAGTACAAGGCACAGCGATTGATGAAGTGTTCATCGGTTCTTGTATGACGAACATCGGTCACTTCCGCGCAGCAGGTAAATTGCTTGATAAGTTCAATGGCCAGTTAGCGACGCGCCTTTGGGTAGCGCCACCAACAAAGATGGATAAAGACCAACTGATTGAAGAAGGCTACTACGGTATCTTCGGACGTGCAGGGGTTCGTATTGAAACGCCAGGGTGTTCACTTTGTATGGGTAACCAAGCGCGTGTTGCAGATAAATCAACAGTAATGTCGACTTCAACGCGTAACTTCCCGAACCGTCTGGGTACTGGTGCGAATGTTTACCTATCGTCAGCTGAGCTAGCTGCAGTAGGTGCAATCCTAGGTAAGATTCCAACCAAAGAAGAATACCTAGAATACGCGAAGCAAATCGACGCTACGGCAACGGATACGTACCGCTACTTGAACTTCCATAAAATGGATCAATACACCAAGAAAGCGGACGAAGTGATCTTCCAAGAACCGGCATAATCAGAAATGCACAATTCAAAAGCACCTCACATGAGGTGCTTTTTTTATGGGAGCAATTCGCTATACTCGCACCAAATTGATACGAAATAGGCAATCTCGGTGGAATTTGAATTCATTCGTAACACGTTGATGGGCGAGTACTACGTAAAATGTAGCATGGGACATGAGATTGTAGGGCGCTGGTTGCAAGAAGAAATTGGTAAAGATCCGATGAAGATTGCACAGGTTGAAAAGCTAATTGAGCGGTCATTTTCAGCGCCTTCTCAGGAGCATAACCTTACAGGCACGGAAATTAGCTTGATGATTCAGGGCGACGAAGTTCTTGTACAAGAAAACGCATTAGCCCATGAATATGATGTCGAGATGGAAAGTGAGTTCGACTTCTACAATGCAGAAAGTACAGCAAGTTGTGGGATAGAGGATTTCATGGCACTTATCGAACAGTGGAAAGACTTTTTGAACATTTAATGCACAGTTTTGGGTAACTTCTCTGCCGTTGCTTTAAATTTGTGAAAAGGGCGCACCGATATGGTGCGCCCTTTTTGTTTATAGATATGTAAATTGAGGTTAGTTTTTATTATTCAATAACTTAAAAACTTGGCACGTAGATTGGATTATAAGAAGTGTTTCAGGATGAAAGCTTCGGAGATAACTCAATGAAAATAATCAATGCCATTATTAAGCCGTTTAAATTAGACGATGTACGAGAAGCATTGGCTGATGTCGGTATCGAAGGGATGACAGTATCAGAAGTTAAAGGGTTCGGTCGTCAAAAAGGTCATACGGAATTGTACCGCGGTGCAGAGTATCAAGTTGATTTCCTACCAAAGGTGAAAATTGAAATCGCGACTCACGCAGACAATGTAGATCGTGTTGTTGAAGCAATTACAAAAGCTGCGCAAACCGGAAAAATCGGCGACGGTAAAATTTTTGTTTACGATCTGAACCAAGCGGTGCGTATCCGAACTGGCGAAATGGACGCAGAAGCACTTTAAGAATTCAAAGGATTGGAGATACTTATTATGGAATTAACAACAACAGTAACCGAGTTACGTTACGCACTTGACACCTTTTTCTTCCTCATTTCCGGTGCGTTGGTAATGTGGATGGCAGCAGGCTTTGCGATGCTAGAGGCTGGCCTTGTGCGCTCTAAAAACACAACAGAAATTCTTACGAAGAACATCTGTTTGTACGCCATCGCATGTACGATGTTTCTGATCGTCGGTTATAACATCATGTATGTCGATAATGGAGAAGGAGGCTGGTTACCTTCATTTGGTACGCTAATTGGTACTCAAGGTGAAGGGGCCGACCACTCTTTAGAATCTGACTTCTTCTTCCAAGTTGTCTTCGTTGCAACTGCCATGTCCGTCGTTTCTGGTGCGGTAGCTGAGCGCATGAAGCTTTGGTCTTTCTTGATTTTCTCTGCGATTTTAACTGCGTTTATCTATCCAATGGAAGGTTACTGGACATGGGGTGGAGGCTTCCTAGCAGAAGCTGGATTTAGTGACTTTGCGGGTTCTGGTATCGTACATATGGCAGGTGCTTCTGCTGCTCTTGCTGGTGTGTTACTGCTTGGCGCGCGTAAGGGTAAGTACGGTAAAAATGGTGAAATTTATCCGATTCCAGGTTCTAACATGCCTTTGGCAACGTTGGGTACTTTTATCCTTTGGTTTGGCTGGTTTGGATTTAACGGTGGTTCTCAGTTGATGGTTTCAGATTTTGAGAATGCTACAGCGGTAGGTCAGATCTTTCTAAACACTAACGCAGCTGCGGCTGCCGGTGCAATTGCGGCGCTATTCGTTTGTAAAACTACTTGGGGTAAAGCCGATTTAACGATGATTCTCAATGGCGCGCTAGCTGGCTTGGTTGCCATCACTGCAGACCCTCTATCGCCATCACCACTGTACGCGGTTGCGATTGGTGCAGTGTCGGGTGCACTAGTTGTATTCAGTATCATTGCTCTAGATAAACTTAAAATTGACGATCCAGTAGGTGCTATCTCAGTTCACGGTGTGTGTGGTTTCTTCGGCCTAATGGTAGTGCCACTGAGCAACGGTGATGCAACGTTTGGTGCACAGCTTTTAGGTGCCGTAGTTATCTTTGCTTGGGTATTTGGTGCCAGCCTAGTTGTGTGGGCAATCTTGAAAGCAACCGTTGGGATTCGCGTTACAGAAGATGAAGAAATGGAAGGTATGGACATGCATGATTGTGGTGTTGGTGCTTACCCAGAGTTTGTTACGGTGAAATAATCATTAGCTTGTAATAAATGGTTACACACTTAACACAATAAAACCTGCTCCGATGAGCAGGTTTTTTAATATTCGTCATTGTCTTCTTATTGAACATACATATAATAACGCAACTGATAAACGTTATCATTAGCATGGTAAAGGATTAAACAATGAAAAAACTGCTAACTCTTTCAGCACTAACTTGCGCTACTCTAGCTCCAACAGCAATGGCTGCTGAAGAAGTGAACGTCTACTCTTACCGTCAACCTTTCCTAGTTGAACCTATGTTCAATGAGTTCACTAAAGAAACTGGCATCAAAGTAAACGTAAAATTTGCTAAAAAAGGCTTAGCAGAAAAGCTAGCTCAAGAAGGTGAGTACAGCCCTGCTGACGTTATTCTTACGACAGACATCAGCCGTCTAGCTGAACTGACAAACAAAGGTTTAGTTCAGAAAGTCGATAGCAAAATCATTGAAGAAAACGTACCTGCTCAATACCAAGATAAAGAGAATGAGTGGTTTGCTCTAACTCTACGTTCTCGTAGCGTTTATTCATCACGTGATCGCGTAGGTAAACTAGGCGCAGATTTCAACTACGCAGACTTAGCTAAGCCAGAGTTCAAAGGTAAAATTTGTACTCGTAGCGGTAAGCACCCGTACAACGTTTCTCTAGTTTCAGCAATGATTGCTCACAATGGCGAAGCAGAAACCAAAGAGTGGTTGGAAGGCGTGAAAGCAAACCTTGCTCGCAAACCACAAGGCAACGACCGTGCACAAGTTAAAGCGATCAAAGAAGGCCTATGTGATGTTTCTCTGGGTAACAGCTACTACCTAGGTAAAATGGTTAACGACAAAGAGCAAAAGGCTTGGGCTGATGCAGTTTACATCAACTTCCCTAACCAAGAGACTACAGGCACTCACGTGAATATCTCTGGTATGGCGATGGCGAAGTACTCTCCAAACAAAGACAATGCTGTGAAGCTAATGGAATTCCTAACGGGTGACAAAGCGCAGCAAATGTACGCAGAAGTTAACTATGAGTACCCAGTTAAAGAAGGCGTGAAGCGTTCTGAGCTTGTGGAATCTTGGGGTGACTTTAAAGCAGACAAGCTTTCTCTAGACGATATTGCAGCCAACCACGAAGCGGCAATTAAGCTATTAGACGAAGTGAAATTTGACCTTTAATTCCTTGTGGGGGTATAACAGTACCCCCATTTGATTAAAGGATATGAGATGTATTTGCAACAGCATTTGTATTTCATACAGCCTTGCAGTAATTAGGCGATGAAAGATAAACACTCTTTATGGAAAACCAGTAGTGGGGTAATAACTCTGCTACTGGTTTTGCCGATCTTAGCGATCTTCTACACCGCAATTGGTGAAACGGATGATTTGTTTGCTCATTTAATGGCAACGGTCATGCCGACTTATATTTTTAACACGGTTGCGCTAACTGTTGGCGTAATGGTGCTGTCCTTAACTCTTGGTATTCCAAGCGCTTGGATAATGGCCATGTGTAAACTGCCGACCGAAAAATGGTTGCAGTGGGCATTGGTGCTACCTCTTGCAATGCCAGGTTATATCATTGGTTATATTTTTACTGATTGGTTTGATTTTGCAGGCCCGATTCAGATCTTTTTGCGTGATGTAACCGGATGGGGACCTGGCGAGTATTGGTTCCCTGACATTCGTACGCTGCCTGGTGCGACCTTTGTGTTGGCTTTGGTGTTGTATCCTTACGTGTATTTATTGTGCCGGGCTGCGTTTATGGAGCAAAATGTCTCTTTATTGCAAAGCGCGCGTTTGCTCAAGTGCTCTCCATGGGAAAGCTTTTGGCGCATCTCGATGCCGTTAGTAAGACCCTCTATCGCAGTGGGTTTATCATTGGTCGCAATGGAGACCATCGGTGACTTTGGTACGGTAAGTTACTTCGCGGTGAATACGTTAACCACAGCGGTCTACGATACTTGGTTGGGGTACTCTAATCTTAATGCGGCAGCCAAGATTTCTGCCATGATGCTCGTCATTGTAGTACTGCTTCTTAGTGCCGAACGATACAGCCGCCGTAAACAAAAGCTTTTTCAAAGCCAATTTAACAGTCACGAAGATTTTCGTTACGAGTTGACGGGCTGGAAAAAGTGGACCGCACTAGTTTGGTGCTGGGGCTTGGTTTCGGTCGCGTTTATTTTGCCGCTACTACAGCTGATTGATTATGCGATCACTTATTTTGCGCAGAGTTGGACCTCAGAGTTTCGTGAATACGCATGGAATAGCTTAGTTGTGTCTGTTATTGCTGCGATTATTGGTGTTGCTGTCGCACTGATCGTTAACTTTACCCATCGAGTCAATGGTAAACGAGAAAGCTTGGCATTTATGCGTCTTTCTTCTATGGGCTATGCAGTACCAGGAACGGTACTAGCCATCGGTGTGATGGTCGCTGTGCTGTTTATGGATCATCGTGTCAACGACGTTGCTAAAGCCATGGAGTGGGGAAGGCCGGGACTTATCTTTTCTGGTTCCATGTTCGCACTAGTATTTGCCATGGTTGTGCGCTTTTCCGCGGTAGCGATTGGTAGTATCGAAAGTAATTTAAATAAAATTTCTCCGTCGTTAGATATGGCATCGCGCACTATGGGTTGTAAGCCCAATGCCATGCTGTGGCGCGTGCACTTTCCGCTGGTTAAGCGCGGTGCACTGATTGCGGCTTTATTAGTGTTTATCGAGTCAATGAAAGAGCTCAATGCGGCTTTGTTACTTCGTCCGTTTAACTTTGAAACACTAGCCACATACGTTTATAACTTCGCCTCGGATGAGCATTTAGAATTGGCCGCTTTACCAGCGGTCCTGTTGGTTCTTGTTGGGTTGATCCCGCTTGTTGTTGTTAACCGTTCACTGGAGCAAAATCACTGATGAGCTGTGCATTATCAATTAAAAACCTAACGTGCCAATATGATGATCAAACCGTACTTGAATCATTGTCTCTTGAGGTAGAACAAGGGCAGATTGTCTGTTTGCTAGGAGCTAGTGGCTGTGGGAAAACAACACTATTAAAGGCCGTTGCGGGATTATTGCCGTTAACGTCAGGCGAAATGAGTCTAAATTGCGTCACAATTGATGATGGGGAAAACTGGTTGCCGCCAGAACAGCGTAACATAGGGATGATTTTCCAAGATTACGCACTTTTTCCTCACTTGACGGTGGCGCAAAACATTGCCTTTGGCTTAAAGCAGAGCTCGACAAAAGAGAAAAATGCTAAAGTTCAAGAAATGTTAGAACTCGTACACCTTCAAGGTTATGGCGATCGTTATCCTCACCAATTGTCTGGCGGACAGCAGCAGCGTGTTGCGATTGCTCGCTCATTGGCTTACAGCCCAGACTTATTGTTACTGGATGAACCGTTTTCTAATATTGATACGCAAGTTCGCCATGAGTTGATAAGTGAGATCCGTAAGATTTTTAAGGCCCAAGGTGTGACTGCCATTTTTGTTACGCATAGCCGTGAAGAGGCTTTTGCTTTCGCCGATAAAATGGCAGTGATGAACAATGGAGTCATCGAGCAATATGGCACAGCATCTGAGCTTTACTACCAGCCTTCAAGTAAATTTGTCGCTGATTTCTTAGGTGGTGGCAGCTACCTTGCTGCTAAACGGGTTTCGAATTCAGAATATGAAACCCACTTGGGCGTGGTTGAAGCCACGGCTCAACAAGATATTCCAGTACAGGCGGAGTGCTCTTTACTGCTAAGACCGCAGCATGTGCAAATTCAATCCGATGAAGATAGTTCGGTAACCGTATTGGAACAGCATTTTATGGGTGATCACTGCCGTTATGTGATTAACGCGAATGGTGACCGTTTGTTAGCTACAGCTTCGCAAGCATTAAATATAGGTGAGTCCGTCGCGGTGAAAATTGAAACGCAAGGCGTCCTGGCATTTGCTTAACGCTCCTGAGTATCTTTGCTATCTCGTTTACGACTTTCCAACATACAATAAAAAAGCCCGGCAGTGGAGCCGGGCAAGTGCTCTTCTCCTGTTGATGAGCGCCTTTTCAGACAGCGTTGACTCTCATCATAGTGCTCGAAGCGGGCACAAGGTTCAGTTATAAAGACAAGAAGTCTTTAAACTGTTGAAGAACACGTTCCGCAGTGTCCTTATCTTGCATCTCTGCAAAAATTCGTAGCAGTGGCTCAGTGCCAGAGAAGCGAGCGATGATCCAACCGCCGTTTTTGAAGTAGACTTTCGCGCCATCTTCATAGCTGACTTTTTCGATTTCAAACTCAAACTCAGGCAACTGTTTTTCAACATAAATTTTGTTGAACAGAACGTCCTTTTGCGCTGGTTTGAACTTACAATCGCCTTCTGCCATGTAGGCATAGCCGTACTTGCCGTAGATTTCATCCAGCAACTCAGACAGCTTCTTGCCGGTTACTGAAATCATTTCTACCAATAGGCTTGATGCGAATACGCCGTCTTTACCTTTGATGTGGCCGCGAATGGTTAGGCCGCCAGAACTTTCGCCGCCAATCAGCGAATCGTCAGCTTCCATTTGAGAACTGATGTGCTTAAATCCTACAGGAACCTCAAAGCATTTTTCACCATGATCTTCTGCGACTTTATCTAACAGATGAGTGGTTGCGATGTTACGTACTACTGACCCTGTCCAGCCTTTGTATTCAAGTAGGTAGTAGTAAAGCAGCAGTAGTACTTCATTTGGATGAATGAAGTTACCTTTCTCGTCGATAATACCAAGGCGGTCTGCGTCGCCATCGGTACCAATACCAATGTCGTAGCCTTCTTGTTCTACAAGGTGCATCAAGCGGTAAAGCGTTGCTGCACTTGGTGATGGCATTAAGCCACCGAAATCTGGGTTTTTGCCGTCGTTGATTACGTCGACTTCACAACGACCGTTGATCAATACGGTCTGTAGCGCGTTTTTCGCAACACCAAACATTGGGTCGATCAAAACACGTAAATTCGCCTTCTTGATCGCTTCGATGTCGATAAAGTCGATGATTGAGTCAACGAATTCGTTCATCGGATTGATGATTTCAATCAGCTTATCTTCAACCGCTTGTTCAAAGTCGACGCTTTTTACATCTTGCGCAGTGAGCGCGTCTATTTGTGATTCGATTTTTTGGGTGATGATTTCATCTGCGTCACGACCGCCTTCAATGAAGACTTTAATGCCGTTGTAATCGGCAGGGTTGTGTGATGCGGTAATACATGCCGAGTATGCGCAGCCCATTTCTTTCGCTTTAAACATTACGATAGGTGTTGGGACAAATTTGTCGATAAAGCTAACCACAATGCCGTTTGCTGCTAGAACTTCAGCGAACCAACGACCTGCTTTATCGGAAAGAAAACGACGGTCATAGCCAATCACAAAGCCGCGATCAGCAACCGATTCGTTATTCGTGATGTTTGCAACTGCTTGAGCGACCAAACGTACATTATCTTTGGTGAACTCCTCACCGATAAATGCACGCCAACCGCCTGTACCAAATTTGATCATGATTCGATCCTCGATAAGAGCGGCATCCCACCGCCTCTTAAATCTTTGCTAGCGAACCGATGCACTTGTAAAACATAAATGCACCGGATAAATCAAAAGGGGAGAAGGACTCCCCCAAAAGATGATTAACCTAGAGTAACGATAACTTCGTTTACTGAACCTTCCGCTTGAACTGGGACAGAGGCACCATTCACTGCTTCACCGTTCACAGTAATCGACTTAACGCCTTTGCTTACTGAGTCTGGGTTAACGACTTTGATGTTGTACGTTGCACCTAGCCATTGACGAGTCACTTCGAAACCAGGCCAGTTCGTTGGGATACATGGATCGATAGTTAGGCCATCGAAGCCTGTACGCACACCAAGGATAAAGTTGGTAACAGCGAAGTAAGCCCAGCCTGACGTACCTGTTAACCATGGGTGGTTTGCACGACCGTGGTCTTGGTGGTCACGACCCATGATGAACTGTACGTATGAGTAAGGTTCTGCAATACGTTTTTCGATGATGTCGTTCTGGTTGTATGGGTTAAGTGCATCGTAGAACTTCATTGCACGATCACCACGACCCAGTTTCGCTTCAGCTACCCAAGCCCATGGATTTGGATGCGAGAAGATCGCACCGTTCTCTTTTACGCCTTGGTAAACACGAGTTACGAAGCCGATATCATCATTCGGTGTTGCAAAAGATGGTGAGTTTAGGTGGAGGCCGTATTCAGAGAATAGGTTCTCATCGACAGCGTCCATCGCTTTTTCGCCGCGCTCTTGAGATACCGCTCCGGAAAGTACCGCAAGCGTGTTTGACTCGAGGTGTACTCGGCCTTCCGCTTGTTGCGCAGTACCGATCTTGTCGCCATTCTTCGTCAGACCACGGATGTACCAACCGCCTTCGTCATCCCAAAGGTGGGTTTCACAAGCTTCACGCACGTTTGCTGCCATTTCCGTGTATTTCTCTACGTCGGCTTCTTTGCCTAGGTATTTCGCTAGGTCGATGAACTCCTGCAGTGCCCAGAAATGTAGGAACGACACCATTGAAGATTCGCCACCACCTAGGTTCAGACAGTCGTTCCAGTCTGCACGCAGACCTTTACAGATACCGGTTTGACCGACGTACTCCGCCGAGAAGTCTAGCGCGGCTTTCATGTGGTCATAAACCGTTGCATCGCCACCGTCGGCGTAAGGGATCACTTCGTCGAAGAAGCTGTGCTCACCGGTTTCCATCACGTACTTACAGATGGTTGGAACTAGCCATAGATGGTCATCGGAACAAGTGTCTTCGATGCCGTGAATCTTGTCTTCATCAGACGGTGTTGGAACCACGGTTGGGGATTTCGATGGTTTAACATCCGCTTTTTCTGGATCAAACCAATCTGGATCGAATAGGTGTAGACCGTAGCCCGCTTTTACTTGGCCGCGCAGTAGGTCAACGATACGTTTGCGCGTCATTGCTGGGTTAGCGTGAGGAACTGAGATTGCATCTTGCGCTGTATCGCGGTAACCAAGACCAGTACGGCCTCCCACTTCGATGAATGAAGCAAAGCGAGACCACACCACACAAGTTTCTGCTTGGTACAGTGTCCAAGCGTTGATCATGGTATCTAGACCTTCGTTTGGTGATTTCACTTGGAACTTGCCACAGCGTTCATCCCAGTGTGCTTTGATACCCGCAAATGCATTGTCGACTTCTGCAAAGTCTTGGTACTTAGCACGTAGACGGTCACCATTGCCTTTACCGATACCTAGAATGTAAGCAAAGCGAACTTCTTCACCCGGCTGGATAGTGAATTGCTTGTGCAGAGAGCCACAGTGGTTGTAACACGTTTGTGCTGTGTTGAAACACTTACCTTGTTCTACCGCTAGCGGGTTTGCTTCGTCACGGTATAGGCCAAGGAAGCTGTCACGTTGACCGTCGTATGAATCTGGATCAAATGTTGAAGCTAGGTAGTAGAAACCTTCGAAATCATTCGTGTTGTAGTACAGGTCGTACTCAATCACGCCTTCATTGTAAGCCGTACCTGCTGAATACAGAGACATCTGATGGTTTTGGTTATCAGATTGAATGTGGCTGAATGAGAACTCAACAAATGAGAATGCGCTGATCGTGCGTGGTTTGTCAGAGGTGTTTTTAATCACTACATCCCAGATTTCAGCGTCTTCGCCTTTTGGCACGAACAGAGTTTTTGTTGCGGTAATACCGCTGTATTCACATTTGAACTTAGAGTAAGACAAGCCGTGACGAACTTCGTAGTTTGCTTCGTCTAGGCTCTTCGCAACTGGTTGCCAAGAGATTGACCAGTAATCACCTGTCTCATCATCACGCAAGTAAACGTAGTGTCCTGGGCGATCGAATGTCGCATTTGGACGGAATTTAGTAACACGGTTGTATTCTGGAGAGTTGTAGAACGAGTAGCCACCCGCGTTGTGCGAGATAACCGTACAGAACTTCTCAGTACCTAGGTAGTTGGTCCATGGTGCTGGTACGTCAGGGCGAGTGATGACGTATTCGCGATTCTCGTTATCGAAATAGCCGTATTTCATTTGTGTCTTTCCTTTTTACGAAGCTGCATCAGCAGCCAAAATTTAAAAACTGTTTAAGCGTGATGTTTCGACATCAGTTTTGTATTACTTCCACGGTTTACGGTAATTCACTCCCTGCAAATCAAGCAGAGGTAGATGGCCTTTCAAGCGTGATAAATAGTCGGTCCAATCTCGGTGTTGTTTGTCTGTCCAACATGCTTCTGCCATTGCAGTTAAACGAGGGAAGATCATGTAGTCCATGCGAGGTTGGTTATTGATAATTTCGCACCATAATGCTGTTTGAATGCCCCAAATGCGCTTACGTATTGGGTCGTCAGCAGGCACTTCAGCGAGCGGCTCGTAGTTGTAAGCTTTTTCTAGTGGCAGTGGGTTTGCCCAGTCCACGCCCGGTTCTTCAGGTGCGTAGTCTTGGGTCATATCTAGGTAAGTGGTTTGTGCTGGTTGCAGCACCACATCAAAGCCTTGGCGAGCACAGTTCAATGCCGCTTCTTCGCTTAGCCATGAGTAGATCACCGTATCTTTACTGACTTTGTCGCCGTGTTGAGCTTCTTCCCAGCCCAGCATGCGTTTGCCCAATTTACGAAGTTTGTCTTCGGCATAACGCAAGAAGTGTCCTTGCAAATCTTTGTAGTCGCTGTAACACAGTTGTTCCATTAGTGCTTGGCATGCTGGGCTTTTTGACCATACGCCGTTAGGTACTTCGTCGGCACCAATATGAACGTAAGGCGCAGGAAAAAGCGCAGAGACCTCTTCTAGCACTTTGTCGATAAATTCATAACTCCCCGGCAGAGCAGGGTTAATGACGTTGTCGTTGTAATGCTGAATACTGCGGTATTCGGTGGTATCTTCCGCTTCTACCAATAGGTGTGGTAACGACTTGATGGCGGCTCGGCAATGACCAGGTACATCAATTTCAGGAATGATGGTGATGCCGCGTTGCGATGCAAATTCGATAACGTCTTTGATGTCTTCTTGTGTGTAGAAGCCGCCGTAACGTTCATCAAAGTGCGTGTACTGTGGTTCATTGATCTCATCCAATCCGCGCCAAGCACCAATATCGGTCAGTTGAGGCAGTGATTTGATTTCAATTCGCCAACCCTCATCGTCGGTAAGATGCCAATGGAACGTATTGAACTTGTAATGAGCCAGTTGGTTGATCAAGCGTTTGACTTGCTCAACGGAGTGAAAATGACGAGCACAATCCAGCATCATACCGCGGTAACGAAAACGTGGCCTGTCTTTGATTGAACAGCAAACTACTTCCATTGAGTTAGGTTGATCGCCAACTTTGATTAGTTGTAATAACGTTGCACAAGCATGGGTAAAACCAGACGAAGATCCTGCTTCAATTTTGATTGACTCTTCGGCTACTTTCAGTTTGTAAGCGCCTTCATCCAAGGTTGGGTTGCCTTTGAAGATGATCTGACTGCCATTGTCTGATGCGAACTCAAATTGGTGAATGCGCTTAAGCTCTTCAAGTAGCCATTCTTTAGCTGAATTGGCCAGGCTTGAATAAACCGCGACGCCAGCATGATGATCAAAGCTAAAATAGTGATCGCTGACCTCAATATGGTTTGGTTTTGGCAGCAAGGGCTGTGCATGGATTAAACTTGCCGGAATCTCACTGCGTTCACGGTATGGTGAAGCTAATACGATAGGCGTGACATCCACTTGTGCGCGCTGTGGGTTTCCATCAACGACAAAGTTGATCATCGCTTCGTTAAAGCCATCCGAGTAATAACGGAATGGGTTCGAACCAATACTGAATTCACAGTAATAGTGATGGTTGGCAGCCAGTACCACCCCTTCTGGTTTAAGTGTGCAAAAACTACCAATTTGAGTCAGTTGACCATTTGAAACGCTGTTTGGAAGAATGTAACGATCGAAAGCGAAAGTTAAGCTCCAGCTGTTTAGGTCTTGGTCGCTCAAGTTATGAAAGGTGAGGCCAAAGCGGCAGTTTTGTTTCTGCTCAGAAAGGACTACGAGATCAACACGATATTCCATATCTACTCCTACGCCGCACTGAGCGAGTAAAGGTTATGTTCTGGTTTGCCAGCAAACATAATTGCGCCTTCAATCGCGTCAAACTGTGGCTCAACAATCCATTGCTGAACTGGTGGTGAAAGCCAACGTACAATGCGTTCAGCTATGCTGCCCATTAAACAAATACGTGTTGCGCCGCGCTTGTTTAATGCCACGAGAAACATTTCTATATCCGCTGCGGTTTGCTTCAGCATTTCAATGGCCAGTGCATCGCCTTGTTCCGCATGTTGGAAAATAGCCGGAGAAAACTGCCCATAATCACGAGGAAGCGCCTGTTTTGACCACGCCACCACGTTGTCGACCTCATTTTCGAAATGCGTCATAACGTGTTGTGCTAGGGGCGTTTTTTCTCTGATGCCATCTTCAGCTAACAAAACTTGCTGAACTAGGCGTAGCCCCATCACTGCGCCGCCACCTTGATCCGAAATAGGGAACTCACGACCACCGACAACATGTTGCTCCAATCCGTTAAGGTAGATGCCACAAGAACCGGTTCCCGCAATCATGATTGCGCCATCTTCGCCATTGTGCGCACCAACGCACGCACCGTAAGCATCGGTATTCAGAGTCATACTGGCAAATGGATGAGGAAGAGACATGAAGGCTTGCCAAGATGCTTTGTGCTCTGCGCCAGCAAGGGCTAAGCCGACGTGCATCGACGCGAAATCTTGTTGTGTCAGACCGCCTTGCTCGGTAGCCGAAGTGATGGATTCAAGAATCGAAGCCATTGCTATTTCAGCACCTAGCATGATGTTGGCACTGCCGCTTTTGGCCTCGCCAAGAAAATTACCTTGTGAATCTTTAATCCTGGCTCGACATGACGTGCCGCCACCATCGATACCGACAAAATACATTCCCATGATTATTCTTCCTTCATATTTTTAGAGGTCGCCAACTGAGAAACATGCTGAGCTTGACTCATTATCGCGAGTAAGTACCAAGCGCCATGCGGGATCCATTGTTCGCCCCAGCGCCAGTTTTGTAACACGTCTTCTTTTTGTGCTGGTGGGTTAAATGCAATGTCTTCCTCGTCTTCAAAGCCGCCAGTGATTCCGTTACACACGCCACCTTTTGCGTTGAAGAAACCATATTGAGGGAGGTAATCAGGGTTGTTACGACCATGGCCATCTAGCATGCACATGTCGTATGGGTTTAAGCCTACAACCCAGTTCAATGCATCTTGAGCAAACACAGAAAGTTGTTGCTGTACTTCTTGCGACGCTATATGCGGTTGAGCAAGGTACGCCATGGTCGCGAGTGAGCCCAGTCGAGCATTCTCGCCTTGCCACCAATAGCCAGATTCATTGTTGTGTGCGACAAAAAATGCCTCGCGTTTTGACTCATTTACGCCTTTAACATATTGGCGAGGGTAACCGAATGGGTTGATCACTTTATTCGATATTGTGATCTCAAACTCACACGCTAGGTTGACGATACGTTTTACCGATTCCGCTCGTGCTGAGTCGTCTTCAATTAATAGATATTCGCATAGGGCAATAACTGGTAGGCCAGCTTCGGCTGCGTGAAAATATGGACGGCTGCCGTCTTGGTTTGCTGACCAAAAGTGTTGAATCTGTTCGTCGCTCATTTGGCGTGCAACTAAACGTTGCGCCCAGAAACGGCTCTCTTCCAAGTAGCGAGTTTCTTTGGTTGCTTTAAACAGTTCTACACAAGCCAGTAGCGCACAGTATTCGTCGATAATGTTTTCTTCCCCATCATTGAGGTACTGCGTATTGTGCTCTTTTAAGTGCCAGTAACCATTTTCGGCAGCGTTGCGGTATTTTTGTTGATCGTATTCACCGTGAACACTTAAACGCGACGCTGCCGCTAGCGCTGCAATGGCGACACCGCCACCTTGTCGAAAGCCTGCTTGATAGTCGTCAAATTTGTGACCAAGTTGAGTTTCGTACGCGCAAATCTCGCGTTGCGCAGTATCTTTGCTCCACTTGTCAAAGACCGTCATGTAGAAAAAGCCTTTTTCGTTTTGCATACGCACAAGAAAGTCTGCACCGAACAGGGCTTCTTCAATCAGACGTGTACGTGTGAAAGCTGCAATGTCTTCGCTTCCTTCAAGCAATGAAACCCCTTTTAGGATGTTCCAAACCACCATTGGGGTTTGTTGAGGATTCAAATAATTCGCGTATGAAAGGTGACTTAAATACTTGCTAACGTCTCCTGATGCGTCGTACCAGCCGCCGTGTACATCAACCTTTTTATTGGAGTTTAGTACTGGAAGTTGTCGATCTTGTTGATCGAAGATCCCGCCGCAACGTTGCGATTTGAAGTAGTGGATCACATCTGACAAAGTTTGATCCAACAGAATGTGTTCGCCAACGATGAAAGAGGAAGAGCGCTTATCTTCTACTTGCAAGAAATAGTCACCTGACGTTGTGAAAGAGGAAAAGTCGATGAGGTAGAAATAGCCCTGATGCCAGTTCGCCACTTTACCTTGTTCTTCAACCGCAAAAGTTGCCACGGTTTGCTCGCTAGTGGCACAAATCAATTGAGCAGTGTAAGAAGACAAGTGTGGTTGTTCGGTCTGGATAATGGCTTTCTTTGGGCCCAGACGTTCATAACCAATGTGGTTAGTCAGTAGCAGCATTCAATGTCTCCGGGAAACGATAAAAACAGGAATGGGCCAGGCTGAACCTGACCCTCGTTATGATTAATCTTCAAATAAGTAACAGCGGACAAAGTGGTTGTCGGACAGTTGAGTGACGCCCGGTAGTCGTTCGCGACATTTGTCGGTAGCGTGTACACAACGTCCAGCAAATGGACAGCCGACAGATTCTGGTGTCCAAAGTGGGATTTCCCCTTTGTTGCCTTTCAGTTTCTCGTGAATAGACTTCGATGGATCTGGAACCGCAGATACCAACAGTTGCGTATATGGGTGTTGAGGATCGTGAATGATTTCTTCAGTATCGCCCCATTCAACCATGTGACCTACGTACATGACCGCGAGATCTTCAGCAATGTAACGCGCTGTTGCGATGTCGTGAGTGATGTAAAGCAGAGACATTTGTTTCTCGAACTTCATCTCTTCCATCAAGTTCAGAACACCGGCACGGATTGATACATCGAGCATCGATGTTGGCTCATCCGCCAATACCACTTCTGCACCAACTGCGATGTTACGAGCTAGGTTTACACGTTGACGCTGACCGCCAGATAGCTGGTGCGGGAACTTTTGCGCCGTTTCTTTTGGTGGAATAAGACCAACTTGTTCAAGTAGGTCGTACACACGCTCTTCCAGTTCTTTCTTGTTGCCCGGTGCTACTTTCTTATGAATCAGCAGCGGGCGCGCAATATGGTGGAAGATATTGTGCGTTGGGTTTAGCGAGCCAAACGGGTCTTGCCACACCATTTGTACACCTTCACGGTAGGTCATTAAATCGTGACGAGAGGTGATGTCTTGGATATCACGACCTTTGTATTCAATGATGCCATCGGTTGGTGCGTACATTTTTGCAATCATTTTTGCAGTAGTAGACTTACCTGAACCAGATTCACCTACCACTGACAAGCCGCGGCTCTTGTACATTTTGAAAGAGACGTCGTTGATTGCGCGCATCTTAGATTGTTTGATTGAGTTACTGTTTAAAGGGAAGTCCTTAACGACATTTTTACCCTCAATCAGCAGTTCGCCGAATTGTTTGCTCATAATTCTCTCCAGTGTAATTTTTGTTCTTAGCTAGCGTTTTTTTGTTGTTAAACCTTAGCTTGAGCAATGGTGTCGCCGTACAAATGGCAATTTGAGAGGCGACCTGGTTCAATTTGACGTAATTGGGTTGGTACACGTGTACATGCTTCATGTACGCGATCGCAACGAGCTTGGAAGCGGCAGCCCCGTGGTACTTCTAGCAAGTTCAACGGGTTACCTGGAATACCAGTCAATTTGGTCTTTGGTCCAGTTAGTGGAGGGAAAGAGCTACCCAAACCTTTGGTGTAAGGGTGGTAAGGACTTTCCAGAATTTGCTTAGAAGGCGCGACTTCAATCAACTCACCTGAGTACATGATGCCGATACGATCCGAGAACTCGACCATCAATGACAAGTCATGTGTGATGAACAGAATTGAGAAACCAAACTCTTCTTTAAGCGCGTAAATTTTTTGTAGAATTTCACGTTGAACCACTACATCCAATGCGGTAGTCGGTTCGTCCATGATGATCATTTTTGGGTTCAGAGCCAAAGCGATTGCGATTACTAGACGTTGACGCATACCACCAGAGAACTGGTGCGGGTAATCACTCAATCGGCTAGGGTGGATATCAACGATTTCCAGCAGACCTTCAGCGCGTGTTTTTGCTTGAGCGCGAGTCATATTGGTATGACGCATGATGACGTCACAGAACTGCTCTTCCATGGTTAGAACAGGGTTCAAAGCGTTCATCGCACTCTGGAATACCATCGACATTTCACTCCAGCGGAACGCTTGCATGCGATCATCGCTGTACTGAAGGATATCTTCACCGTTGAAGATAACCTCACCACCTGTGATAAACGCTGGTGGCTTATGAAGGCGCATTAGTGAGAAGGCAACAGTGGATTTGCCACAGCCAGATTCACCAGCCAGACCGAATACTTCACCTGGTGCAATGTCGAAGCTCACGTTGTTACAGGCGCGGACATCGCCCGCGTCTGTGATGTAGTCTACGCATAGGTTACGGATGGAAATTAGTGGTGCAGTCATGATTATTTATCTCCGCTCCATAGTGCATTTTGTGGTGCCAGTTCAGGCTCACGCTCTTTCTTGTCTTTTGCTGCTAGTTTTTTCCAGCGTTTCATGCCTTTGTGAGAACGAAGTTGAGGGTTCGCAATTTCGTCAACGGCAAAGTTCAACAGAGCAAGACCAGTAACCAGTAGTGTTAGGGCAATACAAGGTGCTAGTACTTCCCACCATGCGCCAATCAGCATGGCTGATGAGGTTTGCACGTTGTAAAGCATGATGCCCCAACTGATCGTGTTGGCATCACCCAAACCTAGGAACGAAATGACCGCTTCAGTGTTGATCGCCAGCATTACTGAGCCAATGAAGCTCGCACCGACAATTGGGATAAGGTTTGGTAAAATCTCAACGAAGATGATGCGGAATGAAGACTCTCCCAATACTTCGGCAGCTTTAACGAACTCTTTCTCGCGTAGTGCCATAGTTTGAGAGCGGACAACACGTGCACCCCATGCCCAAGAAGTACCAGCGATAATCAAGGCAATGGTGAGTGGGCCTGCTTCACCGATAAAGGCCGCCAACACGAATAGCAATGGATACTGCGGGATTACTAACATGATGTTCATCGCGGCACTCAATACGTCATCCACTTTGCCGCCGAAGTAACCTGCCGATATACCAATGACTGTTGCTAAGAAGCACACGATGATGCCAGCGCCAAAGCCTACACCCAGTGATACTCGTGCACCGTAAGCCACTTGCGACCAGATATCGCGACCCATTCGGCTAGTACCTAATACGTGGTCGGCCTTTTTAGACATAATCAGCGTACGACGATCGTCTGCTAGGTTTTTAGCGACCCAACCATCAGGATTGTTTTGTGCCTGTTTTACAACAAAGCTTGGGTATTCGTGCGGGTTACCGGTTCGCTTGTCTGGCGCATGCTTTGTAAGTAAAGGAGCGGCAATCGCAACGAACACGAACAGCGTAACAATGCCAAGACCAATGCGAGCGAATGCGTTACCTAAAATAAGTTTGAATAGTTCTTTCATGATTATTTGCCTCCCGTACGTAGGCGAGGGTCTAGAATCATGTACAGCATGTCAGCCATTAAGTTGAAGCACAGCATGAACATCGTCATGATAATTAACTGACCTTGAAGTACTTGGTAGTCACGAGCGTGAATTGCGTTCAATAGAACAGTACCTAGGCCTGGGTAGTTGAAAATCATCTCGATGATTAATTGACCACCGATGGCCATACCTAGAGACATAGACAGTGCGGTAACACTTGGAAGTAGTGCGTTACGTGCGGCGTAATTAAAGACGACGCGGTTTTCACTCAGCCCTTTACCTTTAGCCATCGTGATATAGTCTTCGGCGAGAAGGTTGATCATGTTGTTACGCATGTTAACTAGGAAGCCACCAATTTGAACGATGGTTGCACAGAATAGAGGTAGTACAGCGTGGTAACCCACGTTCTTGATGAACTCCCAGCTTGTCCAATCAGGAATAGTACCTGGCGTGTAAGCATAGCCAGATGGGAACCATTTCAGGCCAATCGCAAAGGTAAACAGCGCTAACATTGCGATAACCATTTGTGGAATAGCTTGAATGATCAATGTGCCAGGCGTTACGAATGCATCGTACTTACTACCGCGCTTCCAGGCGGCAAAAATACCAAGGACAGAAGCGATGGAGAAAGAAAGTACAACCGCAGTACCAGCTAGAAATAGTGACCAGCCAAATGCACTACCTAGTAAAGAATTAACTGAAAGTGGGTAGAACTGGATTGAGGTGCCCAATTCCCAACTTAGAATGTTTTTAATGTACGAGAAGTACTGAATGTAAATTGGCCCATCAACGAAACCGAGCAGTTCTTTCATTGCTGCGATTCGTTCTGGAGTCACCTGTACTGAAGCATTAGCAAACATCATGGTAACTGGGTCACCAGGCATTGCTCGCGGAATAATAAAGTTTAACGTCGCTGCAACTAAGAGCGCGACAAGATAGAACGACAAACGTCTTAAAAAATAACCCATAACTCACACCTTACTCACCCAGATTTTTTCCCTGTTTCTGGTTTCAGGTCGCTCCTAGCGAAATTTAGAG
This sequence comes from Vibrio sp. 1641, assembly GCF_033339995.1. Classification (NCBI taxonomy): domain Bacteria; kingdom Pseudomonadati; phylum Pseudomonadota; class Gammaproteobacteria; order Vibrionales; family Vibrionaceae; genus Vibrio; species Vibrio sp. 1641. Next base: position 158,863 of record NZ_JAWOVP010000004.1, read on the forward strand.
CGAAAAATCCCCTGACGACGAGCGCCACATATTGGTTTCGTTAACAAGGGATTTTTATAGGCGGCACACGGGATGTATGCCGCTTGAAATGAACTTCTACTTATTTAACTGGTTTTAGGTCCAGTACGTGAAGTAGACGCTCTGGGATACCTGCCCAAATGTTTGGACGGCCCTTAGGGTTTTCTTCGTTCCACCAACCAGTGAAGCGAGTTGTGTTGTATTGGTACATGTACGCGCCAGATAGCACAGGAATAGTTACTTGGTCCTGAGCAATGATCTTCTGAATGCCATGAGCGATCTCTAGTTGTTCTTGCTTATCTGCTGTCTTGTAGAAGCTGTTAAGAAGACCGTCTAGCTTATCGTTCTTGTAGAAGTGCATTGCAAAGCGAGGCATGCCGTCACCAGCTTGTAGCTTCGAGTTGTAGCCACTATCCCAGTACAAGTGTGGATCTGCACCGTGGAAGTAGTTGGTGTAAGCAACGTCGTAAGTACCTTCTAGCATAGCTTGGTTGTATACCGAGAAGTCCGGTGTACGAGCACGAGCTTTAATGCCCACTTCTGCTAGTTGCTCAACGGCTAGCTGTACCGTGTTGTTGAAGTCAGTCCAACCGTTTGGTGATTGAATTAGAAGCTCGAAAGACTTGCCAGATGGTGTATCCACAAAGCCATCTTTGTTTACATCTTTGAAGCCAGCTTTAGCTAGAAGCTTTTTCGCACCTTCCGCGTTGTATGTGTTGTAGCCTTTGTACTTGTTGTGCGTCTCTTCATCAGACCAAGCTTCGAATGCGTAGCCAAGACCAGATGCGAAGTCGTTCACTGTACCGCCGCCGTAGAAAGCGATATCAATGATAGTTTGACGGTCTAGCGCCATAGAGAACGCACGACGGAAGTCAACGTTAGTTAGTGCTTCGTTTTTCGCAGCGTCTGGGTTTTTGAAGTTCACTACAAATGCTTGAGTACCCGCTGGTGGGTACCAGTAGTGGTGATTCGGACTTGCTGCAGCGTACGTACGGTCGATGTCTGGTACGAATGAAGACGTCCAGTCCATTTCGCCGTTAACGATTTTGCCCAAGAATTGGTCGTTGTTCGCGATTTGTGGCACACGCAGACAATCTACATCTAGGTTGTCAGCATCCCAATAATTCGGGTTCTCACACTGGATATATAGCTGCGGTGTGAAAGTGTCGATTTCAGTAAATGGACCACTGCCTACTGGATTTTCGTTTGTGAATGTTGCTGGATCTTTTACTTTGCTCCATACGTGCTTAGGTACGACGGGTACTTTCGCAATTTCGTAAGGAACGTTTGAGTTTGCTTCGCTTAGACGGAATTTAACTTGGTAGTCGTTAACTTTTTCTACGCCAGTCACCCAAGAGTTGATACCAGATTGGTCTAGCTCTGGCTTCTCTTTAACTAGGTTGAAAGAGTAAACAACATCATCAGCGGTAAACGCTTTGCCATCAGACCATTTTACGCCCTTACGGATATCGAAGGTTACGCTCATCAGGTCATCAGCCATGGTAAAGTTTTCTGCTAGACGAAATACAGGCGTGTTACCGTGCATTTCGTTAAAAACAACGAGCGGCTCGTAAATAAAGTCGGTTGTTGTGTGCAGGTTAGTTGCACCCAAGAAAGGGTTAAAGTTACGAACGAAAGTTGTAAACTCTTTAGGGTGGATAGTCAGTTCACTGCGTTCAGCCGCAGTAGCTACCGATGCAAAACCTGTAGTAGCCGTTGCAATAATTGCTGTTGCTAGTGCTGTTTTTTTAATATTGGCAAGCATAGCTGTTCCTTACTATTTGCTTTCATTTCACTAAATGGAATTGAATGTCATCAATTGATAAACACTCTCTAAGACCTACCTCTTGTACATGCCTTACTCATTACAACATTGAGTTTCGCCAAGAGTGGCCTGTAGGCCTTAGGCAGGAGTAAGAAAACACCTTATCCATAAAATAATCAAACTTGATTCCCGTTAAAAACGTTAAAATCTCTGAGCTCTCCGTTATAAACGTTATTTTGGCTAATTTTAACCAGTAGAGGGACAAAAAATAAACGTTGATATGCGTCGCAGTTTATATCCTTGTTAATAATGAGTGTTGGTGATTACTAACCTGGTGATCCATTTAAAATATACGTTTCTTGCTTGGTTTCTAGGTTCGGAGATCTCGCTCACATACAGAAATGGTGTTAATTAATCAGCTAAAAATTAATCTGCCGTTCTGTTGTGATTAAGTTCGCAATCTCTATCAATAGTTCGTCAAAATCCGCTTGTTATCTGAAAAATGGCCTTTTTTATCGACAGTTTTCTTCCGTTTGTCGTCCTTTTTTTATTGTATGAATGAAGTTTTTTGGTTGCTCGAACTTACCTAATTAAGGCCAGTTAAATGGATAAGATCGTACGTTTTGAAGACCAACAATAGATAGCGATGTCTAACCGAATGTTCGTTATTGGAAATATGTTAATGGGGTAGGAAGAGGCGGTCTCTTTTATCTCTAGGAAGGGAATACTTGAATAACAAAAAAGCCCAGCATGCACGCTGGGCTAGTTTTTTTGATAAATATTAGCTGGTCAATAGTCGCTGTAGTTTATCTCGTTGTGCTTCTATGTATGCTCTCTCGGGGCTCTGTTCTTTGCAGTGTTCGAGAATGAACTCTATCGAGCTTAGCACCGTTCTCCAACGTGGTGTTTTGGGTAATGTTTCTATACGCATGTATTTATCTAAAGTGCGTGTTTGCAAAGTACTACGGTCTAGATAAACGCGCCACAAGCCACTTTGCTCTGCAAATGCGAACTTACTTTCACCCGTTACAGATTCCCAATACTCTAAAGCATGTGTCATTGCGTCTACTAGAACTTCTCGCATAAGTTCTTGCTTGTCTTTTTTATTACCGAGCGCTTTGTCTGCAAGGCGCGTAAATTCTCCGCCAAGCTCTTTTAGCTTTTGCAATTGGTCTTTGTCACCATCAAATGCATAACTTGAAAGCACTTCTACGGCGGTTTCTAGATTATGTATGCGAGCGGCACTGGCTCCACCGCCGACATTAAAGATGTACATGATATCTAACCCTGAACCTTCAGGGAGCTTAAGAATGTCTGCTTCGATGTTCTGACGAATATCTTCAATATAGATATCAATCTTACCACAGTAATGAGGTTGTTTGACGGTTAGATATTTAGGGGCAATCAGCTCATCAGCAGATGAGCGCTTTAGCTGTTCTAAGCTGCGCTTGAATAGCTTACAAGCAGCTTCGTTAGCAAAGCGAATACGCTTGTCTTCACGTAGACAGATGATTGCTTCAGGAGCCGATTCTAGCTGTTCCAACAAACGACCTTGAGTCTCAAGTAAGCTTGCTTCAACGACTGCTCGCTGTCTCAGTTCAGACTCTAGCACTTTGTTTTCCATATGGCGCATTTCTGCTTTACTTGCCGTTAAATGCGCTTGGATACGTGCCGCCAACTCTTGTTTATTAAATGGTTTCGATAAATAGTCGTTGGCTCCTGCTTCAAAACCTCTTACACGATCTTCTGTTTGACTGAGTGCGGTGAGCATAATGATTGGCAACTCGGCATGATCATAGGTTTCACGTAGTTCACTACAAACTTGGTAGCCGCTCATGCCTGGCATCATGATATCCAATAACAGAAGTTCCGGCTTCTCTTGCTCGACGAGCGCTAACGTTTCTGGCCCATCGGAGACGGTACGCACACGATAGCCCTCTAAACGTAAAAAGCTTTCAAGCACGCGTAAGTTTACTGGTTCATCGTCAGCAACATACAGTAACGGGCCGTCTGGGTTCTCTGGAAGTGATAAGTCTTCGCTGTTCTCTACATTAACTTCAGGAATTTGGAAGTGCCCGTGCGCAGCTAGAGTCTGGGTTGCTTGGATTTCTTCTTCACTGGCGAGCGGTAAAGTGAAACTGAAGGTAGTTCCGACCATTGGTTGGCTACTGACGTATAACGAGCCTCCCATTAATTCGATCAATTGCCGGCTAATGGAGAGCCCAAGCCCTGCACCTTGACGATAACGGCTCGCGTCTTGCCCTGCTTGGATGAGTGGTTCAAAAATATGTTCAAGTTGTTCTGCGGGAATTCCTTGTCCAGTATCCACGACTTGTACGCGTACATGATCATCTACCACATTAGCGGAGATAACAATTTTACCTTCTGAGGTGTATTTAATCGCATTGCCAATCAGGTTATATAGCACTTGTTCAAGGCGTTGCGGGTCAGCTGATACTGCTTTTAAATCCGCTGGGACTTGGTTGATGATGCGGATGGTTTTACTTCCGAGTAAATGGCTAGAAAGCTCTAAAACCAATCGTGTTGCACTGCCCAAACTCACTGCTGATTTCTGGATATCCATGCTTCCATAACGCATTTTATGATAATCCAACAAGTCATCGACTAGATTAGCGAGACGCTGACCACTTTTAATGATGATATCAAGCTGATATTTCTGGCTAGCGGGGATCGCACCATTGGCGCCGGACGCTAAGGTTTCAGCAATCCCGACCATGCCGTGTAACGGTGTACGAAGTTCATGAGAAGTCGTGGCTAAGAATTCATCTTTTAATTTATCGGCCAATTGCAGTTCTTCATTCTGTTTTTGAATGATCTGTATGTTGCTTTCTAGTTCTTCATTTTGCTTCTTAATGGTTTGAATCTTCTCTCGAATAGAGCGTTGCATTCGTTCAAAGCTTAACGCAAGCCGACCAATTTCATCTTTACGAACCGTATTAAAAGACGTGTCATCAAGATCCCCTGCAGAGACCTTTTCGGCAACCCAAGTCAATTTCAGCAACGGAGAAGTGATAAAGTTTGATAAATAGTGAGAAGCGATCACCACAAGGATAATGGCGATCAACATAGCGATAACGAATAGTTTTTCGAGTTGATGGATACGAGCGAAAGCTTCGTTTTCTGGTAACTGTACGACGAGCGCCCAAATCACACCACGAGTTTCAATCGGTGCATAAGCCGCGATGATCTCTTCACCTAAACCGTTTGTGTAAGTGCCGACACCAAATGCACCAGAGAGTGCTTTATCGATCACTTCTAAGCTGTTCTTAATGTCGTCTTGTTTCGTGTTAATTGTGCGAGGTTGGTGATCATTTCCAACCAGCAAGGTGTTAATGGATGACTCTCGATTAGCGTCTGCGGCTAACTTAGTGATGCCATTATTTGGCAAGCGGAACATGGCATAGCTGTGTAGATAACCTTGTTGAACAATTGGTGCACCTAGCCAAGCGACTGATTTACCCCCTTCCAGCTCGAAGTCAGACACAATCACAGGAGTGTAGTCTTCGTTTACTTTTCGACGTTCAGTCACATCATCGGCGAGACGCTTGAAAGTTTTGCCAAGTGCCGAGTCTTTGTAGGGGCCTGATAACAAGTTCGTTCCGTAGTTATCGTCTTTGTTGATCGAGTAGGTGACGTTACCATTGATGTCGACCAGCAAAATGTCATTAAAATCAGAGCGCTTGAGGAGCTCCAAGTAGGCCCAATGATAGCGTTTATGTAAAAGTCGGTAACGTTCACTTCCTACATAGTTGGATGACTCGGGTAACGTTGAGGTTTTGATTTGGTCTCCGCTGCCCGCGATGTAGCGCTGTTGGGCGTTTTTACGAGACTCTTCAATATCATTGCCTAAACGACTAAAAGCATTGACGAGACCGTAGAATCGGCCACCACTGGCGTAAGCCAACTCTGAGCGCACAAAGCCCATGACTTCGGTTTCTCGTGCCTCAAAGTAGTCGATGATTTGCTGCTGTTTTGTATCTCGAACAGACAGTAAGTGCGAGGTGCTTTGTTCTTGCAGATCTTTACTGTGGGACTGCAAGAAAAAGATCGCAGTAATGGTAAGAGGTGTGATACTGAGCACCAGAAATGCGGTCATCAGTGTACTCTGAAGGCGCTTAAATTTCTGTTTTTTGTAGAATTTAAACATGGATAAGATTACAACTCATAATGGGCAGTTCTAAAACATACTTCGCTGCCGAGGTTCTCGTTAAAAACGGATAAGATGTTCAACTAGATAGAATTAACAAAATTAACGAGTTTTTTTTCTTTGACAAGAAAGTTAGTTGTAAAGCGTGCAGGGTGACGCAGTTTTTCTTATGAGTGTTGAATTTATGAGAAAAAATCGCGCAGGTTTGTGCCTGCGCGGGGGGAAGTTATGATTTTTTCGCGTAGTAGATAGAAAATTTATTGGTCTTATTTAGCGTCTCGCAATTATTAAACGCCCGCTCGATAATTGGTGGGTATTTTAAGAAGCTATTCGCGACAATCACCATTTCGCCGTCTTTGGTTAGATATTGTGGTGCCTGGCCCAACAAGGTTTCCGCTGCGTTGTAATTTGTGTCTAAACCACTGTGGAATGGCGGGTTGCTGATAATAAAGCGGTAGTCTTTTGCGGTATCCGAGTATATATCTGATGCAAATACGCGTCCGGATAAACCATTCGCTTCTAATGTGGCTTGGCTAGAAGTGATCGCATAAGCATTAATGTCACACATCTCAATCGCGATCTCTGGATTCGCTTTCGCCATAAACGCACCGAGCACACCTGCACCACAACCAAAGTCGAGCACTTTGCCCGACAGCTTAGGTAAGGTTTCAAGCAGCAATCGGCTACCTAAGTCGAACTCGCCATGGCTGAATACGCCAGGTAGGCTCTTAACCGCTAGCGACTGCTCACCGAGTGTAACAGTGTAAGACTTAAACCAATCTGCTTGGTTGAAAGGTTTTGGTTCATTGAGGCAATTACCCCAGTAAAATGAGCAGCGACGAGCAGAGTCGTACTTGTTCACAGGGCCGTATTCTTGGAACATCTTCTCGATGCTCTTGATGCCGGAGCGGTTTTCACCAACGATGACGATTTCGGTGTTAATGCCCAGTTTCGCCATCAACATCGCCAGCAAGTATTCTGCTTCAGCTTTTGCTTTTGGCCAGTATAAAAGGACCATGTCTGCTTTTGTTTCAACATCAAACACAGAGCCAAAATGACTTTTCACTTTGTCAGAGGTTTGAATTTGGCGGTAGTAGCTATAGTTGGAAGTAAACACTTCAACAGACTCACAATGAGCCACTAACTCAAGAGGAAATAGGTCTTCAACTTCACCAGCGACTAAAACGTGTTTTCCGTTGAAGTATTCAAGTTGGCGCTGAGCTATTTGGCTAGGAGCGATATAAGCAGACATAAATTTGGTTCATCAGAAATAATTTGGGGCAGATTTTCGCACAATCTGCCCCAAGCTTGAAGTGATTAAGCGGTGACTAGCTGTTGTCTTGTTGGTTAAGGAAGTCTTTGAATTCTTCCTCGTAGATATTAAACAGTACCATGGTCACGGCAAAAATAAGTGGGCCGTAGATAAGACCAATCAAACCAAACAGATGCAGACCACCCAGTAATGAGAAGAAAATCATAAGGGTATTCATGCCGGCGCTGCCTTGCATTAGCAACGGACGTAATAGGTTATCTATAGAGCCAACGATAACTACACTCCACACCGTCAAGAAGATAGCCCAAGTCATATCGCCTGTTAAGAACAAGTACGCTGCTGCAGGAATCCAGATTAGCGCGGTTCCTACCACTGGAATGAATGATGCAAAGCCCATCATCGTTCCCCAAAATAGCCCAGGGAAGCCAGCTAGCCACATACCGATGCCGCCAGCCAAACCTTGAGCAATCGCTGTCATGAATGAGCCCATCACGGCTGATTTAGAAACTTGCTCTATCTCTGTCAATATGCGGTCTTCTTGGCTACGTGAGAGTGGCAGGATATGACGAATCGCAGAGATAATTTTGTCGTGGTCACGAAGCAGAAAAAACAGCACAAACAGCATCAGGAAGAAGTTCATTAGGAAGTTGGTTGCGTCTCCTAAAATCTTTGCGCTGATAGCAACTAAGTTAGAGCCAAACGATGTAGCAAATTGACCAATTTTCTCAGCAATGGCTTTGGGCTCGATTTTATCAAAAGGTAAGTACTCATTAACAATCGCTAAGCCTTTGATAACGAAAGGATGTTGGAATATATCTTGGATGCCACCATTGGTAACCCAATTATATGTATTTTGTGAGAAAACAGAGCCTTGCTGAACAATGGCTGCAAACACAAATAAAAGCGGGATAACAATAATAAACGTCAAGACGACACATGACAGCAGTGCTGCCATATTTGGGTGCTTGGGAATTTTCTGCTCAAACCATTCGTGTATCGGAAACATGAGCAAAGAAATGATAAAAGCCATCACAATGGAATTGATATATGGCTCAACCAATAAGTAGCAAGCAAAAGCAGCGGCGAGTAAAGCAACCATTAGTACTCGGTGACTCGACGTTATTTTTACATTATTTGGCATGGTATTAGTCCAACTTACAGGTGACGTTTACGGTTTATGCCTTCAATGATGGCGTGTAACCTTTATTACTTTGCACTCTTAACTCTTTCAAGCTTATGACAATGCCGAATTAGAGCAGGGCGATGTACCTTGCTATAATGACTACAAATCAGTCGGTTATCAATCAAGAGATGAGCTATGGGTTGTTGCAACGGTGATAAAAAGTGTCAAACCGAGAAAAAAGCTAAGCGAATACCGTGGTTTGGCATTGTCGTTGGGGTATTAGCGATATTGGTTATTTTGAATTGGCAATAAAAAAGGACCGTTACGGTCCTTTTCTAAATGCGTTATCGCCGTTTTTAGCGATTATTTCGCTTCTTCTGCAAGAACAGCAAAACAGCGGTCAGCAGCTTCTAGTGTGGCATCAATCTCTTTTGAACCATGAGCGAGTGAAGTAAAGCTCGCTTCAAACGCAGATGGCGCAAGGTAGACACCGTGTTTTAGCATTAAGTGGAAGAAACGCTTGAAGCGTTCTATATCGCACTTCGTTACGTCTTCGTAGCAAGTTACTTTTTCTTGGTCAGTGAAGAAGAAGCCGAACATACCGCCCACTTGGTTAACAACTAGCGGAATACCGTGTTTTTCTGCTAGAGACTTAAAACCTTCAGCAAGTTGTTTCGTTTTAGAAGCTAGGCGCTTTTCGTTGCCTTCTTCTTTTAGAAGGTTCAAACATGCGTAGCCTGCTGCCATTGCGACAGGGTTACCGGAAAGGGTACCAGCTTGGTAAACTGGGCCTGTAGGTGCAACGTATTGCATCACTTCTTTACGGCCACCGAAAGCACCTACTGGCATACCGCCACCAATCACTTTACCCAGTGTCGTTAGGTCGGGTTTGATGTTGTAGTGTGCTTGCGCGCCGCCTAGAGCAACACGGAAGCCTGTCATTACTTCATCAAAAATTAGTAGCGCGCCTTCTTGATCACAGATTTCACGTAGCCCTTCGTGGAAGCCTTCCACTGGTGGAATACAGTTCATGTTGCCTGCTACTGGCTCAACGATGATACAAGCAATTTCGCCTTTGTTAGCAGCAAATAGCTCGCGTACAGAATCTAGGTCGTTGAATGTTGCTGTTAGCGTGTGCTTAGCAAAATCTGCAGGAACGCCAGGAGAGCTTGGCTGACCTAGAGTTAGTGCACCAGAACCTGCTTTTACTAGCAAGCTGTCAGCGTGGCCGTGGTAACAACCTTCAAATTTCATGATCTTGTCGCGACCGGTGAAGCCACGTGCAAGGCGAATCGCGCTCATCGTAGCTTCAGTACCAGAACTTACCATGCGGATTTGCTCCATTGATGGAACAAGCTCAGAAACTAATTCTGCCATCGCGATTTCAAGTTCTGTTGGCGCACCGAAGCTAAGACCGCGTTGCGCTGCATCAATTACTGCTTCGCGGATAACCGCGTGGTTGTGACCAAGAATCATTGGACCCCAAGAGCCAACGTAATCAATATACGCTTTACCATCGGCATCAAAAATCAGTGGACCGTCTGCTCGTTCGATAAATAGCGGAGAGCCGCCAACGCCGTTGAATGCACGAACTGGTGAATTGACACCGCCAGGGATGGTTTGCTGAGCTTTTTGATACAGCTCTGATGATTTGGTCATGGGGTTATCCTCTTTTGATTGCTCGGACCAAGTGGAGCGCATTGTACCTAGCTATAATCAAGTTAGAAACGTTTTGCTTAATTTATGTGTTGTTTCGCAGTGTAATCTTATATATCCGCATCTGTTATAAAGAATCGGCGGCGAATACTTGAACGAGTTTGTCAGGTATTGGATAATCGTCTCAATTAGCACAAATTTGACGTCTTGCTTCAGGCTTGACGCATTACACGAGTGAGAGAGGTCTTCGTGAGCGAAGTAAACGTACCATTATCTTTTTCTGACGCAGCAGCATCTCGCGTTAAAGCATTGATTGCTGAAGAAGAAAACCCAGCATTGAAACTGCGCGTATACATTACTGGCGGCGGCTGCAGCGGCTTCCAATACGGCTTTACTTTTGATGAAAATGTAAACGAAGGCGATACGACAATCGTAAACAGTGGTGTAACACTGGTTGTAGACCCTATGAGTCTGCAATATCTCGTTGGCGGTATTGTTGACTACACAGAAGGGTTGGAAGGAGCGCGCTTCTTCGTAAATAATCCAAATGCAACGACAACATGTGGTTGTGGTGCATCGTTCAGTGTGTAATTAACACCTAACAGGCAGCTAATGGCTGCCTGTGCTTTATGTAGAAGGATGTCACGTAAAGCGCACGCTCGCAGATATGCAGAGAAATAATAAAAAGGACTTTATATGTCTGGACTTTCTTTTGGGCGCCGAATTGTCGAGCGCCCTTGGCTAGTATCTCTTATCCTCGTCTTACTTCTTGTTGCATGGCTAACCATCGGCCAACTCAAAGCACAAGATGATCATCCTAACTCTTCAACATCCACGAACACAACACCACTTGCAAAGGTGATGTTTGATACTTTTCTTGCCGAACCTACCAGTAAAACCATTGAATTGTATGGACGAACAGCGCCCAATCGTCAAGCGCGTCTTGGCGCCGAAGTTGCCGGTAAAATAGTCAGTCTTAACATAAAGAAAGGCCAAGCGGTCAAACAGGGACAAGTGATCGCAAACATCGATAAGCGCGACCTTGGCATTCAACTTAAACGGGCCCAGGCGATGCTGTTGGTTAAAGAGAAAGAGTTTAATGCAGCTAAATCGCTAAAAAGTCGCGGACTGCAAGGTGAGGTTGCATTTGCGACAGCGCAAGCAGCGTTGGTAGATGCACGTGCGAATTTGAGTAACGTGCAAACGGCTTTAAGAAATACTGAGGTTAAAGCGCCATTTGATGGCATCGTAGATCATCACTTTGTTGAGTTAGGTGATTTTGTCGGGATTGGCGATCCTATTGCGACGGTCATTGATTTGGATACTTTAGTGATTGAAGCCGATGTCAGTGAACGGCATATACAATATCTTAAGGAAGGCCTAGAAGCCGACGTAAGAACCATTAACCAACAGCATCATCAAGGTCGTGTGCGCTACATTGGACGTGTTTCTTCTGCTTCTACTAATACGTTTCCAATTGAAATCGAAATTGATAATCAAGACGCAAGAATTCCTGCTGGTATGAGCGCAGAAGTACAGCTGCCTTTGAGTGAAGTGTTGGCAGTAAAGATTACGGCTGCCATGTTAGCACTAGATGAAGAAGGTAACTTAGGTGTCAAGACACTGCGTAATGAGCATGTTGAGTTTGTTCCAATTCAACTCGTTAAGGCCGAGGATGATGGTGTGTGGCTCTCTGGGTTAGGAGAGCGTGTAGACATTATCGTGCTGGGACAAGGTTTTGTGCGAGATGGTGATCAAGTACTGGCCAATAAAGTTGATGACGTAGTTATTGAAGCGGCTAATGAGCAGTAAGGAGCACCTATGTACACTCTGATTGATGCTGCGTTATCTCGCGCTCGCACTATGCTGACATTGTTGGTGATGATATTAATTGCAGGTGTCATTACTTACGTCACAATCCCCAAGGAATCGAGCCCTGATATTACCATTCCTATTATCTACGTTTCTGTTGGGCATCAAGGCATTTCTCCTGTCGATGCCGAGCGTTTATTAGTTCGGCCAATAGAGCAAGAGTTGCGCTCTATTGAAGGCGTAAAAGAGATGACCTCTGTGGCATCAGAAGGTCATGCTTCGGTGACGCTGGAATTTAGTGTCGGAGTGGATCTTGATAAAGCGATGGCAGATGTGCGTGATGCGGTTGATCTTGCGAAGCCAAAGTTACCAGAGGACAGTGATGAGCCAACGGTAAACGAAGTCACGTTTGCATCTGAAGAGCCTGTTTTGACCGTTGTGCTCTATGGCACCGTACCAGAGCGAACCATTGTTCAGATTGCCAGAACGTTACGTGATCGTTTGGAAAGTTTCCGTCAGATTCTTGAGGTTGAAATCGCAGGAGATCGCGAAGACATCGTGGAGATAGTTGTCGATCCGCTATTGATGGAAAGCTACGGTCTCGATCAAGCGGATATCTATAATTTAATTGCCTTGAATAACCGAGTTGTGGCTGCGGGGTTTGTCGATACTGGGTATGGACGCTTTTCGGTAAAAGTCCCATCGGTTTTTGATTCACTGAAAGATGTGCTTGAACTACCTATCAAGGTGAATGGAAAAGAGGTGATCACTTTTGGCGATGTGGCGACAGTACGGCGTGCATTTCGCGATCCTGAAAGTTTTGCTCGTTTAGATGGCGAATCTGCCATCGTTTTGGACGTAAAAAAACGGGCAGGGGAAAACATCATTGAAACGGTTGAGCTGGTAAAAGAAGTACTGGCTCAGGGACAGAAGCGCGCCGAGTGGCCCGACAATTTGCAAGTTAAATACACTTGGGATCAATCCGACGATGTCAAATTGATGCTCAGTGATCTACAAAACAATATCTTATCCGCAATTATCCTCGTAGTTATCGTCATTATTGCCATATTGGGGGTTAGGACCGCGCTTCTCGTGGGGATTTCTATTCCAGGATCGTTCTTGACTGGGTTGTTGGTGTTATCGGTATTTGGGCTGACGGTCAATATCGTCGTACTGTTTGCTTTAATTATGGCAGTAGGCATGTTGGTGGATGGTGCCATTGTGGTGACAGAGTTTGCAGATCGGCGCATGCAAGAAGGAACGCCACGTAAAGAAGCCTATCGAGATGCCGCAAAGCGAATGGCCTGGCCTATTACCGCATCCACAGCAACCACATTGGCTGCGTTTGCTCCGTTACTTTTCTGGCCAGACATCACTGGTGAGTTCATGAAGTACTTACCACTTACTTTAATTGCTACTTTGGCCGCTTCTCTGATGATGGCTTTATTGTTCGTTCCTGTCATCGGTGGGATCATTGGCAAGCCTCAAGTAGTCAATCAGAAAGCTCAGCGAGAAATGGTTGAGCTGCATAACGGCAACTTTGAAAAAGCGACAGGCATTACCAAGCTTTATTACCAGACTCTGTCGGTAGCGATTCGTCATCCATGGAAGGTCTTACTCAGCGCGATACTGCTAGCGGCAGGTGTCGGCTTCACTTACAACAAAGCTGGCTTGGGTGCAGAGTTTTTCCCTGAGGTGGACCCTGCCTTTTTTACCGTTAAAGTTCGTTCTTATGGTGACCTGTCTATTCACGAAAAAGATGTTGTTATGCGCGAAATCGAGAAGGTGATGCTCGGTCATGACGAGTTTGAAAGTGTCTACACGCGCACAGGATCGAGCGATAATGGGGACGAGATTGGCCAGATTCAAATAACGCCTGTGGATTGGCAGTATCGACGCAAAGTGAAAACCATTATTGAGGAACTAAAAGAGACGACAGACCGCTTTTATGGTGTTGAACTTGAGTATAAATTCCCGGACGCAGGACCGCCTGTCGAGCATGATCTCGTGATTGAAGTGTCATCACGAAATTTGAGTGTTAGTGCGTTAGATGAAGCAGCCAAAAAAGTACGACATTGGGCTGATGGTAATCCTGCACTGACCAACTTGAGTGATACCACTAATAAGGAAGGGATTGATTGGCAAATTGATATCCAGCGAGATGACGCCTCTCGCTTTGCAGCGGATGCTACTTTAGTCGGGAATACCGTCCAGTTTGTTACGAACGGCTTGAAAATAGGCGATTATTTGCCCGATGATGCGGATGAAGAAGTCGATATTTTGGTGCGCTATCCGCAAGATAAGCGCGACATAGGTCGATTTGATCAACTGAGAGTGAAAACGGCAGCTGGTCTGGTACCGATTACGAATTTTGCTCAAATCAAACCAGATCATAAGCAAGACACTATTCGTCGGGTCGACAGTCATCGAGTTATCAATATTAAAGCGGATATGGTGGAAGGTTACAATTTGGCGCTTGAGTTACCTAAGATTGCCGCTGGAATGGAACAGCTCGACTTACCGGAAGGCATTGAATATAAGATTCGGGGTCAAAATGAAGAGCAGGAAAACTCATCAGCATTCTTGCAAAATGCTTTTATTGTCGCGCTTGGTGTGATGGCTTTGATTTTAATTACGCAGTTTAATAGCTTTTATCAAGCTTTCTTAATCCTTAGTGCAGTGCTGTTTTCTACCGTTGGTGTCTTCGCCGGGTTACTTATTTTCCAAAAGCCATTTGGCATCATTATGTCGGGAATTGGAGTGATTGCGTTGGCTGGTATCGTGGTAAACAACAATATTGTTTTAATCGATACTTATAATCAGATGCGTAAACGTGGCTTAGAAAAATCTGAGGCTATTTTGCGTACGGGTGTGCAGCGTTTAAGACCCGTTTTACTTACGACGGTGACCACCATATTAGGCTTATTGCCAATGGTGTTAGAAATGAACATCGACTTAGTTAATCAGAAAGTGGAGTTTGGCGCACCAAGCACTCAATGGTGGTCTCAGCTTGCGACCGCTGTCGCGGGTGGTTTGGCGTTTGCGACTTTGCTAACGTTAGTTCTGACACCGTGTTTGCTTATGCTCGGGAGAGAGCATCACTCCGAACAGTAAGCTTTATCGTGATGATATCGACAAAACAAAAAGGGCAGCTTCGCTGCCCTTTTCAATACCTGGCTTACTTCATTGCTAGCAGTTTGCTGTAGCGTTCAAGCTTGTCCATGCTAATTTTCGCGTTTGCCATGAAAGTTTGTCTCGCTTTGCCTGTCAGGGATTTAGATTGTGGCAAATTCACCGTGCGCGGGTTTTTATGGACACCATTCACAAGGAACTCATAGTGCAGGTGAGGGCCAGTTACACGGCCAGTTCCGCCAAGCGTACCAATGGTTTGGCCTTGCTTAACGCGTTGACCAGCTCGTACAGTACGTTTGGTTAAGTGCAGGTACTTGGTAATGTAAGTATTGCTATGTTTAATGAAAACGTAGTTACCATTAAATTTGTTGTAAGACGATTTTTGAACAACGCCATCACCAGCCGCCCAAATCGGGGTGCCCACTGGTGCCGCATAGTCCGTGCCTCTATGAGGACGAACGCGTCCCGTCACTGGATGTAAGCGGCGTGGGTTGAAATTAGACGAAACTCGACGGAAGTCCAACGGCGCGCGTAAGAATGCTTTTTTCATTGCACGCCCATTTTCGTCGTAATACTTGCCACTTTTCTGATCCAATATTGCGGTAAAGGTATCGCCTTGGTTTTTAAAGATCGCAGCAATGATTTTTCCACGGCCGATTACTTCACCTTCTACCACTTCCTCTTGGTAAAGTACTCGGAAGCTGTCGTTTTTACGAATATCTAAAGCAAAGTCGATGTCCCAACCAAATATGCCAGCCAGTTCCATGATTTGGTTACCATTTAATCCAGAAGATATTCCTGCATTCCAAAAGTTTGATTTGATGGTGGCTTCAGCGTAGTTGTACTGGAAGTCGACTTCTTTTTTATCAACTTCAGAAACGTACTTGCCGTCTTTTAATGTGATACGAAAAGTCTCGAACGCGCTTAGTGTTCTTCTTAGCTGCACCAAGTCGTTATTTTCGTCAAAACCAAATTGCAATCGGTCACCAGGTCGAAGCCGAGTTAACTGTTTTTCCACTTCTTTGTCTGATGACACCAGTTCATGTAATAGACGAGCAGAAAGCCCTACGCGACTAAATAAGATGGCAGCACTCTCGCCATTTTTTACTTTGTATGTTTCCCAGCGCAGCACGGCAGGAACCGCAGGCGATGAACTATTTAGTGCACTGAGTTCGAGGGAAACTGGCACAGGATAATGTTGACCAACTTTTAATCGGCTCTGCTGCGGGTCTAGGTCTTGCGGATCAGGTAAAAAGAAGAGCGCGAAGATAATCAGCGCACTAAAAAAACCGATCAATACTTTGTGCAAGAGTGGAAGTCGGACAAAAATCGAATGCATGAGGTACTTGATTGCTAAATTAAACGGAAAAAGTGACAACTACCTAGTCTAACGTGTTTCAAAATGCATCGCTATTCAAGTAATATGTTCAGCTATTATATTTTTGCCAAATCTGTGGGAGTGAACAAGAATGGCGAGCATTGAAGCTGCACTAGCCGAGATTAAGCGCGGTGTTGAAGAGCTGATTCCAGAAGAAGAGCTAATCGCAAAACTAAAAGAAGACCGTCCTCTACGTATTAAATTGGGCGCTGATCCAACAGCACCTGACATTCACCTAGGCCATACGGTTATTTTCAATAAGCTTCGCTTGTTCCAAGAACTAGGTCATGAAGTGACGTTCCTAATCGGTGACTTCACTGCAATGGTTGGTGACCCAACAGGTAAAAACACAACTCGTCCGCCGCTAAGTCGCGAAGACGTATTGCGTAACGCTGAAACGTACAAAGAGCAAGTGTTCAAAATTCTCGATCCTGCAAAGACTAAAATTCAGTTTAACTCTGAGTGGCTGTCTGAACTGGGCGCAGAAGGTATGATTCGCCTTGCGGCAAACCAAACCGTTGCTCGTATGCTAGAGCGTGACGACTTTAAAAAGCGTTACGCGGGTGGTCAGCCAATTGCTATTCATGAGTTCATGTACCCACTTCTACAAGGCTGGGACTCAGTAGCAATGGAAACGGATGTTGAATTAGGTGGTACAGACCAGAAGTTCAACCTTCTAATGGGTCGTGAACTGCAAAAGTCTCACGGTCAAAAACCTCAGGTTGTACTGATGATGCCGCTTCTAGTGGGCCTTGATGGCGAGAAGAAGATGTCTAAGTCAGCAAACAACTACATCGGTATCAGCGAAGCGCCAAGCGAAATGTTTGGTAAAATCATGTCTATTTCTGATGACCTAATGTGGAGCTACTACGAGCTGCTCTCTTTCCGTCCTCTGGAAGAGATTGCTCAATTCAAAGCTGATGTAGAAGCGGGCAAAAACCCTCGTGACATCAAAGTATTGCTAGCAAAAGAAATTATTGCTCGTTTCCACAGTGAAGCCGATGCCGATGCAGCAGAGCAAGAATTCGTAAACCGTTTTGCGAAGAACCAAATTCCTGATGAAATGCCAGAGTTTGACTTTGACGCAGGTCGCCCAGTGAGTAATCTGTTGAAAGAAGCAGGCTTATGTCCATCATCGTCAGATGCGATGCGCATGGTCAAGCAGGGCGCTGTGAAGATTGATGGTGAAAAAATTGCGGACAGCAAATTTGCTCCAGAAGCGGGTACTTACGTGTTCCAAGTAGGCAAACGTAAATTTGCTCGTATTACTATTCAGTAATTCATAATGACTGCAAATGAAAGCGTCCGAAGGGCGCTTTTTTTGTATGAAAATTTAGCAAAAACGGCAAAGTAAAACTTCCATACCTGATGAACTTTGCTACTATACTTGCGCTGCCAATAATGGCAGCGCTATCGGAGATTTACATGAACAATACCGACCATCCTCCCAGTCGTTGGGTGAGTAAGATTAAGGGAGCGAAATAACCCGCTTCGGTATTGGCGATCTCCGCCTTACCTAAGTGGTGAGGCATCTTTTCTAATTTTCTTCTCGTTATTTCCTTCATACATTCTGAATAGACAGTGCATTCGCATTGGTTTTCTCTGTGCATCTTAATTGTTGTCTGACTTTTAGCGTGCAAGAGTGGCTTTTCATGCTTTGTCGATGGTCGTTACCAATGCCAATCGGGAGATTCGCCATGACGGTAATGAACAACACTTTTATTGAAACAACACCAAACTTTTCTGAAGTAGAAATTGGTGCAGCTCGCAATGCATTCTTGCAGTACGAGCAAGAGCAACAAGTCCATTTGCTTACGGTTATGCCGATTGATGAGGCTGTAGGTATTTTACAGCATTGCTCTGTCGGCTATGTGAATAGTCTTATTGCTCAACTTGAGCAAGCAGGTCATGACAAACGCGCACGTCATTATGCTCACCAACTGGGTCTGCATATGTCTGAAGTTGATACACCCGATGGTTATTTATCAACTAGTGTTTTAGGGCATGTAAAACAGCGTATTGGATGGATCATTGCGCTGGCTCTTTTAGGGATAGTGTCAGGCTTGATCATCGCTCAGTATGAGGACACCCTTAGTCAGCTTGTTTTACTTGCAGTGTACATGCCAGTGATTGCAGCTGCTGGTGGTAACACAGGAACACAAGCAGCAACTTTGGTGATTCGTGCTCTTGCTACTGGAGAGTTAAAAAAACGCCAATGGTTAGAAGTTTTGTGGAAAGAGAGCCGAGTCGCTCTATTTATTGCGCTAGCGATCGCTATCGTGATGATTGGACGCATTATGTTATTTAGTGCAGGACAATCAACAGGAGGCTTTGAACTAACCGATATCGCACTGGCAATAGCAGTTGCGCTGTTCATTCAAGTCACCATTTCTACAACATTGGGCGGGCTGTTGCCAATTATTGCACGAGCTTGCAAGTTGGACCCAGCCGTATTGGTGAGTCCAGTTCTTGCGTCTATCGTCGATATTTCAGGAATGTGGATTTACTTTAACGTGGTGAACTATTTCTTAGGTATTGCCTGACTAAAGTTCACAATGTCATTGTAAAAAAGCTGCTCAAAATGTGTAATCGGGGCGATGACAGGTGTGTTGTCGTCCCGTTTTTCTGGGAAGTAGTCTGAAACAAACTGAACAAAAATGGTGTTAGGTTGACCATTTTTGTCCAAGCCATATCCAGCCATATTGTAAGTCCCGTAGATAGAGCCACTTTTCGCGATCAGCTGTCCTTTAATTGGAAGTTTTCGCATACTTTGTCGGTACTTTAATGTGCCGGATTCACCTGATTTCGGCATGATGGCAATCAATTTGAGTTCGTTTTCATGCTTCCAAATATAGCGCAGCATTTCAGCCATCTTGGTCGCGGAGATCCGGTTATTTCGCGAAAGTCCTGAGCCGTCTTCTAGGCGCGCATTACGAATATCAATACCAGTGTTGGCGAAAATGATCTGCTTGATCGCTTCTGTACCGTTAGTAAAACTGCCTGGCTGAACGAAAAATTTAGCACCAAGTGTTTTGGTTAATGTGTCGGCAATCAAGTTGTCAGAGTTTTTGAGCATATCTTCGAGAATGTCTGGTAAGGCTTTTGATTGATGCATTGCGATGAGTTTTCGCTGCTTTTCTGGCGCCGTACCGACCCTAATCTGTCCTGATACCCCAATGTTGAGCTCCTTGAGCAAAGCCGCCAACCTTTGACTGGTGTAACGCTCAGGGTCTTGAACCGCAAATTTCAGTGGCAATGGTTTGTCTCTTTCAACCAAGCACCCTGTTAGCTTGTAGTTGTTATCGGGATTTGCAACTAAACCTAAGTCACAATGACGACTTTTCTTAATGGTTTTAGAAACTGTTTCTACGGTACTTGTGACACGAATAGGTTGATGCTCTGGTACGTAGACCCGCGTTCCACCATCTTTTTGTGTATAGATAGAGGCTTGTACACAGTTGTTATTGAGTGTGATGGTCGATGCCGGAGCGCTGTAGCAAACTCCCAAGATATCCCATGGCCAGCCCACCGCACGGTTATAACCAGTGAATGCGCTGTTATCGAGCCATAGGTCACCGTTAATCCGTTTTAAGCCATTTTTCTTAGCTAGAGTGAGGAGTGATTTTAAGTCGTTGGTTTGGAGTGTTGGGTCGCCGACAAAGTAAATCACTGCATCTGAGTTCGACGTTTCCAGCTTGGTTCGAAACCGGAAATTATCACCCAGTTCTAGCTTTGCGGCTAATGCGGTGACGATTTTTAATGTACTCGCTGGTGGGAACAGTTGTTCGGTAGGATGAACACCGTCAAGCTCAGCATTTTCACTGAGTTTTTCCGCAACTAAACTGATGCGGGCGCCTTCAGGCAGCACTTCTTGATGAGGGTACGCTTGTGAAAAAGCAGAAAGTAATGAAGAGAATATGAGCAAGGGCCAACGTAAACGCATAATGATACTTTCTAAGGTGAGTTATGTGATTGAGTATACGCAAGTCCTTTCAATATGCTAGGTAACTAAAGAAATGCTTCAAATGTCTTCATGAATGAGACACGAGAGAAAGGCGCGCTGCTTAAAATTAAGTATAAAAAATGCCCGCTTAAAGCGGGCATTCGATATTCTAGTCAAAGACCGGAATTAGAAGTCGTAACGTAGACCTAGAGCTAGCTCGTCTTCAGCATCGATCTTAGTTGCAACTGTTTTGCTCGTGTCAGTTGAACCAAACTTGTCACCTGCATCAATCAGGTTGAAGTTGTAAGAAATGTAACCACGGAAGTTAGGCTTGAAGTAGTAAGAAGCATCAACAGCGAAGTTGTTTGCAGAAGTTTCGTTGTTAGTTTCTGCATTGTTGTATGATGTTGTAAATACTGTTTGGCCTAGAGTGTAAGCACCCGCTAGCTCGTAACCAGTGTAATCAACTGTGTTACTGTTGTTTGAATCTTCCATTTTCTCGCCGTCAGTGAATACACCAGCGAAGTAAAGATCAGACATTGTGTAAGATGCAGCTAGCATGTACTCGTTAGCTTTGTCTTGATCTGCGTAACCAGCACCTAGCTCAAGACCAGTGTCAGCTAGAGCGTAGATTGCAGATAGAGAGTAACCGTCTTGTTTGTTGTCGTAGTACTCACCAGTGTTTTTGTTTTCCATACGATCAGCGAAGCGGTAGCTTGCTTTTACGCTTAGGTTTTCAAACTGGCCTTTGTAAGCCATCATGTTGTCTGTACGGTCTGATACAGCTAGTTTGTCTGCTGCAGAGTTACCGTGGTAAGCCATGATATCTGTGAAGTCAGTGATAACGCCTAGTGCACCTTCAGTTTTACCGTATGCGAACTCACCGTAAGCACCGCCAAGACCAGCGTAAGCAAGACGAGTTTCTAGATCGCTCTTGTCGTCGCCGTCTACAGTACCGTTTTGAGCAGTCTCAAATTCACCTTCCCAGAAACCAACACCGTATAGGTTGTCATTGATTTCTTGTTTACCAAGGAAGTTTAGACGGATGCGAGATTTGTCTTGAGCGTCGCCATCTTTCATAGATAGACGTGCTTCAGCACGGCCGCCCATTTCTAGAGAAGTACCGTCTTGGTTGTAAAGTTCAGCTGCGTTTACGCCAGTTGCCATAGCTGCTGCAGATACAGAAAGAGCAATTAGAGTCTTTTTCATCTTATTTGTCCTAGTTAGCTGTCCATAATCATTGTTGTATGGGGGAGAGGTGATCTCTCACAAGTTGTTGGTCCAAAATTGGCTAATTGAGCGATATAGTTCGCACTTGTAAGCCATTGATCTAACAACTCGCTGGACATGTTTTACTGCTAAAGTTTCCGTATGAGTTAGTAAAATGATATAAATCCCACTGATGAACACTGTTCAATTGTGCGTTGTTTTTATTTAAATTACTGTTTTTGATTGAAATTATTGGCAATGACATTGGCCTGACATTGATTAGTTTTTATCTTTTTTGAGGTTTTTGGTGTAATGAACAGTGTTGTTTTTCAATAAATTGAGAAGGTGATTCGCCCTAGAACCGCTCTAAAAGTGAGTTATATCATTATGCCGAAAAGGCATAGTCTTGCTGTCTTTCGAATTAAGATGATTTCGTCCGGGAGTTTGTTTACACTAAACGAAATACATCTTTAAGCGCACTACCCAGTCCTATGACAGGGTGGGCTTTTTTTGTCCAAAGACCCATTTGGGCTTGAGGTTATAAAATGGAAAAAGTTCCAATGACACTACGTGGCGAGCAAAAGCTACGTGCAGAACTCGATCGTCTACTTAAACTACGTCCTCAGATCTCAGAGGCAATTGCTGAAGCTCGTGAGCTAGGTGATTTAAAAGAGAATGCTGAATATCACGCCGCTCGTGAAGAGCAGGGCATTTGTGAAGCACAAATCCGTGACATTGAATACAAACTGTCAGTTGCTCAAGTTATTGATGTAACGAAGATGGAGAACACGGGTAAAGTTATTTTTGGTTCAACCGTAACCTTGATTGATATCGACACCGAAGAAGAAAAAACGTACCAAATCGTTGGTGATGACGAAGCCGATATCAAAGCAGGTCGCATTTCAGTGAGCTCACCTATTGCTCGTGGCCTGATTGGTAAGATG
This sequence comes from Vibrio sp. 1641, assembly GCF_033339995.1. Taxonomy (NCBI): domain Bacteria; kingdom Pseudomonadati; phylum Pseudomonadota; class Gammaproteobacteria; order Vibrionales; family Vibrionaceae; genus Vibrio; species Vibrio sp. 1641. Next base: position 181,284 of record NZ_JAWOVP010000004.1, read on the forward strand.
GAAGGCGATGAAGTTGCTATTCAAACTCCGGGTGGCGCGAAAGACTTCGAAATTGACCGAGTAGAATATATCTAAGTCGTTTGGAGTAGCATTACTACTCTGATAAAACGCAAAAAGGTCGCCTCAGGCGACCTTTTTTCTTCAGCAACGTAAGTAGAGTTACTTACGAGGGATTTCGATTTTACGCTCTTCAGACTGGCGATATAGCACAAGCACTTTACCAATAGTCTGAACTTTTTCAGCGCCCGTCTCACGTACGATAGCGTCGATGATTAGCTGTTTTGTTTCACGATCTTCCGAAGCAACTTTTACTTTGATAAGTTCGTGATGGTTAAGAGCGATTTCAATTTCTGCTAGCACGGCTTCTGTAAGTCCATTTGCGCCCATTAGCACAACAGGTTTTAAACTGTGAGCTAGGCCTTTAAGGTGCTGCTTTTGTTTGGTGCTTAGGTTCATTACGCGGCCAATTTTCTTTAAAATAAGGGTTGAAAAAAGCTATTTTAACGCCATCTATTGCTGAAGACTATAATTTATTGAGTAATAGGTAGCGCCTATTAAAACAATAGCTCCAATTTGTGCCTTGTTGGGATTAAAATGAGTAAACAAAAACATTCGGCTAGTTCTGGTCGTTGGTTGAAAGAACACTTTGATGATAAATACGCGAATGAAGCCCGAAAAAAAGGCTACCGCTCACGTGCTTATTTCAAGATCGATGAGATTCAAACGAAAGATAAATTGTTAAAGCCTGGAATGACAGTCGTCGACTTGGGGGCTGCGCCGGGCGGATGGTCTCAATATGCTGCTAAGATAGTAGGGGACAGTGGTCAGATCATCGCGTGTGACTTGCTTCCTATGGACCCGATTGCTGGCGTTAGCTTTTTACAAGGCGACTTTCGTGATGATGCGGTATTGGAAGCTTTGCTAGAAAGGATCCAACCTTCCATGGTAGACGTAGTAATGTCTGATATGGCGCCTAACATCGCGGGAAACAATTCTGTTGATCAACCTCGCGCTATGTATTTAGTTGAATTAGCTTTAGATATGTGTCGACAAGTTCTAGCGCCTAATGGTAGCTTTGTCGTAAAGGTTTTCCAAGGGGAAGGCTTCGATCAGTATGTGAAAGAAGTCCGAGACATGTTTAAAGCCGTAAAAATTAGAAAACCAGACTCATCGCGAGCTCGCTCTCGAGAGGTCTTCGTCGTAGCCACTGGTTACAAAGGTTAACCATTTTGCTCTCTTGAGAGCGTGTTAACACTATAGCTACAGTTAATGAACTGTAGTACCCTACCTTTAATTACAATTAGTTATCGAGAGGCTTACACCTTGAGTGACATGGCAAAAAATTTAATTCTGTGGCTTGTTATCGCCGTCGTATTGATGTCGGTATTCCAGAGCTTTGGCCCTGGAGAAAGCAATGGCAGAACCGTGGATTACACCACGTTTGTACAGGAAGTTGGCCAAGGCCAGATTCAAGAAGCAACTTTTAAAGACGGTGAAATTAGCTTTGTTCGTCGTGGCGGCGGTGCCAAAATGGTCACTTACATGCCAGTGTATGACCAAAAGCTTCTAGATGACCTAATTAACCAAAACGTGAAAGTACAAGGCACGCCTCCAGAAGAGCAAAGCTTGCTGGGTACTATCTTCATCTCTTGGTTCCCAATGATCTTACTAATTGGTGTATGGATTTTCTTCATGCGTCAAATGCAAGGCGGCGGTGGTAAAGGCGCCATGTCTTTTGGTAAGAGCAAAGCTCGAATGATGAGCGAAGAACAAATCAAGACAACTTTTGCTGACGTTGCAGGTTGTGACGAAGCAAAAGAAGACGTGAAAGAGCTGGTGGACTACCTACGCGATCCAAGCCGCTTCCAAAAGCTGGGCGGTAAGATTCCAACGGGTGTTCTAATGGTTGGTCCTCCTGGTACGGGTAAAACGCTTCTAGCGAAAGCCATTGCCGGTGAGGCGAAAGTACCATTCTTTACTATCTCTGGTTCTGATTTCGTAGAAATGTTCGTTGGTGTTGGTGCATCTCGTGTGCGTGACATGTTTGAACAAGCAAAGAAAGCCGCACCTTGTATCATCTTTATCGATGAGATCGATGCGGTAGGTCGTCAACGTGGCGCAGGTGTTGGTGGTGGTCATGATGAACGTGAACAAACACTAAACCAAATGCTCGTTGAGATGGATGGTTTCGAAGGTAACGAAGGTATTATCGTTATAGCTGCGACTAACCGTCCGGATGTGCTGGACCCTGCGTTACTGCGTCCTGGTCGTTTTGACCGCCAAGTAGTAGTTGGTCTTCCAGATGTACGTGGCCGTGAACAGATCCTAAAAGTTCACATGCGTAAGGTCCCTCTAGCGGGTGATGTAGAGCCTTCTCTCATCGCACGTGGTACACCAGGCTTCTCTGGTGCTGACCTAGCAAACTTAGTTAACGAAGCAGCCTTGTTTGCTGCGCGAGGTAACAAGCGCAACGTTTCTATGGTTGAGTTTGAACTGGCGAAAGACAAAATCATGATGGGTGCTGAGCGCCGTTCAATGGTGATGTCTGAGGAAGTGAAAGAGTCAACCGCATACCACGAAGCGGGTCACGCGATTGTTGGTCGCTTGGTTCCTGAACACGATCCAGTGTACAAAGTGTCTATCATTCCACGTGGTCGTGCGTTGGGTGTAACAATGTACCTTCCAGAGCAGGACCGCGTGAGTATGTCTCGCCAACACCTAGAATCAATGATTTCTAGCTTGTACGGTGGTCGTTTAGCAGAAGAACTTATCTACGGTGCTGACAAAGTATCAACCGGTGCTTCTAATGATATCGAGCGCGCAACAGATATTGCTCGTAAGATGGTTACTCAATGGGGTTTCTCTGAAAAGCTTGGCCCTCTGCTGTATGCAGAAGATGAAGGCGAAGTGTTCTTAGGGCGTAGTGTAACTCAGACTAAACATGTGTCTGACGATACAGCGAAGTTGATTGATGACGAAGTTCGTCAGATCATTGACCGCAACTACGATCGTGCGAAGAAGATTCTTCAAGAGAACATGGATATCATGCATGCGATGAAAGATGCGCTGATGAAGTATGAAACCATTGATGCTCGCCAGATTGATGACTTAATGGAGCGCAAAGCTGAAATTCGTGAGCCTGCGGGCTGGAGTGATAACTCAGCAAGCAAACCAGAAGACAGCGACAAGCCTCAAGCAAAGCAAGAAGTTAAAGAAGAAGCAACGGAGACTGCGAAAGATGCAGAACAGCCTAGCTCTTCTGAAACAACTTCTAACGAAGCGCCTGAAAAGAAAGACTCTGAATAAAGAGTATCGATAATATTAAACCCCGAGTTATCTCGGGGTTTTTGTGTTTATGATGATGATTACAGCAAATAACAAATCTTTGGACCTTTCGCGTCCACATGTCATGGCCATTCTAAATGTGACACCGGATTCTTTTTCGGATGGCGGTAAATACAACTCAATTGAACTTGCTCTTGCTCAAGTTGATAAAATGATAAAGGCTGGTGTAAGTATTGTTGATGTTGGTGGTGAATCAACAAGACCTGGTGCACCGGATGTGTCTTTGGAAGAAGAGCTTAGGCGTGTTGTCCCAGTAATCAAAGCCATTCGTGAAAAATATGATGTATGGATTTCCGTTGACACCAGTAAAGCAGAAGTGATGCGTCAAGCAATTGATGCTGGGGCTGATTTGATCAATGACATCCGCTCGCTGCAAGAGCCAGGTGCTCTGGAAGTCGCAGCAGAAGCAAACCTTCCAATTTGTCTGATGCATATGAAAGGTCAGCCTAGGACCATGCAAGTTGACCCTCATTATGATGATTTAATGGGGGACGTGTCGGCTTTTCTAGAAGAACGTATCGCGGCGTGTGAAGCAGCAGGGATTGATAAATCTCAACTGATTCTCGATCCTGGGTTTGGCTTTGGCAAAACAATCGAACACAATTATCATATGCTTGCTCATCTTGAAAAGTTTCATGAATTCGGCCTGCCTATTTTGGCTGGCATGTCTCGTAAATCCATGATCTTCAAACTGTTAGACAAGCCAGCGGCAGAGTGTACGAACGCAAGTGTCGTTTGTGCTACGATTGCCGCGATGAAAGGCGCGCAGATCATTCGCGTGCATGACTTTGAAGAGACAATCGAAGCGATGAAAGTTGTTGAGATGACGAAAAACAATATTTAAAAATAATAAAGGAAAGTTTATGTCGAATGAAAGACGTTACTTTGGTACTGACGGTGTGCGCGGTAAAGTAGGACAATACCCAATCACTCCAGACTTCGTACTTAAGCTTGGCTGGGCTGCTGGTCGTGTACTAGCGAAACAAGGCACAAAGAAAGTTATCATAGGTAAAGATACACGTATTTCAGGTTATATGCTTGAATCTGCACTAGAGGCTGGCCTTGCAGCTGCGGGACTTAAAGCAACATTTACTGGTCCCATGCCAACTCCAGCTGTGGCATATTTAACTCAGACTTTCCGTGCCGAGGCTGGTATTGTGATTTCTGCATCACATAACCCATATTACGACAACGGCATTAAATTCTTTTCTTCTGAGGGTACTAAGCTACCTGACGATATCGAATTGGCGATCGAAGCTGAGTTAGATAAAGAAATTGAATGTGTGGAGTCTGCTGAGCTTGGTAAAGCAACCCGCCTAAATGATGCAGCTGGTCGTTACATCGAATTCTGTAAGAGTACTTTCCCATCTGAGTTGAGCCTTGCGAACTTTAAGATCGTAGTAGACTGTGCGCACGGTGCAACGTACCACATCGCTCCAAATGTTTTCAAAGAACTTGGGGCAGAAGTTATCGCTATGGGCGTAGAGCCTAACGGCATCAACATTAATGAAAAAGTGGGCGCAACAGACGTACGAGCTCTTCAACAGCGTGTTGTTGAAGAGCAAGCGCATCTTGGTCTCGCATTTGATGGTGATGGTGACCGCATCATTATGGTCGACCACCTAGGTAACAAAGTTGATGGTGACCAAATTGCTTATATCATCGCTCGTGATGCACTTCGTCGTGGTGAGCTAAAGGGTGGTGTTGTTGGTACACTAATGACTAACTTGGGTATGGAAAATGGTTTAAAGCAGCTAGGCATTCCGTTTGTACGTGCTGCTGTTGGTGACCGTTATGTCATGGAGCAACTGCTAGAAAAAGGTTGGAAAATTGGTGCTGAAAACTCAGGCCATGTGATCTTATTAGATAAAGTCACAACCGGCGATGCGATTGTTGCTGCACTTCAAGTACTTGCTTCTGTAATTGGCAGCGATATGTCTTTATATGAACTATCGCAAGGAATGACATTATATCCTCAGGTTTTAGAAAATGTCCGTTTCTCAGGAGAAAGTAACCCTCTTGAAGCTACAGCTGTATTAAACGCTGTCGCTGAAGTAGAGGCGACACTTGGTGATAAAGGGCGTGTACTGCTGCGTAAGTCTGGCACTGAGCCTTTGATCCGCGTTATGGTGGAAGGCGAAGATGGTGAACTAGTTCAACACTCAGCATTGAAAATCGCTGAGGCTGTTAAAGCAAGTTGTTAATCATTGCGTTAAAGCATGTCTTGAATGAAAAGGGCATCTTTTGCCCTTTTTTTGAGCGCTTAACGCATTGGCATTGATTTTTTACTAATTTTCCCTTGTCAGCGTTACTGGCTTTCGCTAGTATTGCTCCGCCTCCCGTTAGGAGGTCGCTAGCCTTGTTCATAATGATTTATTCTTTTGAACGGCGCTGGCTCAACAATTTGGAACATAGGTGGAAAAAATGTTTTCAGTTCTACTTGTGATTTACCTGTTGGCAGCGCTTGGTGTGATTGGCCTTGTGTTGATTCAACAAGGTAAAGGCGCAGATATGGGAGCCTCGTTCGGTGCTGGTGCTTCAAACACAGTGTTTGGTGCTGGCGGCTCAGGTAATTTCTTAACCCGAACAACTGCTATTTTAGCAACCGTATTCTTTATCGTTAGCTTGTTACTTGGTCGTATGTCTACGCACCAGACTGAATCACAATGGGTAGACCCAACGTTAGGTCAACCAGTTGTTGAACAAGTTAAGGATGCAGCGAGTGAAGTTCCTGCCCCTGCGGGTGATGAAATTCCTCAATAAGCTGTAAGGTTTTGATGCCGAGATGGTGAAATTGGTAGACACGCTAGCATGAGGTGCTAGTGCCTTAGGTGTGAGGGTTCGAGTCCCTCTCTCGGCACCATGTATTTACAAACTTGTAAATCACTTGTTTGCGAGTATAATGCTCAGCAAGTCGGACGCGGGGTGGAGCAGCTTGGTAGCTCGTCGGGCTCATAACCCGAAGGTCGTCGGTTCAAATCCGGCCCCCGCAACCAATCTCTTTCTTTAAAAGGAAATCGTAGATTGGCAAGTTTGCGTAGTGCTAACCACACTACGAGTTAAGAAAAGCAATTGTTGGCTATTCTTAACGTATCAGGGTCCAGCAGCATAAAACCCCGACTATCGGGGTTTTTTGTTATCTGAGCTTTTTGAAATAGCTCAGATACTGCTTGGTTTTTTGATTGGGCTCTGAGCCCTTTTTTTGTTTCTGGAGTGGTTAAATGACTGGTTTAGAAAGACAACTTACTGAAATGCTTGACGCGCCAGTAGCGGCATCAGGTTATGAGTTAGTTGGATTAGAATTCATTCGTGCAGGCGCGCACTCAACGTTACGTATCTACATTGACCATGAAAATGGTATTAACGTAGACGACTGTGCAGAAGTTAGCCACCAAGTTAGTGCAGTTTTAGACGTTGAAGATCCAATTTCTGTTGCTTACAGCCTAGAAGTGTCTTCTCCAGGTTTAGAAAGACCACTTTTTAAAGCAGCACATTACGAGCAATTTATTGGTCACGAGGTCAGCATCGTATTGAAAATGGCTGTAGCAAACCGTCGTAAGTGGAAAGGTATTATCCACGGTGTTGATGGCGAAACAGTGACAATTACTGTAGACGGTCAGCAAGAAGAGTTTGCTCTAAGTAACATTTCCAAAGCTAACCTGATCCCTAAATTTTAGTTCCCTAAAAAAGTTTAAGCTTAGAGGCTAAATACAATGAGTAAAGAAATTTTAGCGGTAGCAGAAGCGGTATCGAACGAAAAAGCGGTACCTCGTGAGCGTATCTTTGAGGCTCTTGAGATTGCTCTAGCAACTTCTACAAAGAAAAAATACGAAATCGAAATCGACGTACGTGTTGCCATTGACCGTAAAACCGGTGAGTTTGTAACTTACCGCCGTTGGTTAGTTGTTGATGACGTTGAGAACCCTACAAAAGAGATCTCACTAGAAGCAGCGCAATACGAAGATGACTCAATCGAGCTTGGCGACTACGTAGAAGACGAAATCGAATCAGTAACGTTTGACCGTATTACGACTCAAACTGCTAAGCAAGTTATCGTTCAAAAAGTTCGTGAAGCTGAGCGCGCACAAATCGTTGAACAGTTCATCGACAATGAAGGTGATCTAATCACTGGTGTCGTGAAAAAAGTAAACCGTGACACAATCGTGCTTGATCTTGGTAATAACGCTGAAGCGGTAATCCTGCGTGATGACCAACTTCCTCGTGAAAACTTCCGTCCAGGCGACCGCGTACGTGGTCTTCTTTACAAAGTCGCGCCTGAAGCACGTGGTTTCCAATTGTTCATCACTCGTTCTAAGCCAGAAATGTTGGCAGAACTGTTCCGTGTTGAAGTGCCTGAAATCGCAGAAGATATTATCGAGCTTAAAGGCGCAGCACGTGATCCTGGTTCTCGCGCTAAGATCGCTGTCAAAACAAATGACAAACGTATCGACCCTGTAGGTGCGTGTGTTGGTATGCGTGGTGCACGTGTACAAGCTGTTTCTGGCGAACTTGGTGGTGAGCGTATCGATATCGTTCTTTGGGATGATAACCCAGCTCAATTCGTTATCAACGCAATGGCGCCAGCTGATGTTGCTTCTATCATCGTTGATGAGGATGCACACTCAATGGACATCGCAGTTGAAGCTGACAACCTAGCGCAAGCTATTGGTCGTAACGGTCAAAACGTGCGTCTAGCATCTCAACTAACCGGTTGGGAACTGAATGTTATGACAGTTGCTGATCTTCAGAAGAAACACGCTGAAGAATCACAAGCATCTATTGAAAACTTCATGAAGTACCTAGATATTGAAGAAGACTTCGCTCAACTTCTTGTTGAAGAAGGTTTCTCAACGCTAGAAGAAATCGCATACGTGCCAGTTAACGAGCTACTAGAAATCGATGGTTTGAATGAAGAACTAATCGAAGAGCTTCGTGGACGTGCAAAAGATGCACTAACGACGATCGCACTAGCACAAGAAGAGTCTTTTGAAGGTCTAGAACCAGCTGAGGACCTACTTGCACTTGAAGGTCTTGAGCGTGAGATGGCATTTAAATTGGCAGCGAAAGGTGTAGCGACACTGGAAGATCTTGCTGACCAAGGTATTGACGATTTAGAAGGTATCGAAGGCCTGACCGAAGAACGTGCAGGTGAGCTAATTATGGCCGCACGTAACATCTGTTGGTTCGGCGAAGAAGCATAATTTTCGGCAAGGAGGAAGCGGCATGACACAATTAACAGTTAAAGCACTGAGTGATGAGATTGGTACGCCAGTCGACCGCTTGATTGAACAACTTGCTGACGCTGGCATTAAAAAGGCGAGCTCTGACAATGTTACTGATGAAGAGAAGCAGAAGCTTCTCTCTCATTTAAAGAAAGAACACGGTGATAAATCAGGTGATTCAGAGCCGACTCGCCTTACGCTTCAGCGTAAAACTCGTAGTACACTTAGTGTGAACGCGGGTGGTGGTAAGAGTAAGAATGTTCAGGTTGAGGTGCGCAAAAAACGTACATACGTGAAGCGCAGCACAATTGAAGATGAAGCGAAACGTGAAGCTGAAGAAGCAGCACAACGTGAAGCAGAAGAAGCAGCAAAACGTGCAGCAGAAGAAGCTGCAAAACGTGAAGCTGAAGAAGCTGCGAAACGTGAAGCTGAAGAAGCTGCAAAACGTGAAGCGGAAGAAAAAGCGAAACGTGAAGCTGAAGAAAAAGCGAAGCGAGACGTAGATACGAATGCACAACGTAATGCTGAAGAAAAAGCAAAGCGTGATGCTGAAGAGAAAATTAAGCAAGAAGCAGCGCGAAAAGAGGCCGACGAGCTTAAACGTCGTCAGGAAGAAGAAGCTAAGCGTAAGGCTGAAGAGGAAAGTCAGCGCAAGCTTGAAGAAGCTCGCGAATTGGCTGAAAAGAATAAAGAGCGTTGGTCTGCTGCAGAAGAGAAAAAGGGTGATATGGAAGATACAGATTACCATGTAACGACTTCACAATACGCACGTGAAGCCGAAGATGAAGCAGATCGCAAAGTAGAAGGCGGTCGTCGTAAGAAGAAAAAAGCAGCTTCGGGTAAAGACGACCAAGCTCGCGGTGGCCGTAACAACCAACGTGGCGGTAGAGGTCGTAAGGGCAAACTTGCTAAGCCGACTTCAATGCAGCACGGGTTTGATAAGTCAGCAACGGTTGCTAAGCAAGACGTTGTAATTGGCGAAACGATCGTTCTATCAGAACTTGCTAACAAGATGTCGGTTAAAGCGACAGAAGTTATCAAAGTAATGATGAAGATGGGCGCTATGGCGACTATCAACCAAGTGATCGACCAAGAAACAGCACAACTTGTTGCTGAAGAAATGGGCCATAAAGTAGTTCTTCGTAAAGAGAACGAACTGGAAGAAGCGGTACTATCTGACCGTGACACTAACGCGGAAGCAGTTCCACGTGCTCCAGTTGTTACTATCATGGGTCACGTTGACCACGGTAAAACGTCAACACTTGACTACATCCGTCGCACACACGTTGCTTCTGGCGAAGCGGGTGGTATTACTCAGCACATTGGTGCGTACCACGTTGAAACAGACAACGGCATGATCACGTTCCTTGATACTCCTGGACACGCAGCGTTTACTGCAATGCGTGCTCGTGGTGCTCAAGCGACAGATATCGTTGTTCTTGTAGTTGCAGCAGACGATGGCGTAATGCCACAAACAGTAGAAGCGATTCAGCACGCGAAAGCGGCAGGCGTTCCTCTAATTGTTGCTGTGAACAAGATCGATAAAGAAGACGCGAACCCAGATAACGTTAAGAACGAGCTTGCTCAATACGACGTTATTCCTGAAGAGTGGGGCGGTGAGAACATGTTCGTTCACATCTCTGCTAAACAGGGTACAAACATCGATGGTCTTCTAGAAGCAATCCTTCTTCAGTCTGAGGTTCTTGAACTTACAGCTGTAGCTGAAGGCATGGCATCTGGTGTTGTTGTTGAATCTCGCCTAGATAAAGGTCGTGGTCCAGTTGCAACAGTACTTGTTCAATCAGGTACACTAAACAAAGGCGACATCGTTCTTTGTGGTCAAGAATACGGACGCGTTCGTGCAATGCGTGATGAGCTAGGTAAAGAAATTACTTCGGCTGGCCCATCTATCCCTGTAGAGATCCTAGGTCTTTCAGGTGTACCATCTTCAGGTGATGAAGCAACAGTAGTTCGTGACGAGCGTAAAGCGCGTGAAGTAGCTAACTACCGTGCTGGTAAGTTCCGTGAAGTGAAACTTGCTCGTCAGCAGAAATCTAAACTAGAGAACATGTTCTCTAACATGACTGCTGGTGAAGTTGCTGAACTTAACGTTGTACTTAAAGCAGACGTTCAAGGTTCTGTAGAAGCAATCGCAGACTCACTAGTTAAGCTATCTACTGACGAAGTTAAAGTGAACATCGTTGGTTCTGGTGTTGGTGGTATTACGGAAACTGACGTAGTACTAGCGGAAGCTTCAAACGCAATCATCCTTGGCTTTAACGTTCGTGCAGATGCTTCTGCTCGCCGTGCTGTTGAAGCCGCAGCTGTTGACTTACGTTACTACTCAATCATTTACCAATTGATTGACGAAGTGAAACAAGCAATGGGCGGTATGCTTGCTCCAGAATTCAAGCAAGAGATCATTGGTCTTGCTGAAGTTCGTGACGTGTTTAAGTCACCGAAACTGGGCGCTATCGCTGGTTGTATGGTTACAGAAGGTGTGATCAAGCGTAACAACCCAATCCGTGTACTACGTGATAACGTTGTTATTTACGAAGGTGAACTAGAGTCACTGCGTCGTTTCAAAGATGACGTTCAAGAAGTTAAGAATGGCTACGAATGTGGTATCGGCGTTAAGAACTACAATGATGTTCGCGTTGGTGACCAAATCGAAGTCTTCGAAATCGTTGAAATTAAACGTACTCTAGACTAATTGACTAAAATTACTAATATTGTCTTTGAAAGATAAGTAGTAATTGGTTGTTGAATACACCATGGGGGGCTGGCTTTGACCAACCCCCCATTCTTTCTATATAAGAGTAAAGATATGTCAAAAGAATTTAGCCGCACGCAGCGCGTTGCACAGCAGCTGCAAAAAGAACTAGCGATGATCCTTCAACGTGAAGTTCGTGACTCTCGCCTTGGCATGGTGACGATCTCAGACGTAGAAGTCTCTCGTGACCTAGCTTACGCAAAAGTATTTGTGACCTTCCTATGTGTGGGTGAGCAAACACCTGAATCATGTCTAGCAGCGCTACGTGAGCACGAAGTGCACATTCGCATGATGTTAGGTAAGCGTATTCGTCTACGTTTAACGCCAGAAATCCGCTTCCACTATGACAATACGCTTGTTGAAGGTATGCGTATGTCTAACCTAGTGTCTGAAGTCGTTAGTTCAGACAAACAAAAGCAAAAAGATTCTGGTCGTGAGGACGAAGAATAATGGCTCGTCGTCGTAAAGGTCGTCCAATTAATGGCGTTATACTGTTGGACAAACCAACAGGTATCTCTTCCAATGATGCACTGCAAAAAGTAAAGCGAATCTACTTTGCCGAGAAAGCAGGCCACACTGGAGCCTTGGACCCATTAGCGACAGGCATGCTGCCAATTTGCTTGGGTGAAGCGACAAAATTTTCTCAGTTTCTTCTTGATTCTGATAAACGCTACCGCGTGATCGCAAAGCTGGGTGAACGTACTAATACGTCTGACTCGGATGGTGAAGTTGTAGAGACGCGTCCAGTCGATGTTACGTTAGACAAACTAAAAGCGTGCATCGATCAGTTCCGTGGCGAATCTGATCAAGTACCTTCCATGTTTTCAGCGTTGAAATATCAAGGGAAACCCTTGTATGAATACGCTCGTAAAGGCATCGAAGTTCCGCGCGAATCTCGTAAGATCACGGTATATGAGATTGTTCTTCACCGTTTTGAAGGCGATGAAGTAGAGATGGAAGTGCACTGCTCTAAAGGTACCTATATTCGTACTATCGTTGATGATCTGGGCGAAATGTTAGGTTGTGGTGCGCACGTAACTATGCTTCGTCGTACTGGTGTTGCTAAATACCCTTACGAGAATATGGTAACACTTGAGCAACTAAATGAGTTGCTAGAGCAAGCTCACCGCGAGGAACGAGCGCCTCGAGAACTACTGGACCCGCTACTTTTGCCAATGGATACAGCGGTAGAAGACTTACCAGAAGTCAACTTGGTGCCTGAACTGGCGGATATGGTCCAACATGGGCAGCCCGTTCAAGTATTTGGTGCTCCGACAGAGGGCTCACTTCGCCTTACTATGGGTGAAGAACGCTTATTTATTGGCGTTGGCGAAATGAACGAAGATGGCAAAATCGCTCCTAAGCGATTGGTCGTGTTCCGAGATGACGTTGCATCCAAGTAAATGATTGAAAATACCGACCTGAGTGTCGGTATTTTTATATTGCACGAGATAGGAAATTTCCCTATAATCCGCGCTTCGCGTAGCGGCTGAATCAGAGATTGGCTGCTACAACTTTAAACCTACTCTTATTAGGAGAGAATTATGTCTCTGAATGCAGAAACTAAAGCAGCAATCGTTGCAGAATACGCACAAGGCGAAGGCGACACTGGTTCACCAGAAGTTCAAGTAGCTCTACTTACAGCTTCTATCAACCACCTACAAGGTCACTTCAAAGCGCACAAAGGCGATCACCACAGCCGTCGTGGTCTTCTACGCATGGTTTCTCGTCGTCGTAAGCTTCTAGATTACCTAAAAGGTAAAAACCTAGCTCGCTACCAAGACCTAATCAAACGTCTAGGCCTACGTCGCTAATCAGCGACTGCATAGCAGTTTGTCTAAAAAGGGGCTTTATGCCCCTTTTTTGTTGCCTAAATTTAGCCAAATTAGACTTATGCCGTTATAATACTGGCGGCTAAACCTTGTAAGAGGTTTTCTCAAAAGCTCATAGCATTACAGTCAACCACGTCGACCAAAAGGTCGCGACTATTCAAAAGGAACTTCCGAGTTTCTTTTTACTAGTCGCGATTCGTAATGCCTTGAGTGTCAATTAACACATCTAAGATTTCTTTAAGCACTAAAGGAAGATTAGAAACAAGGAATAACAATGTTCGAAAAACCAGTTGTTAAAACGTTCCAGTACGGTAACCACACAGTTACTTTAGAAACTGGCGTTATTGCACGTCAAGCTACAGCAGCAGTTATGGTCACAATGGATGATACGTCTGTATTCGTATCTGTTGTAGGTAAAAAAGAAGCCGTTGCAGGTCAAGACTTCTTCCCACTAACGGTTAACTACCAAGAGCGTACTTACGCTGCGGGTAAAATCCCAGGCGGCTTCTTCAAACGTGAAGGTCGTCCTTCTGAAGGCGAAACGCTAACAGCTCGTCTAATCGACCGTCCAATCCGTCCGCTATTCCCAGACGCGTTTAAAAACGAAGTTCAGGTTATCGCGACAGTAATGTCTGTAAACCCAGATGTTCAGCCAGATATCGTTACAATGATCGGTACTTCTGCTGCTCTTGCTATCTCTGGCATTCCATTCAACGGCCCTATCGGTGCGGCGCGTGTTGGTCATATCGATGGTCAGCTTGTACTTAACCCTAGCCAAACTGAACTAGAAACTTCTAAGCTTGACCTTGTTGTTGCAGGTACAGAGTCAGCAGTACTGATGGTTGAGTCAGAAGCGGACAACCTAACTGAAGAAGAAATGCTAGCGGCGGTTGTTTATGGTCATGACCAACAACAAGTTGCTATTCAAGCTATCAACGAATTCAAAGCAGAAGTTGCAACTCCTGCTTGGGATTGGGTTGCTCCTGAAGAGAACACAGCGCTTAAAAATAAGATTGCTGATCTAGCAGAAGCTAAACTTGTTGAAGCTTACCAAATTACTGAGAAAATGGCTCGTTACGACCGCATCCATGAGATCGCTGCGGAAGTAAATGAAGTTCTTCTTGCTGAAGATCCTGAAGCAGACACAAAAGAAATCCACACTATCTTCCATGATCTAGAGAAGACAGTAGTACGTAGCCGTATTATTGCTGGTAACCCTCGTATCGATGGCCGTGAAAAAGACATGGTTCGTGCACTAGATGTACGTACTGGTGTTCTTCCTCGTACTCACGGTAGCGCGCTATTCACTCGTGGTGAAACTCAGGCGATCGTTACTGCAACGCTAGGTACTCAGCGTGATGCTCAAATCATCGATGAGCTAACTGGTGAGCGTAAAGATCACTTCCTACTGCACTACAACTTCCCTCCATACTGTGTAGGTGAAACTGGTTTTGTAGGTTCTCCTAAGCGTCGTGAAATCGGCCACGGTAAACTGGCGAAGCGTGGTATTGCTGCAGTAATGCCTTCTGTTGATGAGTTCCCATACACAGTACGTGTTGTATCGGAAATCACTGAATCTAACGGTTCATCTTCAATGGCTTCAGTATGTGGTACTTCTCTTGCGCTTATGGACGCAGGTGTACCAATCAAAGCATCTGTTGCTGGTATTGCAATGGGTCTTGTTAAAGAAGGTGACGATTTCGTTGTACTTTCTGACATCCTTGGCGATGAAGACCACCTAGGTGACATGGACTTTAAAGTAGCAGGTACTAACACTGGTATCACTGCACTTCAAATGGACATCAAGATCGAAGGCATCACTAAAGAAATCATGCAAATTGCGCTTAACCAAGCTCAAGGCGCACGTAAGCACATCCTATCTGTAATGGATGAAGCAATCTCTGGTGCTCGTGAAGACATCTCTGAATTTGCTCCTCGTATTCACACGATGAAGATCAGCGCAGAGAAGATCAAAGACGTTATCGGTAAAGGTGGTGCAGTTATCCGTGCTTTAACTGAAGAGACTGGTACAACTATCGAAATCGAAGACGACGGTACTATCAAGATTGCGGCAACTGAAGGCACTGCTGCGAAAGAAGCTATCCGCCGTATCGAAGAGATCACTGCTGAAGTTGAAGTGGGCCGTATCTACACAGGTAAAGTTGCACGTCTAGCGGACTTCGGTGCATTCGTAACGGTTCTTCCAGGCAAAGATGGTCTTGTACACATCTCTCAAATCGCCGAAAAACGTGTTGAGAAAGTGTCTGACTACCTAGCTGAAGGTCAAGAAGTTCAAGTTAAAGTTCTTGAAATCGACCGCCAAGGCCGTGTACGTCTAAGCATGAAAGAAGCGGTAGAAAAGCCAGCTGAAGAAGCTGCTGCTGAAGCACCGGCTGCTAAAGACGAGTAAGACAAAATGAGACTTTCAGCCTTTTATTAGATTAAGGGCCTGAAAGCATGTTATAAAAGGGGAGCATTTTCGCTCCCCTTTTTTGGTTTGTTTCGATGTATTAACCTCAAACGAGGTTATCGCCTATATTGCATTAAGAGAAACAAATCTTGAGCGGTCCAAACAGGAGTATCAATTAGTGAAATGGTTTCAAACCGCAATTTTATGTGTTGCTATCGCGCTGGCCGGTTGTGCAAATACTTCTCAACAATCAGCACAAAAGTGGTTATATCCACCGATGGCGGTGCCACTTCAGCCTAGTGTTCAACAAGAAGTACAAATCGCGCGTCTATCGCAGTTGCTACAACGTCCCGACCTTAGTGATGAAGTGCGCGCTAAAATGCATTATGAGCGCGGTAGCTACTACGACAGCGTTGGTTTGCGTGATCTTGCCCGTTTGGACTTTAACCAGTCTTTGCAGTTGAATCCTGCTCAGCCGGACATCTTCAATCTTTTGGGAGTATACTTTACCCAAGTAGGAGAGTTTGATGCGGCATATGAAGCGTTTGACTCGACCATAGAGTTGGCTCCTGATAATACCTATGCTGAGCGCAACCGTGCGATTGCACTGTATTATGGTGGCCGAATCGATCTCGCTTTAGAAGATATGACCAAGCATTATCAAGAAATGCCTACGGATCCTTTTCGTTCATTATGGCTGTACATCATCGAAGCTGAGCAAAATCCAGAGCAAGCAAAAGCCAATCTTCAACAGCGTTATTTACGAGATCGTAGTGAAGAGTGGGGATGGGTTCTTGTTGCCATCATGCTACGAGACGTCTCGGACGAAGACGCGCTTAAAGCAATTATGGATGGAACGAGAGAGAACTATCGCCTAGCTGAACGATTGACGGAAACGTATTTCTACCTTGGAAAGCGTAATCAGCTTGAAGGTGATATCGCAAGTGCCATCTCACTTTATAAGCTCGCGATTTCGTTCAACGTTTACGATTATGTTGAGCATCGCTATTCTTTCTTGGAGCTGGCGCAAATTTACGATCAATTACAGCAAGATAGATTGGCCAAGTTAAAGGCTGCCAAGAAGCTGGAAATTGAATGATTTAGAGCCGCTCGATGAGAGCGGCTTTTTTTATGATTGAACTTGATGAGTGACTCATTTAAAATAGTTAGTCTTGCTAACTAAGTGGTGGTGGCTTTTATGGCATTAGAAGAAAGCTTGATTGATTTAGAGCGTTTTTGCGCCAAAGCTTGGCGTGTCTATGCCAAAGAAGATCCATTATCACATCTAAGCTTTAATGAGTTCGATTATTTACGTGTGATTCAGGTTTACCCTGAGGGTGTGCGAATAACCGATCTTGCAGAAGAGCTGCAAGTGACTAAGCCTTCCGCATCGACAATGGTTGTGCGTTTGGAAAAAAAGGGTTTGGTGAAACGCATCGCATGTAATGAGGATGCTCGTGCTAAGCGTGTGTTGCTTACGGAAGAAGTCGCAGAAAAAATGTCTTTGGAGCAGGTAGTGTACAAAGATATCTCTGACCAAATGATGCAACAATTAAATCAGCAAGAAGCTGAGCAGTTACAAGCTTTACTGAATAAAGCATTGAGTAATAAGTCATTTTAAACTAAACCAAAGGCCTCCGCTGTACGCATTAGCCTTTGGTGTTTCATTTTTCTTTTATTTAATTTAACCATTTAGTTAGTCTTGCTAATTAAATGGTTAGCTTTGCTAACTACTGGTGACAGTCATGCAAAACTCAATTTATAGACAGTTTTGGAAATATACGATTCCAACCGTCGCAGCAATGCTCGTGAACGGTTTGTATCAAATAGTTGATGGCATTTTTATTGGCCGTTATGTTGGCGCTGACGGATTAGCTGGGATCAATGTTGCGTGGCCTATTATCGGCTCGATCCTAGGTATAGGAATGATGATTGGGGTGGGGACTGGCGCGCTGACTTCGATCAAGCAAGGAGAGAACGATCATGAAGGCGCTAAGCGAATCCTAACGACCGGATTGACGTTGTTAGCGGCATTGATGCCGGTCGTTGCTACAATATTGTTCTTGTTTTCGGATGAATTTATTCGCTGGCAAGGTGCGGAAGGGCGAGTGTTTGAACTTGCGCTGCAATATTTGCATATTCTGATTGTCGCGTGCGTATTCACGTTGGGTTCTATCGCGGTTCCGTTTCTGTTACGCAATGACGACAGCCCGAACTTAGCAACGATTTTGATGGTCATCGGTGCCGTTATTAACATTGCATTAGACTACGTATTTATTGCTTGGTTGGAGTGGGAGTTAACCGGAGCCGCTATTGCCACTGCACTTGCACAATTAGTGGTCACTGTGCTCGGTATTGGTTACTTCTTTACTTCAAAAGCAACATTACGCCTTCGTATCAGCGACTTCAAAGTTCAGGTTGATGCTGCACCAAAGATTATCATGATAGGTACATCAAGTTTCTTTATGTACGCCTACGGCTCTGTGATGGTGGCACTGCACAACGCGTTATTTGCTCAATACGGAAGTGCAATGTTGATCGGAGCGTACGCGATTTTGGGGTACATCGTGACGGTTTACTATCTGATAGCCGAAGGAATTGCGAATGGTATGCAGCCTTTAGTGAGCTTCAACCACGGTGCACGTAATCAGGATAACATTAGAAAGTTATTAAAGGTCGCGATGGGGACATCTGTGCTTGGCGGGGTGGCGTTCGTTGTTTTGATGAACCTTTTCCCGTACGAACTGGTTGCGGTGTTTAATAATGCAGACCAACAGTTGATTGATAGCACGGTGATCGGGATTCGTTTACACATGTTTGCGTTGTTCTTAGATGGTTTTTTAGTTGTGGCGGCCGCGTACTATCAATCAGTAAACAAAGGCAGCAAAGCCATGTTTGTAACACTAGGCAACATGCTGGTCCAGTTGCCATTCTTATTCATTATGCCGAAGCTTTTCGGCGTGACAGGCATTTGGTTAGCTTTCCCATTGTCTAACATTGCATTGAGTTTGGTCGTGATCAGTATGTTGTGGCGAGATGTGAAAAAGCTGCTTAATGAGAGTTCTGTCGAACCAAGGGTGCAAGCCTGCTAACAAAAGCTAACAGATAAAAGCGAGGGTAGACCTCGCTTTTTTCTTTAAGGATTAAATGTTTTTTACTTCTAAGCCCGCTAGTTGATGCCAATAGCCATTGCATTGGCGGCTTTCGAGCTTTTCAGGATTATCGCCGTATTCGTTTGAGCGAAAACGCTCTAACTCTGAAAAAGTATCGATACCAAGAGGGCTTAATCGGATCACATCAACCAGTCCTTTCATACTTGGTAAGTCATTGATGAGGTTGTAGCAATACCCTGATTGTGTCTGAATGCCGTTAAGGTTAAAGACTTCTTGTCCTTCTTGGCTGCTGACCTGGATACCCGTAGGGTATTTGATACAGCAGGTTTCGCAATCGTCTTTCGCTCGGTTTTCAGCTCGGGCTGTGAAACAGCGAGCGGAATACGCTAAAGGCAAATAACCGTGGCTAAATACCTCAACTTCAAACTTGTTACGAATACCAAGCTCGTCACACTGAACCAAAGTATCGTTTAACCATTCGCGAGAGAGCTCGACAGGCATGCACCAACGCATCATACCTTGCTTCAAAAATAAGTTGAGCGTGTGTGCGTTATAAGTATTGATTGCAGGGCCAACGACGAAAGGCACTTTATGCTCTGATGCCAATTGAACAGCAGATACGTCATTTGCTTCAATCGCGAAGTCACCGTTGTCGATGTACTTCCTCATTATGTTTACTTCACTCGGAGCTTCCAGTAGTGCCATTGTTGATAGCACCACTTGCTTGCCAGATGCGGACAGCTCTTTTGCGATTTCAAGCCAATGCGAAGGCTTCATTTCTCGACGTTTTGAACATACGGTTTCCCCAAGATAGATGATGTCCGCGGAGCTTGATTTCGCTTGTTCATAAAACGCTTCGATGTCTTGTTTTGGCCAGAAGTACAACAGCGGGCCAAGCGCGTATTTCATTGAATTATCCATCTTAACCTCTACTGCCATTTGCGGTGATAAGCACCAAGTGTGGTCTGCGTACCTTCAGACACGTTTGCCAATGCGGCATCCCAAGCCGCTTCGACTTGGTAAGCTTCTGGGTTTGCTTGGTAACGGTCAATAGCGGCTCGCCATGTTCGAGTGACTTGTTCTACGTAAGCAGGGCTACGTTGGCGACCTTCAATTTTTACAGACGCCACATTTGCAGCAAATAGTTCTGGTAGCATAGAGAGGGTGTTCAAACTGGTTGGTTCTTCCAGTGCGTGGTAGCGTTTTTTCTCGCCTTCGATTTCAGCTTCGAAACGACCTTTACACAAGGTAGGGTAGCCCGCATTTTCACCGGCGCTGTAGCGATCGATCAAAATGTCGTTAAGGCGGGATTCCAGACCATTTTCTGTTTCTTGCCAGCGAACGTACTTAGCTGGAGAGCATGCTCCCACAGTGTTTGGAGACTCGCCTGTCATATATGACGATAGGTAGCAGCGACCTTCAGACATGATGCAAAGGCTACCAAAAGCAAAGACTTCTAACTCGACATCGCTAGTGATGTTGCGTGAAAGCTGTTTGACCTGATGAATCGATAAAACGCGAGGTAATACTACCCGTTTTACGTTGAAGTTTTGTTTGTAAAAATCAATGGCTGCGACGTTGGTCGCTGATGCTTGCACTGAAAGGTGTAGTTCCAGATCGGGATATTTGCGAGCCGCGTACTCCAGCACTGCAATGTCTGCAACAATCAGCGCGTCTACACCCAGTGCCGCTGCATTGTCTACTGCGTTCGTCCAGCGCTCGAAGCCATTGGGATGAGCGAAGGTATTCAACGCGACATGAATTTTTTTATTGCGGTCATGAACGTATTGCACCGCTTTTTCTAATTTCTTGCCGTTAAAGTTGAGGCCAGCAAAGTGACGGGCGTTGGTATCATCTTTGAAACCAATGTAGACGGCATCGGCACCGCAATCAATCGCAGTTTTTAACGCAGGCAGGTTACCCGCGGGACACAAGAGTTCCATATGCTCACAATCATTGAGAATAAAAAGGTGTCCGCATTTTATGAAGAATTATGAATAGCGAAATTGACCTAAGTTAGGTTTAGCTCAATAAAGTCGATATTTACCCCTTGCGAGTAAGGGGATCGGGTCGGGGTTAGTTCTTGTGACGACGATTCTGTACAAACAGCTCTTCAATTTCATGTTTTGGC
The DNA here is from genome assembly GCF_033339995.1 of Vibrio sp. 1641. Lineage (NCBI taxonomy): Bacteria > Pseudomonadati > Pseudomonadota > Gammaproteobacteria > Vibrionales > Vibrionaceae > Vibrio > Vibrio sp. 1641. The sequence continues at coordinate 202,110 of NZ_JAWOVP010000004.1, forward strand.
TGCGGGCGATAAAAATGGAATCCTTGAATCGCATTACATTGAAGGTTAGAGAGCAAAGTAGCTTGCTGGTGGGTTTCCACCCCCTCGGCAACGACAGTTAAGTCGAGCGACTTACCCAGATTAATGATGTTTTCAATCACAGTGACTTGTTTCGGTAGTGTGTCGATATCATTAATAAAAGCGCGGTCGATTTTTAGCTCGTCAATAGGGAAACGCGCTAAGTAGGAAAGAGAAGAGTAGCCGGTACCAAAGTCATCGATAGAGAGAGCGAAGCCAAGCTTTTTAATCGCATTCAACATTTGCAGTGTATGTTCGCTATCACTCATCACGGCACTTTCGGTTAGCTCGAAGGTAATGCAGCTTGGATCAAGCTCGGTAGTGCGAAGCAGCTTTTCCATAAAGTCGATCAGCTGTGGGTTGCCAAATTGCTCGGGAGAGAGGTTGATGGCGACACGGCCTGGCAGTATGCCTTGTTGCTTCCAACGTTTTACCGTATTGAAAACATCACGCATCACGACACGTCCAAGGTGTTCGATTAACCCAGCGCGCTCGGCGACAGGAATGAATGAGCCAGGACTAATGTACCCTTCGACTGGATGCTTCCAACGAACGAGCGCTTCTGCGCCGTTGATACTGAAGTCTCGCGCGTTAACCTTAGGTTGATACCACACTTCCAAACCGTTCTGCTGCAATGCTTTTTGCAGTTCGATTTCGAGCCACAAACGCATACGCGCTTCTTTGTTCATTTGATCGTTAAATTTGATCAGACGATTTCTACCACGATCTTTGGCTTCATACATCGCAGTATCGGCATTTTGGAGTAGGATTCGCGCATCTTGTCCGTCTTCAGGGTATCGAACGCTACCAATTGAACAGGCAAGGCGTTTACTGAAGTGGTGCAAGTCGAAAGGTTGGTTGATCAACGAGATAATGCGATCGGACAAAATTTCAGCCATGCGGGTATTTTCTGGCTCCGGCAGAATGACGCCAAACTCATCGCCACCCAAATGACCAATAATCGCTTGGTTTGGTAGTAACCGTTTAAGACGGGCCGATACCTCTTGAATCACTTTATCGCCAATATGGTGACCAAGTGAGTCATTAATGTTTTTGAAGTTATCGATATCCAAATAGAACACCAGAAGCGGTGTTTGCTTTTTGATCAGCTGTTCCAAACGTTTGGTGAAGCCAAAGCGGTTGTAGAGTTTGGTGAGCGAGTCAATGTGTATGTCTTCATTCGATGCAGAAGACAGGTTTTTGGGCGCATCATCAGCATCTTGGATTAGGATAATTTGAGATTCGCTACCTAATATCGCCGTGGAATCCGCGTGTAGCTGAACTTTCCGTTCAAAGCCGCATCTTGCGCTGGTTAAGCAGACAAAAGGTTTGTCAGAAATTAATGTACTCAATCGATGACTAAATACCTTTTTACTGTTTTCATCGATGAATAAACGACTTAGCTCTTCGCCCAACAATTCATGAGGAGAGTTAAGTCCGAGAAGGCGCGCTGATGCGGGGTTCGCAGAGATGACAATATCATCTTCGATAAGCAGTAAGCCGTCTGGTAGCAGTTGTGTTAACTTCGCAAACTTACTTTCGGACTCTTCTAAGGAGCGAACGAGTATCTGCTTTTCTGAAGTATCGACAGCGTGAAAAACAACAAAGCGAATGTCGTTACCTTCAAAAACTGGCGAAAGACTAAAGTGAAGACTGGTTTCAAGGTCGGTTTCATCGAGCGTGATTTCGGCTTCGACATGTGCCCCTTTGAACGCGCGCTGATAGTATGGTGCAAGCTTCTTATAAAACTGTTCACCCAGCACTTGGCAATCGTTTAAGCCGACGATTTCCTCATGACTTAAACCTGCGATATCGCAGTAACGGTCACTTACCATTCGATAATTGTGTTTTTTATCAAGAATGGCAAAGAAGAAAGGGCTATTTGAGGTTAGCGTGGCAAACCAATGTTTTAATTGCTGGGAAGGCATTAGGGTATTACCGATCTCCAATGAGCCAGATTATTCGTCCGTGTATAAAAAGCGACACCCTGATAAGCCTGCGGCGATCTACCACCAAGCCAAAGTGTTACTTGCCATTAAAGGGCTCGCGGTTTTAGCTGTGCAGTCGACAATCACATGGATACGCTCAGATAACTATAACTTTGAAAATACGGTTGTAAAAGTGTTTATCCACCTGTTCGCATCAATAATACACGTAAGTTCAAAAAAAGAAGCGTTAGTGAGCAATAAACCACCAATCTAAAATAGGCACTTTATTGATACATAACAGTAATCTCATCGCCACGATTGCTTAATATAAGCAACCTAATGACAAAGTAACGGATAATGAACGTGTTAAACAAGATTCGCAGTCAACTAGTAAAGAACGCAGCTAATATTTTGCGTTCTCCAGTCCAGTTATTACCACAGCCAATTCAGCAAAAAGCGTTGCTGGAAGGGCTAAAAATGGTCTTTAAAGAAGCCTTGGAAGATGGTGACTTTGAGTTCCTTGAAGACAAGTGGTTAAAAGTTGCGATTAAAGACTTGAACTTAGCATGGTACATCAGCTATCAAGACGAAAAATTGGTGGTAGCTGAAAAACCAGTTCAGGAAGATGTGAGTTTTAGTGGTAATCTAAACGACCTAGTACTGATTGCTGGTCGTAAAGAAGACCCTGACACACTGTTCTTCCAACGTCGCCTTTCAATTGAAGGTGATACTGAGCTTGGCTTAGAAGTGAAAAACTTAATGGACAGTGTCGACTTAGAGCAGTTACCGAAAGCAATGCAAGTCGCTTTGAATCAATTGGCTGATTTTGTTCAGAAAGGAGTTCAAGCGCCTGCACAACCAACCGGAGTAGCGAATGCTTATTCGAACTGAAGCCCCAGCGGACATTCTTACCATTGACCGCTTATTGAAACACGCCTTCCCGACGGAAGCTGAAGCTGAGCTTGTGATGCGTTTGCGCGAAAACAGCAAATTCACGCTTTCCTTAGTCGCGTGTACAGATGAGGGAGAGGTGATAGGCCATGCTTTATTTAGCCCTGTGACCTTAAATGGTGAAGATTTGTCATGGCAAGGGCTAGCGCCATTAGCTGTTCATGAAGATTACCGTCGCCAAGGCATCGCTGCAGAGTTGATCAAAGAAGGTTTTGATTCACTGCGTGATTTTGGCTACCCAGTGTGTGTGGTGTTGGGCGATCCTGATTATTACGCGCGCCAGGGTTTTCAATCATGCGACGAGATGGGCTTTGAATGTGCTTGGGATGTCCCTAAAGGTGCATTTCGAGTCGCAGAGTTGGTCGAAGGTCAATGTGCTGGACGCTCCGGACGCATAGACTATGCGCCAGAGTTCTCTGAACTGTAAATGAAAGAAGCCCACGACTAAGTGGGCTTCTTTCTTATTCACTGAAAACTGAGATAGGGAGGTTAGGATGACTGGTTACTTTTCTTTTTGCCCCAGACCTCTATTTTCGCTTTTTTACTTACCCCTAGCAGGCTGAGTTTTGTGCTTCCCCAGCTACTGTAAGTCATTTCAATCTGTTTTAGCTTGGCTTCTTTTGTACCTGGAAGGCTCCAGGCACGAGTCGACAATCCGCTTGTTAGTACGCCCATAGAGGAAAGTTTTTTCTCACTACCATCTGTCATGACGACTTTTAAACCATTAATGTCTACCGTTCCTTGCACACATTTTAGTTTTATTTTACTGAAGCTTCGGTTTCGGAATAGGCTATTTGGTGTCACGGTATCTGTTTCTGTATGAAAGTTAACGGTTTTCGTTGCAATCAGCTCCCACTCATCGCTGTTATTAGCAAAAACACTCATGCTGGTGGCGGCTACCAGTGTGCAAAGTAGTAGCGTATTTAAGAATTTCATAATGTACCTCATATGTCATACCCAATGTGTGGCTGTTGGCAAAACGCTATGTTCAGGAATATCCAAATCATCTCATTGTGTTCAGGTGCTCCTTGAAGTCCTTTAGGTATAATCGCGATAATTTGATAGGATTGCCCTCGTTCAAATAGGTGACGGAAAATGTCAATTAACGAGAAACAGTATTTACGTGAAATGGGGATCAGCACATGGGAGCTGGTGCACCCTGAAAGACTGGAAGGCTATCAATCGCCATTATTGGATTTGCAAAGTTCATGTAAACTCCTATTGGTATCGCCAATATGTCCAGAAAACGAGACGGCATTGATGTTTGAGCGCGTATTAAAAAGCATTAAGCTCACGCTTGATGATGCGCTACACCTAGAGCCTGAGCGCTTATCCATGCTGGGTGAACATCAGCTAGAGTGGGTGTGGTTTGCAGGCTGTGAGGCTGATCAAAGCATCAAGGCAAAGCACCTGACCTCGCCACTATTACAAGATATTGATGGTAATAACGAACAGCGCCGCGCATTGTGGCAACAAATCTGTTCGTACTCTTAACGGAGCTAATGCGTGACAATTGAAATTACGCCGATGCGTGCAGAGCACCTCGACCAAGTTTGGCAAATCGAGCAGCAAGCACATTCTCACCCTTGGGCCGAATCTTTGGTTCGTGACTTATCCAGTCGCGGTGCTTGCCATCATGTGATGCTGGAAGGCTCTCAAGTGGTTGGTTACTTCTATGGACAGAATATTGTTGGAGAAGTGACACTATTAAATATTGCAGTAGCGCCTTCTCAACAGGGCAGAGGGCTAGGGCAAAAATTGCTGGACGCGTTTATTGAACACTGTGAACAAGCCAAAGCAGAGAGTGCTTGGTTAGAAGTGCGTGAAAGTAATCACCCAGCTATCCATATTTATGAGCAAGCAGGTTTTAATGAAGTGGACCGTCGTTACAACTATTACCCAGCTAAATCGGGAAATGGTAAGGAAGACGCCATTATCATGAGTTACTTATTTTTGAGTTAGTTTTAGGCCGTTACTAATTACCTCATCAACACTTATGCTTTAAATGCGTATCCGGATTCGAGGCTTTTGAATATGTAATAATAATTTTTTGAATTTTTACATCTCTTTGTGTGGAGCTGGCTTTCCCTTGTTAGTTGCAGGTAAAGGCTGGTGAGCCGAGTAAATTCAGTTCATGTCTTTCCAGTTTGCTAGCACAGCGATAATAAGCGAGAATACCGCACAATATCGAATAGTAGATATGCTTGCCTATTTTGTGAGCATGAAAGTAATTTAGAAGATTAACTAATGTCAAATCCCCTTTTTTTAGGCGAAGTGTCTAAGCGCAGAACGTTCGCTATTATTTCTCACCCGGATGCGGGTAAAACCACCATTACTGAAAAAGTCCTTTTATTCGGAAACGCGATCCAAAAAGCAGGTACGGTTAAAGGTCGTGGTAACGCACAGCACGCAAAATCAGACTGGATGGAAATGGAAAAAGAACGTGGTATCTCGGTAACCACTTCTGTAATGCAGTTCCCTTACAATGACTGTCTGGTAAACCTACTTGATACGCCTGGACACGAAGACTTCTCGGAAGATACATACCGTACGTTAACGGCAGTAGACTCGTGTTTGATGGTTATCGATGCGGCGAAAGGTGTCGAGGATCGTACACGTAAGCTGATGGAAGTAACGCGTCTGCGTGACACGCCAATCGTAACCTTCATGAACAAACTTGACCGTGACGTTCGTGATCCAATGGAAGTATTGGACGAGGTAGAAAACGAGTTGGGCATGATGTGTGCGCCAATTACATGGCCAATCGGCTGTGGTAAAGAATTTAAAGGTGTGTACCACATTCACCGTGATGAAACGATTTTATACGAATCAGGTCACGGTCATGAGATTCAAGAAGTTCGAATCATCAAAGGTCTCGATAACCCAGAGCTTGATGAAAAAGTTGGTGCAGGCCTTGCGGAAAGTGTTCGAGAAGAGCTTGAGCTTGTTATGGGTGCTTGCCCTGAGTTTGATTTGGAAATGTTCCTAACCGGTGACCTGACGCCAGTTTACTTCGGTACTGCATTAGGTAACTTTGGTGTGGATCATATGCTAGACGGTCTAACTGAATGGGCTCCAGCGCCGAAAACTCGTCAAGCGGTTGAACGTGAAGTTGAAGCGACTGAAGAGAAGTTCTCTGGTTTCGTATTTAAGATCCAAGCGAATATGGACCCAAAACACCGCGACCGTATCGCATTCATGCGTATTGTATCGGGTACTTACACGCAAGGTATGAAGATGAACCACGTTCGTCTTGGCAAGCAAGTGAGTATCTCTGATGCAGTAACCTTTATGGCTGGTGACCGTGCACGTGCAGAACACGCTTACGCCGGAGACATCATTGGTCTACACAACCACGGCACTATTCAGATTGGTGATACCTTTACGCAAGGTGAATCACTGAAGTTCTCTGGTATTCCGAACTTCGCTCCGGAACTATTCCGTCGTATTCGCCTGAAAGATCCACTAAAGCAGAAGCAGCTTCTCAAAGGTTTGGTTCAGCTATCAGAAGAAGGTGCGGTACAGGTATTCCGTCCTCTACAGAACAACGATCTGATCGTTGGTGCCGTTGGTGTACTTCAGTTTGATGTTGTTGTGGCTCGTTTGAAGTCTGAGTATAACGTTGAAGCGATTTATGAAGGCATTAACGTTGCAACTGCGCGTTGGGTTGAGTGTGGTGATGCGAAGAAACTGGATGAGTTCCAACGCAAGAATCAAGCGAACTTAGCATTGGATGGTGGTGATAACCTAACGTATATCGCTCCAACAATGGTTAACTTAAACTTAGCGAAAGAGCGTTTCCCTGACGTTGATTTCCGTGCGACGCGCGAGCACTAATTTGCGCGGTTAGGGTAAGCCTTAGCGCAAACTAGATTTTAAAACGCCCTTGGCTATAAACTTAGCCAAGGGCGTTTTTATATAAGGATAAGATATGAATTGGTTTAAACGTGGGCTAAAGCGTTACGACAACTGGTGTAAAGAGATGGGGTTAACTCCCGATCAGAAACGCAGTTGTGTCCCATATCGAAAAGACCCTGCCCATCAAACTGAAGAGAAGAGTGAAGCCCAACCATCCTCTGATTTTCTGCCCGCAGATACAGATCAAAAGCGTCAAGATGAAGCTCTTTGATACGCACTGCCACTTTGATTTTGATGTGTTTCAAGATGACTTTGCGCATCAACTTGAGCTTGCTCAAACGCAAGGCGTCGCAAGAATTTTGATTCCTTCCGTCGGTCCGCAAAACTGGGCTCGTATTCAAACTTTGGCAGAGCAACATGCCAATTTGTATTATGCGCTCGGCTTTCATCCGTATTTTCTTGAAGATAACGTTGAGCAGCACCTTACAGAGCTAGAAGGCTATCTAAATCAAAAAGGACCACAGTGCGTAGCAATAGGAGAGTGTGGTTTAGATTTTGCCATTGATGTTTATCCACAGTTGCAAGAAAAGATACTTGAAGTTCAATTTGAGCTGGCTAGACGCTTCGAACTCCCAGTTATTTTACATAGCCGAAAAGCGCACAATCGCCTCATTCAAATGGTGAAATCGGCGAATCTCCCTAGAGGTGGTGTGCTACACGCTTTTTCTGGGAGTTATCAGCAAGCCATGGAGTGGGTCAAATTAGGTTTTTTTATCGGTGTAGGAGGAACGATTACCTACCCAAGAGCCAAGAAAACACGCGACGCAATTCAAAAATTACCACTCGAAAACCTAGTAATCGAAACAGACGCACCAGATATGCCTATACTTGGATATCAAGGGGAGTCAAATCACCCAGCCAAACTCATTCACGTCTTTAATGAGCTCGTAGAGTTGCATAACGGCCGAAAGCAATCGATTGCCTCTCAACTGTGGAAAAATAGCAATTTTGCTTTCTCGATATGTGAATAAAATCTAAAGATGTGGTTTGAAATCGAAAACGTTTTCCTGCTTATTGTGAATTAACTCACAAAGCTGGTTGAATCAATCATGAATCTTATAGGAAAGTGTGAGGCTGGCATTACTTTAATTGATTCTGCATGAGTATAATTGCCCCCGCTTTATAGCTCCATTTTGTAACACGCCAATAAATAACTTATAAGGAAGTCATAAACTATGAGCCTGTTTATGAGCCTAATCGGTATGGTAGTGCTTCTTGCGATTGCAGTGGCATTTTCTAACAACCGAAAAGCTATCAACTTTAGAACTGTGGGTGGCGCATTCGCTATCCAATTCGCATTAGGTGCATTTGTTCTGTATGTACCTTGGGGCCGTGATCTACTAAACGGTTTCTCTTCAGGTGTTTCTAACGTTATCAACTACGGTAACGATGGTTCATCATTCCTGTTCGGTGGTCTTGTTTCTGACAAGATGTTCGAAGTATTCGGCGGCGGCGGTTTCATCTTCGCATTCCGTGTTCTTCCTACACTGATCTTCTTCTCTGCACTGATTTCAGTTCTTTACTACATTGGCGTTATGCAATGGGTTATCAAGATTCTTGGTGGCGCACTACAAAAAGCGCTAGGCACTTCTCGTGCGGAATCAATGTCAGCTGCTGCTAACATTTTCGTAGGTCAAACTGAGGCACCTCTAGTTGTTCGCCCATTCGTTCCAAAAATGACTCAATCAGAGCTATTCGCGGTAATGTGTGGTGGTCTAGCTTCTGTTGCTGGTGGTGTACTAGCTGGTTACGCATCTATGGGTGTTCCACTAGAGTACCTAGTTGCGGCATCATTCATGGCAGCACCTGGTGGTCTACTGTTCGCTAAAATCCTTCACCCTGAGACTGACCAGCCTCACGAAAGTATCGAAGAAGCGATGGACGGCGGTGACGACAAACCAGTTAACGTAATCGACGCAGCTGCGGGCGGTGCGGCTTCTGGTCTACAACTTGCGCTTAACGTAGGTGCAATGCTAATCGCATTCGTTGGTCTAATCGCGCTAATCAACGGTATGCTAGGTGGCATCGGTGGTTGGTTCGGCATGCCAGAACTAACACTAGAGCTAATCCTAGGTTACGCGTTCTCTCCACTAGCATTCCTAATCGGTGTTCCATGGGCAGAAGCTGTAACAGCTGGTTCATTCATCGGTCAGAAAATCGTAGTGAACGAATTCGTTGCTTACTTGAACTTCACACCATATCTAGGTGAAAACGCTCAAGTAATCGCGGCAACTGGTGAAGTAATGTCTGAGAAGACAACAGCTATCATCTCATTCGCACTATGTGGTTTCGCGAACCTTTCTTCTATCGCGATTCTACTTGGTGGTCTAGGTAGCCTTGCACCAAACCGTCGTAGTGACATCGCTCGCATGGGTGTTAAAGCAGTTCTTGCAGGTACGTTGTCTAACCTTATGGCAGCGACAATTGCAGGCTTCTGCTTAAGCCTTGCAGCACTTTAATTAGAATCGGTTCTTAATATATAGACGCCGTTTTAAATCATGCCCTGTAGCAAGAGATTGCTGCGGGGCATTTTTCGTTTTTCGGGCCTAAAAAATTAACCGCACGTAGGTCTACGTGAGTAGCTTACGCAGTCGGTGGAATAGGGGCTGGGAAATTTTGAGATACAAACCGTTTGCGCTCTATTTGGTGCTACAGTTTTGCGGTGAAACTCTATAATGTAGTAATCACGAATTCGTGGTTATGATGACCACTTAATCACAGAGTGAATACTACATACTCGATGGGCAAATGAATTGCCCTGCAATATCAAATCTCACAAGCGTTTTATTGTTTGATGTGATATTAAAGACACCGCAATCATAGATTGTTGTGCCATAGGCCAAACTGGTACTGTGCGGTGACAAGGATAGCAATTGGCATATGATAAATTTTCGCTGTATATGCCGAGTCTTCAGGGAACCAAGTCCGTTCATTAATAGACTGTTTAGCCATTTACTCACATTGTCTCGACTTGTTGATTATAGTTAAAGACGTGATGTAAGGCTGAGTAGTGAATTTTTTGAATATTGATCGGAGATAGAAATGAGCGATTTAAAAGCAGCAGCGCTACGTGCACTTAAACTTATGGACCTAACTACGTTGAATGACGATGACACTGATGCAAAAGTGATCTCACTATGTCATGACGCGAAAACAGCAGTAGGCAACACAGCTGCAATTTGTATTTACCCTCGCTTTATTCCTATTGCTAAGAAGACACTTCGTGAGCAAGGTACGCCAGAGGTTCGTATTGCAACAGTAACGAACTTCCCACATGGTAACGACGACATTGAAATCGCAGTTGCTGAAACAAAAGCGGCGGTTGCTTACGGTGCAGACGAAGTTGACGTAGTTTTCCCTTACCGCGCGCTAATGGCGGGTGATGAGAAAGTAGGCTTCGAACTAGTTAAGCAATGTAAAGAGGCTTGTGGTGATATTCTTCTTAAAGTGATCATCGAAACGGGTGAACTAAAAGAAGAAGCACTAATCAAGAAAGCATCTCAAATCTGTATTGAAGCAGGTGCTGACTTCATTAAAACTTCAACTGGTAAAGTGCCAGTAAACGCAACACCAGAATATGCACGCATGATGCTTGAAGTGATTCGCGACATGGGTGTTGCAGAAACTGTTGGTTTCAAGCCAGCAGGTGGTGTGCGCACTGCTGAAGACGCAGCTGCATACCTAGCAATGGCTGACGAAATCCTAGGTGACAACTGGGTTGATGCTCGTCACTACCGTTTTGGTGCGTCTAGCCTGCTAACCAACCTACTAAATACATTAGAAGTATCGGACGACGTCGCTGATCCAACAGCGTACTAATTCCAATAATACGTCTGAACGGTAGCACCTAAACGGGTGCTACCAAACCTCTTCTATCCTACTACAACCATGGCTCAAAAGAGCTTGGGAGGCACTAATGTATTTACCACAAGAAATCATTCGTAAAAAACGTGACGGCGAAGTCCTAACCGCCGACGAAATCAACTTCTTTATTCAAGGCGTAGCGAACAACACGGTATCTGAAGGTCAGATTGCGGCGTTTGCTATGACGATTTTCTTTAATGAAATGACCATGGATGAGCGCATCGCCTTAACGTGTGCAATGCGTGATTCGGGCATGGTTATCGACTGGAGCCACATGAACTTCGGTGGTCCAATTGTCGACAAACATTCAACCGGTGGTGTGGGTGACGTAACTTCTTTAATGCTTGGCCCAATGGTGGCAGCGTGTGGCGGTTTCGTACCTATGATCTCTGGCCGCGGTCTTGGTCATACAGGCGGTACGCTGGATAAACTTGAATCTATCCCTGGTTACAACATTACGCCGAGCAATGATGTTTTTGGTCAGGTAACCAAAGACGCTGGTGTGGCGATCATCGGTCAAACTGGTGACCTTGCTCCTGCGGATAAGCGTGTTTACGCGACTCGTGATATTACCGCAACGGTAGACAATATCTCCCTGATTACGGCGTCGATCCTTTCTAAGAAACTGGCGGCGGGTCTGGAATCGCTAGTGATGGACGTAAAAGTGGGTTCAGGTGCATTTATGCCAACTTACGAAGCGTCTGAAGAGCTAGCAAAATCAATCGTTGCGGTAGCAAACGGTGCTGGCACTAAGACTACGGCAATTCTTACGGACATGAATCAAGTATTGGCGTCTTCAGCGGGTAACGCAGTAGAAGTTCGTGAAGCGGTTCGTTTCTTAACAGGTGAATACCGTAACCCTCGTCTACTTGAAGTGACCATGGCTTCATGTGCTGAAATGTTAGTACTTGGCAAGCTTGCTGAGAACACAGAAGACGCACGCGCAAAACTGATGGAAGTGCTGGATAACGGCAAAGCGGCTGAGTGCTTCGGCAAGATGGTTGCCGGCTTAGGCGGCCCCGCGGACTTCGTAGAAAACTACGACAACTACCTAGAAAAAGCAGAAATCATCAAGCCAGTTTACGCAACAGAAACGGGCATTGTCTCTGCAATGGATACACGTGCTATCGGCATGGCTGTGGTTGCTATGGGTGGTGGTCGTCGTGTTGCTACTGATGAAATCGACTACGCAGTTGGTTTCGACCAGTTCATCCGCCTAGGTGAGGTCGCAGACAGTGATAAACCTCTTGCGGTCATCCACGCTCGCACTGAAGAGCAATGGGAAGAAGCGGCAAAAGCACTGCGCAGTGCAATCAAAGTAGGTGGTGAATACACACCAACTCCAGAGGTTTACCGCCAAATTCGTGCAGAAGATATCTAATAGAACAAGTAATTACACAAGGCCTACTCAACCATAATAAAAAGCCGAGTGGGCCTAAGGAACGAGCAATGAAAAGAGCATTTATTTTAGTACTAGACTCATTCGGTATCGGTGCAACTGCCGACGCTAAAGAATTTGGTGATGTAGGTTCAGACACACTAGGTCACATCGCTGACCAATGTGAAAAAGGCTTAGCAGATAACGACAATCGCCAAGGTGCACTTCGCCTTCCAAATCTATCGAAACTTGGTTTGGCAATGGCGCATAAAGAATCGACAGGTCGCTTCGCACCTGGACTAGACGCAGACGCTGAAATCATTGGTGCATACGGTCATGCAGCAGAGCTTTCTTCAGGTAAAGACACGCCGTCTGGTCACTGGGAAATCGCAGGTGTTCCTGTTCTGTTTGACTGGGGTTACTTCACTGACAAAGCAAACAGCTTCCCGAAAGAATTGACTGACCGCATTCTTGAGCGTGCAGGTCTTGACGGTTTCCTAGGTAACTGTCACGCGTCTGGTACTCAAGTTCTTGACGATCTTGGTGAAGAGCACATGAAGACTGGCAAACCAATCTTCTACACGTCTGCTGACTCTGTATTCCAAATCGCATGTCACGAAGAGACTTTCGGTCTAGACCGTCTACTAGAGCTTTGCCAAATCGCACGTGAAGAGCTAGAAGATTACAACATTGGTCGTGTTATCGCGCGCCCATTCGTTGGTGCTGGTAAAGGTCAATTTGAGCGTACAGGTAACCGTCGTGATCTTTCTGTAGAGCCACCATCAGCAACGGTTCTTCAGAAGCTCGTTGATGAGAAGCAAGGCAACGTGGTTTCTATTGGTAAGATTGCTGATATCTACGCAAACTGCGGCATCACTAAGAAAGTGAAAGCGACAGGTATCCCTGCATTGTTCGAAGCAACGCTAGAGCAAATCAAAGAAGCGGGCGACAACACGATCGTATTCACTAACTTTGTAGACTTCGACTCAGCTTACGGTCACCGTCGTGACGTAGCGGGTTACGCAGCGGCACTTGAGTACTTCGATGGTCGCATCAATGAAGTGCTAGAGATTATGGAAGAAGACGATGTGCTTATCCTAACGGCAGACCACGGCTGTGACCCAACATGGCCAGGTACTGACCATACTCGTGAGCACATCCCAGTATTGGTTTATGGTCAAAAAGTACCAGCTGGTTCTCTTGGCCGCCGCGAAACATTCGCAGATATCGGTCAAACATTGGCAAGTTACTTCGGTACTTCTCCAATGGATTACGGTAAGAACTTCCTATAATTAGTTAGGTTTTTGAAAACTAGGAGCTTGATTGCTCCTAGTTTTATGTTTGCAGTATGTAAATGCTGCTTGTCGGAAATGAGAATACTCTGGCTTATATCGCCTTAAGCGCGGAGCGCTAGAGAAAGGTTAAGGAAAAGAAAATGGCAACTCCACATATCAATGCTGAAATGGGTGCATTTGCAGACGTCGTACTGATGCCTGGCGATCCACTACGTGCAAAATACATCGCAGAGACTTTCCTTGAAGATGTCGTTCAAGTGTGTGACGTTCGTAATATGTTTGGTTACACAGGCACATACAAAGGCCGTAAGATCTCGGTAATGGGCCACGGTATGGGTATCCCATCATGCTCGATTTACGCGACTGAACTAATCAAAGACTTCGGCGTGAAGAAAATCATCCGTGTTGGCAGCTGTGGCGCAGTGAATGAAGACATCAAAGTGCGTGATGTTGTGATCGGCATGGGTGCATGTACTGACTCTAAAGTGAACCGTATCCGCTTTAAAGGTCATGACTTCGCGGCAATCGCAGACTACAACATGGTTCGTGCGGCAGAAGACGCTGCAAAAGCTCGCGGTATTGACGTTAAAGTTGGTAACCTATTCTCAGCAGAGCTTTTCTACACGCCAGATCCAGAAATGTTCGATGTAATGGACAAGTACGGCATTGTTGGTGTTGAAATGGAAGCGGCTGGTATTTACGGTGTTGCGGCAGAATACGGTGCAAAAGCTCTGACAATCTGTACGGTTTCTGATCATATCAAGACTGGCGAACAGACTACATCTGACGAGCGTCAAACGACATTCAACGACATGATGCTAATCGCACTAGATTCAGTATTGCTTGGTGACGAAGAGTAAGCGACGAAGAGTCATTCTATTTTTCGCTCTCAAGAGCTAAAAAAAACAGCCCGCACATTGCGGGCTGTTTTTATATGAGTTATTAGCGCTACCTAGTTACTTGGTTAGCAGCAGGTTTGGCGCTTTTTTACGACGTATCGGTTGTCGACGTAAAATCAAGATGAACAACATACCACAGACAAAGCTCATTAAGACCATCATGTACATATAACGATCGCTCTTGCGATAGTGGTGGTCAGAAATAGCCGTCACCCGGCCCGTCTCAAAGGTCACGCGAACAAAACCGATAAGCGCACCATCTGCAAAAACTGGTTCAACCAACTGCTGGCGACCAATGGAAGCTGTTGCCAAAGGCGTATCCAGGCCAAGAACTTCGCGTACCGATAATGCCTCTTCACTAGACGCTAAACGTACACCCTGTGCATCGTAGATTGTTGCATCAAACACTAAACGGTCTTGTGCTAGCTGGTTTGTTAGCTGAAGTAATCGTTCTTGATCTTTAGTTAAAATCATCTCACTGGCAGAAAGAGACGCCTGTGAAATCAAAACTTTGGTGAGCGTTTCAAGCTGTTGTGCTTGAATTTTCTCATTACCCTTACTGATCACAACACTGTTTTTTATTGTGATAAACAACATCACACACAGTAGGATTAGTGCCAGAATTCTTAGGGCATTCCTTACTGAGAACAAAGATTCACTCATGCTCTTTACTCATCCATTTAAAATAAAACAAAGACTTGCCTTTTTAGTTTGTTGAGGTAACGTTTTAGCAAAGTCATAAGGGATTATATACATGGACGCGTCAAAAAGCTTGCCTATCAGAAAACATACGACACTTTTAAAACGATTACCCGAGACTCGATTTGCCTCCCAATTAGATAAAGCAAAAGCAAACTGGATCGTATTTGCTGAGTACCTTTCGCCAAGTCACTTCGAAGACATTGATTTCTTCACCGGCTTTTACAACCCGATACTAGAAACGTGGAAAGTTGGCCAATATGAAGTAGCCCTGATGGCCGGAGAGTTGACTCCTCAACATGAAACGATCTTACAAAGTCTCAACCTAGATTACGCCTCGCTTAATGAAGTGCCCGATCTATCAACCCAAGGGTTGATTGTATTTGATATGGATTCAACGGCGATCCAGATAGAGTGTATTGATGAAATCGCGAAACTGGCAGGAGTAGGGGATGAGGTCGCTGAAGTCACTGAACGTGCCATGCAAGGTGAGCTGGATTT
Source organism: Vibrio sp. 1641 (assembly GCF_033339995.1). NCBI lineage: Bacteria > Pseudomonadati > Pseudomonadota > Gammaproteobacteria > Vibrionales > Vibrionaceae > Vibrio > Vibrio sp. 1641. The sequence continues at coordinate 217,600 of NZ_JAWOVP010000004.1, forward strand.
TGAGCAAAGTTTACGTCAGCGAGTTGGTAAGCTCAAAGGTGCCGATGAATCAATTCTTGAACAAGTTCGTTCCCAGTTACCATTCATGCCGGACTTTGAAGCGCTAATTGCGACGTTGAAAGCCTTGGGCTGGAAAACAGCGATTGCTTCCGGTGGTTTTACTTACTTCTCTGATTACATCAAAGATAAAGTCGACTTAGATTTTGCTCGCTCCAATCAATTAGAAATTATTGACGGCAAACTCACGGGTAACGTACTTGGTGATGTGGTAACGGCGCAGATGAAGTCTGACATTCTAGTGGAACTGGCGGATGAATATGAAATTGAGCAGCACAACACGGTTGCTGTCGGTGATGGCGCTAATGATCTTGTGATGATGTCGGTGGCAGGATTAGGGATTGCGTATCACGCAAAACCAAAAGTGGAAGCTCAAGCGCAATCTGCGATTCGCTTTGCTGGGTTGGGCGGTGTGCTCTGTATTTTATCTGGCGCATTGGTGAAGCAGCAAAAGGTTAGCTGGAAAGCTAAACCTTAACCATCCATTCAAAAACACCGCCAGAAAGGCGGTGTTTTTTTTTTCAATTTGGTATGACTTTGAATTTACTCGGTTAACTCCAATCTAATTACAACCTCTTCAGTAATGTCTTCAAATTCACTGTAACCAACGAGCGCCGTCAACTCTTTTTCTAACTTGCTCGCTTGATGTACACCAAATTGGGTTAAGTCACTTAAATCTTGTTGCAGTAATGATGTCATCGGATCGAAAATTGGTGCAGTAGAAAGGCGAAGCACGTAAAAGTCACCCATCATTCGCGCTTTCTTTATAAATTGAATCCGCTCTTTTACGCTGTTGAACTCTTGATGAAGCTTTGACTCAATGCCTGTAATTTTATTGCCTACTTTTGCGGCGCTTATGTAGATATCCTGATGTCTGGCTTGAGCACCTTCTACACGTTTTATTGGCTCTGCGATTAATGTGCTTGTCCGGCCTTTAAAGATAGGTTCAAGTGACAACAGTTGGTCATGCCCAAGACGGGCAAAAAGCTCAATGTGTTTAGGTAGCGGCAAGTTCACCCCGATAACGGGGGTTTTGATTGAAGATGACGTACTCTTACTGATAAAAATGGGCGTGCTCAGCGTACGCGAGAGCAACATGCAGTGTAGCCTTTCAAGTAGAGCATTACTTGGTAGCGTCTCTTTTTGCGGGATTAGCTTGTCTTGATTGTGCTCGATAATGCTGTTGAAAAAAGCGATTACCTTCATGGTTTGGCTGCTTTCATCAATAACTAGCTGCACGCTACAACCGTCTGGGCTTACACGAATTACTCGGTATGGCACCGACATTAACGGCAATTTTTTATCGTAGAGTTGTAATTCTCGAAAGTTGATTCTTACCTCTTGCCCAGAACGTAACATCGTGGGCTCACTTAGCCTAATTCCGAGTCCTCGTTTGGAAAGGTCAACAGTACTGCCGCCTGTTTTAGTCTGTCCTGAGTACAACTCTAAAGGTGTTTTAAAACGATAACGAGGCTCTTTTCGACGAGACTTTGCATCAAAATAAATGCCCTTTGGATTGCCGATAACTCTTCTCGGATGGCGAAACGCGTTTAATGTATTAGCGGGTAAGCGCGGCTTTTCAGTTAGCAGGTAATCCTGCCCTGACTTTTCGTCAGCAATTTCTTGCAAAATACCAATATGAGTCAGTGATTGAGACGTTTCTGCCAACTCTGGAGAGAATGCTGCTAGGTCTTCCTGTTCTTGCTCTGATAGTTCAAAGATTGAAATTCTAAAGGCGCGCCAACTCTCTCGTTTGCCACCTAAATGCCAAAATAGCTGGCGCTGTTCGCGAGTTGCTTCTGGGCGAAACATCGAATAGAAATAGGTTCGATTCTCGTGCTCGTGAGTAAATGAATAAAGGACATTGGTTGTTCCTTTAACACCAGGCTTAATGAGTGACGCGATGCGTTGCTCGTTGAATAAGGAACCAAACATTTGCTGGTTTCTCTCATCGTGCCAGTATTGCCAAAGCTTTTGATTGTTTGGCGTTAACATTGCTAATTTTAGGTCACTACCATCAAAGAATAGAGGCAAGCTGCTGGTGTGCTTTAGTGCGATGTGCTCATAACCGCGAGTTCGAGCTCGAATAATCTTGTCTTGATTGTCGTGACGAGCCCTTTTAACAGCACTGTTGAGCGCTTCATCTATCACTCTGGTGACGACATTGGTATCAGTTAAGCGTATGGTTCTGAGGTATCGAACTGAGTCATTTTCGTAACAGTCATCAACCGCGAGTATGCGGTATGCAAGCGGTTTCTCTATACCTGCAACGTTAGATTTGCTGGCAAATTCAGTAAACGTGACCTGAATAATTTCCCCAAGGTTATATTTAAATGCGCTAGGGACTTTGAACTTTGCGCCAGAGCTAGATAAATCAATGCTTAATCCATGAAGAAGCTGTCCTTTAGAACGGCAAATTTCAACTTGAGATTGGACTTTCAAGCGTTTTTCTTGGCGCTTTAAATCGTAGCCTAGGTGAACGGGTTCTGCTAAGAACGGGCTTTTAGGATCCGTTAACGATTGCGTTTTTTGCTGAGTAAGGCGCTTGCTCATTACGCGAAAGTTATTTCGCGTGTTGACCAATGCTTCCCACATTCCTTCCGTGTAGCAGCCAAACTTTTTGATGTTTTTATGGTAAGCGTTGAAAGCAACATCATCCAACCAATGTGGAATACCATCCAAAATATACTCGCGACATTCGCCTTGAACGCGACCTCGCAAATCAATGCTTTTTTTGCATGGAGCCATTAAGCGGTTAAGTTCCATTTTAACCAAAATTTTGGCCGAAGGCGGCTCTTCCTCGGTCAGTTGGCCAAGGACAAAGTCAAAGTCATTCGTACCGTAAACGGGAATGAGTCGTTCTGCGAGCGAGAGAATTTCAGATTGCTGCATTATTTCTGTTAGAGTATGTCGTTACTTTAAATTGTATCGGCTAAGCGAAGTAATACTTAAGTATATCAATAGTTCATTTCAGTTCAGGTCTGACTTGGCTGTGCTTAGTCACATTTGTAGAAAAAATTGAGGCATCATGGCGAAAGCAAAACGAGCGTATGTTTGTAATGATTGTGGCGCGGACTTTCCCCGTTGGCAGGGGCAGTGTAACGCATGTGGTGCATGGAATACGATAACAGAAGTACGTATCGCTGCATCGCCAACCGTTGCTCGCAATGAACGCTTAAGCGGCTACGCTGGTTCCGCAACAGAAGCTACGGTTCAAACGCTATCCGAAATTGATCTGCAAGAAGTACCTCGCTTCACCAGTGGGTTTAAAGAGCTTGACCGCGTGTTGGGTGGTGGTGTTGTGCCAGGTGCCGCAATTTTGATTGGTGGTAACCCTGGTGCAGGTAAATCAACCCTTCTGTTGCAAACCATGTGTAGTTTATCTGCGCAAATGCCAACGCTTTACGTAACCGGTGAAGAGTCATTACAGCAGGTGGCAATGCGTGCTTCCCGATTGGGCTTGCCGAAAGATCATTTAAAAATGCTATCGGAAACGAACGTCGACAAAATTTGCCAAATCGCCGAAAAAGAGCAGCCTCGTATAATGGTAATAGACTCGATTCAGGTGATGCACGTTTCTGATGTTCAATCGTCGCCTGGCAGTGTTGCTCAGGTACGTGAATCTGCGACGGCTCTGACACGATACGCAAAACAGAATAATGTTGCGGTATTTATTGTTGGTCACGTAACAAAAGATGGTACCCTTGCGGGCCCCAAAGTTCTTGAACACATTATCGACTGTTCGGTACTACTCGATGGTGGAACGGATAGCCGATTCCGCACTTTGCGTAGTCATAAAAACCGTTTTGGTGCTGTGAATGAGCTTGGTGTATTTGCAATGACAGGCCAAGGATTGAAGGAAGTGAGTAACCCATCAGCGATCTTCCTTTCTCGTGGTGAAGAAGAAACATCAGGCTCTTCAGTCATGGTGGTTTGGGAAGGCACGCGCCCTCTACTAGTAGAGATTCAAGCGCTGGTGGATTACTCGCAGTTAGCCAACCCTCGTCGTGTTGCGGTCGGCTTGGAGCAGAACCGCCTATCACTTTTGCTCGCTGTGTTGCATAAGCATGGTGGCTTACAAATGGCAGACCAAGATGTCTTTGTTAATGTGGTTGGCGGTGTTAAGGTGACGGAGACAAGCGCTGATCTTGCTTTAGTTATGGCGCTTTTATCGAGTTTTCGTGACCGTCCACTCCCTAAAGATGTGGTGATTTTTGGTGAGGTAGGGCTTGCGGGCGAAATCCGTCCAGTGCCAAGTGGGCAAGAGCGTTTGAATGAAGCGTTCAAACATGGTTTCAAGAAAGCCATCGTGCCAGCAGCCAACATGCCGAAAGGTGGCATCCCTGGCATGCAAATTCACGGCGTTAAGAAATTGTCGGAAGCGATAGAGGCTTTTGACGAGCTGTAATGCTCATAAGAATGGTATTTGTGCAATCACAAACTGTTCTATCCGTCCTCAATAAAATGCGAATAAAGTACATAAATTGCTGTGTTTGACTATGCTTTGGGGACGGAAATTTCACGTTAAAATTTTTTTTCTTCCATCCGCACGCAAGGGTATCAGTATTGACAGAATGTGATATACTCTGCGCGCACTTTATACCTTATTAACAGAGTAAGACAATGACTGATTTATCAAAATACAGAAACATTGGTATTTTTGCTCACGTAGACGCGGGTAAAACTACCTCTACAGAGCGTATCCTAAAGCTAACTGGTAAGATCCATAAGATCGGTGACACTCACGACGGTTCAACTACTACTGACTTCATGGAGCAGGAAGCTGAGCGTGGTATCACAATCCAGTCTGCAGCAACAACTTGTTTCTGGAACGATCACCGTCTAAACATCATCGATACTCCTGGACACGTTGACTTCACTATCGAAGTTTACCGTTCTCTAAAAGTACTTGACGGTGGTATCGGTGTATTCTGTGGTTCTGGTGGTGTTGAGCCTCAGTCAGAAACTAACTGGCGTTACGCTGACGAATCACACGTATCACGTCTGATCTTCGTTAACAAACTAGACCGTATGGGCGCAGATTTCTACAAAGTTGTAGATCAAGTACAGAACGTACTAGGTGCTACACCTCTAGTTATGACTCTACCTATCGGTATCGAAGAAGATTTCGTAGGTGTTGTAGACGTACTAAGCCAACAAGCTTACGTATGGGATGAGTCTGGCCAACCAGAGAACTACGAAGTTCAAGATATTCCAGCAGACATGGTAGAAAAAGCTGCTGAATACCGTGAAATGCTAATCGAAACTGCTCTAGAGCAAGACGAAGATCTAATGATGGCTTACCTAGAAGAAGGCGAAGAGCCATCTCTAGAAGACATCAAACGTTGTATCCGTAAAGGTACTCGTGATCTAGCATTCTTCCCAACTTACTGTGGTTCAGCGTACAAGAACAAAGGTATCCAACTTATTCTTGACGCGGTAATTGATTACCTACCATCTCCAACAGAAGTTGATCCACAGCCTCTAACTGATTCAGAGACTGGTGAGCCAACTGGTGAAGTTGCGACTGTATCTGCAGACGAGCCACTACGTGCTCTTGCATTTAAGATTATGGATGACCGCTTCGGTGCTCTAACCTTTATCCGCATCTACTCTGGTAAGATGAAGAAAGGTGACACAATTCTTAACTCTGCAACTGGTAAAACAGAGCGTATCGGCCGTATGGTTGAGATGCACGCGGACGAGCGTAACGAGATCGATTCAGCACAAGCTGGTGACATCATCGCTGTAGTTGGTATGAAGAACGTTCAAACTGGTCACACTCTATGTGATCCTAAGCACGAATGTACTCTTGAGCCAATGATCTTCCCAGATCCAGTAATCTCTATCGCAGTTAAGCCTAAAGATAAAGGCGGTTCTGAGAAGATGGGCATCGCGATCGGTAAAATGGTTGCAGAAGATCCATCATTCCAAGTTGAGACTGATGAAGATTCAGGCGAAACTATCCTGAAAGGTATGGGTGAACTTCACCTAGACATCAAGGTAGATATCCTTAAGCGTACTTACGGCGTTGAGCTAGAAGTTGGTGCTCCACAGGTTGCTTACCGTGAAACTATCACTCAAGCAATCGAAGATAGCTACACGCACAAGAAACAGTCTGGTGGTTCTGGTCAGTTCGGTAAGATCGACTACCGCATCAAACCAGGTGAGCCAAACTCTGGCTTCACGTTCAAATCAACAGTTGTTGGTGGTAACGTACCTAAAGAATTCTGGCCTGCAGTTGAGAAAGGCTTTGCGTCAATGATGGAGCACGGTGTTCTAGCTGGCTTCCCTACTCTAGACGTTGAAGTTGAACTATTCGACGGTGGTTTCCACGCAGTTGACTCTTCAGCTATAGCTTACGAAATCGCAGCGAAAGGTGCATTCCGTCAGTCTATGCCTAAAGCTGGCGCGCAACTTCTTGAGCCAATCATGAAAGTTGACGTGTTCACTCCAGAAGATCACGTTGGTGACGTAATCGGTGACCTTAACCGTCGTCGTGGTATGATCAAAGACCAACAAGCAGCGTCTACTGGCGTACGTATCAAGGGTGATGTACCTCTATCAGAAATGTTTGGTTACATCGGTACTCTACGTACTATGACTTCTGGTCGTGGTCAGTTCTCTATGGAGTTCTCACACTACGCACCATGTCCAACAAACGTTGCAGAGCAAGTAATTGCTGACGTTAAAGAGCGTAACGCTAAGAAGTAATTCTTAAGTTAACTCTATAACTTGAAAGCCCCGCTTAGTGCGGGGCTTTTTGTATTTAGCAGTCTTATACGCAGAGCGTGTTTGTTTTATTCCTATTTAGCGTTTGTTTTGACGATTGTTATGATGCCGTTCTAGTACTGTTGCCTTTTAGGTCAATGGTCCTAAAGTCTGGTACCACTGACTTTTCAAATATTTCTATTTCTTCCTTCAACCATTGCGCAAACAATTGAGCTTTAGGTCTTTTTAAGTAGCCTTTTGGCGCACACAAGTAATACGCAAAGTTGGGCTTGATAGCGATATCTCCAATTCGGACCAATTTGCCAGAACGAAAATATTGATGAGCTAAACTGTGTTTTACTAATGCCACGCCTTGAAGTGATAGTGCAGCCTCAAGCACGAGATGTGATCCACTGTATTTTAAGGTAGGCTTTGCTGCGCAGTGACCCAAGGTTGCTAACCACATATTCCAATCAAGATCAGGCCAAACATCTTCAATCAGCTCAGCTTTGCTTAAATCCTCGATGTTATAGATCCCGTGCTCTTTCTGGTACACCGGATGACAAGCAGGATAAAAAGCTTCGTCCATCAGCCATTGTGATTCTAAATTGGGATATTTTCCTAAACCGTAACGAACACATAAATCTATCTGACTATCTTGAAAAGACACCAAATCATTGGTTGGTTCTAATAGCAAGGCGATATCAGGGTGACGCTGGCGAAAAGCCGTAATTTTCGGGACTAACCAATGATGAGCGAAAGAGGGGAGTGTTGATATCGAAAGGTGGTTCGGGTTTGGATCTTGATTGACTAATCTAACCCCTTGCTGCAAATGAGCAAACCCTCTTTCTGCCTGACTAAACAGTAGCTCTCCCTCTGGTGTGAGCACGATTTTTCTGTGCTGACGAACAAATAGGTCCGTGCCTAAGAACTCTTCTAAATGACGAATTTGCTGACTAATGGCCGCTGGCGTAACAAACAGTTCTTTTGCTGCCGTTTTAAAGCTTCCTTCCTTTGCTGCAACGAAAAAGTAATACAAGCCCTGTAAGGGAGGCATTCGATCTTTCACATTAGTTTTCCTTAACTCTATGGCAGATTCTATCGTTTGAGGATATCAGCGTAGTCGCTGATTATTAAGTGGTCAACATTGTATAGGAATCTTTGAAATGGAAAACATGACACACACTTGTGAGCGTACTATACCTACTGCCCATCAGAGCGGGTTACAGTTAATTTATTCTAAACTGGCGGCTTGGAGAAGGAACTATAAGACACGTCGTCACTTGAGAGAGTTACCAAAGCACCTTTGGGACGATATTGGATTAGGTGAAAGGGAGATTAATTGTGAAGTGAGTAAGCCATTCTGGAGAGAGTAGTTTATGAGTTTGATTCAAGCTCAAAGTTAAGCTGCACTCCCCAATGGCGTTGAGGAGTGCAAGCAAAATTACAAGTCTTCTTCCCACACGACCAATTCATCTTTTGGCCAATTGTGGCCTATCTCATGATACTTTTGTTCGAGCACATGACGTTTAATTTTAAGTGTTGGCGTCAGTACGCCATTTTCTATACTCCAAGGTTCTTTAATCATTAACACGCCTTTGATTTGCTCATGAGAGGCGAGTTCTTGATTCATCCTGGCAATAACTTTACGTGTGGTACGTGCGTATCGCTCTCGATCAAAGTTAGGGAAGTCATGTGGCACAACCAAAAGAATCGGAGCGGGTAGCCCTAAACCGATGAGACACATCATCTCTACACGACTGTACTCGAAAAGCTTTTTCTCGATAGGAACCGGAGAGACAAATTTACCTTTGGCTGTTTTGAAGTTATCTTTTTTACGGCCTTGAATCGTTAGATAACCATCTGAGTCGATAGCGCCGATATCGCCTGTGTGTAGCCAGCCCTCTGAATCAAAAGACTCTTGGGTGGCAATGTCATTTTTGTAGTAGCCAGAAAATAGCCCTTTGCCACGCACCATGATTTCATCATCAGCTGCGATTTTTAACTCAATGCCTGGCCCTGCATTACCGACACTACCGATTTTGTCAGCTCTAAATGGGTAGTTGAGCGTGCTGTAGGCAAATGATTCCGTCATCCCCCAAGCCTCTGTGATATCAAGGCCCACTGAGTGGTACCATTCCAACAGCGCTGGCGAGACAGGTGCAGAGCCACAGCCTAATACTCGAGCCTGATCTAAACCTAGACCATCTGCTAGCTTTTTCTTGATCAAAGAATTGACGAATGGGATTTTCAACAGAATATTGAGCTTCTTCTGTGGAAGTTTGTCTTGAATACGTTGCTGGAATAGCGTCCATAACCGTGGGACGGAGATAAACAGAGTTGGTCGGTGCATCTTCACATCTTCGATAAAAGTGTCCAGTGACTCTGGAAATGCTGTTGGCACGCCACCCATAATCGATGAACCGAAGATATAAACACGCTCTGTAATATGAGCGAGCGGTAAATAAGAGAACAGTCGGTCGTTTTCTTGGATACCAATATGATTGATCAGTTGCTGAACAGACCAACTGAATGCGCCGTAAGTTAGCATCGCGCCTTTCGGTAACCCTGATGTGCCTGAGGTATACACCAACGACATTAGCTTGTCATCGTAATGCTGCGGACGCTCTTCACTTGGCACTGCATCAGCAATGAGCGCTTGGTATTCGTGCTTACACTTAGGTGCCGTGTCATAAGGTAGAGCGATGCTAATGAGTTCAGGCATAGCATCAATGACTTGCTGAGTTGCTTTGGGATCATCGAGTTTTCCGCCAATGATCGCTTTACTTTCACTATGAGTCACACAGTATTCGATGGTGTCTGCACCGGCGGTAGGAAAGATTGGCACACTGACATAGTCACCAAGCATCATAGCAAGATCGCAAATAAACCATTCTGCACAGTTTTTAGATACTAACGCGACTTTGTCGCCAGGCTTTACACCAAGCGAGCGTAGTGCGCTGACAAGTTTTAAGGCTTGATCTGCAACATCAGAGAATGTGTACTCAACAAACTGTCGGTTAATAATTTGTTTTAGGTAGACCTCATTTGGACGCTCTTGAGCCCATTTGAGGATCATTTCATTTGGTGGTGGGAGAGCGCAACCAGCAGCGCTATTTAGATTCGGCTGATTCATTTTAAGTGACTCCATGTCTTCTCATTGTATTTATAATTGTTAACGCATTGTTAACTTTAGCATGTTAAATCGCGACACGGGAATGCATTTTGATGAAATATGTGGGGAAGATAGCGTTAGTTGTTCTGACAGTTGCTACAAATAAAGCCTAAAACTGCTGTCGATAATTTGCTGGAGACAGACCTGTTTTTTTCTTAAAAATTCGAGAAAAGTAAGAAACGTCTCGATACCCGCACTGATAAGCAATGTAAGCAATTTTCATCGATTCATTTTCAATTAGCATTTTCTTAGCTAATGAAATGCGTTTCGCCGTGACATAATCACGAAAGCACATACCCACTTTACGATGGAAAACTTTGGAAAAGTAGTTCGGCGAGTAATGACAAAGAGCGGCTGCTTCCTCTTCTCTTAGGTCCTTATGAACGTTATTGGCGATGTAATGGACTACGTCTGAAAAGTTTGACTTGCCGCTTCGAGAGAAAAGTTTATCTACCGAGATTTGTTCTTCGTCTACTTTACTATGCAAAAAGTATTTCAATTTTATTTGTGAAAGCCAGATAGGAAGAGTGAGCTCGTTCAACTTATAATATTCCGCACAAATATGCTTGGGCGGCAAGTGAGGAGCCGTATCTTTTGGAGATACGACGATTAGTTTTTTGTCGAGGTTTTTACAGAGCGTTATAACACCTTTCAAGTGCTCTTGATGATCACAGGTTATGTAGTAAAAGAAATAGCTATGTTCTTTATCACTGAGGACTGAGATATCTTTACTGCAGTCCATAATGTCAAAGCACCCATCAAACTCACAACGAAATTGTTCCGGCAGCGAGCAAAGGGTCTCTCCTATCCAGTAAGCTTTGGTCTGTTTATCCATATGAATCCTGCTCAGTACGTACTACACCAATGTTAGTATGCATTGAGGTCAGTCGAGCCTCATTCCTTGAGCTTCAGACCTCACCCTTTCGTTTATTAAGCTTAGGCTTATATAGTCATACTGCAAGTGTGAAATGTGTCACATAGCTTACAGTGATGTGTCTTATTTATGATACATTTCGTCTCTGAAGCGCAGACAGGCAAGAAAGTACTAACCTTTGGCAAAAAAGTCCTAACCCCCCTAATTCTTGATGACTAATGTTTAAGCATGATTCGGGTGTATATGATACCTGCGTCATGGACAAGCGAGATTTGGTTAAATAAAGGGGATAATCTTATGGATAACTTTCGTAATCTAATCAAGGACTTCATGGAAGACGAAGAGGGGCTAACACTTTTGGAGTATATCCTAGGTGCGGCACTAATTGTTACTGCATTCTTGACTTCAGGCTTCTGGACAACCTTGTCTAACAAGTTCACTTCAGTAGCTGGTCGTATTAGCTCTTCGTAATGGTTAGCGAGTTAATTATTTGGTCATTACTTATTGCGATTGGAGTTTCAGACGCACAGAAACACAGAATACCGAATAAAGCGGTGCTTATGCTTTTGGTTGCAGTAACTGCAAACGTAATTTACAACCCAGCCACAACTGGTTTGGATCATTTATATGGTGGGTTGGTTGCGTTTGCGGTGTGTTTCGCGCTGTATCTTTTCAAAGTAATGGCTGGAGGAGACGTTAAGTTACTCGCCGTCATAGGGGCATGGTTGGGATTGAGTAACCTTGGGGAAGCGTCTACCGGGATAATACTCGCTGGAGGCATTGTCGGCATTTTTTATCTAATGCTACATGTGTCATCGACTAGTGTTGCTCTATCACATCAGATTAAAGGGTATTGCTTAGAAAAAGTAACACCAGGTTTTAGGTCCAGTAAGCCGTTGGTCATTCCATTCGCGCCGATAATCGTAATTGGATTAGCTTATTTTTCCTATACCCACTAAATAAAAATAATAAATGGCATGCAGCATCAGTTGGCTAAGCAACTTCAAGGAGGGGAAGTGTGATGGGCTCTGTGTATTGGGAAAAACTCGTGCCACAAATAAATCCACCAAAAGTACCTTCATCGGTAGAAGGTCTTGGCATACCGGCTTCAGTCGTTGAAAACTTAGTGTTGAAACACCTGTCAGCTTATCCGAAATGTGATTTGATCGAGTTAACACAGCGGTTATGTGTGGTTTCAAATATTGTTGAACTTGCTTTGGCGCAGTTGAGGAAACGAAGCTGGGTTGAGGTATATCAGCCTACATCTGAGAAGCTAAACCATTCGTACTCGAACATTCGTTATAGTCTAACGGAGTTAGGACTTGCGGAAGCAGACATTGCATATAGAAAAGATCCGTATATCGGTCCTGTTCCAGTTTCTTTGGAAGAGTATTGGACCGTTGTTGAAGGACAAGATCTACGCAAAAACCCTGTTACCCGTATCGATGTAGAGCGTGCATTATCTGATGTTTTTGGCTCGGATCACTTAGTTCCTGTTCTCGGACCTGCTATCAACTCTGGACGAGCTTTGTTGCTTTACGGCCACGCGGGTACTGGTAAAAGTTACGTTGCATCAAGAGTGCTCAATGCAATGAACACTTCGGTGTTTATTCCTTACGCCGTATATGCCGATGGCAACATCATCAAAGTGTTCTCAGAGCATCATCACCGTCGTTTAGACAACTCCCATTCTCAGGTTTTCGTTAAGTTGGAAACCCATTACGACAAACGCTGGGTTCTTTGTGAAAGACCAAACATTCAAGTGGGCGGTGAGCTGACATTGGAGATGCTTGAGGTAAACCACAGCGAGCATAATCGTGTATGGATTGCGCCACTTCAAATGATGGCTAACAACGGAATCTTAGTGATTGATGATCTCGGTCGTCAGTCAATGCCTGTTGATGCCTTGCTAAATAGATGGATCGTTCCGATGGAATACTTATTTGACCATCTGGCGCTGCCAAATGGTCAACAAGTAACGGTGCCATTTATGCTTACTTTGGCATTCTCATCCAATTTTGCACCAAGCAAAATTGCTGACCCTGCTTTTTTACGCCGTCTGGGGTACAAAATTGAGTTTAAGCCACTTGGTGATGATGACTATAAAGCGCTTTGGTTATCGCTGTCCAAAGACTTGCAACTCGCGTTGTCGCCTGAATTCTTTGACACATTAAATCAATTGCACCGTGAAAATAAAATGCCTAATTATCCATGCTTACCTAAAGATCTTTTGGGCATTAGCAGAGACGTTCTCGTTTTTGAAGGAAAACGAAAAGTCGTCTCATCAGACATTTTAACTCGTGCCTGGGGACTGTATTTCACAGTGGATGAATAGGGAGATCTAAATTATGAGTCGGACTCAAGTCATCATGCTATTGCTACTCTCCATTGTTTTCGGCCTTGCTGCCGTGTTGATAGCTAAACAATGGATGGATGGCAGAAACCAACCAACAGTCGAGTTAGAAGAGGTCGAAAGGCATCCCGTTTTAGTTGCCGCCATGGAGCTAGAACCAGGAACTATTCTCTCTGAGAAACATTTGTCTACTAAGCTCATGGAAGTGGACTGGATAGATGATGAAACATTGAAAGTAAAAGAACAGGCATTGGGAAGAATCGTTGCCAATACTATTTACGCGGGTGAACTTGTTAACCCTCATCGCCTTGCCCTACCTGGTGAAGGCGCAACACTTGCTGCGTTAATTCCAGAAAACAAGCGAGCAATCACTATTCGCGTAAATGACGTTATCGGTGTGGCAGGTTTTTTGTTACCAGGCAACAAGGTCGATGTCCTGAATACAGTGAGTTATGGACAAGGTAAAAACGCCACAACAAAAACAGTGCTTAAAAATATCAATGTTCTTGCGGTGGACCAAACAGCCAAAACGAATGATAACAAACCCGTGATTGTACGCGCTGTGACTTTAGAAGTAACACCGAAAGAGGCAGAAAAGCTCTTATCGGCGAACAGCAAAGGCGATATACAGCTTGCTCTGCGCAACCCTCATGAAGTGGATAAACCTGTTGTAGCAAGAAAATACACGCCACGACCTAGTGTGACCATTATTAAGGGATCTCAGGCATCCAGTGTCCGAGTCAGCAATTAGGTGAATTATGAAAACAATAATATTACTTGTTAGCCAGTTACTTTTCGTCAGCTTGTCTGTTAACGCAGCTACGGCGCAGTCAGGAAAAGTCGTAACCGTTGCACATCACCAATCAACTCAATTGATGATATCAGGCCAAGCAAAGAAAGTGACGTTAGGGGATCCAGAAGTCTTGGATATTTTAGTGCTCAGATCGAACGAGCTGTTTCTTATTGGTAAGAAGTTAGGTACCACGAATGTGTCGGTGTGGGATCGCCGAGGCCGGTTAATTGAGCAGTTTAACGTGGAAGTCACGCATGATCTAAATACGCTTAAGTCGAAGCTTTATCAGTTCTTGCCGGATGAAAATATCGAAGTGCACAGTGCGCAAGAAAAAGTGGTACTTAGAGGCTTGGTCAGCAGTCAGCAAAACATGGACACTGCGGTCAAAATTGCTGAAACCTTTGCTTTGGGTGAAGCGGCAGATGAAGAAGATGATAGCTCTAAAGATGATGAAAGTATGGTCATCAATCTACTTTCTATTGGTGGTGCTCAACAGGTAACGCTAGAAGTTACCGTTGCCGAAGTACAGCGCACACTTGTAAGACGCTTCGACTCAAACTTCCACTTTTTCCAAAGAAGTGGGGACTTTACTTGGGGTGGTACGACTGCTGGTGGCGGTATTGATGGCATTGGACCGATTTTGAACGTCCCAACAGTCGAAGATTTCGGTTTTCTCGGATCGTTTATTGACAGTAATACCTTGTTTACCTTTGCGCTTGATGTGGCGAAGCAAAATGGCGTAGCGAAAGTGCTGGCAGAGCCTAGCCTTACCGCATTAAGTGGTACGCAAGCCGAGTTTGTCGCTGGTGGTGAATTCCCAATTCCAGTACCAAATGAAGATGGTATTACCATCGACTACAAAGAGTACGGTGTTCAACTCGACTTTGTTCCGTTTATTTTGAGCGATAAGAGAATCAATCTCAAACTGAACGTCAATGTGAGTGAAATTTCCAATTCTGGTGTGTTGACGTTTAATCCAAACGAAGTGAATGCCACTTTCTTTATTCCACCAATCACAAAACGAAGTGCTGGTACAACGATTGAGCTAGCAGATGGTCAAACCATTGGTATTGCGGGGCTATTGAGTGAAAACGCGCGTAACGTTGCGAATGGTATACCTGGTGCGAGTGATCTACCTGTGTTAGGCCGCTTGTTTAAGAGTGAAGAATTTACCTCTGGGGAAACAGAACTAGTCATTCTGGTTACTCCTCGATTAGCAACCCCAATTGATCGACGTCGAATCACGCTACCAACAGATGGTTTTGTTGCTCCAAACGATGTGGAGTTCTATTTGCTTGGTAAAGGTGCTGAGTTGGATTTCGATAGGTACCAGCTAAACGACATCAGTGAAGAAGATACTAACAACAATTTTATTCAATACGGTTCGTCAGAAGGTGGCTCTGAGGGCAAGTTTGGGCACAGTCTATAAGTGGGAGAACAAGATGAAAAGCATAATGATAATGACCATTTGTTTCACATCATTCGGCTTGTTTGGCTGTGCGAATGACCCCGAGCTTGGTATCTCGGTTAGCCAGCTGCGCGCTGAACAAACTCTGAATCCAGAAGCCTGGTATGAGAATTTGGGCTACTTACCGGAAGGTAGTGGTGAGCGCACACAAGTTAGCTTAGAGGTATATAACAACAATGGGGTAGCCAAAGATGATTAAGTGATATGTTCACTTAGGAGGGGCTATGCGAAGGAATATGCATATAGCGCCAAGGAGAGCTCAGAAAGGGATTACCTTGGTATTAATTAGTTTAGTTTTATTATTTTTACTTGGTGTTGCAGCCTTTGGTATTGATTTGAATCACCAAGTACTCAATAAAACAAGACTACAAAACGCGGTCGACTCCGCTGCATTAGCGGCTGCGGTTGTCGTCGATGAAAGGACCGACGCGGCAGATTTGGCTGAGCGGCTTAGTTTAGCGACGCAGGCGGCGAATGATGCTCTGACTCATTCTGCTGCGTCTGATGGTAACCAAGAATTAGTTTACACGGGGGAAAACATAGATGTAACTTTCTCAAATTCGAACGCTAAAGGCTCATTTGTTGAAGCTGGAGAGTTCTCTTTGGGCAGTGACAGCGACATCTATGTTCGTGTTGCCGTTAGTAATGTTCTGTTGACACAGTATTTAAGTGGCATGTTTGGGCTCGACAAAGGGGTGTCAGCGAGTGCTGTTGCAGGACCAAGTGCGCCAAGCATTACTACATGTAACGTGTCGCCTATTGCTATGTGTGGCGATGTAGGCTCAGCTGATCTGGCGTGGGGATACATTCCTTCTTCAAACCCAAACTACAATGGTGCACAAGATCGAGATGCTGACACTATTCATGTATTGAAACCATCAGGGCACACGGATGGTGGCATTGGTTCGGGTAACTATCACCTTTTAGACTTTGGTTCCGGTAAAAATACAGTAAGAGAAATGCTGGCAGGGGATACTGAGGAGTGCATAACAGTCGGTGATTTAGTCACAACAGAGTCTGGTAAAGGTACGGGACCAGTAGCGCAAGGTCTAAATACGAGATTTGATGGGGGTAAGCCAGATGAAGGCATTACTTCAGATAAGTACATCGAAGAGTCCAACGTAACATACGACAATTACCAACAACAATATCAGGATGCGGAAGATCCGGCCGTTGATAACGATGCGTTTTATTATGCCGATTATGTCGAAGGGTTAGCCGCTTGTACGGGGGGGCCTGGCGCGTGCAAGTCGCAATATTACCGAGCGGATGGGAAAACCGATCGAAGGGTATTACGAGTGCCGATCGTTCGTTGTGATGAAGCTCCAAAAAAAGGCGGCAAGATGGATTTAGAAGTACTGGGCCTAGGATGCTTTTTTGTTACTCAGGAAGTGCAAAACAAGGGGAATGAATCGGAAATATTCGGTCAGTTTCTAGAGGATTGTACGGTAAAAAATGCGTCGTCTGGGGTAGATCCGGATGAAGATGGAGTTGGGCCATACAAAATCGTTCTATACAAAGACCCGTCAAGTGGAGGGTCTTAATATGATGTACTCCAATAGAAAGCATCAGATGAAAAAGATGGCTAACCAGAAAGGACTGGCAATTATAGAGTTTATTCTTGCATTGCCAGTGCTACTGATGCTGACCGTATTAGTTATCGACGTGAGCCGAGCTTTTATTCAATACACAGAGGTCAACAAAGCGTTGCAAAATGGCGCACGGTATGCCGTGGTTGATACTTATGGCACGTTAGATTTTGAAGGTATAGCTGAAGAATCTGATATTAAAAATGTGGTGATCTATGGCACGCCGAGTGGCGTTGGTACGCCGGTAATCGACTATATTGAAGCTGCTGACATTATTGTGACTCAACCAACGGACACCAATAAGGTTGTCACCATATCGGCTACTTATAATTATGAGCCTATTTTCTCAACCTTACCTTTTACCGGAACCTCTTTGGCTTTCAGTATTGGCTCTTCTGCGTCAATGAGGACTAGCCCATGAAACAATGGATAAGGAAACAGAAAGGACTGACCCAAGTTGAGTTTTCGTTAATTGCACTTGCGGTAATGTTAGTACTGTTCATGATTATTGAGTTTGCAATCTACTTTTATTCAGTGCAAATGGTCAACGAAATTACCAGGCGAGCGGCACGACTTGCCACGGTTTGTTTTATTTCTGAACGTGATGAAATACCTAATCATCAAGCTTTGGAGAGTCTATATCCTTCAGGTTTTACCGCTAATAATTTACAAATCGAATATTTAGACGATACAGGTGCAACTGTTGATGTGTCGGATTTTTTGAGTACTCCACCTGCAGCATCTACAGTGTTAGATGCTCAGTTTTCAAAAATAAAATATGTTCAAGCAAGAGCAGTTGATTATGAATTTAAGTTTTTTGTGTTAGCTGCGCTTATTAGTGCAGTAGGAAAAACGCCTGCTTTTGAAACTGTATTGCCGGCAGAAAGCTTAGGTGTATTAAAGCCTGAAGCTGATAACCCAGCTGTTTATTCGGATTGTTCCGCGGAGTAGCTTTATGTTGAAACCAGTCAAAATGGATAATGAAACACATAAAAGTTTAAAAACTAACTTGATTATTTGGATAGTTTATTCTACATCAAATTTTAAAATTCACATTGCTGATGAACTATCAAGGTGTGTAAATCTAAATATTGATTGGATAGAGCTAGATACCTTTAACTTGGACTTTGTGAAAAATAAGCAAGTTCCTGATCTCATTTATATTGAAACCGGTGAAAGCTGGGCTCAGAAAGTGGCTCATGTTTATTCTAGTGACAGCAGTTTACAGCATAATCATACTGCTTTGATTGTATTTGGCGACGAGAACGATACTGCATCCCTTAAAATGGCATTAAGGCTTGGGGCAACAGATTATTTGTCTCGTTCGGTTGATTTTGGCGAGCTATATCCTTTATTAAAATCTACCGCGGATGAAAAGATTGCCAATAAGAAAATGGGCGATCTAACATTGTTTATTAATACAAAAGGTGGCTCTGGAGCAACCACTTTGGCTATTAATACAGCAATAGAATTATCAAGCTATGCTAAGAGTAAAGTGTTGCTCGTTGACTTGGATATGCAGTTTAGTGATGCCGCTGATTATTTAAACTGTAAGCCTAAATACAATATTAATGATGTGATTGATTCTGTTAATGATTTAGATGAATTATCACTAGAAGGATTAGTCTACCAGCATCCTTCAGGTTTGAATTATTTGTGTTTTAACCAAAATGATCCAAAAGGTAATTACAAGCATGCGGTTCAAGTTAGTAAATTATTACCTATTTTGAGGCAGTTTTACTCACATATTATTGTGGATTTATCTCATGGCGTTGAGCACGTTTATCAACAAATTGTTTCTCCGGCAACACATGTTTTTTTGATTCTGCAACAGAATGTTACCTCGGTGAAGCATGCTGTTAGTTATATACGTTCTTTAGAATTAGACTATGGTTTAAGTAGTCATCAGGTTGAACTAATTGTTAATCGTTTTGAAAAGAAATCGACAATATCGTTGAAAGACATTGAAAATGCGGTTAGTGGACATGCAATACACTTAGTACCTAATAACTTTGCTATTGCTATCGAGAGCGCTAATTTGGGCAACCCAATTGTTCAATCTAAGAAAAATAGTGCGCTGAAAGCGTCTTTGGCTGAAATATCGCACTTATTAGAAAGTCCGACCAAAGAGAATCAAAGTTGGATAAAAAAACTATTTTCTTAGTAAGGGGGAGTTATGTTTTTCAAACGGAAAGGCGTCGGGAGTTCTTTCAATTCCGTAGATGAAACAAAAGAATCCAAAGTTGTGAATGTCGAGTTGGCAAAATCTGATGAAGACTCGTCAGATGAGCAAAAGTCTTTGTCGCCGGTAGAAGCCAAGATGAAAGCGATCGAGGAGCAGAAAAAGCAATTAGAACAAGATCTCTCGATAAAACACTACTACCACAAGAAACTACTGGATACCTTGGATCTCGGGCTTCTATCGCACTTGCAAGAAGATCGCGCGAAAGAGGAGTTGCGCGAAGCGGTTGTTCAGCTCATTGCGGAAGATCAAACACACCCATTGAGTTCAGAAGCGCGAAACCGCGTAATACATCAAATTGAAGATGAAGTGTTCGGCCTAGGGCCTCTTGAGCCACTTCTTGAAGATCAAACAATCTCAGATATCTTAGTAAATGGCCCGAAAAATATTTTCGTCGAACGTTTTGGTAAGTTGGAGAAAACACCGCACACCTTTTTAGACGAACGCCATTTGCGCAATATTATCGACCGTATTGTAAGCCAAGTGGGTCGAAGGATCGATGAGGCTTCACCCATGGTGGATGCTCGACTCAAAGATGGCTCACGTTTTAATGCGATTATACCTCCTCTTGCTATTGATGGGCCTTCAGTTTCTATTCGACGTTTTGCTGTTGAACGTTTGAATATGGATAACCTATTAGAACTTGGATCGTTGTCTCCTGAAATGGCGAAGTTTCTTAATGCGGCGGTTGTGGGGGAAATGAATATCCTGATTTCTGGAGGTACAGGTTCTGGTAAAACAACCACGCTAAATATTTTGTCGAGCTTTATTCCTAGCGACCAACGCATTGTAACCATTGAGGACTCAGCAGAGTTACAACTCCAACAGCCACATATTATCCGTTTGGAAACACGTCCTTCCAATATCGAGGGTAAGGGTGAAATTTCTCAGCGTGATTTAGTAAAAAACTCACTACGTATGCGTCCCGATCGGATAGTTGTTGGTGAGGTTCGTGGCTCAGAAGCGGTGGATATGCTATCCGCAATGAACACGGGTCATGATGGGTCTTTGGCTACTATCCACGCGAATACACCAAGAGATGCGTTGAGCCGGATTGAGAATATGTTCTCGATGGCAGGGTGGAATGTGTCGACAAAAAACTTGAGAGCGCAGATCGCGTCGGCCATCAATATTGTTGTGCAAATGGATCGTCAGGAAGACGGTAAACGTCGCATGGTTAGCGTACAAGAAATCAATGGCATGGAAGGTGACGTTATTACCATGTCGGAGATCTTCACCTTCCAAAGAAGAGGGGTCGATCAAGAAGGCAATGTGTTAGGTGATTACATGGCTACAGGGATTGTACCAAGCTGCCATGACCAATTAGTAAAACGAGGCTTAGACGTACCATTTGAAATATTCAATGAAAAAGCCCGTTAGGAGATTGCTATGGATAGTCAATTCCCCCTTTTTCTTGTACTGCTGTTTTTGTCCGTATTCTTTATTAGCCAAGCGTTAATTCTGCCTTCTGCGGGTAAAAAGGTTAAGCATAAGCAATTAATCAAGCGGATACACGAAAGCCATAAACATATTGATCAAGAGAGTATTTCTTTATTAAGGGAAAACTCGCTCAAGAATCTATCGCCATTAGAGCGATGGCTTGTGAGGTTTAGCCTGTTCGATAGCTTTAAGAAGAAGTTGGAACTGGCTGGGATACACATGGGGTTCAGTCGGTTTATTTTCCTCACATTCCTCGGAGGGACTGCGGTTGGTCTATTTCTGTTCTTGTTCGGGCAAGTTTGGTACCTCTGTGCTGGCGTTGCGTTTGCTTGCTGGGTGTCTGTTTACTTCTACATACAGAAAAGGATTGCTGATCGTTTAATGAAATTTGAAGAGCAACTGCCAGAGGCTCTCGATATCATCAAGCGAGTTTTGCAGGCAGGGCAGCCAATTACGCAGGGGTTTGGAGAAGTAGGCAGAGAGGTTAGTGCACCGCTTGGTCCTGAGTTCATGAATACCTTTAACTTACTCAACTATGGTTATGACCTCCGCTTGGCGATTATGCAAATGTCGGAGAGAACTCCTACCGTATCTATGCTTGCTTTCTCCAGTGCTGTGTTACTGCAAAAGGAAACGGGTGGTAACTTAGTCGAAAACATTGAGAAGCTCTCCCATATCCTACGTGCTCGTTTCAAACTCGCTCGAAAAATAAAAACCATTTCGGCGGAATCTCGAATGTCGGCATGGGTATTAGTATTAGCGCCTTTTGGTTTGTACGTCATCATTTCCCTTGTTCGACCTGAGTATATTGAGTTACTCCACACGCATCCAATGGGGATCAAAATGGTCATTGGTGGGATGGTAGCGTTGTTTATCGGCACGCTTTGGATTCGTAAAATCGTCAATATTGAGGTGTAGCCATGGAAAGTATTCAAGGATGGTTAAACGATTTTGCTGTCGGCCAAGAAACACTGCTTATGGGGTTGATCCTCATCACTACAGTGTTGGTTGTGATGACGTTAGGCTCGATAATTATCGGGGTTAACTCGCCAATTAAACGAAAGTTAGCCGAATTGTCTGGTGATAAGAAAGAAGTCTCTCATCACAACAAGAAAATGTCAGACACCTTGGAGTCGTTAGCGCCTTTAACTTCCCCAACCAGTGAAAAAGAGCGTCAAACGACACGCAATAAACTGATGCATGCTGGGTTTCATGAAAGCAATGCATTATCGATGTTTTATGCCATTAAATCGGTCACGACAATCTTAGGTGTGATGGTGGCGGCACTGGTGTATTTCTCGGTTCCGGAATCTAAATACCTGTACACGTATATGGCGTTATCCGTATTTATTGGGCTTTTATTTCCTGATTTTATTTTGCGTCGAATGGTGAACAAGCGTCAGCAAGCGATTCGTGCAGGTGTGCCCGACATGCTTGATTTGCTGGTGGTTTGTACCGAATCAGGGCTTGGCTTTAATGCAGCGTTGCGTCGGGTTGCTGATGAACTGGTTATCTCTCACCCAGAGCTTGCTGATGAAATCGATACGGTGTGCAACAAAATTAAAGCGGGCAAACCAATGCCAGAAGCGCTGAGGGAGCTAGTATTAAGGACAGGGTTAGAAGAATTAATGGGGCTGGTAAGTATGCTTAGCCATGCCTCTCGAATAGGGGGGAGTTTAGTCAACTCCTTGCGTGAATATACCGAAGACTACAGGGATAAGCGTCAACAAGCAGCAGAAGAAATTGCTGCAAAAATCCCAGTCAAAATGATGTTTCCAATGGTGCTATTTATTTGGCCTTGCTTTTTTATAGTGGCTATCGGACCTGCGTTAATTTCATTGGCTGAGGCATTTTCTAATTAAAAAGCAAAATAGGGATCGTTATGTGGATTAAGAAATACGTCATCATCTCGTTGTTGGTGCTTACCGCATGTTCAACAACTGAACAGTCATCAGATTTCGATTCAACGCTGTACTCAGGTAAGCCCGTTGAGTCTCTCACTAATGATGAACCACCCAAAACAGAGGAAGAGGCAATCTCACGAGGGGATATTGCATTAAGCAACAAAAATGTCGACTTAGCCTTGTATGAATATATTCGCTCGCTCTCTTTCCCGAATGCGGTCCATAAAGATAAAACCTTGTACACCGTGGGGCGCATCCATTTAGCTAGGGAGAATTCAGAACTCGCCGATAAATCATTTCGAGCATCTTTGGCTGAGAACCCCGATCATATTGGCTCCCTGACTGAGCTTGGTACTTTATACACGAAGCGTGGAGAAAAGGACGTTGGGAAAAGCTACTACATACGCGCTTTGAATGCTGACCAAATTCGCATGGATGGCGATCCTACCATCACTAAAGACAACATTACTGCAGAGAGCGTTGCAACATATCGCTATGATGATAAATCACCAGTCTCTGCTTACTCCGGTCTAGGTGTGCTTTACGACATTCGTGGCGACCACGATATTGCGCAGGCGTTAATTCGAAAAGCGTTGGATATTGACTCAAGAAACGTAAACGCTTTGGTCAGCCTTGGCTACTCCTACTACATGGAAAAAGCTTACTCAAAAGCGGCGCACTTTACTCAAGCCGCACTAAGTATCAAGCCAGGAGATGAGAGAGGAATCAATAATTTAGGTCTCATTGCTTTAGCTAAAGATCAGCCACGACAAGCTCTGAGTATTTTTAGTCGACACATGACAGAGCCGGAAGCACTCAATAATGTTGGTTACTTCTTGATCCTTCAAGGCAAACCAGGCGAGGCGATTCCTTATCTACAACAGGCTATTGATAAGAACCCTGCCTACTATGAACTGGCAAATAAAAACCTAGAACGAGCATTGGCAATGGTGAGAGAGCGAGGGGATACCTCTACCGCGCTTCTCCAATAAATTTGAAGACCCTTTTAAAAGAAAGCCACTCTGCAAGATAGAGTGGCTTTTTCATTTACCGGGAGTAGTCCGTTGCAAAGGTGTTTGTTCAATTAGCCGTTCATTCTCTTCTTTCAGGGTAAGAAGCATAGCGCCGTAAAGCCCAACCAACTATCTTCCATAACATCACCGTCAAGAGTGTTGCGAGGTAGCCATCAATCGCATAATGCCAAGCTAAATGTACCGAACCGATTTGAATGATGACTGCGAAAGCGTAGGCAAAGTAGCCGATGGTTTTGTTGAGTCTATAAATTGATAGCGCCATCAAAACCGCAATGGAAACGTGCAAACTAGGCATTGCCGAAATGCCAGAGCCAATACCATTGGCATTCGCGATGTACTCATCCCAAAGATATTGCTGTGTAGGCAATGCCCACAATTGCCCAGCGTCCACATTGGTAAGATATTGGCTTTGGGCTTCGAGCGTTTTCATCAGAGGAACAAACTGTTCATCTCCAGTGATAAGCTCCACATAGCAAGGGCCTGCTGAAGAAAGCAGCGTGGCGAAGAAGACACCAAGAATCATCCAAGACAATGCGAACGTGAGTAAAAACTGTTGCCTTACCAACGGGTATTTTTTGTAGATAAGGAAAAAGATGAGTATGCCCCACATACAAAAAAACCATGCGTTGTAGGCTACATTTAGCCCTAATGAGGCCCAAGCATTGGAGAATAATGCATGGGTCAACTCCCACGGAGCAAACCCGAAGTGTAGCAACGAATCAATATTCGCAAAGGTCAGATCCCACTTGAATGGATTGATGATTGGAATCAGCGATTTCAAAAACGTGTGGTTAGAGAAAATCAGGTTGAGTGCCATCATCGAAACAAACACTGATACAGGTCGGTACAGCGGAAAAATAAGATGCTTCAGTTTTCGTATGAAGCGCTTTGCTGGCTGTTTTTCTTTGCGCAGTATGAGATAGAAATAATAGTAGATACACCAGCTTAAACCTGTGACATACAAAGCTTGCATGAGCGTTTCAAGGTAAGTGGTAAAAGAGTAATCGATAGGGAAATCGAGATACAAAGAACAAAGGTAAATAATGGTCGTAGAGATAAAGCAATAGGTGTAGAAAATCTTATCGTTCAATAACTCATTCTTCACTGATGTGAGTAAAGCCGATGCTTTTTGCTGCCAGCTCAGGTTGAGCTCGTAATTGTTGTCTTGTTCCATCGATGATCCGTCATCTCTATCCTTCCAATATCATTAAGCTTAGTTGAGAAAACGGGCACTCGTATTTGAGTGCCCGTGGTTTATCTGGATTCAATAGTTGGCGTATCAGCAGACTAAATCATGCCCGTGACAAGGCCTGCAGCCACAAAAAACACGATCTTCCACAGAACCGATAGGTTGAGCTTTTTGTGTAGATAGAAACCCGCAATCACTAACGCCATGTCGATGGGAGCAACAACTGCGCTGCTAAATACTGGCTGGTAAAGTGCCGCGAGTAGTAACCCTACTACCGAGGCATTTACACCGTTGATGGCGCCGGAGACCAGCGGTTTGCCTGCCAGTGCTTGCCAGTTTTTAAGAACGCCAAGCAGTAAAAGAAACCCTGGGAGGAATACGCCAAGTGTTGCGATCAGAGCGCCTAAAATTGGCGTATCCGAAAGCTCATAACCGATAAAAGTCGCAAAGGTGAACATTGGCCCCGGTACAGCTTGTGCAGCGGCGTAGCCTGTTAAAAATGCATCTTGGCTGAGCTGGTCGCCAACAATGTTTTGCAGAAGCGGCAGAACCACATGACCGCCACCAAACACTAAGCTACCAGCTTGGAAAAAATCACTAAACAGCCCAAGCAAAGGTAACGTATGAGCCACTAACGGTAAGCCGAGTAAAAGCACCGCAAATAGAGCCAATGGCGCGATAGACGGTTTAAACGGCTCGGCTGATGGCGCGGAGTCTTTCTTTAGATATCGCATTCCGACAAAACCTGCTGCGATCAACACGAACATTTGCGTCATGATGCTTGGTGCCACCAGCAACGCAATCGCAGTCGCGACGCACAAACCCGCGGTCAGTTTACTTTGGCAGAAATTTTTGTACATGCCCCAAGTAGCATCCGCCACGACGACGACTGCTAGCAGTTTTAGGCCGTGAACGATGTTTTGGAACATTGCGGTGTCGGTGATTTGGCTACTCACCATCGCCAGCGCCAACATGATGATCACCGAAGGAAGCGTGAATCCGACAAATGCTGCGCATGCGCCACCTAAACCGCCGCGTTTATAGCCTAAAGCAAAGCCAACTTGGCTTGAGCCCGGTCCCGGCAAAAACTGACTGAGCGCGACAATTTGCGCGTACTCGCTGTCATCAAGCCATTTCAGTTTCTCAACAAATGTTTGGCGAAAATAACCAATATGAGCCGCAGGGCCGCCGAAGCTGAACCAACCCAGCCAGAAAAAAGTTTTGAATATGGTGAACATGTCGAGCCTGTTTAACTAAAAAGCATTGTTGCTAATTTATCGAATGCTCTAAAATGACTCAAATTGATGATTTTAATTTCATCTATGAATAAAATGGGATGAGGATGTTGGAGTGAAAGAGGACATTCAGTGGCGCAACATTGACTTGAACTTATTGGTGACGTTTTCCTACTTGTATCGCTATCGAAGCGTTAGCGTCGCGGCAGAGAAAAATTACGTTAGCCAGTCGGCGATGAGTCATAGTTTGTCTCGTTTAAGGTTGTTGTTTGACGACCCGCTTTTTGAGCGAAAAGGGCACAAGATGGAGCCCACCGAGCACGCTCACCACATCGCGCCAACTGTGCATCACTTGTTGGATTCTATCGCCAAAGACTTGCTCACTAAGTCTGCCTTCCAACCTGAAAATTACGCGGGTGTATGTCGCATCGGGTTAACGGATTATGCCGAGTTTATCTTTGCTCCTCGGCTTTATGACGAAATACGCCAGCGCGCCCCAGAGGCGCAGATCAGTTTTATTAACGTCAATCGTAGCAACTACGTGGCACTAACTGAGCATGAAAAGCTCGATGTCATTATTGGCAGCATGCCGGTGTTGGATGACAACTTTGAGAGCTTGTACTTGTACACCGAAAAACACGTGTGCATGTGTGATAAACAGGTGTTGAAAGGGGAAACACAGCTGTCTCTGGAAGCGTTCGCGAACATCGAGCAAGCTCTGGTAAGTCCCGATGGGAGCTTAAAGACACAAGTAGACCAAAAGCTCGCAGAACATGGCTTGAGCCGCAAAGTCACCGTGGCGTCGCGCAACTTTCTCACTATTCGGCATCTATTGAAAAAGCGCGATCTCATTGCCATCGTGCCAGAAAAAATGGCGTTGGCGGAGGGCTTTTCGGACGATCTCGTTACCGTTAAGCCGCCGATCGCCGTTGCGGATTTTGATATTGCTATGCTGTGGCATTCCAGCCGAAACAATGAAGACAAAGGCATTTGGCTACGCGAGTTGGTTTCTTCGACCATCACCTCTAAATGATAAACATTTGGGGCACTCATGGTGCTTAGAGTGATTTGTTGTTGAACTTCTTACTACCCGCTGAGTTATCGGCGTTATACCGAAACAGTACTGATTGAGCAAAATGAATGTCTTTGGTTGGGGGGGGATGTTCCAGATTTAATTCATAAAAGAGATTAATGGAAAAGGTATCATTGAGTTGTACCACGTAGTTTAAGCTCTGTTTGCACGTATACATGAAGAGGTTGTAAGCGTCCATCTCGGTATTTTTCCACCAGTAAGTTCACTCCCTGAGTTCCCATCAACTCAGAGTGAATACGAATTGTAGACAACGGCGGAAAGGTAAAGCGAGCAGTAGGAATATCATTCATACTAATCAACGTAATATCCTCTGGTATCTTTAAGCCAAATTCATGGATTGCACGTACTATGCCAATCGCGATGGAGTCTGAATCAATGAATACTGCTTTCGGGAAGTCACCTTTGGCTAGCATCTCTTTCGCTAAGTTATAACCGGACAAACTAGAGCAGGCACAATAGTGTATATCTTGTTCTGCGATCACGCCTTTTAGATAGCCATAGTCCAAAAACACATTTTCACGAATGTCAGCTGCGTCGTGCTTGTCTTGACCGCCAATATAACCGATGCGGCGGTAGCCTCGTTGTACAAAGAAATCAACTACTTGCCTACTGATTCGAATAAGGTCGACATCAACGCAATCATAAGGGCAGGTTGGATCTGAAAAGTTTATGTAGCAGATGCTATCGGCTAGACGTTTAGGTAATTTATCTACTACCTTTTGGTCGACATTTCCGACTAAAAGGACACCTGTTATCTTTTTCGTTTCAACATCAATTTCACTGTTATAGCAATTGGTTAGCGTAATACCTAATTTGTCGCATTGCGTTTCAATCCCATGACGAATTGATAAGTAGTAAGGGTCATTCACCTCTGTTTCTTGTTTGTAGTTATATAAGGCTAAAAAGTGATGTTTTTGCTTAGCTTCTTTGATGCCTTTCTTCGAGCTACTGGTGCGGTACTCCAGTTTTTCTGCAATTTCCAAAATGCGGTATTTGGTTTCTTCTTTAACGCTCAACGTTGGGTCGTTGTTCAAAACCCGCGATACGGTTGCAAGTGAGACGCCTGCTTCAATGGCGATATCTTTTAGCTTTGCCATGTAAATTTCCCGTTGGCACTGCCCAAGTGTGAGCTCAATAATCTGACTATTTTAAACAGCTACTTAGAGATGCACAAACCTTTAGTAAGACAGTCCTAAACACTTTAAATCAGCATATCAAGCCAACTTGTTTTCATGAAATACACTCTATTGAGTAATAAATAAAGCTGTAAACGTAAGGATTATATTGCTGTAAAAATACTGAAAAACGCGACTGGTTTGGAAACTTGCTACTTGTGGTAACTCTAGTACTTAATAGGACTCGAGCTGTTTAGAGTTTAACCAAGCAAACCTTTTATTGTTCATGTTTATGTTTTGTGTCTCATTTTATAAACAAATCAATAGGAAAGTATTCAACTCTATTTATAATCTCAGCGCTTTTAAAAGCTGTCTAACAGTATGAAAAATTAGGAAATTATAATGAAAAAAGTATTGCCATTATTGGCTTTAGGTGCAGTGGTTGCTTCAGCATCAGTTCAAGCAAAAGGTAACTGGTATGTTGGTGCTGATTTGGTAAATTCAGACCTTAAAGTTAAAAGCTTGTCAAAAGATTTTTCTGCGACAGGTCTTAGCCTTGCTGTAGGTAAAGAGCTTCAATATTCAGAAAACTTCAAACTAGCTTTTGAAGGTGAGTACATATACTTTGGCGACTTTGAAGAAACATTTTCTTACATGGGGTGGCCGGTTAAATTTAGTGTTGATGCTTCTGCGTTCAATTTCAATGCGAAGCCTAAATACCAATTTGCAGGTACAGGCTTCTATGTTGGTGCGATTGCTGGCCTTGGTGTAATGAGTGTTTCTTATGAAGTGAAATCATCTAGCACTGTTACCGATGATGGTCGTGATGTAGGCTTTAACTACGGTGTTGAGGCTGGTTATGAGTTCGCTTCAGGTTTGATTGTATCTGGTGGCTACCGTGCTTCTTCGGTAAGTATTGATGCCGAAAACGGTGGCAGCGAAGATTTTGATTTTGACAGCCTGTACGTTGGTGTTGATTACAAGTTTTAAGCTCGCGTAAGCAAAACATAGATACTAAAAAGGAGCCGTTAGGCTCCTTTTTTGATCAGATTATCAATCAACTCATAATGGTGATCTTGTACGCCTGCAAGGTTGCCATATTTGGGTTGATGGCGGTCATTTTCTTTCGCGTGTTGCCAGCCAATGGTGTGACGCACAAAATGCTCTGCAAACGCGTGGGAAACTTCCAAGCAACCTGCCAGTACGGTATCAACATAACTTTGCATGATTGGGCTCTTTGCGCATGGTGGTAGTGGCTCGTCTTTTACGTAAACCCAAATGTCATGTTCTTGGTTAAAACTCGCATCTGTTTCGATTTGATCTGGCTGCAGTTGAATACGATGATAACCTCGCTCACGGCGATCGAATTCTGCGAGCGCTTCTTTATTCACTTCGAGTAAAACGCCATTAACCTGTCCATCGCCTTGGTTCACCACTAATGGAGAGAGGCTGTAACTGTCGTCAATCTTCCCCCAGTAGCGAACCAACCCATGTGCTATGACGGGAATGGCTTCTCCCGTTTGTCCGGTTAATTTACGTGACGCAGAATTAATCAAACTGCCATAGCCAAATATGTACATTGCCGTTGCATCCCTTAACTGATAGTTGTGCCTCTCATGTTTATACCTAACCCGCATCTGAAGCACAACTTTACCTCTTAAGTATAATCTCAACCATAAACATGTATTTTTTATACATGTTTATGGTAGCATCAATATGTAGTTGAGTTAACCAGCATCGAGAGACGCTTGAGGGCAAGATAATGCTGAATATCACCGATAAAAAAGTAGAAGAAAAAATCCCCGCATGGCTGCGATTAGGCTTTCGGCCGTTTTTTCTGTTTGGGTCGATTTACGCCATTGTTGCGATTGCGTTGTGGGTGTGGATGTTCCAAGGCGGACAGCCAAACGCATTAGCCGTGCCTGCATTGTGGTGGCACGTACATGAAATGTTGTTCGGTTTTTCGATGGCCATTGTAGTTGGCTTTGTACTGACCGCGGTACAAAACTGGACTGGCATTAATGGTACCAAGCATTACATGCTTCTGGCTTTATTTGGCTTGTGGTTAGTGCCCCGCATATTGCTTTGGACACCAGCACCGTTATGGTTAACCAGCAGTATCGAAGCGGTATTTTTACTGTTTGTCGCCTATGAGGTGGGCATTCGTGTGTATCGAGCCAAAGGTTGGCGTAATTTGTTTTTCGTTCCACTGTTTCTTTTAGCCATCTTTGCGAACTTTGCAAGCTACGCAACGATAAAAGGTATGCCGCCCTTTAGCTCTTCAGCGGTGTGGCAAGCAATGCTGTGGTGGTTTACCTTGCTGTTGTCAGTGATGGGCGGACGTGTGATTCCATTTTTTACTGCGCGTCGATTTAATTTCGAAAAAGCGCAACCATTGGCTTGGTTAGAGTGGTTCGCGAACTTGCCATTGGTAATGCTATTTGTGCTGAGCTTTTTCCCTGTGACGTTTGCAGAACTAGGTAGTCCTTTGATGCTATTTGCAGGTGTTGCTCAGTTGGTGCGTTTTGTTCGCTGGAAACCTTGGTTAACCCTGAGCGAGCCTTTAGTGTGGTCGCTGCATGCTGCGTATTTGTGTTTACCACTAAGCTTAATTTTGCGAGGCGTCTGGGGAGATGCATTTGCCAGCCATAACCTCATTCACCTGTTTGCGATAGGTGCGTTAGGCGGTTTGATTTTAGCGATGATTACACGGGTGACGATGGGACATACTGGTCGCATGATCTACAAAGGGCCAAACATGAGCCTTGCGTTTGCAGCAATTACCGCGGCAGCTTTGGTTCGCAGTTTCGCCGTGATCTTTGATCCAGCGAACATGATACTGTGGATTGATATCAGCGGCGGATTATGGATTGTTGCGTTTGGGCTATTTGTGTGGCGCTTTGGTGTGATGCTTGTGACCCCTCGTGTGGATGGTCACCCCGGATAAGATTCTAATGTGAGTAGAGAAAAGAGGAGCCGCGTGCTCCTCTTTTGGTTTTTGTTCTTTATAGGTTTAGTGTTTATTCGTCTTCGTCGTCCGCTTTATTCGTGAGCCCCAAGCGTTTAAATAGCCACCACTCTAGACCAAAAATGACAATTAAGGCGATGCAGAACCAGGTGAATGCCATGGTGGATTCCACGCCTGGCATTCCACCAACATTGATACCGAGTAAACCTGTTAAGAAGCTGGTTGGTAGAAAAATCGTTGCTACCAAAGTAAACAGGTAACTGTTTTTATTGGTTTTCTCATCACGATGATGTTTGATCTCTTCTTGGAAAAGCGCCACTTCTCCAAGATAAAACTCAAGTGTTTCATTTATGCGCGTAATATTATTGTGTGCGAAGCGATATTGATGAGGTCTCAAAGCAATCAATTCTGATTCTGACTCCACAAGATCACGGATAGCGTACTGCTGAGGGCGAATAAAACGCTTGATAGAAATCAGTGCTTTTTGAGTCGCCATATGTTTGTACGTCGACTCATCATTCACGTCGAACTGGTTTAGTGTTTCTTCAATCGTATCAAGGTAAATGTCTATTTTACTGTTTAATCCTTCAATGATCTGATGAAGTAAACTGGCAAGACTTTTTGGGCCTTTGCGTTCAGCTAATGCTTGGCGAATCTCCATGATCGCGCGTGATGGAATTTTACGAGTTGAAATGAGTGCGCCTTGAAAGTAGAGAATTCTAATACTAAGCATATCTTCTGGTGATGCATTGCCGTTCATATTGACGCCTCGTAAAATCAACATGAAGTTCTCGTCATCCAAAGGATGGAAAGATGGTCGGCTTTCGTCGGCTAATAGATGATCAACCGTTGCACGAGGTACTTGGTTCTGCTCCAGCCAACCACGAATATCAGGATGCAGCCGTTCGCAATGGTACCAATGCTTAGCTTGAATTTGCTCTGCCGTGGTGGATTGTTGAGTTGCTTCTGGGGTTGAGAAGTCCCAATGTTCAATCATAAAACCCATTTTCTTTTCCTTGTTTGAGCCGATACCAAAATAACCTCAAGATACTTCTTTCGCGAGAATTGCTTGCCATACAAAGGCAATGCTCTGAGTACGGTACTCTGAAGTCATTGATGCATTATTTTTCAAATGAGTATGATTGTATTTAACGCCAAATGTCTATGAATAGTTGTTCTTATTTGCAATCGAGTGGAGCGCACCAAAATGTTGTGCTTAAACAACAAAACAAAAAGCCTGCAACTAAGCAGGCTTTATTGTGGGGGAGGGAGGGGAGCTGTTAGCCAACTTGAGAAAGATTAACCACTTTCTGTTGTAGCTTTTTCTTTAAATAGTCCGTTAAGGCCTGTTTTTCTTCCTCGTTCATGTAAAGACCAAGCTTAGTACGGCGCCATAAAATGTCTTCATCGCTCATTGCCATTTCATTGTTCATTAAGTAATCGATCTCACGTTGGTAAACACCACCGGCTTGTGTCGAGAACGTTTGTCCTAAGTCAGCTTCACTTGTTGTACCTTCCATTAAGTTCCACGTTTGGGTACCAAACTGTGTGACATAACGAAGAATCAATGCTTCTGGCGCCCAAGTGTATTTAGCGTGAATTTGTTTAGCTAATTGTTCACGACTACAGCTGAAGTTACCACCAGGAAGGGTTTGGTTGGCAGTCCAGTCTTTACCCATTTCAGGTAGGAACGGAGCTAGCTTTTTCATTGCTGCTTCACCTAACTTACGGTAGGTCGTTAACTTACCACCAAAAACAGACAGCAGAGGTGCATGGTCGTATTCCGCATCGAGCTCTAGCGTGTAGTCTCGTGTGATTGCTTGCGGAGAGTCAGATTCATCGTCACATAAAGGACGAACACCACTGTATGTCCAAACTACATCTTCGCGAGTCAACTGGTGGACAAAGTGTTGGTTTACGATATCAATGAGGTAATCGACTTCGTCATCTGAGATCGACACTTCGCGAGGGTCACCTTTGTATTCCACATCTGTTGTACCAATGATTGAGAACTTATCTAAGTAAGGAATCATAAATACGATGCGATTGTCTTTGTTTTGAAGGATGTAGGCTTGCGGTTCGTTGTGGATACGAGGAACAACGATGTGCGAGCCTTTGATTAAGCGAATGTTACGAGGAGAGGCTTGCTCTAATCCATCATCAAAGAACTGTTTTACCCAAGGCCCCGCTGCATTGACTAACGCTTTCGCTTTACGTTCGAAACGTTGGTCTGTCATCACATCGTGAATAGTAACGTGCCAGATACCACCTTCACGGTGTGCTTTTTCCACGCGGCAGTAGTTACGCACTTCAGCATGGTTTTCGCGAGCCGCAAGAACGTTCAGTAATACTAAACGCGCATCATCAACCCAACAGTCAGAGTATTCGAAACCCGTTTTCATTTCTGGTTTTAGCAAGCCAGATTTCGCAAGGTTGACGGTTTTACTGCCTTGCAGCGTCGTACGTTTACCCAAGTTATCGTAAAGGAAAAGGCCACAACGAATCATCCAAGCTGGGCGTAGGAATGGGCGATGCGGTAAACGGAAACGCATTGGTAGTGCGACGTGTGGTGCTTTACGAAGAATAACCTCACGCTCTGCGAGCGCTTCCGAAACTAAACGAAACTCGTAGTGTTCAAGGTAGCGTAAACCGCCGTGTATCAGTTTAGAACTTGCTGAAGAAGTCGCAGATGCGAAGTCATTTGCTTCATATAAGCCAACACTCAAACCTCGGCCTGCTGCGTCTGCCGCAATACCAGCTCCGTTAATGCCGCCACCGATTACGATCAAGTCTAAGGTAGTGGATGAGCTAGTAGTGGAAGCATTATTTTGTATACTCATAAATTTGACCTCTTGGTGAGCGAACGAGCATTTTAGAACATAATGTAATCCTAGCTCAGGTTTCGTTTGTGATCATCTATTATTTTCGTTTGTGAGCGTTTTGTGTGATTTAGACACAAAAAAACCTCTGTCTAATTAAGACAGAGGTCATTTGAGGGGGAATTATACGATTGACGTTACTCGTTTTCGGAGTTTGATTCGTTAGCTTCAACCACTTCAAGTGGGATAGAAGCTTCCTTCAAAATTGACAAGATTTCTTCTGGTGGCTGCTTATTGGTAAAGATCATGTTGAGCTGTGCAATATTGCCTAGTTTCACCATAGCATTGCGCCCGAACTTGGTGTGGTCTACGGCAAGAAATACACTACGGCTATTGTCAATGATCGCTTGTTTTACCCGGACTTCGTGGTAATCAAAGTCTAATAGCGAGCCATCGAAGTCGATACCGCTAATGCCGAGAATACCAAAGTCGAGACGGAACTGTTTAACGAAATCGAGGGTAGCCTCGCCAACAATACCGCCGTCTCTGCTGCGGACTTCTCCACCCGCTAAGATGACTTTGATTTCAGGGTTAGGGAAAAGAATGGTCGCAACATTGATGTTGTTGGTGACAACACGCAACTGTTTATGGTTTTTATTGAGCGCTCGCGCAACTGCTTCTGGTGTGGTGCCAATATCGATGAATAGTGTGGCACCATCTGGAATGTGTTTGACTACCTCGTCTGCAATGACATCTTTTTCATTGAAGTTGAGCGCTTTACGCGTGTTGTAAGATGTGTTTTCAGAACTGAGAGGAATAGTGGCTCCACCGTGATAACGACGAATTTTGTTGTCATCGGCGAGTTCATTGAGATCGCGTCGGATGGTTTGTGGGCTGACATTGAATCTTTCTACCAACTCATCCGTGCTGACATAGCCTTGTTTTTTCACCAGCTCAACAATCTGCTGGTGTCGAGGTATTTGCTTCACTTACCACTCCCTTGTGCATTGGTAACGGCCAATGCTTCAAATTCGAAGCTCTATTGTGCTCGAATTTGCTCGTTGTGAGAAGTAAGCGAGTTCAGGAATCGGGGATAAAGCGCAAAAAGAGCGCACAAATGGCGCTCTTTTTTTCTTATGGAGATGAGATTAATCTTCTTCGTCGTGAAGTTCAGACCAGGTTTGTGCACATTTCACTGCACGTTTCCAGCCCTTGTAACGACGATTGCGTTTTTCTTCATCATCGTGTGGCTCAAAGGTGCGATCAAGTACCGCTTTATTCTGCAACTCATCAATGCTATCCCAGTAACCAACTGCAAGGCCGGCAAGGTAGGCTGCACCAAGAGCGGTAACCTCAGTTACTTGAGGGCGGTGTACTTCTGTGTTCAATACATCGGATTGGAATTGCATTAGGAAGTTGTTCGCTACTGCACCACCATCGACGCGAAGGTTCGCAAGCTTAATGCCTGAGTCAGCTTGCATCGCATCCAGTACGTCACGAGTTTGATAAGCGATGCCTTCCAATGTTGCACGGATGATATGGTTTGAATTCACACCGCGAGTAAGGCCGACAATCGTGCCACGTGCGTAGGCATCCCAGTATGGAGCGCCTAAACCAGTAAATGCTGGCACGACATAAACGCCGTTTGATGTATCCACTTTTGTCGCGAAGTATTCAGAGTCTTCTGCACCGTTTAGGATTTTCAATTCATCGCGTAGCCATTGGATAGAAGCTCCACCCATGAATACGGCGCCTTCAAGTGCATAAGCTGGTTCGCCTGCAGGACCACAAGCCAAAGTAGTTAGAAGGCCATGTGTCGAAGTGACTTTTTCTTGGCCAGTATTCATTAGCAAGAAACAACCCGTACCGTAAGTGTTTTTCGCTTGACCCGCTTCAACACACATTTGGCCGTAAAGCGCTGCTTGTTGGTCACCTGCGATTCCAGAAATAGGAATACGAGTACCGCCTTTACCACCGATGTTGGTTTTACCGTAAATTTCCGATGAGCGCTTCACTTCTGGCATCATAGATGCTGGGATGCCAAGCTCATCTAACATTTTTTGATCCCAACATAGATCGTTGATGTTAAACAGCATGGTACGCGATGCGTTAGTGTAGTCGGTTACGTGAACGCGACCTTGAGTCATCTTCCAAACTAACCAAGTATCGACAGTACCAAACAACAGCTTACCTGCTTCTGCGTCTTCTCGTGCGCCTTCAACATTGTCCAGAATCCATTTAACTTTGGTACCGGAGAAGTAAGGGTCAAGCACCAAACCAGTGTTGTCACGTACATAGTTTTCGAGACCGCGTGCTTTTAAATCTTCACAGATATCAGCAGTACGGCGACATTGCCATACAATCGCATTGTAAACGGGTTTACCTGTTTCTTTGTTCCAGACGATAGTCGTTTCACGCTGGTTAGTAATACCGATAGCCGCTAATTGGTCGCTACGGATGCCAGACTTAGCTAGAGCTTCTACTAAGGTAGAGCTTTGTGTTGCCCAGATCTCCATTGGATCATGTTCAACCCAACCAGCTTCTGGATAAATCTGAGTAAATTCGCGTTGCGCGACGCTTACGATGTTCGCATCATGATCAAGAATCACTGCGCGAGAGCTTGTTGTACCTTGGTCTAGGGCAACAATGTATTTTTGCTCAGTCATGGTAAGAATCCTTTTGTTTCGTTATTTATATTTTAGTAAATGTTCGAGTTACGTCAGTTTTAAGCTCTAGCTTCTTCTGTTTCTTCTTCCGTCTCACATTGGTTTGGAATCGTGCAACCGTGACCTTGTTGTGGAAGGTAAGCGGCAATCGCTTTTGGATACAACCAACCTCCAAAACATGCACCTGCAATCGGAGCAAGTAAAGGCACGATAAAGTAAGGAATGTCTTTAGCACCTGTCAGAGCGTAATCCCAGCCTGCGAAGTAAGCGAACAGCTTCGGTCCAAAGTCACGAGCAGGGTTCATAGCAAAGCCTGTTAGTGGGCCAAGTGAACCACCGATGACGGCAATCAAAATACCGATCAATAGAGGGTTCATTGCGCCACGTGCCGCGCCGTTATTTTCATCGCCCAGAGCCAGAATCGCAAACATCAGCACAGCAGTGATAACGAATTCCACAGCAAAAGCACCAAAGAAAGAGAGGGAGGCATGCGGATAGGTTGAGAAGATACCAGCAGTTGCTAGTGCATCTTGGCTGCTGCGAACGAAGTTATGAGCGATTTCGTAGTCGGTGAAAAGGTTGCTGTATAAGCTGTATACCAATGCAGCAGAACAGAATGCCCCAAGCATTTGAGCGATAATGTATGGCACCACTTTCGCCTTATCAAAACCATGGAACATAGCAAGTGCGATGGTAACGGCAGGGTTGATGTGTGCACCAGAGACGCCAGCCGTACAGTAAATAGCGATGGCGACACCGAAGCCCCATACAATACTGATTTCCCATTGTCCAAATGATGCGCCTGTTAGAACTAAGGCTGCAACACAGCCTACGCCGAAGAAAATAAGTAGTCCTGTACCGATAAACTCGGCCAAACATTCTCCGAGCAGAGAGGGGTGTTTGTTCGTTGTCATGTTAAAAGTCCTTTGATCATTTTTGCCTGTCTAGCACGATACTATTGTGCATACATAAACGTTTGCGAAAACAAACGAGCGTTAAAAATGAGCGTTTGAGCATAAATTTGTTAATCAAAGTCTTCGTTTTTGTTAAATGGCGCATCTTTTAACCGGAAAAGAACACAACGAAAATAATTTATTTGTCACGAGGCCAGTGTTGAGAGCGCTCAAATTACCGATGTGAAAAAGAATGCACAACTGGTAAGAGGAGTTTTGTGAAGCTGCTACGTGCTTGGAGATTTATTGCACAGAACTTGTGTAGCAATTAACCCTAAAGGAGTAGCGGAATGTCAAATGTATCAAGGGATAGCAGTGATATAAAAAATACGCTGTCATGTTTGGACTTTTAGAAACAATCGTCATCCCATTGGTACCAATAGGATGAGTTGATAAGAGAATAAACGCTGTTAATGTCTTGTGTTTGTGAATCATTGCTTCGGCTTGTATTCAAATAAAAATTGTTTTTTTTATTTCGTTTGATGCTAAACGTGATCGTTTTTCAGCTTTTTAGTTATTAGTTGGTTCGGAGCGAGTAGGGCAGGCGTAAATCGCCCTTTTTACGGTTAGTTTATGTTCTAATTCGAGCCTTTGTTTCAAAGGTTTCGAATTGGAATGCTCAAGTGAGAGGTTTGAACATCAGTTTCATATTAACGAATCTTGAGTAAAGTTGAACGATGATCTAATTAATGCTCATATAATTTACTGTATTTACTTATATTTAATCCATGTGCAACATTTGTCACAGAAATAAAATCCTAACTCCATACAATTCATGAACTTTCGAACGAAGATTTATTTTGTTTCGTTCGCTCCTTTTGTGTTTTTACCATCGCATACAAAATAATGAGGTTCCTATGTTTGGAATATTCAAACCTAAGGCGCACATTGATCGTCTGTCCCCTGGCAGCATCGATAGCACCTACTCTCGCCTCCGTTGGCAACTCTTTATCGGTATCTTTGTTGGCTACGCCGGTTACTATCTAGTTCGTAAAAACTTCAGTTTGGCGATGCCTTATCTTATCGAGCAAGGCTTTAGCCGCGGAGACTTAGGTGTCGCCTTGGCAGCTGTTTCCATTGCATATGGTCTCTCTAAGTTTCTAATGGGCAGCGTTTCAGACCGCTCCAACCCTCGCTATTTCCTTAGTGGCGGCCTATTGATGTCTGCATTAGTGATGTTTTGCTTTGGCTTTATGCCATGGGCGACTGGTAGCGTCACTGCGATGTTCATTTTGCTTTTCTTAAACGGTTGGTTCCAAGGGATGGGGTGGCCTGCTTGTGGCCGAACCATGGTGCACTGGTGGTCACGTAAAGAGCGTGGTGAGATCGTTTCGGTTTGGAACGTGGCGCACAACGTGGGTGGCGGCTTGATTGGTCCACTATTTATTCTTGGCCTGTGGGCATTTAATGATGATTGGCGCACTGCATTTTATGTTCCTGCATTTTTCGCCACGTTGGTTGCTGTGTTTGTTTGGATGACGGTTCGCGATACCCCTCAGTCTTGTGGTCTGCCTCCGATTGAAGAGTACAAAGACGATTACCCAGATGACTATGACAAGTCCCATGAACAAGAAATGACAGCGAAGGAAATCTTCTTCAAATACGTCTTCAACAACAAACTTCTTTGGTCGATTGCAATTGCAAACGCATTTGTTTACCTAATTCGTTACGGCGTACTGGACTGGGCACCTGTTTACCTAAAAGAAGCGAAGGATTTCTCGGTAGATAAATCGTCATGGGCTTATTTCTTATACGAATGGGCTGGCATTCCAGGAACACTATTGTGTGGTTGGATCTCTGACAAATTGTTCAAAGGTCGTCGTGCACCTGCTGGTATCTTATTTATGGTGCTAGTGACAGTTGCAGTGATGGTTTATTGGTTTAACCCTGCGGGCAACCCAACAGTAGATATGGTGGCGCTTATTGCAATTGGCTTCCTAATCTATGGTCCGGTTATGCTGATCGGTTTGTACGCACTTGAGCTCGCTCCGAAGAAAGCCGCAGGTACTGCCGCTGGTCTTACTGGTCTGTTTGGATACCTGGGTGGGGCAGTTGCCGCAAACGCGATTTTGGGCTACACCGTAGACCACTTTGGCTGGGATGGTGGCTTTATCATCTTAGTGGGTTCTTGTATTACTTCTATCGTGTGTTTGATGTACGCCTTCTTAGGTGAGCGTGCGCACCACGAGCAAAAAGAGCGCGAGAAGGAAGCGCTAGCGTAATATTTATTTAAAGAGGCAGTGGAATACTGCCTCTTCGCTTTATCAAGGAAATAACAATGAAAACAAAGTCAGTATGTCTTACTTTTTTAGCACTTAGCCTCTCTGCTGGTGCGATTGCGAAGCCGCTTGTCATTGCGCATCGTGGCGCATCGGGCTACTTGCCTGAGCACACGCTAGAAGCCAAAGCACTTGCTTACGCAATGAAACCTGACT
Organism: Vibrio sp. 1641; assembly: GCF_033339995.1. Lineage (NCBI taxonomy): Bacteria > Pseudomonadati > Pseudomonadota > Gammaproteobacteria > Vibrionales > Vibrionaceae > Vibrio > Vibrio sp. 1641. Next base: position 257,713 of record NZ_JAWOVP010000004.1, read on the forward strand.
ACATAGAGCAAGATGTGGTAATGACGAAAGATGACCAGTTGGTCGTGTTGCATGACCATTATCTCGATCGCGTAACGGATGTTGCGGAGCGTTTTCCTGATCGTGCACGTAAAGATGGTCGTTATTACGCGATTGATTTCACTCTGGCGGAAATCAAATCCTTGCGAGTAACTGAAGGCTTTAATATCGATGACAAAGGCAACAAAGTAGCGGGCTATCCAACCCGATTCCCTATGTGGAAATCTGATTTCACCGTGCCGACGTTTGCTGAAGAGATTGAGCTGATCCAAGGCTTAAACAAAACGCTGGGTTATGACATCGGTATTTACCCAGAAATTAAAGCGCCTTGGTTCCATCGTCATGAAGGTAAGGACATTTCTAAAGCAGTACTTAAAGTCTTGAAGCAGTACGGTTACGGCTCTCAAGACGACAAAGTCTACCTTCAGTGTTTTGATGCGAATGAACTTCAACGCATCAACAGTGAACTCATGCCTGCAATGGACATGGACTTAAAGCTCGTTCAGCTTATGGCTTACACGGACTGGAACGAAACTATGGTGTACAAAGGCGACAAGGCAACACCATACAGTTATGACTGGATGTTCGAAGCCGACGGAATGAAGAAAGTAGCGAGTTACGCGGAAGGAATTGGACCTTGGAAGCCGATGCTGGTGGATGATAAGTCAACCAAAGACAATATCATCATCAAGCCGTTGATGAAGGCTGCAAAAGACGCTGGCTTGCAAGTGCATCCATACACGTTCCGCGCCGATCCAGGACGCATTCCAGCGTACACTGACAGCTTTGAAGGCATGATGGATGTGTACTACAACCAAGTAAAAGTGGATGGTTTGTTTACTGATTTCCCAGATAAAGCGGTCAGCTTTTTAAATCAGTAATCACGCATTTTGCTGTAAGCTAAAAAATCCCCCAACAGTTTCCTGCTGGGGGATTTTTCGTAGGGTTAATTCACGAATGAATTAGTTGTTTTTATGCAGTTCGCTGTTCAGTTCAACCGCGCTCTTGTTAGCAAGACACTCGATTTGACCTGTTACAGAGTTACGACGGAACAGTAGGTCAGAAACACCTGCAAGATCGCGTGCTTTCACTACTTCTACTTCTTGGCCAGCAGAATCTAGCATGCGTACTTTAGAACCAGCAGTTACGTACAGACCTGATTCGATAGTACAACGGTCACCCATTGGGAAGCCAAGACCTGCGTTCGCGCCTAGTAGAGAGTTTTCACCGATAGAAACTACAACTTTACCGCCGCCAGATAGTGTGCCCATGATAGATGCGCCGCCGCCGATGTCAGAGCCGTTACCAACCACTACGCCAGCAGAGATACGACCTTCAACCATGCTCACGCCTGTTGTACCCGCGTTGAAGTTGATGAAGCCTTCGTGCATTACTGTTGTGCCTTCGCCAACGTGTGCGCCAAGACGTACGCGAGAAGTATCAGCGATACGAACGCCAGTTGGTACTACGTAGTCCACCATTTTAGGGAACTTGTCTACGCAATCTACGCTTAGTGCACGACCCGCTAGGCGAGCTTCAATTTGACGCTCTGCTAGTTCAGGTAGATCGATTGGACCTTCGTTAGTCCATGCGATGTTGTGCAGTAGACCGAAGATACCGTCTAGTACTGTGCCGTGTGGCTTAACTAGACGGTTAGAGATAAGTTGAAGTTTTAGGAAGCCTTCAGCAACACTTTGTGGCTGCTCGTCAGTGGCAAGGATAACCAGTACAAGTGGTTGTGCTGATTCTGCTGCTTTTGCTGCGAAAGATGCGTTTGCTGCATCGCCGTTTGCTTCAAATGCTGCTGCTAGTTCTGCGCTTTGTGCTGCAGAGATCTCGATAGCTTGGTTGCCTTGCTCATAACCTGCTACTGCTGCTAGTGCGTTAACAAGCGCTTCGCTTGGGTTAAGAACCGGGTTTGGGAAAAACGCTTCGATGATTTTGCCGTCGCGGTTTTTAGTTGCCGTACCAAAGGCTAGAGAGAAGAAAGCCATAGTTGATCTCCATGTGTTGAGTCTTGTGTCTCGTCTGTTCACTGACAAGAAATAATTAAGTTGTCAGTCATCATAAAGAGAGTATTGGGGAGTTTAAAGAGGGGAAATGGAGAAAGTCTGTAGATGGATACCTTTTGTCTTTTTAGAGATATGTTTGTCTGATGAGAAATGTGTCGCAAAAGCCTTATCAGACCGATTTGGGGTAAAGACAAAGTGAAGTTGAAGAAGGGGGCTTAGCAAAAAATAAGGGGAGGGCCGAAGTCACTCCCCCTACACTGGGTTTGTTGGATTTACTGGCTTTGAATAGTAAAGCGATAAATCGACTTAGAGGCTTAGCTCACCGACCTCTACCGCAAGTGCAACCGTTGCACCTACCATTGGATTATTGCCCATACCGATGAAGCCCATCATTGCTACGTGTGCTGGTACTGAAGAGCTACCCGCGAATTGCGCATCGGCGTGCATGCGACCCATAGTGTCTGTCATGCCGTAAGATGCAGGACCAGCCGCCACGTTATCTGGGTGTAGAGTACGACCAGTACCACCACCTGATGCCACAGAGAAGTAAGGCATGCCTTCACGGTTACGCTCTGCTTTGTAGATACCTGCTACTGGGTGTTGGAAGCGAGTCGGGTTAGTTGAGTTACCAGTGATGCTCACATCCACTTGTTCTTTATGCATGATAGCCACGCCTTCACGCACATCGTCTGCACCGTAGCAAAGGATCTCACCACGTGGACCTTGGGAGAAACGGCGACGTTCTACTTCCACTAACTCACCAGTTTGGTAGTTGTACTGAGTGCGTACGTAAGTGAAACCATTGATGCGTGAGATGAGGTAAGCGGCGTCTTTACCCAAACCGTTCAGGATCACTTTCAACGGATTTTTGCGTGATTTGTTGACGTTCAATGCGATTTTGATTGCGCCTTCTGCCGCTGCGAATGACTCATGGCCCGCAAGGAAAGCGAAACAGCCACTTTCTTCATTCAATAGACGAGCCGCCAATGCACCGTGACCGATACCCACTCGGCGTTGTTCTGCTACGCTGCCTGGTTTTGTGCAGGCTTGAAGGCCTTCACCGATGATGTTTGCAGCTTCTTCTGCTGTTTTTGCTCCGCGGAAAATCGCCAAAGCAGTGCCTAGCGTGTAGGCATCGGCAGCGCTTTCAAACGCGATAGGTTGAGTGTCCATCACTAGTGCTTTAGGGTCGATACCACGATCCATACAGTATTGGTAAGCCTCTTCCAGAGAAGAAAGTTGCATTTCGTCTAATGTGCGACGTACAGATTCAGTAATTGGAGTGTTCATAATCTCTTTCCTCTTGGTGGCAATTATTGTTGGCGTGGGTTGATGGTAGTTACGGCTTCGTCAAAACGACCGTAAGTCCCCGTTGCTTTGTCTGCGGCTTCTGCAGCAGATACGCCTTCGTTGATGGCTTTCATCATCTTGCCGAGGTTGAGATATTGGTAACCAATCACTTCTTTGTTTTCGTCTAGCGCGAGTTTTGTTACGTAGCCTTCAGCCAACTCCATGTAACGCACGCCTTTTGCTTTAGTTGAGTAACTAGTACCCACTTGGCTACGTTGAGTTTGACCAAGGTCTTCCAGTGCCGCACCAATTTCCAAGCCGCCTTCAGAGAAAGCAGATTGAGTACGACCGTAAACAAATTGAAGGAAGATTTCGCGCATCGCGACGTTAATAGCATCACATACCAAGTCGGTATTCAGTGCTTCAAGAATGGTTTTGCCAGTTAGGATTTCTGCGGCCATCGCGGCTGATTGAGTCATGCCTGAACAGCCGATCGTTTCGATCAAAGCTTCTTCGATGATGCCGTTTTTGACGTTAAGAGTCAGTTTTGCTGCACCTTGTTGAGGAGCACAAGCACCAACGCCGTGGCTAAGACCAGAAATCGCGATAACGTCTTTTGGATTGATCATTACGCCTTCAACAGGGATCGGTGCAGATGCATGAAGATCGCCGCGTTGAATCGGGCACATTGATTGGATTTCGTGTGAATATTGCATAATGTTTTCCCAGTGTATTTTTATTTTTGAGAAAACAGGAGCGGGGTTGGAGAAGAGTTGAATTGCTCACTACAGAACTCTCGCTTTCACAACATAAGCGAAAGCACTTCCAACAGGGCTGACCTGTTTTCGTTTCTGTAGGAGTCATTAGCTTTAACAGCGGTTCGAATCTTTCGATTCCGGTGGCACCCCATCACCGGACCCATTTAGACTAGATCTAAGTCACACTAATCTGCAACATGAAATTTAGAGCAATTTGGGATATTAAATCGGTTCTTTATATTCTCAGAGATATATGGAGATAAACGGAAGGAATAAAAAAACGCCGCATAATGCGACGTTTTTTCTAAACAAATGAGAGGCTTATGCAGCGTCTTCTTGTTCGCTATCTTCTTCAACAGCTTCAAGCTTCTTTGCTTTTTTTGGTGCAGGTTTACGTTTTGCACCCAGAGCGTAAAGCACTTCTTCTTTGTTTTGCGCAAGGAACATTGCAAGATCTTCTTGCTTACCTTCGTCTTCTAGAAGTTCACTTTTACCCAGCAGTGAGAATAACTCGTCTGCCATATCCAGCATTTTGTCGTATGCGTCAGCTTCCGCTTTAGAGGTAAAAGTCATTTTCTCTTCTCCATTGCGTTCTACCACGTACTTGACGATTACAGCCATGGTTGGTCCCCTAATTTGGTGTATTGATACTGGCTTTTTATACAGTTTTTGACCAATCAAGTCTAGCGACAAGCCTCAGAATGAGAGACACGTACAACTAACTGACTAGCATTTAAACTATCTTGGTTTCACTTTGCGGATTTATTCCCCAAAGGAAGGTTTGTTGGTCGCTCCCAATCTTGGCAAAATTCGATAAACGTTCTGAGCAATGGGCTTTGATATTTCTCTTTATGAACCAGTAACCAGAAGCGGCGCTTCATATCTAAAGGCATGTCGAGCAGTTTTACGCGGCCGTCACGAATAGCAGGTTCTGCAGACAAACGTGACAAGCAGCCCAAGCCTAACCCTGCCGATACTGAGTTGATCAACGCTTCGGTGGTATTGAGCTGAAAAGCTTCATGCCAATGTTCCAAGCGCGGCGCGACAACGCGCATAAAAAATTCGCGTGAACCAGATCCTGCCTCTCGCAATATCCATTCACTGTTTTCTAGCTCGGTTAAGTTTACTGGCCCTTCGTGCGCGGCTGGGGAATCGGGCGCGCAAATCACGCACATTTCATCTTCGCTAAACTGGGTGGACTGCAATTCAGGGTGAAGTGTTTTGCCTTCAATGAGGGCTATGTCTAACTCGTAATCGGTCAGCATGTCGCAGATTTGTGCGGAGTTAGAAATGAACAGGCTTTGAGAACGATGGTTCGTTTGCTGACGAAATTCGCTAAGCAAATAGGGCGCGACTTGGTTGCCAATGGTGTCGCTGGCACCAATGCGAAGTTGGCCCGATAGCGCTTGGTCACCATCGAAAATGCTCTCGATGTCCTTGGCTCGGTTGAGTAATTCGTCCGCCAGTGGCAGCAGTTTTTGACCTTCTTGGTTCAAAATTAGTCGGTTATTAACACGATCAAACAAGTGATGGCCGATCTGCTTTTCTAATTCTGAGAGTGCCATGCTCACAGCGGCTTTTGACAAAAAGAGACTATCAGAAGCTGCTGTGAGCGTTTTGTGCTGCGTGATCGTCGTAAACACTTTCAGTTGTTTAAGAGAAATGTGACTTGCCATACCCCACCGTTAAGTAATTTTGAACGTTTGTTTTAAATAATTAGATATATCGGAACGAAGTGCAAGCGTATTATACGCTCCATCAAGAGTGAGTCTGGTTGAGGTCATCATGATTCAAAGAACAAAAGCAAAAGTAATGGGAGCACCAACTCCGATGGCGGGTTTGGCTCTTGGTATTGCAAGCTTAGGCTGGAGTTGGGAAAACTTCGCCGAATTACATGGCTACGGACAGTGGATTAGTGCGGGTATCGCGAGCGTATTGTTGGCTATATTGGCAACCAAGTTTTTGCTACATAACCATCTATTGAGACAAGATCTTGCTCATCCGGTTGTGGGTAGCGTGGTTCCGACATTTGCGATGGGCACTATGGTGGTATCGAACTCTCTCGGCCATTTTTACCCATTGGCTGGTGATGTGCTTTGGCTGATTGCGGTGGTTCTGCACATCGTGTTCTTGGTGAGCTTTGTTTACCATCGCGCCAAAGATTTTGAATTGCACCACATGGTTCCTAGTTGGTTTGTACCGCCAGTGGGTATCATCGTTGCGGATGTGTCTTTCTCTGGCAACCCGATGTTAGCACCAGTGGCACAAGGTGCATTGATGTTTGGTATGGTGGCGTACGCGATCATGTTGCCGATGATGATTTACCGTTTCATGTTTACCCATGAAATTCCGGATGCAGCGAAACCAACAATGGCAATCATGGCAGCGCCAGCAAGTTTATCATTGGCAGGGTACTTAACGGTCACTGCGACACCATCACCAGTGATCATCGCTATGCTATTTGGTATCGCGGTATTGATGACAGCCATCATTTACCTAGCATTCTTTAAATTGCTTAGACTGCCATTTAGCCCAGGCTATGCGGCGTTCACTTTTCCGATGGTGATCGGTGCGACGGCGCTGTTTAAAATGGCGAATTGGATGGAGTTGCAAGGATTGGCTACGCACTATGTTCAACAAGTGCGAAGCTTAGCTGGTCTTGAGTTGATTGTGGCAACATTTGTTGTCTCTTATGTGGCTTTACAATACATCAACAACTTATTGATTCAGCCACGCTTGATGCACGCTCATCACGCTTAAATAGCAGATAGGAAAAAGCCTCTTGGTCTTACAACCAAGAGGCTTTTTTATTTCAATCGGCGTCGATGTTGGACACTAGCCTTTTTTGTAAAATCGCGACATCTCATCCAGAGAATGACGAATGATATCGACAGGAACTTTCTGTTCTTTCTCGACTTTTAACTGACGATTCAGTTGCTGAGAGTGCCCGCCAGGGTTGACCACAAGCATCAGTTCTTTGCCGACCAATGCATAGTTGTAGTAGCTGCCTGCAATATACCAATCGCGAGAGGCAGAGCTATCAAACAAGTTATGACCAACACTGTATGAACTCGTTGTGCCTTGAACGTCAAACAGCGTATTCATCATGGTTGGCACGACGTCAAAATGGGTCGTGCGGTAATCAACTTGCTCTGGCTGACGATTTGGCATGTACACGTAAAGAGGCACATGTACTTGAACGTCACTGTAGTTACCCGTGTGGCCCCAATAGTTCATCTTATGGTCGTTAAACTCTTCACCATGATCTGATGAAATCACCACAATGGTGTTGTCTAAGTCGACATTTTTCAGCACATCACCAATCAAGCTGTCGATGTAGTACAACGAGTTCTTGTATCGATTGTGGTAAAGCGAAGCGTCAAAATCGTTGTTGAGCAAAATGTGGTCAACGCGTTCCCAGTATGGTTTGAATTTCGCAAATTCAGGTTCGGGAAATACTGTGCCGTGGGCGGCATCGTAGAACAGAAAACCAAAGTACGGCTTGTCGCTATCCTGCTTTTGGAACTCGATGAACTTGTCTGTTATCTGCTGATCGCGCTCGACAGCTGTTTCCCCAGTTTGTTTCAGGATCAAGTCCGACACTTTTTTGAATACCGTGCGAGAAAGTGGCGGGCTGGTGAGCGGTGCCGAGCCAAAAATGCCCATGCGGTAGCCTTCTGCTTGCAGCGTATCCATAAAAACAGGAGAGCGTTGACTTGCGTAAAAGCTTTCCCAGTAGGTCGCTGGCAAGCTGTAAAACAGGCTGAAAATACCCGCTTGAGTTGAGTTGCCGCCGCTCATATGTTGTGTGAAATTCACCGTTTTTTCGGCGAACTTGCTGACATTTGGCATGACTTCCGGCGTCGCATCACTGTAGCGCCACGCGTCAACCAAGATAAACAAGACATTGGGCTGTTTCTCTTTGCTTTGCACTTGAATCGGCGCAAGCGGATAGTTGAGTGAGCTACGTTCAATGTTGGTTAACTCTACGCGGTTCTTCGATGCAATGTTCTCATCCACTAGGTCGTGTTTGTAAATAAATTTACGAGCCGTCAGCGGGTAGTAAAGTGGCCAGTTATTCGAAAACTGACTGACTTCATCGTCGTAAAGTGCGTTTTTGTACGCATGAATCATCTGCGTGCTAAGCAATACAGCAAACCAGACGCTGATCAAAACGAACTTAGCTCGGCTTTGTGCCAGTTGATTACTTACCCAAACGGTACAAGCGAGCCCGATCACCAGAACGGCAATTTCACTGATGAAGATTAGCCAACTCATCCACGAAATATCGAAGACATCACCACCACCTTCGAAAAACATACGGATTAATAGAGCGTTGATGTGAAGTTTGTATTGCTGAAAAACGAGGATATCGACTTTAAACATGATCAATAGACAGATCGCGATAGCGATCACGATACCTTTGAATGCTCGAGTCGGTAGAAAAGAGAGCAATAAACTCAACAACATAAATGGAAGAGCGATCAAGCCCAGCCAGCCATATTGAGTCGAAACCAAATAGTAACCTTGCAACAAGGTTAGCGGTTCATTCTGATTGTTAGACAACACAAAAGGATAACAAGCGATCGACAGGTACACTGCAAAGCAAGCAAAAAAAGCAATCAGCCAAGCGCTGTTGGAAGACAGTTTGCGAAACATACTTTTTGTTTGTTTATAAATTATGGGTAGAGGGAGTATAAAACAGTGTTTTTTATTATGGAATAGTTGCGACGAATGTCACATTTTGTATGGAAGTGTCAGACTTGATTGACATGTGAAAATTCAGAAGATTCATACTCTATTTGAGTGATATATAACCTTTTGTTTTTTCCGAACGCGAGATCACTGCGGGTTTAAATGGGGCTGTGCTAAGCTAGCTAACAGTTTCAATCGGCGCTCGGTATTCCCAATTTGTTTACTGTTTATCACTCCAACCAAGTTGACGTTCTTAAATCACTCCTTGTCGAACTGATTCGAATCAGTCCGCTGGAAAACCCGTTCGAAAAAGAACAAATTCTGGTTCAAAGTCCGGGCATGTCCCAGTGGCTAAAAATGGAATTGGCCAAAGAGTTTGGTGTTGCCGCGAACATTGATTTTCCGCTCCCTGCTACTTTCATTTGGGAAATGTTTACGCAGGTGTTGCCAGACGTGCCAAAACGCAGTGCGTTTAACAAAGAAGCGATGACGTGGAAGTTGATGCATCTGCTGCCGGGGCTTCTCAACCAAGAGGTGTTTTCGCCGTTAGCGCAGTACCTCAAAGATGACATTGACCACTCTAAGCTGTATCAGCTGGCTGAGAAAATTGCCGATATTTTCGATGGTTACTTGGTGTATCGTCCGGAATGGATCGCAAGTTGGGAAGCTGGGCAGAGTGTGCCAGAGCTGGAAGATGAGCATCCGTGGCAGCCGATCTTATGGCAAGCGTTGTATGATCACACTGTGTCATTAGGGCAGTCTCCTTATCACCGTGCCAACCTTTATGAGCACTTTATCGACACGTTAGAGAGTTTTAACTGCAATTTTGACCATTTACCCAAGCGTTTGTTTGTTTTTGGCATTTCTTCGTTGCCGCCTCGCTATATGGATGCGCTAAAAGCAATTGGTGAACACATCGACGTGCATCTGATGTTCACTAACCCTTGTCGTTATTATTGGGGTGAAGTTCGAGATCGCAAATATCTGGCTCGTTTGGCGGCGAAACATCGTCAGCACGTTGTGTGGCAGGACGATCACTCGGAAGTGCAAGGTGAAACTGAGCAACTGAAAGGTTCATTGGAAGATAATGTGATCGATGAGCTGCACACCGATGTGGTCGGAAACAGTCTGTTGGCATCCATGGGTAAACTCGGGCGCGACAATATGTATCTGTTGTCTCAGCTGGAATCTCATGAAATCGAAGCCTTTGTTGATGTTGAGCGCGACAGTCTGCTCCATCAATTGCAAGCGGATATTCTCAATCTTGAAGAACATCAAGATGACCAACAGATTGAAAACAGTCATCACAAACAAGTGGTGAGTTTGGGTGATAAATCTCTGAGCTTGCACTCTTGCCACAGCCCAATGCGAGAAGTGGAAGTGCTACACGATCAGCTTTTGGCAATGTTCGATGCCGATCCGACACTGAAACCGCGCGATATTATTGTCATGGTGGCAGACATCAATGCCTACAGCCCTGCGATTCAGGCGGTGTTCGGCAATGCGCCGGGTGAGCGATTTATTCCTTACTCGATTTCAGACCGAACGGCCGATCAAGAAAGCCCAATTTTGGCGGCTTTCATGCAACTTGTTAATTTACCGAATACACGTTGCTTGGCTTCTGAATTACTTGAGCTGTTAGAAACGCCGGCGATATTAAAGCGATTCGACTTAAGCGAAGATGATTTCCTTCAAGCCAAACAATGGGTGGAAGAATCCGGCATTCGCTGGGGGCTAGATAGCCATACCGGCAGCGAATTTGAACTGCCAGAAACACGCCAAAACACATGGCAATTTGGTATTCAGCGTATGTTATTAGGTTACGCGATGCCAGAATCTGCCGGTTTGTTTGAAGCGCAAGAAGGTAGCCTCTCACCATACAATGAAGTGCAAGGCATGGGCGCAGAACTTGCTGGTAAGTTAGCCCATTTTATTCAACAAATTAGCCAATATCGCCGCAAACTTTCTCATGTTCAGTCGATTGATGCATGGTGTGAAACCTTGGTGGCGATGTTGGATGACTTCTTCTCTGTTGAGCTAGAAGGGGAAATGGCGCTTAAGTCGATTCGAGATACCCTGAGCCAACTGAAAGAACAGCTAGCTGATGCGGCATTTGATGATGCGTTATCGCCGTCGATCATCAGCCAATACCTTCAAAATAAATTATCTGGAACACGAGTTAGCCAGCGCTTCCTGGCTGGTCAAGTGAACTTTTGTACCCTGATGCCGATGCGATCTATTCCGTTTAGAACCGTATGTCTGCTGGGGATGAATGACGGCGTGTACCCGCGTTCTATGCCGCCAGAAGGCTTTGACTTGATGACGGGAAGAACCAAGCCGGGCGACCGTTCGCGCCGAGATGATGACCGTTACCTATTCCTCGAAGCAATGCTATCGGCACAGCAAACGCTCTACATCAGTTATGTTGGCCGTTCAATCCAAGACAACACCGAGCGAGTGCCTTCGGTTCTGGTTTCTGAGCTGATGGAATACTGCCACCAAAACTATTGTTTAAGTGGTGATGAAGCGTTGCCCGTTGATGAGTCTGGCGACAACTTATTAAATGCGTTGGTGAATACCCACGCCATGGTGCCGTTTAGCCCAAGTGCGTTCCAAGGCACGCACGCCAGCTACGCGAAAGAGTGGATTCCAGCGGCATTGACTCAAAGTAGTCAATCGCAAGGCTATGTTCGTCGTGATTTTAATCGTGCATTAGACGACTATCTGTTAGGAGCGACGTTCCCACTTGAGCTCGACTTAGTCGAGTTGCAACGTTTCTGGCGCTTACCGGTGCAGTATTTTTTCAATCGTCGCTTAAAAGTAATCTTTGAGCCGCCACTGCCGGTGATGGAAGACGACGAACCCTTTGTTTTAGGTGGTTTGGAAAGTTATCAAATGCGTGATGAGCTGTTAGAAACCTTGCTTGAAACGACATTGATGCAGCCTGAGAAAAAAACAGAGGTGCTTAAACACTTTATGAGTCAACAGCGCGCGCAAGGCAAACTGCCGGTGGGGGCGTTTGGTGATATCGAGTTTGAAACCAACCGAGTTCAGGCGGAAGAGCTGGTGGACAAACTGGCGTTTTTATCTGGTGCGCCTCAAGACGATTTGGAAATCGACCTGACGTTTGACTCCTTATTTGAGCGAAATGAAGGCGAAGAGAAAAACGTTCGCCTGACTGGTTGGCTAACTCAATGCTACCAATCCGGTTTGATTCGCTATCGAAGCGGTAAGATTCGCTCGCAGGATTACCTTGCAGCGTGGATCGATCACCTTGCCATGTCGGCGTCGGGTCATGCTAAGAAAACCCACATCATTGGTTACGATCGTAAAGAAGGCGCGCTGCATTTGATCTACCCAGAAATTGCCGATGTGCATTATGCCAAACATCTACTGACTGAATTAGTTCGCTTATTCTTCGAAGGCATGACTAAGCCTTTGCCTTATTTCCCGAAAACGGCGTTGGCTTGTGTTGAAGCGGGCTTTAGCCGTGGTCAGTGGGTCGATGACGAAGAGAAATCTTTGAAGAAAATGGCTGACGCATTCAATGATGGTTTCATGAGCCCGGGCGAAGGCAATAATGCGTACATCTCTCGAATTTGGCCTGCTTGGAATGATGAGTTGGCCTCAGAAGTTCGTGTGCTGACAGCATTAGTACTGCAAGGTGCGCGCTTAGCGGTTCAAGACGCTGATGATGTAAAAGCGTGATAAAGAAAGTTGGATAAAGAGAAGGAAGAGTAGGGTGGCCGCCAGAAAATCATTATTTTTTGTAGGGCGTTCGCTGTACGGCCACAAGGTCAGAGGGACCATGATACTTTTGTTTAATTCATTTGAGTTGTGCCGCCAAAAAGGTTTGGCTTATCTCATGGGGCGCATACTAACGGTACGTCTTATGGATAACCGTGAGAAAGATCTCACAAAGCTCTAAATTATCCAACTTGTTAAACATATTAATAGAATTTTTAACTATAGATCACATTTATTAGGTGATACGTCCTAGTAAATAATCCGGAGAGATTCAGCGTTATGGATCAAATGTCAGGTGCAGAGTGTCCTCTACATACGTTAGACCGCACAGAGCAACCTCAACCAACGCCACTAGAACCGATGACGTTTCCTCTGCATGGCGCGAGGTTAATCGAGGCATCAGCAGGTACAGGTAAAACCTTCACTATTGCAGGTTTATATCTGCGCCTTTTGCTTGGTCACGGCTGCGAGGAAACTCGACATCGCGTACCGCTTACAGTCGACCAAATTCTGGTCGTAACCTTTACCGAAGCGGCAACTGCGGAATTACGCGATCGTATCAGGGCAAGGATCCATGACGCGCGAATCGCGTTTGCGCGTGGACAGAGTTCCGATCCGGTGATCCAACCTTTGCTTAATGAGTTTGACGATCACAAGCAAGCCGCAGAAATTTTATTGCAGGCAGAGCGTCAGATGGACGAGGCGGCGGTCTACACCATTCACGGTTTTTGCCAACGTATGCTAACGCAAAATGCGTTTGAATCTGGCAGCCGATTTAATAACGAGTTTGTGACCGATGAAAGTCACCTAAAAGCGCAAGTTGTAGCCGATTACTGGCGCCGCAATTTCTACCCGTTGCCATTTACCTTGGCTGGAGAAATTCGCCAGCTATGGGGCTCTCCATCTGCGTTATTGTCTGACATCAGCAATTACTTAACTGGTGCGCCGTTAAGCCTTTCTGTTCCGGCAATGAAAGGCAGTTTGGCTGATCTTCATACTGAAAATCTGAAAAAAATTGATGAATTAAAAGCACAGTGGCGAGAAAGCCAAGATGACTTCTTAACGCTAATTTCAGATTCAGATATTAACAAACGTAGCTATACCAAAAAGTCTCTGCCGACGTGGTTGGAGGTGGTAAACACTTGGGCGGCAACGGAAACTACAGGTTACGATTATCCAGACAAGCTGGAGAAATTCGCGCAAAACGTCTTGTTGGAAAAAACACCGAAAGGCAGTGCGCCGCAGCATGCGGTATTTGAAGCCATTGAAACATTTCTTGCCAATCCAATCAGCTTAAAAGCGCCACTGCTTGCGCATGCGATTGAGCATTGTCGAGTGATGCTGGCCAACGCGAAAAATCAAAAACAGTGGCTCTCTTTCGATGATTTGCTGACGCAACTTTCTGCTTCTATCGATACGGACGAAAGCGAGCTTTTAGCGGCGCGTATTCGTACTTTGTATCCTGTCGCAATGATTGACGAGTTTCAAGATACCGACCCGCTTCAATACAGTATTTTCAGCCGTATTTATCTGAACAACCCGGAATGTGGTTTGTTTATGATCGGTGACCCCAAGCAGGCGATTTATGGCTTTCGTGGCGCAGACATTTTCACCTATATCAAAGCGCGTAACCAAGTAAGTGCCCACTACACGTTAGGAACCAACTGGCGTTCTAGCGCAGATATGGTGCAGGCGGTGAACCAAGTGTTTGCCTTGCCCGATAGTCCATTTATCTATGATTCGGATATTCCGTTCTTACCCGTTAAGTACAGTCCCAATGCCGAAAAACGCATTTGGACTATGGGTGGCCAAAAGCAACCGGCGCTGACTTATTGGTTGCAAGAAGCGGACGATAAACCGCTACCAAAAGGCGAGTATTTGACTCGAATGGCAGAGGCGACCGCAAGCCAAATCCAAACCATTTTGACGCAGGCTCAACAGGGGCAAGCGTGTCTGGTGAATGGCGAAAAACAGAAAACGGTTCAAGCGGGCGATATCGCGGTGTTGGTTCGAACAGGTAGTGAAGGTCGAATGGTCAAACAAGCCCTGGCAGACCAAGGCATTGCCAGCGTGTACCTGTCTAACCGAGACAGTGTGTTTACCAGTTCAGTGGCGCAGGATTTACAGCGTTTGCTGCAAGCGGTGCTGACTCCAGAAAATGATCGTGCGCTGCGTGCAAGTCTTGCCTCTGAGCTGTTTGCCCTCGATGCAGCAAGTTTGGATGCGCTTAATAACGATGAAGTCGTGTGGGAAAACGCTGTTAACGAATTCAAAGAATATCGCAAACTTTGGGTTCAACGTGGTGTGCTGCCGATGTTGCGCGCGGTGATCAGCAAACGCCATATTGCTGAGCGATTACTAGAAGAGGGTGCAAGCTCACAGGGTGAAAATGGTGAGCGAGTACTTACCGATTTAATGCACATCGGTGAACTGCTTCAACAAGCCAGTAATGAATTGGATAGCGACCACGGTCTGCTGCGTTGGCTCGCTCAGTCTATCAGTGATGCGGAAAACGGTTTGGGTGGCAGTGATGACCAAATCCAACGTTTAGAATCGGAACGTAACTTAGTGCAGATCGTAACTATTCACAAATCAAAAGGCTTGGAGTATGACCTCGTATTTCTGCCGTTTGTGTTCAGCTATCGAGAAGCCAGTGAAGCCAAATATTACGATGCAGCCAATGACTGCACGGTACTGGATATCACTGGCAACGATGCGTCCATGAAGCAAGCGGACAAAGAGCGTTTGGCGGAAGACTTACGCTTGATATACGTGGCACTAACGCGTGCTGTTTATGCGTGTTTTATCGGTGCCTCACCGTTGCGCAATGGCCGTTCGACCAAAGAGCCAACTGGTGTACACCGCAGTGCGATTGGCTATTTGATTCAAAATGGTCAAGAAGGTGGCATTAACGATTTGCACCAAGGTTTAACAAAGCAACAAGACGAGCTTGATTGTGTCGTTGTGGCCGATCCGCCGCAGCAACTCGAAGAGAAGTACGTAGCGCCACAAGAAGAAATATACGATCTTAGCGCGAAAGAACTGCAAAACCCTATCGACAGAAACTGGCGCATCACCAGTTATTCTGGCTTGGTCAAGCAAGGCTCTCATCACGCCGAGCATGATGCCACGATTGAGATTACAGGTTTTGATATCGACTCATCTGAAGAACAAGACGAAGCGGATTTGGTGGAGCCAGAGCGTTCTATTTTTACCTTCCCTCGCGGTGCGCGTCCGGGGACGTTCCTGCACAGCCTGTTTGAGGAAATTGAATTTACTCAGCCAGCCGCGACGGAAGAGAATACACAAATCATCCTTGGCTTGATGGAAAGCGAACAGCTCGATGAAGAGTGGTTGCCCATTTTACAGCAATTGATTGATACCGTACTCGCAACGCCGTTGGATGGTAAGTCTTTGCTGCTGAATCAAAAAGCACCGTCGCAACGTTTGGTGGAGATGGAATTTTTGCTGCCGATTGAAGTTTTGTCTGCACCGGCGTTAAACCGAGTCATTCAACGTCACGATCCGTTGTCGGCGAAAGCGGGGGATTTAGGTTTCCAAACCGTGCAAGGTATGCTCAAAGGTTTTATCGACTTGGTGTTTGAACATCAAGGTAAATACTACGTGCTTGACTGGAAATCGAATCATCTTGGCGACGATGTGACGAGCTACCATGGTGAGGCTCTGAAATCGGCGATGGCGGATCACCGCTACGATTTGCAGTATCAGATTTATGCGTTAGCACTGCATCGTTTCCTAAGCAGCCGATTGGCGAATTATCAATATGATCATCACTTCGGTGGCGTGTATTACTTGTTCTTGCGCGGCATGGATGGGCAGAGTGACCACGGCATTTTTGCCGCGAAACCAACCTTAGACTTCTTACAAGAGATGGATCGTTTGATTGATGGTCAAGCACTTGAAACGCGCTCAACTCAAGCCGGGCAGATGGAGCTACTTTAATGACGACAAATCACAATCTTCATTCTGACCAAGATAGTCTATTGGTAGTGCTGGAACGCTTGGCGCACAAAGGTGCTATTCGTCAGCTCGACTACCAATTCGCCTGTTTTATTGACTCTCAAACGCATGATGAACAGTCGGATAGCCAAGCACTGGCGTTTATCGCGGGTGTTGTCAGTAGTGAGCTCGGCAAAGGACATATCTGTCTGTCTCTGTTCGATGCACAAGGGCAATCTACGGATTTAGCCAGTAAGCTAGGGCTGTTTGGTGAGTCGGCATTGGCGCTCAATACACAGTTGCAAGGCATAGACTGGATTCAAGTATTACAAAATTCCAACTTGGTCGGCGCGCAAGGAGAAGCCTTGCCGCTGATGTTCGATGGCGAGCGTCTGTATCTGCACCGCTATTGGCATTATGAAGTGACACTGGCGGAAAAGCTCAATCAGTTGGGCGCCGCAGTTAACTTGCAACCACAAGAGTTTGTGCGATTATCGGAGTTGCTCAACCATTTGTTTGCACGCCAATACCATTTTCTGTTTAACGCGTTAGGCAAAGCAGTAGAAGCGGGAAGCAGCAACCAAGTGTTGCGCCAGCAATTGGTATGTGATCACCTTGATGTGGTCGCAAGCGAATCGTTGGATTGGCACGCCATTGATGCAGTGCTTAGCAATGCGCGCAAGGTTCAGGACTTGCAAACACTGAATGAACTTGTGCCACTCTCAGCTTGTGTGAACTGGCAAAAAGTCGCGGCGGCGGTTGCGTTAACTCGTCGATTTGCTGTGATTTCTGGTGGCCCAGGTACGGGTAAAACGACGACGGTAACCAAATTGCTTGCTGCTTTGATTGAACAGGCGACACACGAGAAAAATCTAACCATCAAGTTGGTGGCCCCGACGGGGAAAGCGGCGGCGCGATTAACCGAGTCCATTGGTAAAGCAGTGCAAGAACTGCCAGTTTCTCCAGAGCTAAAAGCCAAAATTCCGACTGAATCGAGCACCTTGCATCGATTGCTGGGCGCGATTCCTAATAGCGCAGAATTTCGTCACAACAAACAAAATCCACTGCATTTGGATATTTTGGTTATCGACGAAGCGTCGATGGTCGATTTGCCAATGATGTACAAAGTGGTCGATGCCTTACCGAAACATGCGCGGCTGATTTTGTTAGGTGATAAAGACCAACTTGCCTCAGTTGAAGCAGGGGCTGTGTTGGGTGATATCTGTTCGTTCCATGCATTGGGTTATGGCAAAGAGCAGGCGTCAGCCATCGCAAAACTGACGGGTTTCGATACTTTAGCCCATACGGGGAACAGTGCCTCCAGCATTGCCGATAGTTTATGTATGCTGCAAAAGAGCTACCGATTTGACGCTCGCTCAGGCATTGGTCAGTTGGCAAAAGCGGTTAACTCAGGTTCTGCTGCGAGCGTAGATAACGTCTGGGCGCGTGACTTTTCTGACATCGAACATTTCGCGCTAAGTAGTCAACATTACAACCAAATGATGCAGACGTTGGTGCAGGAATACGGTCGTTACCTCAAACGCATTGGACAACAGGAAACTGATCCTAAAACCGGAAAGCCAGAGTCGCTAACGCACAAAGCCAAAGCGGTGTTAGATACTTTCAACCAATGCCGACTGCTGTGCGCGATCCGTGAAGGTGACTTTGGTGTGGCTGGGCTAAACCAGCGCATCGAGAAAGCGCTCGCGGCGCGCAAGTTCATTCAAGTTCAGGATGAAATTTGGTACCACGGCAGACCCGTCATGGTTACGCGTAATGATCACGGTTTAGGTTTGTATAACGGTGATATTGGTATTTGCATGCGAGATGACAGTGAAGAAGAACCGCGTTTGAAAGTCTTTTTCGAGTTACCTGACGGCAGTGTGAAATCGGTCTTGCCAAGCCGAGTACCTGAACATGAAACGGCTTACGCTATGACCATCCATAAATCGCAAGGCAGTGAATTTGATTACACCCTGATGATTTTGCCACCAGACTTTAGCCCGATATTAACCCGTGAGTTGATTTACACAGGCATTACCCGCGCGAAAAAGCGTTTAGCTCTTTACGCCGAACTTAATGTTCTGAAGCGAGGCATTAAGGTGAAAACCACTCGTGCGAGTGGGTTAGTAAAGCGGCTTACTAATTAATTTTTACTTGTGATTGTGACATTTTCGAAGATGATTCTTTGTGGCGGGTCTTATATTTGCCATTTCGTTTTCATGCAAAATGGATTGTTATTGAGTAAGGCTCTTTCTTAGCGATATATTTCTCCTTTCTCATTCACATATCAAAGGCAGCTGAATATGGGATTGCTCGACTCGTCTTTTCTAACCTTCTTTATCGCCGGAGGAGGCACGTTTTTATGGTTCTTTATTATCGGAGCAATTTTTATATTTTTTATACCACTAAAGGTGAAGCGGTTTGCTTTTAATCCGAAACATTATTCAGAAGTAGAGTTAGCTTTAGTCTCGGGTTGTCACTTTGGTGCTTTAGTACATGGTGTAGGCTTAGTTGCGGCGGTCGCTTTACCAACTTTAGCGAGGAGAAGGGGCTTTGCTGATATTCATCAAGTTTGCTCCGGTCTATTCATCGGAATTTGCCGTATTTATATAAGCGTTTTGTTGCTTCTAGCTATGATCACTTTAGGCTCAATGGTGGTTTGGATGTCTATTACTTGAGAGCTGGAATAGAAGGTCGGTGAAGTTTGCAGTTATTAGAAGTCTCTTTTATTACATTTTTTGTTGCAGGTGCTTTGTTAGTTTTTTGGTACCTGATAGTAGGTATTTTGCTTATTGTTATCACGCCACAAAAAGTAAAGCGCTATGCGTACACTAGTGAGCATTATACAGATATTGAGCTTGCTTTAGTTTCTGGATGTCACTTTGGGGCCTTAATACATGGATTAGCCCTTGTTGCCGCAGTTGCATTTCCTAAGTTGGCCAAAAAAAGAAAGCTAACAGATATTCGTAGAGTTTGCCCAAAGTGGTTCATAAGTATTGGGGTAGTGTACTGGACTATTTTAATCTTTATCGTAGTCACTATTTTTGCATCTTTGTTGGCTATGATTTTGTTTTGAATTGATTACGTACGTAAAAGAAGACCGAGCTTATGGCTCGGTCTTCTTTTATGCATGTTTTGCAAACGCATTGGTAAAAGACACGCTGCGTATTTTGTATTGCTGTTGATAAGCAAGAATAAAATCTCGGATAGCGTCATTTACGGGGAAAACACAGTGGACGTCTAGGCCTTCTAAAAACTGATTGTCAGCCATATCCCAGAAGCTTTGAAGCGAATTACAAATGATTGTTCTCATAACAGTGCTCGTCTCGGCTTATTTAAAGTCAGATTAACAACTGTCCTTGGTGTGCAATACGGAGCTAACTAGTTTTTCAATTGCCCAGTATTTTAGGGTGAAGGCTACATTACATCACCTAGATCCATTCGTATTGGTTAAAAACCAATCACTAGCGAGCAGAGTATAGCCAACCAAATGTATATTTAAAAGATAAAATTGGAACGAAAATCAAGCAATGGTTTGCGTATTTCTAAGTTGGTGTTTATATGATGACTCGCTAGTCCGGAGTAGGGTTTATGTGTGGCCTTACTCCTAAACAAACTCGTTCCTAAACAAGCTCGATGTGCAGGGTTGAGCGTTAATGAGCTGAATCCCGCACCTTGAGGTTTTGGTATAGCGGAGCGTTAAATTTTGCTTCGTGATTTAAGGTTAAGCTACAAATCTAGCGCTAAGATTTTTGACTTACGCTGGAAGTTATATAGCCCTTGTTTGGCTCCGGGCAAATAGTCGACACTGACTTCGTAAAAACCTTGCTCTCTGAACCAATGCAGACTGTGTGTCGTGAGGACAAAAATCTGATCAATGGTTTCGGATTTAGAACGATGTTTCATGTAGTTGAGCAGTAACAAACCTCGGTTCCCATCACGATAGTCAGGGTGAATCGCTACGCAAGCCATCTCAGCTTTGCGCTCTTCTGGGTATGGATAAAGGGCAGCACAGCCAATAATCAAGCCGTCTTTTTCGATGATGGTAAATTTTCCAATCTCTTGCTCTAGCTGTTCTCGAGAGCGCCTAACGAGTACACCTTGTTCTTCTAACGGGCGAATGAGGTCTAAGATACCGCCAATATCGTCAATATTAGCTTGCCTCACTTGTTCAGCACTCGCCATAACAACTTGGGTACCGATACCGTCGAAAGAGAACAACTCCTGAATTAAGGCGCCATCTACTTTATAACTGATCAAGTGGCTACGAGGTACTCCGGCACGGCAAGCGGCAATAGAGCCTTTAAGAAAGCGCAGTGTCCCAGTGTTGTAATCTAGGTCAGGAGACGTATTTTCAGAAAGCGTTTTGATGACATGCTCCGCCTCAATTGGTAGTAACTCGGCGACAGCATTGCCGTTGTCATCAATGACACCTTGTTCGGAGCAAAAACCAATCAGCTTATCCGCACCCAGCTTTATCGCTAGTTGGGTGGCGACTTCTTCCGATAATAAATTGAAGCACTCGCCAGTCACAGAGCTAGCAATGGGACCTAGCAGAACAATTGAACCTTGATCAAGAGTGCGGTTGATAGCATCGGTGTCAATGCGGCGAATGCGTCCACTATGGCAATAGTCCACACCATCATCAACGCCGAGTGGTTGGGCTATGATGTAGTTTCCGCTAACGACATTGAGCTGGGTACCTGCCATCGGAGTATTGTTGAGGCTCATTGATAGGCGCGCAGTAATCGCAAGCTGAAGTAGTCCGGCAGCTTGCATAACAACAGATAAAGCCGATTCATCCGTAATGCGGATATTTTTGTGGTAAGGCGTAGTGAGGTCTTGTTTTTCTAGCAGCTGATTAATTTGAGGACGTGCACCATACACCACCACGACTTTGATTCCGAGGCTGTGCATGAGGGCGATATCATTAATAATGTTGCCAAAATTTTTGTGTGCGACGGCTTCTCCGCCCAGCATGATCACCATGGTTTTTCCGCGGTGAGCATTGACATAAGGGGTTGATTGACGGAATCCTTTTACGAGAGCAGTACTACGAATTTTCACTACAGCCATTCCTTTGTTTAATTATGTTGAAATGATGCCTTTTTATTCACTTGGTGGCAAGGTGAAATTTTGGAATAAAGCACAAACATATTGAGGTAGGTTCTTGGTCCAGTTAAAAGGGAAGGTTACAATGGGTGCGTCTTTCCTCAATACGTGAACCTCATGTCTTCTGCTGTTAATAAGAATGCTGCGATCACTGCTTCCAATCTGTCAAAAACGTCATCTAAATCAATGCTTCGTAAGTGGCTAGAGCGTTCTCTCATGCTTATAGCGATAGTTGGAACCGTTGTCGTGTGCATGCTGTATAGTGATTTGATTACTCGAACCATTAATCCACCCATTCCCAAATCGACAATTTATGGTCGCTGGGTTGAGCAAGATGTTGCGCCTTATGCTCGTGAAGAATTTGTGTTGAGTGAGCGCGGTGTTACCGTAAATGGTTCTACAGTGGCGACCAGTTTTGAATTCGATGGGGATTCGTTTTCGTATCGAGTGGGTTCAAATGAGCGGCACTTCAATATTGTGGGTAAGCAGCATGCAGAAATGAAGCTGGATGCCAATGCACATTATCTACCTGTATTCCGTTTAGAGGGGCGTGCAAGGATTGCGGTAAGATAGTCGTTTTTATCTTTGTCTGTTAAGCAGAGATCTCTTGCGTCTGTGAGTCACATGGATGATCACAATTTCATCTCTCAATCAGTAAATCTTACTTTCAAACATAATCCGGACAATTCCGTAATTCTTCCGCTGCTATCATGTTGCATTAACTGAATGAATTCACAACGAGTAAACGGATTGGCTTAGCGTTGAAACATTTTGTCGTTGCTTTTCAATTGCACCGTATGCATTTGTTTGCCATCCTTTTGCTATTCTCTTTTACGGAAAAGACACGTGTTAAAAAAACTCCTTCCTATTATCTCTTTGAGCCTACTCTTTGGCTGTGCTCAACAAAATGATCGTGCTCAGCAATATCTTGATGGTGAGTTTCCTCAGATCCTCAATCAAGTGGATGTGGTTGAGTCTAACAAACCACGCGATTTTACTGAATTTAACAAGCAAGCTGAGCAAGTGGTGATAAAGTCACCATCCATGGCGAAGATGTACCAACCGCTATATCAACGATTAAGTGAGTGGGCGCAACAGAGCGGAGATACCAGTGCGTTGAGTGCGTTTGGCATTCAAGCCGCGCAATTGGGTGGTGGTGATAAAAAAGGTAATGTGCTGTTTACCGGATACTTTTCTCCCGTGATGGAACTGCGTCATACACCAAACGACATTTTTAAGTACCCAGTTTATGGCAAGCCAAACTGCTCATCAGATTGTCCGACTCGCGCGGAGATCTACAACGGGGCACTAGATGGACAAGGTTTGGTGCTAGGTTACGCGCCTAATCGTATCGACCCATTTATGATGGAAGTGCAAGGCAGTGGCTATGTGCATTTTGAAGATGATGATACGTTGGAGTACTTTGCGTACGCGGGTAAAAACAACAAAGCTTACGTCAGCATTGGCCGAATTTTGATTGAACGTGGTGAAGTGCCGCGTGAAAAAATGTCTCTCAAAGCGATTAAAGAGTGGGTGATGGACAACGACGATGCGACAGTGCGCGAGTTGTTGGAGCAAAACCCTTCTTACGTTTTCTTTGCGCCAAAAGCGGAAGCGCCAGTAACGGGGTCGGCTGGTATTCCTTTGTTGCCAATGGCTGCCGTCGCAGGCGATCGTTCTATCTTACCAATGGGCACACCAATCTTGGCGGAAGTGCCGCTGTTGAATGCCGATGGTACGTGGAGCGGTGCGCATCAACTGCGAATGCTGATCGTTTTAGACACTGGTGGTGCGGTAAAACAGAACCATTTGGATCTGTATCATGGCATTGGTGCGAGAGCAGGAACGGAAGCAGGGCACTATAAGCATTTTGGTCGAGTGTGGAAACTTGGGCTGGAAAACTCACCAACTCAAGCGCCTTGGGCTTTACCGCCAGAAAAGCTACAATAGCGACCCAAGAAAGAGGAACACTCTCTTATCTAGACATTTCATCAAAGAGTGCGTATAAATCGCACTCTTTGTTTTTCTATCGATCATCTGGACTTCAATATGCGTGAACTCGATACCCCAGCATCTGACAGCTACAATCAACGCTTTGGCGGCACTCGTCGTCTTTATGGCAACAGTGAAGTAGACATTCTTCGCGCTGCACACGTTTGTGTTATTGGTATTGGTGGCGTGGGTTCATGGGCGGTCGAAGCGCTGGCCCGTACTGGGATCGGTGAGTTGACTCTGATTGATATGGATGATGTTTGTGTCACGAACATTAACCGCCAAATTCATGCGATGACGGGCACCGTTGGCCAAAGCAAGATTGAAGTGATGGCCGAGCGTGTCAAATTGATCAACCCAGAGTGTAAAGTCAATCTGATTGATGATTTCATCACGCCAGACAATCAACATGAGTACTTAAGCAAAGAGTTTGATTACGTGCTAGATGCGATTGACAGCGTAAAAGCGAAGGCGTCTTTGTTGGCGTATTGCCGCAGCAACAAGATCAAAGTGATCACCACGGGTGGTGCTGGTGGTCAGGTTGACCCAACGCAGATTATGGTCGCTGATTTAACGAAAACGATCCAAGATCCTCTAGCGAAGAAAATCAAAGACACCCTGCGTCGTCATCATAACTTCCCTAAGAATCCGGCTCGTAAGTTTGGTATTGATTGCGTGTTTTCAACCGAGCAGCTGAAGTACCCTCAAGCAGACGGTTCAGTGTGTGGTGTGAAGTCGACAGCGGAAGGCCCAAAACGTATGGATTGTGCTAGCGGTTTTGGTGCGGCGACTGTGGTAACTGCAACGTTTGGCTTTGTCGCGGTATCGCGAATCGTTGAGAAGTTGATTTCAAAATATAAGAAGTAAACTAGAAGAAGAGCGCATCATGACAGATTTTCCCGTTTCTCCATTTGGTACAGATATCACCAGCGAAGACATTGTAGCGACTATGCAGCAATTTAAAGGCTGGGAAGATCGTTACCGTCAGGTTATTCAGTGGGGTAAAAAGCTGCCACAAATGCCAGAAGAGCTGAAATCAGAACAAGTTACCGTTTCGGGTTGTGAAAGCTTGGTGTGGTTAGTGAGCCAAGAGCAAGGTGGCGTTTGGCATTTTTGTGCGGACTCCGATGCGCGCATTGTCCGTGGATTGATTGCCTTGGTGATGGCGGCTTATGACGGAAAAACGGCCGATCAAATTCAAGCATTTGATATTGATGCTTATTTTGAACAACTGGGGCTTGTCTCCCATTTAAGCCCGTCACGTGGTAATGGCTTGAAAGCTATTGTAGAGCAGATTAAGCAAACCGCCATGTAACGAGTCATTTTCCCAATTCTTAAAAAACGCCGAATAGCCTAGCTGTTTGGCGTTTTTTGTATCTGAGTTGAGATATTTTTTGCAAATGGATAAAAAATATGCAAATGGTCGACTATTTTAGCGTTAATTAACCATTCTATTGATCCTGGTTCATTATATTGCCCACTTGGTTTTTATAAACTCAATTGTATTTAAAATTTGTCTATATTAGATAATAGACATATGCCCCACTCGCTCCTATTCCCCAATGTGGAAACACACTTGGAAGCGATTGGGTTACTTAGATACAAATGCTAGGAACCTCCCTATATGCAATTCACCTTGGAACATGCGCAAGACGTGTTATCCGGAATGCCAGACCCCACTTTTATTCTGAGTGAAGATGGTATCTATATTGATGTTTTTGGAGGAACAGATAAAAAAGCCTATCACGATGGAAGCAATTTGATAGGTGAGACGCTGCACAGCGTACTCGAGAAAGATAAAGCTGACTGGTTTATCGAGCAGATCAATCGATCACTGAAACAAGACAGTATTGTGACGGTCGAGTACAAGATGTGCGCCGACAGCATTCAGGGAATAGATGCTAACAGTGGGCCAAGAGGCGACCTATACTACGAAGGCAAGATCTGCCCACTCGCTATAAAATACCGAGGTCGTCGCGTTGTCCTTATTCTTACACGCAACATCTCCAATCGCCACCGAGTTGAAACCCTTCTTCGCCATCAAAGCCAAATTGATGCTCTTACCAACATCTACAATCGACGTGTCTTTTTCGAAAAGCTCACAGAAGAGGTCATTAAAGCTCAAGAGCCGAACTATCACTCCGCGTTGTTATTGTTTGATTTGGACTTTTTTAAAGTCATCAATGATAAACGTGGTCATGATGCGGGGGATTATGTCTTAGAGACCTTAGCTGATTTGGTTTCTCACTTACTCGTCAAAGACGAAATTTTTGCAAGAGTCGGAGGGGAGGAGTTTGCGATTATTTTGCCAGAAACTTCTCTGTCGGCGGCGAAAGAGGTAGGAGAGGAAGTACGTTCCCACATTCAAAATTGTCAGTTCGAATTTGAAAAGATTGAAATTCCGGTCACGGTGAGTGTAGGCGTGGTGGAAATAGGCAGAAATGAAACCACCAAACGTTTGTATGCGCATGCAGATAAAGCGCTTTATGCTGCGAAAAGAAATGGCAGAAATTGCGTGGCGACTCTGGATAGGCAGATGGAGTAACCTTGTTGGTTACTCCAAATCAAACTGTTGGCGTTATAGCATGTCGACGGCTTTTTCTACGGCGGCGATGAGTCTATCCACATCTTCAGCCGTGTTATAAATACCAAAAGAAACGCGTACCGTGCCTTTAACGTTTAGCGCATCCATCAATGGGTGAGCGCAGTGGTGTCCTGCTCGTACCGCAATGCCTTGTTGATCGAGCAGCGTCGCCATGTCTTGGTGATGAACGCCGTCCATGACGAACGTCAGTACAGAGGCATTCAGCTGATAGCCTAGAATATGGATGTCATCCAACGCGCTTAGTGCTTGGTAGGCCTTATCCTGAAGCGCATGGAGATGATCCTCTACTTCGTGATGGTCAAAACCTTGGTACCACTCAATGGCTTTCGCTAGAGCAATTGCGCCCGCAACGTTTGGTGTGCCCGCTTCAAATTTACCAGGAAGTGCAGAAAACGTCGTTTTCTCGAAAGAAACGCGTTCAACCATTTTACCGCCGCCGTGCCATGGAGGCATGGCTTCCAAAAGTTCAAGCTTGCCGTATAAAACCCCAATGCCTGCTGGTGCATAAAGTTTGTGACCTGAGAAAACGTAGAAATCGATATCTGATGCCGATAAATCAAGTTGCTCATGTACGATGCCTTGCGCGCCATCAACTACAATAACCGCGCCAACGTTGTGCGCCAGTTCAGTGATTTTTTCTATAGGTTGGCGTGTGCCTGTTACGTTGGTTATTTGCGCGCAAGCAACAATTTTACAGCGGTCAGACAGAAGCGCCTCAAATGCACTGATGTCGAACTGGCAATCTGATGTCATCGGAACTTTAATGACTTTAGCACCCGTTTGCTCTGCCACGATTTGCCAGGGCACGATGTTGGCGTGGTGCTCCATCTCGCTAATCAAGATCTCATCACCTGGTTGTAACGTGCTACGGGCGTAGGTTTGAGCAATTAAGTTCAGTGCTTCGGTTGCGCCCCGTGTCCAAATGATCTCTTTAGAGCTGTTTGCACCAATAAAGCTTGCCACTCGTTCTCGTGCCGCTTCAAATTGGCTGGTGGCATTAGCCGTTAAACTATGGCTGCCACGGTGAACATTGGCATTTTGCGCACTGTAGTAATGACTGATGACATCAATCACACATTGCGGTTTTTGCGTTGTCGCTGCGCTATCTAGATACACTAAGGGCGTATCGTTGACGGATTGGTTTAGAGCAGGAAATTGCTCGCGTACAGCATTTACGTCAAACATTATTCTTCACCAAGCTTGTGGTAGTGCAGAGTAGGCAGAGGGATCATTGGTTCAGCAACTGACCATGCGTGTTTTTTACCTGAGAGTTGAATGATTACTTCCATCGCGAACTCTAAAGCTGTACCCGGACCTTGACTAGTGATCAGGTTGTGGTTGATATCAAAGGTCACGCGTTTGCTGCGCCACTTCTCTTCCGGGATATGTGACTGAAAGCTCGGGTGACAGGTCATCAGTGATTGTGGGAAAAGATCATGGTGTTGCAATACCAACGCTGGCGCTGCGCAGATAGCAGCGACCAATTTTCCCTCATAGATGTGCTGCTTAAGGATTTCTATCATCACCGTACTATCACGGAAAATTTCTGCACCACCAACACCACCAGACAGTGCTATGGCATCAAACTCATCATCAGCGATATCGACCAGCTTACAATCTGCCGTTAATGTGACTCCGCGAGAAGCTTTCATCGTTAATGAGCCATCAAAAGCAGCACTCGCTACTGTAACGTCATAACCCGCGCGAACCATCATGTCGATGACGGTGACGGCTTCCATTTCTTCGGTGCCTGGAGCGATTGGCACTAAGATTTTCTTACTCATTGTTCTGTCCAGCTTTGTTCTATTTGTTTGATGCGTTGGTAAAGTTTTAAATTCTCAGGCGTATTGATGCGATGTTTCTTGGCAGCCTTTAACAAGTATCCGGTTATAAAATCAATTTCCGTTCGACGCTGATGGAATACGTCTTGTCTCATTGAAGAATAGTTCTCAGCTGTGGCGTTCACCACTTGCATTACCGTATCGAAAAGAGAGCGAAACTCGATAGCAATACCTTCTTTACTCATTACTTCAACCAGTTCTTGAGTGATGCTTTCGAGTTGTATCTTAAACTCGGGCTTCGCAAGTTCACCATTCTTACACTGGAGAATCGCAGTCAGTGGGTTAATCGCGCAGTTGATCGCTAACTTAGTCCATAACGCAGATTGGATGTGTGGATTCCAAATGACCTCTGGAAGAGCATGATGCATAACATCTTGCAGAAAAGTGCACTGCATTCCTTTGTCATTATAACCACCCGCTTGCGTTGTTCCGTGACCGGTATGCAATACGTGTTGGTTATCTGGTTTGTATGCGCCGTGCGTCGTTGTTGCGAGCACTATCGGATTGTTTGGCACAACCTTCTCCACGCCAGAGGCAGTACCCATACCATTGTGCATCAGCATGATAATCGTGTCTGTATTGATATGAGGAAGCAAAAGCTGAATGGCGTCTTCCACTTGCCAAGCTTTTACCGTGATCAAAATGAGATCTGCTTTATTTACGGAGGAAATATCTTGATTACTGAATACGATTGCGGGTGTGTCATCCAACTGAAGTGATTGTTGGCTTTCAGAACTTCTTCCCCACAATGAAACATTGTGCCCGGCAAGCTTAAATTTTGTTGCCCAGAGTGAGCCCACCGCACCTGGACCGAGGATAAGGATATTCACCAAACGCTCTCATTAAAAAGGTTTGCTGCAAGGATAATGAGGGAAAAAAGGAAAGCAAATAAAAATGGCGCCGAAAGGCGCCATTTTTGAGCAAACTTAGTGGTTCAATTAGAACTTGTAAGTTACAGCAAGGTAGTGGCCAAAGCCAGTTGACTTGAACCCATCAGTATCTTTGATACCGTACACGTCTTTGTAACCTTTTAGACCGTAACCCACTGCGAAGCGGTCTGAGTGCCAGTAGATACCGTTGAACATTGCACCACCGTTTGACGCGGTTGAACCAAACTTGTTACCAGCATCATCATCCATACCGAATTGGTAATCGATGTAGCCTTGGTAAGAAATGAATGAACCGTTCTCGAAGAAGTAGAATGGTTTGAACCAGTTAGTCGAGATTTGGAAACCGTTCCAATCCTTTTTGTTGCCGTCGTAAGTGCCGTATAGGTTAACACCAACTTTACCAAACCAAGGAACCATTACGTCAGAACCTAGACCGATTTTTTGAGAGTTAACACCAGAGTTACCACCCCACTCGATTAGAGTTGCAACGTATAGCTCTTGAACTGGACCGAAAGATAGGTCTTTACCAGTTACCGCATCTAGAGACATACGTGGAGCGAATTTCATAAAGATCTTCTCTGCGCCAGCTTTGTCGCTACCTGGATCAGAAGTTAGGTTGAATACATCAACGTAGCCGTAAAGGTCGAAGATACCAGAGCGGCCGCCGAATTCCATTTCTAGGTAGTCGTGTGAAGACTCACCTGGAAGTTCGTCAAATGCACCCATTAGGTTAAATTGCATCCACTTGTAATCGTTTTTGTGAATATCGCCGTCAGAGTAATCTGCCGCCATAACTGGAGCTGAAGTAGCCGCTAGAAGGCTAAGAGCTAAAAGTGATTTACGCATAAGGGGACTCTCTATGTTTGTAATGATTCAGAACACGCAATCTGTGCTGCGCTTTCCAATTGGCGGGAATAATAGCGATAAAAATCCCAAATGAAAGTGATAAAGGGTGCAAAATGAAACGTTTTTGGTGAGTTGCATCACGAAATTATCTTTATTTACGGAACTTTTTGTTTGTTGCATTTTATTGCAATAAATGTGTGATTTGGATCGTTTGCGTGAGCGATTTTATGACTTTTTAAGCCAGTCGATTAACCAACATAAATCGTTAGTGATCGGAGTGATAAGGGATTCGTATGTATCCGTGAATCAAAGAGGACGTTTGAATGAAAGAAGTCATGTTATTCCCACTCACTTCAGTTGTACTCCCTGAAGGTAAAATGAATCTGCGCATTTTTGAGCCACGATATAAGCGAATGGTAAAGGAATGCAGCCTACAAAATGTGGGCTTTGGAGTTTGCCTAGTAGGAAGTGAAGGTGACCCTAAAGACGTGGGTAACGTTTCATCTATCGGAACTTTGGTCAGGATCGTTGATTTTGAAACACTCAGTGATGGCCTTCTTGGTATTACAGTTGCTGGTGAGCAACGCTTTGTTGTCAAACGCGTCCGTGCAGATGCGGATGGCTTACGTCATGCAGAGGTTGAATGGTTAGACAATTGGCAACATCTAGACAACTCACCAGATTTCTTCTTTTTAAGCCAGCAGTTATCCCATGTTTATGAAGAGTTTCCTCAACTTGGAAGCCTCTACCAGCATCGTTTTTACGATGACTCTGCTTGGGTTACTCAGCGTTGGCTTGAGTTACTACCCCTAGACTGCAATCTGTTCGAACAGCTAGTCGGCGCAGAGGACTGTATTCCTGCGTTGCAATTTCTGACAGAAGCCATAGAAGCCCCGACTAACAAAGAGGCAAGGATATGAAAGGATTTAATAAAGCTGCGCTAACTATTGTTGCGACATTAGGACTGGCGGCGTGTGGCTCCGACAGTGACACTATCGAGTATTCCAATTTACAAGCAGTGCACGCGTCTTCTGATGCGCCGCTTGCAAATGTGTGGATCAACGATAAACCATCATTAACGAATGTTGATTATGGTGTGGGATCTGGCTACGTTAAATTGCGAGAGGGGATGAATTCGATTCAGGTCGATGTTCAGCTCCCAGGTAATGAAACCGCGACCGTAATACCTAAAACAGAACTAGATCTTGATTCCGACCTCAATTATAACGTGTTCGTTGTTGGCGATGCCGATGGTTCGCCAAACCCAGTTGAGCCTTTAGTTGTGACTCGCAGCGCCGATTCAATGGCTGATGCCAATAGTCTAGATGTTCAAGTTGTTCATGCAGCTTCAGGCGTTCCTGCTGTTGATCTTTATGTCACTGAGCCAGGTGTTGCTCTTGCTAGCGCGACTCCAATAACTAACCTTGCTTACAAAGCTTCTACCGACGTATTGAACATCCCAGCTGGTGAGTATCAAGTTCGACTTGCCGTAGGAGACAGCGTTGCTTTTGACTCGGGCAAAGTATCTCTTGCGGCTAACTCCAACTTGACGATTGCCGCTATCGGCACAGGAGATTCGAATAGCACGTCACCTGTCAAACTCTTGGTGTTGGACGGTTCGGGCTCTTCTATAATTGAAGATATGGGCAGCCAAGCTGAAGTAAGAGTCGGACACCTTGTCGATGGAGCGCCAGTCGTCGATGTTAACGTTAACGGGGCGGCCTTCGCTCCTCTTGCCGACTTAGCGTTCAAAGAGATTCGTGGTTATTTGGATCTTGCTGCTGGCGCTTACGATATTGACGTTTACGTGGATGGCACAACAACCAATCCGATCATAGATGTTGACGGGTTAATGGTTGCAGGTGGAATGGATTACAGTGTTTATGCAGTCGGTGTTGTTAGCCCAGCGATTGATATCGAAGCTCTGGTTGTTGAAGATATGAGACGCGCTGTGGCGACTAGCGCGACATTGAATGTGACACACGCGGCGGCTAATCCTATAGTGGAAATGGTGGATATTTACCTCACTACGAGTGCAGGAATAGATGGAAGTGATCCAACTATTGCTAATTTTGCGTATAAAAATAGCGTACAAGGATTATATGTCGCTGAAGGTACATATTATGTAACGGTAACAGTGGCTGGTAACCCAAGTATTGTTGCGGTTGACTCAGCACCAGTCAATGTAATGAACGGTGTTGTGTACCAAGTCGTTGCCATTGATGATGGGAACAACGGTGGTTTCAACTTGTTGGTCGATGACGTGACCGATTAGGACGAATGGGAGGAGGAGACTCCTCCCACAAATTAAGGCCGATTATGATGAGTGATAGCCCGAAAAAACTGGGGCGCAGTGATTGGAACGATTACATGGATAAAGTGAAGGATCGAGACAAAGATGCGTTCGCTTTTGTATTCCGTTTTTACGCACCCAAGCTGAAGCAATTCGCTTACAAACATGTTGGTAATGAGCAAGTTGCTATGGAGATGGTGCAAGAGACCATGGCGACAGTTTGGCAGAAAGCGCACCTCTATGATGGTGAAAAGAGCGCGTTATCGACTTGGATATATACCATAATCCGAAACCTTTGTTTTGATCTGCTGAGAAAACAGAAAGGTAAGGAATTACACATTCATTCTGATGACATTTGGCCGTCAGAGTATTATCCACCTGATCTTGTTGATCACTATTCACCAGAACAAGATATGTTGAAAGAACAGGTGGTTAAGTTTTTAGATATATTACCGAAAAACCAGAGAGATGTTTTACAAGCGGTATATCTTGAAGAGTTACCTCATCAACAGGTCGCGGAATTATTTGATATACCCCTCGGTACCGTAAAATCCAGGCTGAGGCTTGCAGTAGAAAAGCTAAGGCATTCAATGCATACGGAGCAACTATGAATAAACACCCAGATAACAGCTTGTTAGAAGCATACGCTTCGGGAAGCATTGATGCAGTTTCTGGTCTTGTGGTCGCAACCCATTTAGAAACATGCACCAAGTGCCGAGCTTATGTGAACCAAGTCGAAGCAAGTCAAGCGAACATCGTAAGTGACATACCTTCTGAGTATGTTTCTGAATTTGACGACATGTTCAATGACATCATCAACGCGGAGCCAGCGACTGATAATATCGTGATCCGCGACTCTGCTGCTGTTAATGTGGCAGGAAAAAGTTTCGCTCTTCCTAAAACTCTAGCGCGTTTCTCTGACCTCGTAGGGTCATGGAGAAGTTACGGAGGCAAGGTTTTCAGTGCTCAGATTGACCTAGGGGAAGACGCTCGTGTCAGCTTAATGTACATCGGGGAAGATGTGCAAATTCCTCAACATACGCACAAAGGCCTGGAGTCTACATTGATCCTACATGGTGGATTTAGTGACGAGGATGGCCAATATGAAGAAGGCGATTTGATGATTAGAGACGCATCAGTGAAGCACAGCCCTTACACTAAGGCCGGAGAAGACTGCTTGTGTTTAACCGTATTGACTGAGCCGATGATCTTTACTCAAGGCGTGGCACGTATATTTAATATGTTTGGTAAAGGGTTATACCCATAGACCTCTTATCTTATATCTCGCAAAACAAAAACCACCGAATTCGGTGGTTTTTTATATGTTTCGTTAATGTTTGTGACGTGCTTTTTCCAATAGAGCATCAAAGTAATGTCGTAGCGAGTACAACATAATCAAGCTTGGCACGACCATGACAGCGGTAAGCACGAAGAATGTGCTCCAATCATTAAGATAATCCACTAGCTCGCCACTGAAAGAAGCAAGAGTCGTCCGTCCGAAGTTTCCTAGAGAGGCAAGCAACGCATACTGAGTTGCCGAAAATGCTTGCCCGGTTAGAATCGTCAAAAATGAAACAAAAGCGACAGTTGAGAAAGCAGTCGTAAAGTTATCGACAATAATCGTGGCTAAGTACAAGTGCTCGTTTGGGCCTACCGAAGCAATCAAAGCAAACATCAAGTTACTGGCAGACATAGCAATACCGCCGATCATTAATCCACGTACAATACCAAACCTAACGTTGAACATGCTTCCGACAAAAGTAAAGAAGATGGTGGCTCCCCAACCGATCAGTTTGGAGTAATAGCCAATTTGTTCATTGCTAAAACCAATATCTTTATAGAACGCGATCGACATCCTGCCCAAAAACGCTTCGCCAATTTTAAATAGGAAAACGAACAGCAACAGAGTAATCGCGACACGGACGCCATTGCGATTAAAGAAATCAAGGAAAGGTTCTACAACAGTCACGGTAAACCAAGCTACGACTTTTGAACCAACCACTTCTTTGTGTCGTTGTTCAGCGGCAGACTGAAGTTGTTCGCGTTGAGTCTTCGGTTCACCGACTAAAATCGTAAAGACCATTAGAATGCCGACTATCACCGCCATCCCGTAATACACACCATTCCAACCGACACTGTCAGCATTAACAAACGCTAAATAACCCGGTAGTGAATAACCTGTCCACCAGCCAATGACCGCCATTGCAGAAGCTTGAGGCAGTTTAGACTCTTCTGACTTTGGGAAAGTATCAATACGAAAAGCATCAATTGCGATGTCTTGTGTCGCTGAAGCCGTTGCAATACACAAGGCGAGTAGTGACGCAAACACCAAGTTTTCCGCTGGATTTACGCCGGCAATAAATAGGGTAGCGACGAGTACGATACTTTGACAAAAGAAAATCCAGCTACGTCTTTGCCCCAGTAGTCTAAAGAGGACTGGCAGCTTCACGCGGTCAACCAGAGGTGCCCACAGGAAGTTGATCGCATAGACCGCAAAAACGCTACCAAAATAGCCAATTGCGGAGAGGGTCAAGCCGGCATCTTTTAGCCAACCTGACATGTTTGAACCGATAAGAACCCACGGAAAGCCGCTAGAGCAGCCCAGCATGAAAACCCACATGAGTCGTTTATCGAGGTAACTTTTTACCGTTTCCAACCAAGTGATGGAAGGTAATGAAGACATAAATCAATCCAATAAAATGAAGCCGTTGAAAGAGAAAGCCCTTCGATTATTCAAAGGGCTTATCGTTTTGGCTATTTAAGTAGTGTAGTTTTGGTGATGACGATTTGCGTCTCTGGTACATCACGCATTCGGCCTACTGTCGTGGTCGGCTGCTGAGCCATTTTCTGGATAACGTCGAACCCCTCAGTAACCTCACCAAATACAGCATAACCTGGTGGTCGAGCGCCATAGTTGAGAAAGTCATTGTCGACTAAGTTGACGAAAAACTGACGAGTTGCAGAGTTTGGTGCATTAGTTCGTGCCATGGCGATGGTAGCACGGTCATTGTTTAGACCATTATTTCCTTCGTTTTTGATTGGCGCGTATGTTTTCACCATCTGCATATCTTGGTTAAAGCCGCCACCTTGCGCCATAAAGCCTGGGATAATACGATGAAAAATAGTACCTTCGTAGCTCCCATCTTCTACATATTTCAGAAAATTAGCGACAGTGATAGGTGCTTTCTCTTCGTTTAACTCAACCGTAAATGAACCAAGGGTCGTTTCAAACGCTACTTTTGGCCCAGCCCAAACGCTGCAGCTGAGTAATGCTAAAGACAGAATCGCTTTGCGTAACATTAGAAACGCTCCTGCATGTATTGACGAAGCTCAGGGTCATTGGCAATCTCTTTAAGCGTCAATGTCACCACATCATTCAATGTCTCTTCAATATCGGCATCAGAAGCACTCAATGTGCCAGAGCGCTTTGCTGTACCTGTATAAGTTTTGACGAGCTTGCCCTCAGGTGTCTCTGCTGTGATTTCCAGCACAACTTTAGCGTCCATCTCATTTTCCATCACCGAATGCTTCACGTTGACCAACGCTTCTTGAACGCTCAATTCAATCGCGTTGTTGCTGTTTAGATCCGCATGGAAACCTTGAGATGAGAATTGCTTCTCTAATGCTTCTTCTAACGCAATACGTAAATTCTGTTTAGCATGAAGAGGAAGAATGTTCGAACGGCCGTTATCCACCAACGCCACGTACTGCGCTGCACGTACATCTTTGCTGGTCAAACTGTAAGTCTTGCCTTGAACAATTGGATTGGTGCTCAATGTGCTTTCTGGCATCAGGTTCAGCTGAGGTTGTTGAGGGGCTGAACACGCAGCAAGCAACGCAACCGAAGCCGCAAGTACCAATTTTCTCATTTTATTATTCCTTTTAACTATTTTGCTAAAGCTTATATTGCGCTTAATTTAGCAGGATTTTTTGTAGCCTGTAAAATCACAAACTTATTGTTGGAAGCGATAAGTTTCACATTTTTATCGCCAAACAGACGTTTGAGTTTTGCGTCGTACCCGAGGTGACGATTTCCGATAACCAGTAAACGGCCATTTTCACTTAATACTTGTTTAGCATCGCAGAACATTTGCCAAGCAATATGATCGGTGATTGCCTGTTGTTGATGAAACGGTGGATTACACATAACCATAGAGCTGCTGCTGTGTTTAAAACCGTCCAAGCAATTGTTCGCTATGCACTGTATGTCTCTATTTTCACCAAGGTTGTCGCGTAGGTTCTGTTTTGCTGATTCAAGCGCCATAAAACTTTCATCAACACATGTTAGCCGAGCATTTGGATTCAACTGACCAAATTTAACAGACAGAACACCATTGCCGCAGCCGAGGTCGATGACATTGTCTATCGAAGGGTCTTGAGGCAGGTGCTGCAGCATAAAGCGTGCACCTAAATCTAAACTTTCTCCTGAATAGACATTTGGCATGTTCTTGAGTTCGATATCTTCGCCATCAACGCGCCAAGTCGTGAAAGGCATCACTTCAATCGGAGGCTCAACTGTTGCTTGAGAAAACACCAATCTGTGCTTTTTCCAGGCCAAAGATGTTTTTGTTTCGCCTAAGTATTTTTCAAACAGTTTTAGCGTCGAAGTATGAATGTCTTTCGCTTTATTGACTGCAATGACGGGGCAGGAAGCCGGTAGCGCCTTTCTTAATTGGCTTAGTATCCACACTAGATGGCGGTTACTTTTGGGCAGTTGCAGCAAGACGAGATCAATATTGGCAGGAACGAGGTCCATCGTGGTGGCAAACGCTACTTTATTGCACTGGTTTTGCTCGAGATTTTGCTGTGCACCTTTATGTGAGATGAATGAATCACTCATTAGCGTTACATGGTGCTTTTCCGAAAACCAGCAGGAGAGGGCACCAAAGCTGTCATTAATCACGAGGATGTTTTGATTGTCTGGCAAAGCAAGCTCTTCAACATGATTAATAAGATACTCATCACCGGCATCCCACGCTTGTAGCGTTTCGTTACTACGTTTTGGGAAACGATGAAGTGTTAAGCTTCGCTCGTGAAGGTTCAGTTCGGTTTTCATAGCTAAATGTAAGTTGATTTAGAAATTAAGTGTTATTGTCGCAAATGATGACGTGTCGAGATACAAAAAGCTGTAAAATTTTACGAGTTCAGTGATGACTGCTCTCTAGGCATGTTCATGGAGTCGAGCGCCTTGAGACAATATGTCTACAAAGTGCGTCAATAATGAGAGTGACGTTTGAGTGATGCATGTCTGCTTTACTTAGGTATATACTTATGGAATTCGCATCAATGAGGAACGAATATGATCCAAGAAATCATAGAGAAGAAACTACACAGTGAGCTGCAACCCAGCTATCTCAAAGTCATTAATGAGAGCTACATGCATAATGTGCCACCAGGCTCAGAGAGTCATTTCAAAGTGATTGTTGTGAGTGATTCGTTCGCGGGACAGCGTTTGATTGGGCGCCATCGTCAAGTTCATCAAATTTTGGCAGATGAACTGGATAACCACATTCATGCATTAGCTATTCATACATACACTGATGAAGAGTGGAAGCGTGAACAAGATGGCGCCCCTGATAGCCCGATGTGTATGGGTGGCGGTCACTAAAAACGCAAGATATAAAGGTGCAGAGAAAGGTGGCTTAAGGCCATCTTTTTTCGTTTTACATTCTTTAGGGACGTTAACGTGGCACAAATTCTGGTTAAAAAATGTGTTAACAGTGTTTCAACAAATGAATGGAAATTGCAGAATATTTCAGGCGATGAATATCACTTTTCCATAAGATATGTATGGAATATGGCATTTGTGCGATGGGTCAAAGTTATGACTATTCTTTGACCTTTTAGACCTGATTCTACCGAAATAACCCCTCTATTCTAATGATTGATCATGGCATCAAGTTCCTAAAAAATGCTAGACTACGGCACCTGATAAATCTCGCGTATTCCTTGTGACGAGATTTTTAATAGGATGTTGCGATTTTGATGTTTAAAACAACATCAAAACCGGACACTGATGTCGTGTCTAAAAGTTACGCAATCAAAAGAATCTTTTTCCCGATAAAAGTAGTGCAAGTGCGTATGATTACAATAAAGAAGGGCTTGGATCTTCCTATCGCAGGAACTCCATCCCAGGTGATTAATGATGGTAAGACCATCAAAAAAGTCGCCTTGCTTGGCGAAGAGTACGTTGGCATGCGACCTACCATGCATGTCCGCGTTGGTGATGAAGTGAAAAAAGCGCAAGTTCTTTTTGAAGATAAAAAGAACCCAGGCGTGAAATTTACTGCACCAGCAGCCGGTAAAGTGATCGAAGTTAACCGTGGCGCTAAACGTGTCCTTCAATCTGTAGTGATTGAAGTGGCAGGTGAAGAGCAGGTGACATTTGATAAGTTCGAAGCCGCTCAACTTTCAGGTCTAGATCGTGAAGTGATCAAGACTCAGTTGGTTGACTCTGGCTTATGGACCGCTTTACGTACTCGTCCGTTTAGCAAGGTTCCTGCAATCGAGTCTTCTACTAAGGCTATTTTCGTAACTGCAATGGATACTAATCCACTAGCAGCTAAGCCTGAGTTGATCATTAATGAGCAACAAGAAGCATTCATTGCTGGTCTAGACATTCTTTCAGCCCTGACAGAAGGCAAGGTTTACGTATGTAAATCTGGCACTAGCTTGCCACGCTCTTCACAGTCTAACGTAGAAGAACACGTCTTCGATGGCCCTCACCCAGCAGGTCTTGCTGGCACCCACATGCATTTCCTATACCCAGTAAATGCAGAGAATGTGGCATGGAGCATCAACTACCAAGACGTTATCGCGTTCGGTAAGCTGTTCCTAACTGGTGAGCTATGCACAGATCGTGTTGTGTCTCTAGCTGGCCCAGTTGTGAATAACCCTCGTCTAGTTCGTACCGTAATGGGTGCAAGCTTAGATGACCTAACAGATAACGAGCTGATGCCTGGCGAAGTTCGTGTGATCTCTGGTTCAGTACTAACAGGTACACATGCAACTGGTCCACACGCATACCTTGGCCGTTACCATCAACAGGTTTCTGTATTACGTGAAGGCCGTGAAAAAGAACTATTTGGCTGGGCAATGCCTGGTAAGAATAAGTTCTCGGTAACTCGCTCTTTCCTTGGTCACGTATTCAAAGGTCAGTTGTTCAATATGACAACGACGACCAATGGTAGTGATCGTTCAATGGTTCCAATTGGCAACTACGAACGCGTAATGCCTCTAGATATGGAGCCTACTTTGCTGCTTCGTGATCTATGTGCCGGCGACACAGACAGTGCTCAAGCACTGGGTGCGCTTGAACTGGATGAAGAAGATCTAGCATTGTGTACCTTTGTATGTCCAGGTAAGTACGAGTACGGTACGTTACTTCGTGAATGCCTAGATACTATCGAGAAGGAAGGGTAATTTTCATGGCTCTTAAAAAGTTTCTTGAAGACATCGAGCATCATTTTGAGCCTGGTGGCAAACACGAAAAATGGTTTGCCCTGTACGAAGCTGTAGCAACAGTTTTTTACACCCCAGGTATCGTAACAAATAAAAGCTCGCACGTTCGTGATAGCGTTGACCTAAAACGTATCATGATCATGGTTTGGTTTGCGGTATTCCCAGCAATGTTCTGGGGTATGTACAACGCAGGTGGCCAAGCTATTGCAGCACTTAACCACATGTACGCTGGTGACCAACTAGCGACAGTTATCGCAAGTAACTGGCACTACTGGCTAACAGAAATGCTTGGCGGCACTATCGGTGCGGAAGCGGGTGTTGGCAGTAAGATGCTACTAGGTGCGACTTACTTCCTGCCAATCTACGCAACAGTATTTATTGTTGGTGGCTTCTGGGAAGTGTTGTTCTGTATGGTGCGTAAACACGAAGTTAACGAAGGTTTCTTTGTAACTTCTATCTTATTCGCACTTATCGTTCCACCAACGCTACCTCTATGGCAAGCGGCACTAGGTATCACATTTGGTGTTGTTGTAGCAAAAGAGATCTTCGGTGGTACAGGTCGTAACTTCCTTAACCCTGCACTTGCAGGTCGTGCATTTCTATTCTTCGCTTACCCAGCACAAATTTCGGGTGACGTAGTATGGACTGCAGCTGACGGCTTCTCTGGTGCAACTGCTCTTAGCCAATGGGCTCAAGGTGGTAACGGTGCTCTAGTTAACACAGTAACTGGCGCTCCTATCACTTGGATGGACGCGTTCATCGGTAACATCCCTGGCTCTATTGGTGAAGTATCGACTCTAGCTCTAATGATCGGTGCAGCGATGATCGTTTACATGCGAATCGCTTCATGGCGCATCATTGCGGGTGTGATGATCGGTATGATCGCAGTATCGACTCTGTTTAACGTGATCGGTTCTGACACTAATCCAATGTTTAATATGCCATGGCACTGGCACCTAGTTCTAGGTGGTTTTGCATTCGGTATGTTCTTCATGGCAACGGACCCAGTATCAGCGTCATTTACTAGCAAAGGTAAATGGTGGTACGGCATCCTGATTGGTGCAATGTGTGTGATGATCCGTGTAGTTAACCCAGCGTACCCAGAAGGTATGATGCTGGCGATTCTATTCGCGAACCTATTCGCACCTCTGTTCGACCATGTAGTGATTGAGAAGAACATCAAGCGGAGACTAGCACGCTATGGCAAGTAATAACGACAGCATTAAAAAGACGCTGGGTGTTGTTATCGGGTTGAGCCTTGTTTGTTCAATCATCGTATCAACAGCAGCAGTAGGTCTGCGTGATAAGCAAAAAGCTAACGCTGTCCTAGATAAGCAATCAAAGATCGTTGAAGTTGCAGGCATTGACGCAAACGGTAAGAAAGTACCAGAGCTATTTGCTGAGTACATCGAACCTCGTCTAGTAGACCTTGAAACAGGTAACTTTACTGAGGGTAATGCATCTACGTACGATCAACGTGAAGCATCAAAAGATGCAGAACGTTCAATCGCATTGACACCAGAAGAAGATGTAGCTGATATCCGTCGTCGCGCGAATACAGCAGTGGTGTACCTTGTAAAAGATCAAGATGAAGTCCAAAAAGTTATCCTGCCTATGCACGGTAAAGGACTATGGTCGATGATGTATGCCTTTGTAGCCGTTGAAACTGATGGTAACACTGTGTCTGCTATTACTTACTACGAGCAAGGTGAAACTCCTGGACTTGGTGGTGAAGTAGAGAACCCTTCATGGCGCGATCAATTCATTGGCAAGAAATTGTACAATGAAGATCACCAGCCAGCGATTAAGGTCGTGAAAGGCGGCGCACCGCAAGGTTCTGAGCACGGTGTTGATGGCCTATCAGGAGCGACGCTCACTAGTAATGGTGTTCAACACACATTTGACTTCTGGTTAGGTGATATGGGCTTTGGTCCTTTCCTAGCAAAAGTTCGTGACGGAGAACTTAACTAATGTCTAGTGCACAAAACGTTAAAAAGAGCATCCTAGCGCCAGTGTTGGATAACAACCCAATCGCGCTACAAGTTCTTGGTGTATGTTCTGCTCTTGCAGTAACAACTAAACTAGAAACAGCTTTTGTAATGACACTAGCGGTAACATTTGTAACTGCGTTGTCTAACTTCTCTGTTTCATTGATCCGTAACCACATTCCTAACAGTGTGCGTATCATCGTTCAGATGGCAATCATCGCATCGTTAGTAATCGTGGTAGACCAAGTGCTAAAAGCTTACCTATACGATATCTCTAAACAGCTATCTGTATTCGTTGGTCTGATTATCACTAACTGTATCGTAATGGGTCGTGCTGAAGCATTCGCAATGAAGTCTGCGCCAGTACCATCTCTTATTGACGGTATTGGTAACGGTCTAGGTTACGGCTTCGTTCTTATCACTGTAGGTTTCTTCCGTGAGCTATTTGGCTCAGGCAAACTATTTGGTCTAGAAGTTCTACCTCTAGTGAGCAACGGTGGTTGGTACCAGCCTAACGGCCTAATGCTACTAGCACCATCAGCATTCTTCCTAATCGGCTTCCTTATCTGGGTAATCCGTATTCTGAAACCAGAACAAGTAGAAGCGAAGGAGTAAGGACGTCATGGAACATTACATTAGTCTGTTAGTTAAATCGATTTTCATCGAAAACATGGCTCTGTCTTTCTTCCTAGGTATGTGTACTTTCCTTGCCGTATCTAAGAAGGTTAAGACCTCTTTCGGCCTAGGTGTTGCAGTTGTGGTAGTTCTGACTATCGCTGTTCCTGTGAACAACCTGGTATACAACCTAGTTCTGAGAGAGAACGCGTTAGTTGAGGGCGTGGACCTTAGCTTCCTAAACTTCATCACCTTTATCGGTGTAATTGCAGCACTTGTACAGATTCTAGAGATGGTCCTAGACCGTTTCTTCCCACCTTTGTACAACGCGCTAGGCATCTTCCTACCGCTGATCACAGTAAACTGTGCAATCTTCGGTGGTGTATCTTTCATGGTACAACGTGACTACAACTTTGCTGAATCGATCGTTTACGGTTTCGGCTCTGGTGTGGGCTGGATGCTAGCAATCGTTGCTCTTGCAGGTATCCGTGAGAAGATGAAGTACTCTGACGTACCTCCAGGTCTACGTGGTCTTGGTATCACATTTATCACTGTAGGTCTTATGGCGTTAGGCTTTATGTCTTTCTCTGGTGTTCAACTGTAAGTCGGGTAAACCGCAACAATTAAGGAATAGTCAATGGACATTATTCTTGGTGTAGTGATGTTTACTCTGATCGTACTAGCACTAGTACTAGTGATTCTTTTCGCTAAGTCTAAGCTTGTACCAACAGGTGACATTACAATTTCTGTGAACGATGACCCTTCTCTGGCGATCGTTACACAACCAGGTGGTAAGCTACTGAGTGCTCTAGCAGGTGCTGGCGTATTCGTATCTTCTGCTTGTGGTGGCGGTGGCTCATGTGGTCAGTGTCGCGTAAAAGTTAAATCAGGTGGTGGCGACATCCTACCAACCGAGCTTGACCATATTACTAAAGGTGAAGCGCGTGAAGGTGAGCGTCTAGCGTGTCAGGTTGCAATGAAAACTGACATGGATATCGAGCTTCCTGAAGAAATCTTCGGCGTTAAGAAGTGGGAATGTACTGTTATCTCTAACGATAACAAAGCGACATTCATCAAAGAGCTTAAGCTACAAATTCCAGATGGCGAATCAGTACCTTTCCGTGCTGGTGGTTACATCCAGATTGAAGCTCCTGCTCACCACGTGAAATACGCAGACTACGATATTCCTGAGGAATACCGTGAAGACTGGGAGAAGTTCAACCTTTTCCGTTACGAGTCTAAAGTTAATGAAGAGACCATTCGTGCATACTCTATGGCTAACTACCCAGAAGAGCACGGTATCATCATGCTTAACGTTCGTATCGCAACTCCGCCGCCGAACAACCCAGACGTACCACCAGGCATCATGTCTTCGTACATCTGGTCTCTAAAAGAAGGCGACAAGTGTACTATTTCTGGTCCATTTGGTGAGTTCTTTGCGAAAGATACAGATGCAGAAATGGTATTCGTTGGTGGTGGTGCTGGTATGGCTCCAATGCGCTCACACATCTTCGACCAACTTAAGCGTCTGCACTCTAAGCGTAAGATGTCTTTCTGGTACGGCGCACGTTCTAAGCGTGAAATGTTCTACGTAGAAGACTTCGATATGCTACAAGCTGAGAATGACAACTTCGTATGGCACTGTGCACTGTCTGATCCACTTCCAGAAGATAACTGGGATGGTTACACTGGCTTTATTCACAACGTTCTTTACGAGAACTACCTACGTGATCACGAAGCGCCAGAAGACTGTGAATACTACATGTGTGGTCCACCTATGATGAACGCTGCTGTAATCGGCATGCTAAAAGATCTAGGTGTAGAGGATGAAAACATCCTACTAGATGACTTCGGTGGTTAATTCCTCCAAGTGATTGAATCTATGGCTAGCTCTCCAAGAGAGCTAGCCATTATTTTTTATAGACATAAAACTGATACTCAACAGTTGATATAGGTAATCGGATTGAAAGGATTGATCCTATTTCCCATATCAATTCAACAACATTGGGAGTTAACAAGTGAAAAAGTGGCTTGTTGCATTTGCTTCTCTATTGATTTTGGCTGGCTGTGAGCAGCCTGCCGATCAA
The DNA here is from genome assembly GCF_033339995.1 of Vibrio sp. 1641. Classification (NCBI taxonomy): domain Bacteria; kingdom Pseudomonadati; phylum Pseudomonadota; class Gammaproteobacteria; order Vibrionales; family Vibrionaceae; genus Vibrio; species Vibrio sp. 1641. The sequence goes on from NZ_JAWOVP010000004.1 coordinate 301,926, forward strand.
ATTCATTTAAGTGGCCCTACCATGGGGACTTCTTACAACATCAAGTATATCGAGCAAGATGGTATTCCAACGCCAAAAGCGATGCAGACAGAAATTGATCGCTTATTGGAAGAGGTTAATGACCAAATGTCGACCTATCGTGACGACTCAGAGTTAAGTCGTTTTAATCAGCATCAAACGAGCGAGCCATTTACAGTTTCGACACAAACTGCAACGGTAGTGAAAGAAGCAATTCGCCTTAACGGTCTTACTTTAGGTGCATTGGATGTGACGGTCGGCCCTCTAGTTAACCTGTGGGGGTTTGGTCCAGAAGCTCGTCCAGATGTAGTTCCAACCGATGAAGAACTCGCTGCTCGCAAAGCAAATACCGGTATTCACCACCTATCTGTTGATGGTAATACACTGTCCAAAGACCTTCCTAACTTGTACGTCGACCTATCGACGATTGCGAAAGGTTGGGGGGTTGACGTGGTTGCTGACTACCTTCAATCTGAAGGGGTACAGAACTTTATGGTCGAAGTTGGCGGTGAAATGCGTCTCAAAGGTGTCAATCGTGAAGGTGTGCCTTGGCGTATCGCAATTGAAAAACCGACCGTTGATGAACGTTCAATTCAAGAAATTATTGAACCAGGCGACATGGCAATTGCAACAAGTGGTGACTATCGTAATTACTTTGAGAGTAATGGTGTGAGATACTCTCATATTATTAATCCACGAACAGGCAAACCAATTCATCATAAAGTGGTGTCTGTAACGGTATTAGATAAATCGTCGATGACTGCTGATGGTCTTGCAACTGGTCTTATGGTGCTAGGTGAAGACAAAGGCATGGCAATTGCGAACGAAAATAATATTCCTGTTTTCATGATTGTGAAAACGGAAGATGGTTTTAAAGAGTTGGCTTCGGAAGCATACAAGCCATTCATGAAGAAATAACAACAGAAGTGAGCATGTTTTTATGAATACATTTCTAATTACCTTTGCTGTGTTTGTCGCGGTAATCACTGCAATGGCTGTCGGATACATTTTCCAAAAGAAAGTCGTGAAAGGTAGCTGTGGTGGCTTAGGGGCAGTTGGCATCGAAAAAGTGTGTAATTGTCCAGAACCCTGCGATGCGCGTAAAAAACGTGAAGCGCGCGAGGCTGCGCGTGCTGAGAAATTGGCGGCGTGGGAAAAAGATAGAATTGCTTAGTATTGGTTAATCGTACTAAGAAAGTGATAAAGCTCAGCGTTCTGCTGAGCTTTATTTTTAGGCAGCTAACCAAAGCTCAGATGTCCGAGAAAGAGCCCAATACCGTGTTTTGTTGTTTCTTTCTCTCATGTTACAGAGCAAGACCACACTGATAGTCATTAGGACGAAGAAATGATTTGGTTACGTCCGTTCTCTTTGGCCATGTAAAGTCGCTCATCCGCCACTTTTATTTGTTGTTCCAGCTCCCCCTCGATGTTGCTTACACCAATACTCGCGGTCACAAGAATGTTTTTGTCCAAATAAGTTATTGGCGTTTTTTCTATGCGCTGTCTCATTTGTTCTAAGCGTGTTAGAAAGCCGTCATAGTCGCCACTGGCTTGAATACAAAACTCCTCGCCACCAAGCCTAGCGACAATATCATTTGGAAAATAGATTTTTAGAATATTCGCTATCATGACTAACACTGCATCGCCGCCCTCATGTCCGTGTGTATCATTTACTTGCTTAAAGAAATCGATATCAAGCATCGCGATGTTTCTTTGAGCGTTTTCTACATGGGGTTGCTCAAACAGAAAGCGGCGGTTCCATAAGCCCGTTAGCGCATCTTGATTTGCCATTTTAAACAGTTCAGATGTTGCGTCTTTGATATCTAACAGTTGGTGAATACGGCAAAAAAATTCTTCTTGATTAAATGGCTTGTATAAAAAGTCATTGGCCCCTGCTTTTAGAAACCTAGCCGTCATGGTCTTAGAGTTACTACCCGACAAGCCGAGAATGGCTAATTGATTTTTATCCCACTTCCGACGTAATTCACGCACCATAGTAATGCCATCTTTAACGGGCATATCATGGTCGGTTAAAACGAGAGTGATATCTGGATTTTGCTCGACAAGCTCTAGGGCTTTTTGCCCATTGTCAGCTTCCAACGTCTGAATATATTGATGCTCCAAAAGTTGGGCAATGTGTCTTCTTACGGTGTGTGAATCATCAACGACTAAACATTTGTGTTGTTGATTGTTGGTTAGTCGCTTGAGGAGTGGTAATAGATAGGAAACGGACGCCATGCTGTCTTTCAAAATATAGTCGAGGACACCTTTTGCAAGCATCTTTTCGCGAGTGTCTTCTTGAAATCGAGCCGTTAAAACAATGACACGATGACCATGTTCCAAAACGAGGTCAATAATCTCGCCATCTTGAGCATCCGGTAAACAATAGTCTAAAACCGCACAGAAGAGGTCCTGTGCTGAAGATAACAAGTTCTTTGCCTCCGCGTAGCTTTCCGCTGCGATGACCTCATAACCAGCTTGGCTTATTGTTTGGCAAAGAAAGTTTTTAAATGCACGACTATCTTCAACAACCAGAATCTTATTACTCAAGCGCAGTCCCCAAAATTAATTGTTTAAAATCAATGATAACTAAAATTAAACTTATCGCCATCAAAAAACACATGTCAACCAAAAGTAGAACAACTACTCAAATGTTTGACACGCATCCGTTAACATCACATCATTATTCCTGTCTTAGTTATATAATTATGTTTAGCTAACGTAGGGAGAAAGTAGTATGGAAATGCATCAACATGGTATGGCTGAGCTATTTCAACAACTGGGCCTCGGTAGCTCTCCTCAAGAAATGAAAGATTTTATTAATCAACATCGACACAAAAGAGATTCTGCGCCTTTACATGAAGCTAGCTTTTGGACGATGTCACAGGCGAACTTTCTAAAACAAGCCATCGAAGAAGATGCAGATTGGGCCGAATTAGTCGATCAATTGGACGTAATGCTTCGAGATTGACGTTCGCTTAAACACGCCCATTTCTCTTCAGGTAGATTTGATTTATACTGTTTTTTTGAACAGTGCTTTGATGGCTATGTCAGATCGAATTAGAAAAATTATTCATGTCGATATGGATTGTTTTTATGCTGCCGTAGAGATGAGAGATAACCCCAGTTACCGTGGCATTGCACTCGCTGTTGGCGGACATGAAAAGCAGCGTGGAGTGATTAGCACCTGTAATTATGATGCGCGTAAATATGGTGTTCGCAGTGCAATGTCAACGGCGCGCGCGCTGCAACTCTGTCCTCATTTGTTGGTTGTGCCCGGTAGAATGCATGTATATAAGCAAGTCTCTCAGCAGATTCGTGCTATTTTTGAGCGTTATACGCCTATCATTGAACCTCTCTCATTGGATGAAGCATACCTCGATGTCACGGACTCGACAGCTTGCCGTGGCTCCGCTACGTTGATCGCAGAGTCAATTCGCCGCGATATCTGGAGTGAACTTGGGTTGACGGCATCGGCGGGCATTGCTCCGATAAAGTTTCTTGCCAAGGTCGCGTCAGACATGAACAAGCCCAACGGTCAGTTTGTGATTCCGCCAGAGAAAGTCCAAGAGGTTATCGATAGTCTTCCGCTAGAGAACATTCCTGGTGTGGGGAAGGTGAGTCTTGAGAAGCTCCACCAAGCCGGTTTTTATCGATGTGAGGACATTAAAAACAGTGACTATCGAGAGTTGTTGAGGCAGTTTGGTCGTCAGGGTGCCTCCTTATGGCAGCGAAGCCATGGAATTGATAATCGAGAAGTCGTTGTTGAGCGCGAGAGAAAGTCCGTCGGTGTGGAAAGGACATTCAGCCAGAACATCGCAACCTATGATGAATGTTGGCAAGTGATTGAGGAGAAACTTTATCCTGAACTCGAGAAACGTTTAGAGCGTGCAAGCCCAGATAAGTCGATTATTAAACAAGGTATTAAAGTCAAATTTGCCGACTTTCAACTGACAACAATTGAGCACATCCATCCGCAATTAGAGCTTGAGGACTTCAAGATCTTGCTAAGAGATATTCTTAAACGCCAAAATGGACGGGAAATTCGCCTTTTAGGCTTGAACGTGATGCTCAAGCCCGAAGACCAAGCGCGTCAATTGAGCTTTTTTTAGGCCCTTACCGTTTCTACCTGCGTTAATACCTGCTCAAAACTTACGTTTGCCATTGCACCATAACCTGCTAGCTTTGAGGCTTTTAGCTGGCTAATCAAAGGAGTGCTGATTCCGCACAAGAAGCGAGCAACGGCATCATTACTGATGGCCGATGGGGAAAGCTGAATAAACTCCTGCGCCCATATCGATACTTGAGATTGTTCAATATCTTCAGGTTCTGGTGCTGTGAATGTGGCGACGTGACCACGACACACGGAGCAGTGACCACATTGCTTTGGTGCATCGTGATCCGCAAAGTAGTTCGCCAATTGTGAGCTCAAACAGTGCTCGGACTGGAACAAGTGCAGCATGGTGTGGATTCTTTCGATATCTTTGCTTTCTTTGGATTGGAACAGTTCATACAGTTGTTGGATTAAAACATCCGAGCTCTGTTTGGTTGGCATAACTGAGTACACGTCCGTCAGTTGTTTGCTCTCTAGTTCTATCCAGCCGTTCTGGTGAAAATAGTCGAGCGCTGCGACAACTCGGCTGCGTTCCGATTGATAGTTCATCCATAGCGCTTCTAGATCAACTTGGCACCACACTTTGGCTTTTTGTGAGCAGGAAAAAATGGCCTCCACAAATTGACGTCGCTCGCCTTGAAATTGATTCACAATAAATTGCTGATCGTGCAAAAACTTAAACCGATATTCCGCAAAGTAACTGTACTTTGCTTCAATGACGTTATGTAGCTCCAAATAAACCAACAAGGTTTTGAGTGGCAATTGGCGGATATTGCTTTCACGCGACAAACGCAGTGGCACTACCTCCCATTGTGGAGCATGTTCTTTCGCTTGCTCGACTACATAGTTAATTGACGTAAATTCTGGTGTGTCACCATAGACAAAATTCTCCAACACCGTTAAGCCGGACGTATTGCCCAGCAGAATGCACTCAGAGCGTTTCCCGTCCCTGCCTGCACGTCCAATCTCTTGTACGTAGTTCTCGATTGATTTGGGTAAGTCGAAGTGAATGACGCGTCGAATATCAGATTTATCGACCCCCATACCAAATGCAATAGTTGCAACAATACAGTCAATTTGGCCATCCATGAACTGCTGTTGGATTTGTTCACGAACGTCGCTTTTCATGCCAGCGTGGTATGCGTGAGCGTTAATGCCAATATGGATTAATGACTTTGCTACTCGTTCTGCTGTTTGCTGCTGCGTCACGTATACGATGGTCGGAAGCTTAGGTGAAGAGGCGATGATCTCACTGAGCTGTTCTTGTTTCTTTGTTTCCTCACACGGGATCACCGAGATATCCAGATTAGAGCGGTAGAAGCCTGTAACGGTAATATGTTCACTGGCAATATCGAACTTTTTTTGCATGTCTTCAATAACTGCAGGCGTTGCCGTTGCGGTGAGAAGTAAAGACTGTGGGATGTTCAGTTCACGTTTATATTGCGGTAGTTTGAGATAATCTGGACGAAAGTTATGCCCCCATTCGGAAATACAGTGCGCTTCATCAATGACCATCAAAGAAATCGGTACTTGGCGAATGAATTCACGAAAACGCTCGTTTTTTAGCCGCTCAACAGAAATCATCAAGATTTTGATTTGTCCATTCTTCACGCCAGCCATGACCTGTTGTGCTTCTTCTCTACTTTGACTGCTATCGATAGAAGCGGCCGCGATTCCTTTACTTTGTAAAAAGCTCAGTTGATCCTTCATTAACGCCAACAACGGAGAGATCACCAGCGTAAGGTTGGGTAATATGGTTGCAGGTAGTTGATAACAGAGTGACTTCCCCGAGCCTGTAGGAAAGATTGCCGCAGCAGAGTAACCATTCATAACGGCTTCAATAACGGGTTGCTGACCTTGGCGTAATGAGTCAAAGCCAAATACAGATTGAAGTGTTTGATGCAGCGAGTCACTTTGCATAATAGGGAAACCTTTCTTTGATGGTAAACTTGGCTACATTAACACACCACGAATACTAAACGCGCGTCCTAAAAGTATGAACAAAGCTGACTTAGTCCAAATTATCATCCAACATCTGGAAGAAAAACTTCAAGTTGCCCATGCATCGGCTCAGCGAGCGATCGATGCCGCGACAGATGAAGAAACTGTTCCCGAGCACAAGTACGATACATTGGCACTTGAAGCCGCGTATCTTGCTCATGGACAAGCCATGCGAATCCAAGATAGTGAAGAGGAATTGCGTCAATATCGTTCTTTAGTGACTCGCGACTTTAAGAATGCGCCTGTTGGTGTTGGCGCTTACGTTGTTCTCGCAGATGAGAATTTGCTTGAAAAGCACTTCTTTGTAGGCCCTTGCTCTGGTGGTTTGACTGTTCAATATCAGGCTCAGGAAGTCTTTGTCTTAACAGCTAAATCTCCTCTGGGTCGAGCGTTGTTCGGAAAAGAAGAAGGTGATGAGGTTGACGTAAAAATAGGAGATAAAACAACTTGTTACGAAGTCGTGACGATTTGCTGACATCTCATGTATCACTCAGTGTTATGTTTAACACGAGTAATGTTAAATAAAAGAGAATGACATGAAAAAGCTTTTTACACTCTCATTGCTGATGGTCAGTGCTACTGGTTATGCAGCGCAGTGTCGTGTGGACATCAATAATGAAGTCCGTATGGATGGGCAAAGCTTGGAAATTCGCCAAACGACAGGTGATAAAGCTGTCGTGGATGAGGATAACAACCTCTTCATCAAAGGTGAGCTAATTGAACTCAATTCTGACCAGAAAGCGGCAATTGAAGACTATCGCGAAAAAATGAACGCGTATATTCCACAAGCAAAGCAATTGGCGAGTGATGGTTTAGCGCTTGCGAATGATATTATTGATGATGTTGCGGAAAGCCTCGATGCACCTGGTGCGTTTGATAATGTAAAAGTCGCAGTAAAGGACTTTTTCGCTGATGTTGAATCACGTTACTACAAAGATGGTGATTTCATCCTGCCTGCGGAGAGTTTTGAGTCTATGACACAAGGGTGGACTGAAGACTTTGCAAAAGCACAAGAGATCTTCAATAAAGAGTTTTTAGCCAGTTCGTTGGATGCTTTATCGAAAAAAATGAAGGAAGAGGGAGGGATAAACCTCACTGCATTATCGGAGAGTATGGCTGAACTCAGCGCGAAAGTAGAAGAGCGTTTAGCCGAGCATTCGAAAGAGGTAGAACAACAAGCAGAAGACTTGTGCGATTCGCTGGATGACATGGCAGGGCAAGAAAACGATCTGTTGAAGAAAATCCCTGAGCTAAAAGATTACCGAGTATTTACGATTTAATTACTCATTAAAAAGTAAAAACTCGATGAGATAAAGAAAGAGAGCACTATTGTGCTCTCTTTGCGTTTTACTCGCTTATTCTTTGATAGCTTATTGCGCATTCATCTCGGTGAGTTTATCGCCGACAGGTTTTGAGAAGTTAAAGCCATCATGCTGATCCCAGTTGATAGACCATGTCATTACCCCTGCATAATTCGGGTAATGGTACGCTGGTTTAACGGTGCCACATGAAGTGCCTTTGGTTAAACAATCTAGTGCGTTGATAATATTCTGTGTTGGAGCCTGCCCTGAATTTGCCGAGCTAGGACCTGAAGGTAAACCGATTGCGACTTGATCATCGCGCAATGGTGCAAATTGAGTGCCGTCGGCCAACTCAAAACCTTCGATAAGCATTTTAGATTGCGCTACCATCATATCCACAGAGCCTTCTGGTGCACTGCCTGGCAGGTATGGGTTTGGCAAACCGCCGTTGTTATATAACTGGACGTGAAGCAAGTCGAGCGTGCTGCGTGTCTCGTTTATCACAGGAATGTAAGCTCCCCAAATACCGCTGTAAGCCACATAGCCGCCTTGAACATAAGGGTGCTCAGGCGCCATGGTTAGGTACATATCTCCACCCATGTTTTGCTCTATTTGAAGCAAAGCACGACCAAGGCGAGCTTGAATTTGCGAGCCATGAACTAAGTTAGAACCACTCTCTAAATCCACATCTAGACCATCAAAGCCCCACTCAGCGATAAGACCTGTTAGGCTAGAGACAAAGTTGGCTTCATCTTGGTCGGTATTCAGCGTAATCGTGCCTTCTGCGCCGCCAAGAGAGAGAACAAACTTCTTACCTTTAGCTTGAAGCGCTGCCATGTCCTGCTTGAATTGTGTTGGATCGAGTGCTGGACAATCGCTGTAAATATCGCCTGAATATAGATTAAAGTGCACAGTGCCATCACTGTTGCGATCATTTTCAGCAAAGGCAATATCAATCACATCCCAAGCATCTGCCATATCTGCTAGACGAATTGGACAGCCCGCACCATTTACAAAATTGTGCCAGTAACCGATGAGTTTATGGCGTTTCTCTACTTGCTCAACCACCGTTATTGCTGCGGCGTCAGACAGTGCATTGCTTCCTGACAAATCCACAGCTTGGGCGCTAACTGTAAAGTTACCAAGTGCAGTTGGTGTCCAGTTGGCTGTGTAAGGTGCTGTGGTATCGGTTGCAACAATAGAGCCGTTGATCATGAAATCAACGTGTTTAATGCCTGAAGTTAAAGACGTTGCATCGGCGCTTAATGCGAGACTTTTGCCTAATCCGACGGTTTGACCGCTGCTTGGTGAAGTCAGAGAGACGACCAAATCTTTATCGCTGACTTCCACACCAACCAGGGACTCTGACGTGTTGTTATCATTATCGGTTGCGACGGCTTTAAGCTGGTTAGCGCCAATAAGTGTGGCGTTCCAAGTAACGGAATATGGCGCTTGAGTGGTGACCCCTAAGCTGGTGTTGTTCGCAAAAAACTCAACTTGCGTGACTGTGCCATCAGCATCGCTTGCGTTTGCCGTGATTTCGTTATTGCTGCCAGCGAGCACGACTTGTCCATCCGTTGGTGCCGTAATGGTAACTTGCGGTGGTGTCGAACAAGCACCTAGGCCACTCCAAGCATCTTGCCAGTATAGCCCTTCACCAGGCTCGTAAGCCCATGTCGCATCCGAGGAGCACCAACCAGCAACATCACAACGATATTTTTGGTTGAAGTGAGAAATCAGGTCGCCAGCTTGATAACTTGTGCCTGCCACATAAGGTACTGCATCTGCACATCCGCCCGTTCCGGTTTCTGAATTACTAATAACCAGCGCTACTTCTTGGCTCATCGTTGCGAGGTTTGTATCATCAGTCGCTTGTGCTTTGAACGAGTATGTACCTGGACTAGCGGTCCATTGATATTCGTAAGGTGCGCTAGTATCAATGGCGACAGATTGATTGTTTACGAAGAACTCAACTTGTGTGACCACACCATCAATATCGTCAGCTTGAGCGGCTACGGTTAGGTTATCGCCTACATTAAGCACTTCTGTGCCTACTGGGCTTGTCAATGAAATGCTTGGTGGCGGTAATTCGACTTGTGGTTGAACTTGGATAGAAATCGTCGTGGTGCTAACAGCTCCCTCATTATCTGTCGCAATTGCGGTCAATTGCGAGATCCCTTCAATAGCTGTCCAAGAAGCTTCGAATGGTGCTTGAGTTACCACAGCAACGGTTTGGTTGCCTGCAACAAACTCAATTTGTGTGATTTGGCCATCTTCGTCAGTTGCGTTGGCTAACAAAGTGATCGCACTGCCTTCGGGAATTTGTGCGTTGTTTATTGGAGAGGAGAACGACACCGTTGGTGATAAATTGTTGCTTCCACCATCGCATTGCCCTAACGCTTTCCATGCTTCCCAAGATCCTGAGTTGGTCACGGGATCATTGCCTTGCGTCCAATATGCAGCCTCATAAGCGGCTCCTTGCGTTTTTACTAAAGCGCCCGATGTATAAGTCGCAGTGCTGTCCCAGTCGGGTAAACTTTGACAGTTATAGGCTTGAGCTTGGTAGCTGGCGCTGAGTGCTACAACCATCGCTCCGTGAAGTAGGGTGACCTTCATTTTCCTCTCCTTGAATCATGGGTATAAATGAGAACAGAGTAATAACTAGCTGATAAATAGACATTAGGGGGAAAAAGCGAAGCACAATATTCTGCTTTTCGACACAGTATCACGAGGAACAGTTCGTCCCTTACACCAGAGCTCATTATTTTTCGGCTCACTTCACGGCAGAAGGATTGGTAAAATTCAGCCACGTGAAACGAGCAACAGTCACGAGGCTTTTGAGCGATGAATATGAGATGTACGTTAAAATTTACAAGCTGAATGACTATAAATTACTTCAACTGTCGAGGATTTAACCGAGGTGCTCTTGTTGAATAGTGAATATTGCTATAGTGTACTAGTTAGCTAGTTCAATGATATTTTTGTGTGAGTAGTATGACACAGCAAACCTCTTCTCAGCCTCGCGAGCATTTTGGCTCTCGTCTCGGGTTCATCTTAGCTGCCGCAGGTGCCGCAGTTGGCCTTGGCAATATTTGGGGCTTCCCAACTCAAGCAGCCAGTAATGGTGGCGGTGCTTTCCTGTTAGTTTATTTGGTGATGATTCTTATCGTCGCATTTCCGATGCTGGTGGTTGAAATGGCGATTGGTCGCCATGGTCAAGCCAACCCTGTAGACAGTATGCGTGCAATCACAGATAACCCTGCCGGTAAAAAGCTCGGCGGCATTGTGGGTTGGATTGGTTTAAGCGTACCAAGCGCTGTCTTAGCGTTTTATTCAATTGTTGGTGGTTGGTTGATCTGCTTTTTACTGGGTGCAATCACAGATCTAATGGGGTTAGAAGCTGCAACTCAATGGCTAAAGGGCTTTAGTGTTGAACGTAACTTGTTCGGAACCATTACTTTTTATGTACTGACGATTCTCATCGTACAAGGTGGCGTAAAACAAGGTATTGAGAAGTGGTCCACACGTTTGATGCCAGCATTGTTTGTTCTGTTTGCTCTGCTATTTGCTTACATCATGACGCAAAACGGTGCGATGGAAGGTCTGAAACATTACCTAGTGCCGGATTTTGAAAAGGTATGGGACCGCAAGTTGATTCTTGCTGCAATGGGACAGGGCTTCTTCTCGCTTACGATCGGTGGCTGCTCAATGTTGATTTACGGATCTTACTTGAGTAAGAAAGAAAACCTACCAAAGATGGCGATGAACGTGACCATGGTAGATACTGCCGTTGCTTTCATTGCAGGATTAGTGGTGATGCCAGCGATGTTTGTGGCAATGCAAAAGGGCGTTCAAATCTATGCAGAAGATGGCTCTCTATTAAGCTCAGATACGTTAGTGTTTACGGTATTGCCACTAATGTTTGATAGTTTAGGTTTGCTTGGTCAATTGTTCTCTATTGTGTTCTTCTTATTACTGACGATTGCGGCGCTAACGTCCTCCATTTCAATGTTAGAGTGTCCAGTGGCTTTAGTGAGTGAGCGCTTCAATACTAAGCGCAGCGCAACGAGCTGGGTTTTAGGTGGTCTCATTGCCTTGTTCAGTGTGGTGATTGTTTATAACTTTGGCGCTCTGTTTGGTATGGTCGCGACGGTTGCTACTCAATATCTACAACCAACCGCTGCGCTCTTATTCTGCTTATTTGGTGGTTGGGTATGGAATCGCAACTCAAAAATCAAAGAACTTGAGCAAGGTTGCCCGGAGTTTACGCAAGGTTGGTTTGGTAAGTTATGGCCTGCGTATGTGAAGTTTGTATGTCCAATTCTTGTGGCGACAGTCATCTGGGCTTCATTTGGCTAACCGAGACGCCTATCGAATAAAAGAAAAGGGCTTGATGGTAACTCATCAAGCCCTTTTTGATATTGGTTATTCTCGTTTCGGTTATCCGCCAAGAATGGTGTTGATTAACGGAATTGTCCTGCTTCTGGAAGAAAGTCAAAACCAGCAGAAGCCAGTTTTGTCTCCAGTGCTGTGCGTTCGATATCGAAGAAAGCCACCAGTTTATCTAAGTCACCACCGAAGTCGTCGCGTAGCTTCATATTCACAATGCTCATCAGCATGACAGGATCCATGGATTCAAAGTTCGCTAGATTCATTACTTATCCTCAAAATCTGAAATCAGTAGGTTTGCCGCAGCAAATGCCGCTTTTTCACGCACTTCTTTTGGTAGCGATTCATCCGCTGCAACATCGTTCAGTGCTTTAACTGCACATGAAATTGCTTGGGGAATATAAGCTTGATCGCCACTACCAATCTGAGCATAAAGCTCACGAACCAGTTCACAACAGCCGTATACTTGCATGTTTTCTTTCCACTAAATGATAACTTATCTCAATATACACACAGCGGATTTGAAACTCAAAGTACAGAGTTGTTTTGGCTCAAGTTAAAGGTTTGCTTGAGCGAGATTTAATCACTGCATTTGTGCTTCTAACTGCTGAGTGACTTCTGGTGAAAGTTGAAGTTGTTTTGCTAGTTCTTGCAGATACGCTTTTTCCATAAAGTTTTGTTCATCAGCGACGATCAAAGACGCTAGGTAAATTTCTGACGCTTGTTGAGGAGAGGTCGCCTGATTAGCAATTTCAGCAGGATCAAGCGGTTTGTTTAACTCTTGCTGAACGAGGTGACGAACGTGCTCATCTGCGCCCATATCCGCGAGAGCTTGTTCAATGCGCGCCATTTCCTCTTCATCAACGTGACCATCAGCTTTTGCAGCTCCAATCATTGCTTTTAAAATTAAGACACTGTGTTTACTGTCATCGGGGTCAAAGGTTTCTTGAACACCTTGACCGGATTGCTTGGCTTGCCAGTCGTTATACACTTTGTAGGCCAAGGCTCCAAGCGCAGCTGCGCCACCGACTTTTAATGCGCTTGACCCTACTTTTTTAGTCATTTTTTTACTTTTCTTTGAGCCCATCAGCATACCGATGAGGCCTCCGCCTACAGCACCTGCTCCTAGCGTTTTTAGGCTACTTGAATTTGATGAGGATTTGATGTTGTTGGTTTGTTTGCCCAATGCATCTGCACCTTGCTTAAGTAAGTCTGATTTGAGTGCTTGGTTTAGAAGACTTTTTAAATCCATAACTGACCTCCTTTAGATGATGAAATCAGTCTAATAGCAAGAAGCTGAACCAAAGATTAACAAAGTGAATAGTTCGAAAAAGGTGGAGGGAGGATGTTGAGCTGTAATAAAAAGGGCTGACCGAAGCCAACCCTTTTTAACTATTTGAAACTACTTCAAATGCGAACTCGTCGAGTGCTTACTTTAGTTGAGCTTTTACGTGCTCAACAATGTCAGTCATTGCGACTGCTGTTTTCTCACCAGTAGCACGGTTCTTGTATTCGAAGTTGCCTTCTTTCATTGAGCGGTCACCGATAATAATTGTATGCGGTACACCAATAAGCTCCATGTCAGAGAACATTACGCCTGGGCGTTCTTTACGGTCGTCAAATAGCACTTCGATGCCCATTGCCGTTAGCTCAGCGTACAATTTCTCAGCGGCTTCTTTTACTTCTTCTGACTTGTGCATGTTCATTGGAACGATCGCAACCTGGAATGGTGCGATTGCATCTGGCCAGATGATGCCGTATTTGTCATGGTTTTGCTCAATAGCAGCCGCTACTACGCGAGTGATACCGATACCGTAACAACCCATTTCTAGGATGACGTTCTTACCATCAGGACCCAGTACACCACAGTTCATCGCTGCGGAGTAAGCGTTACCTAGTTGGAAGATATGGCCAACTTCGATACCACGCTTAAGCTGGATAATGCCCTTGCCACATGGGCTTGGGTCACCTTCCACAACGTTACGTAGGTCTTCAACTTGACCAAGCTCTACATCACGACCCCAGTTAATACCGAAGTAGTGTTTGCCATCGATGTTCGCGCCCGCACCGAAGTCGCTCATTACCGCAACGCTGCGGTCAACAATGAACGGCAGTTTAAGGCCAACAGGGCCTAGTGAACCAGGGCCTGCACCGATAAGCTCACGAATTTCTTCTTCAGATGCCATTTCCAATGGAGCTGCAACCTGAGGAAGGTTTTCTGCTTTCACTTCGTTCAGTTCATGATCACCACGAATAATAAGCGCGATGATTGGCGTATCAACTTCGTCAGATGCTTTCACAAACAGTGTTTTCACTGTTTTTTCAATTGGTAGTTCGAACTGCTCAACCAATTCAGCGATTGTTTTCGCGTTTGGCGTATCAACCAACGTCATTTCTTGTGTTGGTGCCGCAGCCTCAGAGGCTGGAGCTAGTGCTTCTGCTTTTTCAATGTTTGCCGCGTAATCTGACTCGCTAGAAAATGCGATGATATCTTCGCCGCTTTCAGCCAGTACGTGGAACTCTTGAGAGCCGCTACCACCGATAGCACCGCTATCTGCAAGTACAGGACGGTAATCCAGACCCATGCGATCGAATGCTTTACAGTAAGCATCGTGCATTGCGTCGTATGACTTTTGTAGTCCGTCTTTATCAATGTCAAAGCTGTACGCATCCATCATTGAGAATTCACGTGAACGCATTACGCCAAAACGTGGGCGTCGTTCGTCACGAAATTTAGTTTGGATTTGGTACAGGTTTAGCGGAAGCTGTTTGTAAGAGCTCACTTCATTGCGAACAAGGCTAGTGATCACTTCTTCAGCGGTTGGGCTAAGTACAAACGGACGAACATGACGGTCAGTAAAGCGAAGTAGCTCAGGGCCCATCTTTTCGCTGCGGCCTGTCTCTTCCCATAGTTCAAACGGCTGAACAACGGGCATCAAAGTTTCGACTGCGCCTGCATTGTCGATTTCTTGACGAACGATGTTTTCGACTTTACGCAGTACACGTAGACCAGTAGGTAGCCAGGTGTATAAACCTGAAGCCAGCTTACGGATCATACCTGCACGTAGCATGAGCTGGTGGCTCACTACTTCTGCGTCGTTTGGAGTCTCCTTCAGAGTAGAAAGAAGATAATTACTGGTACGCATTAAATTTATCCGTTTATTTAAGTTAGATACTCAAGCTTGAATAAGCAGGAGTATGGGAGTTCCCGAAAGGGAAATTTGTTAGCCGTCTATAATATCAGCCAATTGCGTTTGTCAAAAGCTTTCAATAGCGGTAACCGTTATTAAGTTGCTTGTTGCTGTGAACTTTACGTTCAAGTCGAACAAATTTACCGCATATTCTTTGTCGTCCGGCTTGTTTTTCTTATATGCAGGGCGAGGATCTTGTGCCAGAACTTGTTCAATGACTGATCTTACATAGTCAGTATCGGATCGATTTTCTATCGTTGCTAATGCTTGAGCAGAAAAGGTGACTTGTGACTTTTCTGGCTCTTGGTCTGCGTATCCGCCTTGTGCTTCCGAAATAGAATCCGAATAGGGGATATAAGGCTTAATATCCACAATCGGTGTCCCATCCACGAGATCTACACTGCCTAAATCAAGATAGATTTGATCGCCTTGCTTAGTGACTCCTTTCACTTCAACGGCTGACATTCCGATTCCGTTTGGACGGAAAGTCGAGCGCGAGGCAAAGACACCAATTCGTTCATTGCCGCCTAATCGTGGCGGGCGTACAGTTGGTTTCCAACCAGCTTCCAGGTTCTGATCAAATAGAAACAACAACCAAACGTGAGAGAACTGTTCTAGCCCACGCACTGCTTCAGGGCTATTTGCTGCACCTAACAGTTTTACGCGTGCTTTAGCCTCTGGTACTAAGCGTGGTTGGCGCGGAACTGCAAACTTTTCTTTGTACGGTGTCTCAATGACGCCGATGGGTTCGATGGAATACATGGTGGACATCTTTAAGAATTCATTGAGATGAAAAGTATCACAAATTTCTCTTGCTTTTATTGTTGATAATGATTATTAATTAAAATGTTATAACATAACAATTTAATTGAAAGGAAAAGTATTATGAAACCAGGAATCCACCCTGAATATCGTCCTGTGGTGTTCCACGACACCAGTGTAGATAAGTACTTTGTCGTTGGTTCTACATTGAAAACGGAGAGAACCATCGAATGGAAAGATGGCAAAACTTACCCTTACTTTACGTTAGATGTGTCGTCAGCTTCTCACCCGTATTACACCGGTAAACAGCGCGTTGTACAAACCGAAGGTCGAATTGCGAACTTCAACCGTCGTTTTGGTCAATTTAAGAGCGAAAAGGAATAAATCATGAAGGTAGTAAAATCATTAAAAAGTGCAAAAAGTCGTCATCCGGATTGTCAGATTGTAAAACGGAGAGGGCGTCTTTATGTCATTTGTAAAACGAACCCGAGATTCAAAGCTGTGCAAAAGTAATCAGCCAGCATATATCTAACTTATGGTTTTGTTTAATTGATAATGTTGAGTTAATTATCTTACATGGATGAAATATCTACATTTTTATTCAATGTTGGTTATAAATGCCTCTGTTCGTCACAGTTTGTAACATTTAGGGCTTTTATTTGACCTTCTACTCAAGTACCCTTCGCACGCTTTTTGACATTTTTGTCACATTTGCATAGGAATAAAAACAAGGAGGGAACAGATGAGTTCATCTGATTCAATTAAACAAAACTCGCCTAAGAAGCCGCTGTTTACGCGCTTTTTGGATACTGTCGAATATTTGGGGAACTTATTACCCCACCCGATCACACTATTTGCCATTTTCTGTTTAGCCATTCTGGTGATGTCGGGTATTGCAGGATACTTCGAAGTTTCCGTAGTTGATCCTCGTCCTGAGGGTGCAAAAGGTCGTGCCGCGGATGGCATGATTCATGTCGTTAGCTTGCTTAACGCTGATGGCCTTGAACTAATCGTTACCAATCTAGTGAAAAACTTTGTCGGCTTTGCACCTTTGGGTACGGTATTGGTTGCGATGTTGGGTGTTGCTATTGCTGAATACTCAGGCTTGCTATCTGCAGCAATGCGTGGCTTAGTCATGGGTGCATCTCAACGCATGGTAACAGTGACGGTCGTTTTCGCGGGTATCATTTCAAATACGGCATCAGAGCTTGGCTATGTGGTACTTATTCCACTGGCTGCAATGCTGTTCCATTCTTTAGGTCGTCATCCACTTGCCGGTCTTGCTGCGGCGTTCGCTGGTGTATCTGGTGGTTACTCAGCAAACCTACTTATTGGTACGGTTGACCCGCTGTTGTCAGGCATTACTGAAACGGCGGCGCAAATGATTGACCCAACTTACACTGTTGGTCCAGAAGTTAACTGGTACTTCATGTTTGTGTCGACATTCTTCATTGCAATCACAGGTGCGTTTGTTACTGAAAAAATTGTTGAGCCAAAGCTTGGCAAATACAGTGAAGAAGAAGCATCAGAAGATTTGTCGAACGACAAAATGGGTGGCTTAACAGACATTGAGAAGAAAGGCCTAAAACTAGCAGGTGTTGCTGTACTGGTTGTTTCAGCGCTGCTTGCTTGGACGGTTGTTCCAGAAGACGGCATTCTACGTTCTGATGCAGGTACAATTGCAGGTTCACCATTCCTGAAAAGTATCGTGGCATTCATCTTTGTGTTCTTTGCTATTCCAGGCTTTGTGTTTGGTAAAGTTGTTGGCACGATGAAGACGGATCGCGATGTAATTGATGCAATGGCGAAATCTATGTCTTCTATGGGCATGTACATTGTATTAGTTTTCTTTGCGGCTCAGTTCGTTGCTTTCTTTAAATGGACTAACTTCGGTCAGGTATTCGCGGTTGCTGGCGCTAGCTTCCTGCAAGAAATTGGCTTAACTGGTCCAATGTTGTTCTTTGCCTTCATCCTGATGTGTGGCTTTATCAACCTAATGATTGGTTCGGCATCGGCACAGTGGGCAGTAACGGCTCCGATTTTTGTTCCTATGTTGATGCTTGTTGGTTATGCACCGGAAACGATTCAGGCTGCTTACCGAATTGGTGACTCGACGACAAACATCATTACTCCAATGATGAGCTACTTTGGTTTGATTCTTGCCGTAGCGACTCGTTACATGAAGAACTTAGGTATCGGTACGCTGATCGCGACCATGCTACCTTACTCAATCTGCTTCATTGTAGGTTGGAGTGTGCTGTTCTACCTATGGGTATTCGTATTTGGTTTACCAGTAGGCCCTGGCGCAGCAACATACTACACACCGTAGAAAACGGTTACCTCACACAGCTCCATTATAAAAAGCCTGCGAACGTCGCAGGCTTTTTTATCGATTGAGACTGTGTACGCAGGCTTACCTGATTATAGATGTCGGTTTATAGCTGAAAACGTATCAACAAAGGGCGATAAAAGTGCTGAGTGAGCCAGCACAAGCTTTTCCAAATTATGCGTTTGTACCAAGGTAAGTGCGCAATATAAACATAGCTAAATTCAATTTCTGGCCGGGCTTTTCTGTTGCGTTTAAAAGCCGGAGCGCCTGAGCTCATATTAAAGCGACGCTGGTATATCATTGCATGGCGGATGGTATAGGCCGATATTCGACGATACAATGCGAGGCGTTGTGGCTTATTGGTATCGTAGCCAAAAACTGGGCAAGTCATATCATAATCAATTTCTACAATGCCTAACGTAGCCAGCATCTCTTCTTGATAAAACAGTCCCACTAACTGTACTAATTTGTTCTGGCTCGCCTGTTTTAAATATTGGGTTGAAAACTGGATGTTATTGAGGCTGTATTTATCAAGGTAAAGCATGTCATATAACTCTTTGGCACGCTGAAACTCTTCATCAGTGGTCAGTGGCCTAAACTGCCAATCTTTA
Organism: Vibrio sp. 1641; assembly: GCF_033339995.1. Classification (NCBI taxonomy): domain Bacteria; kingdom Pseudomonadati; phylum Pseudomonadota; class Gammaproteobacteria; order Vibrionales; family Vibrionaceae; genus Vibrio; species Vibrio sp. 1641. The sequence goes on from NZ_JAWOVP010000004.1 coordinate 320,642, forward strand.
TCATTAAGCAGTTTGAAGTCTTTCGTTAAATCTCGGTTGAAGCTGAACGCTTGCCAATCATCAAGTAAATACACTTGTCGTGTTACCAAGCTTTGCCATTTTGGCTGCTTCAATCGCTGAATTAAGTGTGAATGCTGACGCTGGTTGAGGGAGCGAAGCACCAAGGGAAAGGTGGGGTATTGATCGAGTGCGACGCGACGCAGTTCATCGAGATTTAAGGCTGCCCATTGTTCGCTATACATATTGGTGGACAAGCACTGATTGTTGAGCGTTTGGACTTGATCCAATCCAGCCAATGATAAGATTGGTTTAGTCATATTAATAAGTAACTTACATACCCATCGAACAGCCACATTTTTTACTTTGTGAAGCTCTTCTTCGGCGTAGCCACTAAGCAGTGTCATAGGGGAGACTGCATAACAGTTGTTTGGTATTTTTGGTGTTACGGAGTAAGGAATGGCAACATCATCGATATAGTAGCAACCAAAGCTTGCTGTGCATTCATCAATAGGATTTGACTGCATAAGAGTGATAAAGGTTTGATGCCATTCTTGAGAGGAAAGTGTCATGAGTTCAATGCCTCTCCATTCCACTCAATATCAACGGTAGAAGCGTCGCTCCACTTCGTCTTGTTCTGCCTAGCTAACCGGAGTAATTCAAACATACTCCGGATTTGGCTCCCGACCGGTAAGTTATGCTGTTGCATCACATTCACTCCAGACCACCAATCTTGCCAAGTTCGAGCCTTGAACAGGGATAACCCACCTTCAGCGATGAGTGTTATTGGCCCTAAATGATGCAGTCGCTGTTTGGAAGGGGCAGTAAATGCCATATTAGGGAGCAGTTGACTGCATCTAGACGAGAGTAGGTGCAAACCACTGGTGGCTCTTGGGTTACATTCAATCACGTAGAGTTCATCTTGTGATTTGATGAAGTCAAACGACACTTGCCCATGATAAGTATGACGTTTACCAAAAGCTGCGATAAATGTATCTAGTCGTTTGCATGAGATCGGCTGAAAAGCACTGGCGGCCGAGCCGTTTACACAGTATTTCGGCACATAAGCTTGGTGTGCTTTAAGGTCACCATGTTCAAAAATGGCATAGTTACACACCGGAGTCCCATGGATTTTTTGTTGCTGAACCCAAGGGTAAAGGGGCGATATCGTGGCGGCAGAAATAGACTGAGTCGTCACATCTCTTATGACTTGCCCGCCAAACCGAGAGTAAACGGGCTTTAGAACGGTTCTCTTATTAATTTCAATCTCACTTTTATCAGCGACCAAACGAGTTTTTGGAAGTGTGATTTCTGGCAAACCTTGAAGCTGTTCAAAGACGGTCAACTTGTTGTGCAGGGCATTGAGTAGTCCTACATTGGGCAGAAAAAAATCTACTTCTGGGCATTGTTTGGCAACATGAGCCAAGTAATACACTTCTTCACAAGTGGGTATCACTATATCAATACGCATCTGAGTAATGATTTTTAGGATCTGCTGTTGATAGGTGGGAAACGCAAATCGAGGTGAAGCGGTGGGTATATAAGACTCGATACCTCGCAAAAACGATCCCAGAGGCTTTTTTAGCGAATCGGTGAGAATTACTTCATGCCCATGATGCATACACATGGTTGCCCACTCTAGTGCAACTGGTGCTCGGGCTCCGGTGATTAAGACCCGCATATGTTCACCACACGTCGTTGTTTATTCATTGGCGTCCAAATAGGCGCAGGGCGGTAACTAAATCTGACAGGATCAAGCCGCAATTGGTCAAACAACTTTATCAAGGCTTGGTGTATAACCCGATGGTGGTGAACATCCGCTTCAATTTGAATGGCTTGTGACCCTGTTTGGGTGATTCGGTAATCCACGCGACCTTTGGCAGATAGTGTTATAGCGCGGTAGATGAGATCTGGTAACACCGTAACTGGGACGTGGTTTGCGTTTAGCGTGAGGCGATCACCACATCGTCCGGCAATCGTGCCAAGAGGTTCAAATACGCCATTATCCTGTTTATTCTCAATAATATCGTCGAGCTGATAACGAATAATGGGCTGAGTTTTACGACGAAAATCGGTGATAATTGGGCTGTAATGAGTACGTTCGGTATTCAGCCAATGTTTTTCGATGTAAACAACATCTTGATTCCAGCGCATTTGTCCATGCTGATCAGTACATGCAAGAAAACCTTCGGTACATTGATAGACTTCATGGAGTTCGCTGTCGAACCGTTGAGAAATAAAGTGACGGTCACTCTCAGTTAGGACTTCTGCACCAGAAATGATCCGCTGTGGTTGAATTTCGGGTTGACCAAATTGACCGCTGAACTGGGCGCAGAGCTGAAGAGCTTGCGCACTACCAACCAAAAGCGTGGGTTGGAACTCATCTAGCTCTTTTATCCATTCTTGGTAAGGTTTAGTTAAATCTGCATAAAAGAATGTGACAGGGCCTTTCGCGACGGATTTATACAGTGGGCTGTTGGCGCGCAAGGCTAGCGCAATTCGGTGCTTTTGCCATAGGTTGGGCAACAGGCGAGCCAATATATTGCCAGCCCACAGTTGCGTTTCCTGTTTGTCAGCAAGAAACAACCCGCGCATGCCTGATGTGCCCGAAGAAAGCCCAACAGTAACATCGCCAACTTTCGAAGCGGCGAAGTTGCGTGACTGTTCTGCTTCGAGTGCTTGTTGCATTAGGTGTTCAGCATCTAAGCCTTTCGTATTCAACTCCGAGAGGTTCTCCATCATGGTTTGCTTATTCATGATAGGGAAATCACTGAGTGGTGCACCTTGAAGTGAGCGGTAATACGGTGAATGACGGCATACCCAATCCAAGTGTTGCGTTAAGTGTTGTTGCTGCCATGTTTCGACTTGTTCCCTTGAGCCGAAGGGGCGGTAGCGGGTTCGCCAGAATTCTGAGATAAGCGTTCTCACTTCATCCATCCTTCTTTGATTAGCTGCTGGATAGTTTCCTGACAATGTGAAGGCACGAAGCGAACAAAGTGGTGGGTTTGTTGGTAGCAACTTCTCAACTCGGAGAGGGTGTTTTTATAGGCTTTTGTATCATCGCAAAGCATGTTCGCCAGCCAATGTTGATCGATATTTTCACTCAAGCTCTCGATTAACCAGCATGCATCGGCGAGTAAGAACAGCCAACTTTGGTCTCTTTTAACTAGCAAGCCCACTTGGCCAGCTGCATGGCCTGGCAAGCTAACCATATAAATAAATCCATCGTCGAACATGTCTTTACAGAGCAAATTAACACCTTGGCACTGAGGAAGAATTTGGCTGATTGGTACAGAAAAATCACTATGAATGAATAAGTTAGGTTCAAGCTGTGGAGGAAGTAGAGCTTTTAGGTATCCTTTTCTTACGCCTACAATTCGACCACTTTTAGTAATTGCATCTACCCCTTTTTGTTGGCAATGCAATTGAGAGTGGGAAAACTCAGACACGGCAGCAATGTGATCAGCATGGAAGTGGGAGAGTACTAAGTGTTCAATATCATGAGGTTTGAGACTTTCTTTTGCTAACTGCGCAACAATTCCGTGTTCTTTTTTATAGCGACAAGGTGTTGTCCAAGCATAAAAACGTTCAGGGAAGGGGCGAGTCGCGCTAAAAAAATGCTCGTGATATCCCGTGTCAAACAGGATGTTGCCTTGTGTTGGGTGCTGAATTAACGCAACGGCTGCCGGAAATGCTCTAGGCTTGATACCAGAACCTGGTTTGACAACAAAGCCTGGGTGTACGCAGTGTCCAGCCTCAAAGATTTTTATTTTTAGACCAGTTTGCATACTGCTGTATTCCTTCTTGAATTGAAAAAAGCGGTTGGTAATTCAGTGTTTGTTTCGCCTTGCTGATATCCAGAGTTTGATGGTAGTTAAACAATCCTGCGCTGTATGAGGTGAGCCTTGGTTCTGGCTGATGTGGTAAGTGCCTTCGTATTTGCTCACTGAGCTTTAATAATGGTGATACAACGCCGTATGGTAATGATTGTAACGTTACTTTTAGGTTTAACCCCTCACATAAAGCTTGCAGAACAGTCTCAATTGGCATTGGTTCGTTGTTGGAAATGTTGAACACATCACCATGCTGAAGTTGGTCTGCCTGAGTGCAAGCGAGCATCGCTGCATGGGCAACGTTGTCGACATAGGTCAGATCAACCACAGGATTTCTACCCGATGGCAGAAGCAGAGTGTTGTTTTTTATCGCCTTAAGCACTCTTGGGATAATCGCGCGATCATTGGGTCCAAAAATGCCACGTGGTCTTAAAATGATCGCTTTGCTTTGGCCTTTTACGGCTTCAATTTCCGATAGGTATTTTGTGTGTGCGTAATCATTACACCAGTATGAAGCTATGGCGTCGGTTTCTCGAATATTCCAACGGTCTTGATGGTCAAAGTAGACGCTGGTGGAGGAAATATGGATAAAACGCGAGATTTGATAGGTATTAGCCGCATTGACGAGGTTTTTGGTGGCATCTACATTGGCTTGATAAAACGCCTGCCACTTTCCCCATGGGCTTGAGAGAGCGGCACAATGGATGATTGCATCCATACCTTGGCATACCGCATGAACTGCTGAGTGGTCTCTTAAATCGACTATATGTGGGATAACATCGAATTGCTCGGCGAGTTGTTTAGCGATGACTGTATTTCGTGCTATAAAATGCAGTTCATGCTGCTGGTGAAACATTCTCAGAATTGCGCTACCCAACATCCCGCTGCCACCAGTGACCAATATCTTCATAGTTTTAGCACTCCCATCCCTAGCGACAACCCTGCGGCGGTGCCAGCTAATAACACATGTTTTCCTGCGGTTTCTGGCTGATTACGCAGCCAGTGTAAGTTAATTGGGAGTGAGGCGGCGACTTGGTTTCCCAAAGTCGAAAAGTGATTAACGGTTTTCTCTGTTGGTAGCCCGGTGAGTGAAGGCAGTTTTTTTAATCCATGCGCGCTGGCTTGATGAGGAAGAAAATAATCAATATCGCCGAGTGTTACCGGAGAGGCGTCAAACCCTTTTTTTAGAAACGCTGGTAAGGCTTTACGCACATGTTTAAAGAGTGCTTTGCCCTCCATCTCAAACTGGCAACTTTTTAAATAGGCTTGATGCTCGGAGGTATGCGGATTGATATGACTACCTCCGCCCTTAATTTGACAAAATGAATACCCGGTATGATGCGTTTCAAAGTGACTGGTGAGCAATCCATCATCGTCGTGTTCTTCGAGCAAAAATGCGGCGGCACCGTCCGCGAATAAGGTTGCAACTTCTGGTTTGAGCGTAAAATTTCGATTCAGTGTGATGCCAGTGGCGAGTTCGCTGGTGACAATAAGAATCCGACGGTACCGTTTTGCTAAGAATAGACTCTGAGCAAGATCAAGCGCAGAGAGAAAGGATAAACAGGTGCTGTTCAAATCAAAGCTTTCTAGCCATGTTGGAGCGTCTAACGCGGCGAGAACCGCTGAGGCGTCGTAGGGTAGAGACTGGTGGTGTGTGCCGCTAGCGTAGATAAGAAGATCAACGGAGCTTAAGGTATGTGTGTTTCCTAAACACTGCTCTATTGCCTGCATTGCCATGTAAATAGCGGTCTCTTTTGTATTGGCTACATGACGATATTCAACGTCGAATTTATTTCGGCAGGTCCCTGGCGCTAATTTTAGGAAGCGATCCATCTCTCGATCAGACCATTGATTCGTTGGCAGGTAGCTTCCACTGGAAACGATGTTAAAGCCCATTATTCTCTATACACTTATTAAAAACGTCGTTCAAAATAAACCACGTTGCATATTGAAGCTATGGCGAGCAAGATGAAAAATAAACAGAACAAAACAAATGGGAGTAAGAGCACGCTTTGGGTGCAATGCTGAGAATGAATTTTCAGGAATGAGCCAGGCTTTTATTTGCTGGCTCAATTTGAATAGAGTGAGGGTTACTTCTTAAATTTCGCCAAAATACGATCCAAATGGTTTGCAAATTCGCGTCGATCGGTTTGAGAAAGCGCGGCGGGCCCACCTGTCTGAATTCCGCTTGAACGCATGGTTTCCATAAAGTCGCGGATATTTAGGCGAGCTTTGATGGTGTCTTTTGTATAGAGCTCGCCACGAGAACTGAGGGCTTGAGCGCCTTTAGAGATAACCTCATCTGCAAGCGGAATATCTGACGTGATCACCAAATCGTTGGCTTCCACACGCTTGACGATTTCGTTGTCTGCGATGTCAAATCCCGCAGGGACTTGTAGCGAGTGGATGTTGTCTCTTTTCGGCACAGGGACAACGTGGTTAGCGACAAACGTACATTCAATCCCCGTACGCTCGGCGGCACGCACAATGGTTTCGCGAATAACTTTCGGACACGCGTCTGCATCTACCCATAACTTCATGATGATTTCTCACTGAGTTTCGCTTCTAACTCTTCAATACGAATGGCTAGCATTTTTACGGTGCGTTCTAGGGCTTCAAGACGATCATTATCGGTGTGGTGCTGTGCTGCGATTTCAACCTTGGGTACGCGTTGAGCACTCTTCCAACTTTTTATTGCGGTGATTAACGCTGGCATTGGAACTGGCGTTTTCAATCGTGCTTTCACTAACGCTACGGTTGGCTCTTTTCCTTGTTGTTGCAACTGTTCCATTGCCGCTTCTAATTCTTTAGTAACGTCTTGAGTTAACATTTTTAATCCTTAACAACGATATATCTATCATCATACGTTGAGTGCGCTGATTTGGCGAATGGCATTTTGGAGAGTGTAGTGTGAGAGATCTCTTACATAGGTTGTGAGAGAAAACGATTTCGTAAGCGGAAAAAGAGAAGATAAAGAGCTTAAGTTTATGATAAATAATGATTTAACAACTTGTTAACCAATGTGAGGGCCAAATATTTATCTTGGATAGATTGTCTATTTTTGGAAAAGGCGTAAATTAAGAGTTGTCAGCAGGAAGCAGACATGGAACAGGAAAGCACCAAGGATTTGGTTATCGTCAGGAAGACGATTTGGTTGGTCAGGATGATTAATCAAGCATGGAGCGTAGGACATTGTAAGGATACGATCATCAATAGGATGTTGATGACTAAGGATAGACAATGGACCCCTCTAGGATTGAGGTTACGGACAGCATCAGGAAGATGCAAGGGACACCGCTCAAGGAACAAGTGACGTGTGCTAACGAGGAATGTTAGCAGTCAGGATGATAAGGACACCGCTAGGACGGCGACGTAAGGAATAAGCTGACGGAATCAGCCACTATTATGGATGATGCATGGAGCACTTTTAGTAGCCGGACTGCTGCGAGTAAGACCATGACCCCGATACTTATGTGTCGGGGTCTTTCTTATATAAAAACGATATCCAGTGCTCTCATTGAATTAAGCATCTCGATGTTACTTGGGGATATCAATATCACAAAATATATAAATTCCTAATAACACTTAATAAAAAACAACTCAGATCAATATCCTTTCCAACCAGTTGGTTTAACTTTCGGCTTCTCTACAAGGTGTTATGCCCGCAATCATTGAGCATGTTCAGCTCATCGAGTTTGTGATCTGCGGATAGATTAAGTTTGTTGTAATCAAGGAACAGATGTGGCCATAGTAACCAGAAGAATGCTTCTTCTACCCTACAATGAGTCGTTGCAACTAGAATTCGTCATGCTGAATTGCTGTGCGAAAAACCGTGCTGAATTGAATGGTCCGTATACAGTTGCGTCTGCCAAACAGATGTTTGAGAAAATACTGGATGATGAGAACATTTATAGTATGGCAGTGCTAGAGAGCACCAGTCGTGACTATATGGGGCACGTGTTCATTGCTAATCTCGATTCCGAACCTGAATTAGGGTTTATTTTTGATAAATCATATTGGGGTAAAGGGTTAGCAACAGAAGCACTAAAAGCATTTTTCCCCAAAGCGTGCCGTGAGTTGGGCTTGAATAAGGTGAAAGCTAACGTGAATAGCAATCATCAAGCTTCTATGGCGGTACTGAAAAAGCTGGGATTTGTTAAAACAAAAGAAAGTAAGGATGTATATGGTCCTTACTTTGAAATGGAATTTACAAGCGATGCGGTGGTAGGTGAAAGTTCTGCGGCCTGAAACCGACCATGGTTAACTCTCCTTGGTAGCAATCGTCACCAAGAGATGAAAACTCAAATTGATACACCGTATGCCAACGCCAGACTCCGTCTGGCGTTTTTAGTTTATGGGCACCAAAGGCGATGCTGATTAATTGGAGATCCAATTGCTCACATTTACGCGTGATGGCCGCTTTTGCGAGTTCGGCTTGGCGACGCTGTTGCCAAAACAGGTAACAGAAAAAGCAGAGCCCTAAAATTGCTAAAAGATCACCAATCATTCCTGAACCTTTCTTAGCTTTTTGTTGCTTGTTGTAAGCTTACTAGCGCATTTGCTAGTTCCTCTGATGGGTTTGAATGCAGCAAAGGCAATAACACCATTCTTAACTCTGGCAGCATCACTAAATCGGCAAATAACTGATTAAATAGGGATTGATTACCGGTTTGAGCTAAACGCAGCAAAAACTGTTCCGCTACCTTTTCATTGGCGAGTAAGTGCCAAGCGCGGCCCGCCACACCAATCAATACCTCCTGATGGCTTAAACGAGGGCTATGCAATATCGCATCTAATACTGGAGAGGCGACTTCTGTTGGTGCACCAGCAAGGGCTCGGATAAGTGCTGAAAGTAGGAAGAGATCAGGTTCGCTACTTGCGATTTCTTGCTGTGCCTTTTCTGCGATACGTTCTGCTAAACGCTCTTGTAGCTCTACATGCTCAAGCGCACCTAATAGGGCATAAAGTGGCTCATTTGGTAGGTGGTTCAACGCTTTGCGTATCATTACTCCGTTTTGCTCTTTGTTCAGGCGAGCGGCTATGTCTGTGATACCTTGCAGACCTACAGTTTGCCAATTATCCCAGCCTAAACCTCCAGAGAAGTAATGCTGGGTATGCTCGTAATATTGGCTGGTAGGAAGATTGAGGTTTGCGCGGACCTGGCTATGAAACACGGCCATTTTATCTTCGGAAGGTTTGAAAGTGTATGGGTTGTTAGACAGCTTTTGCTGTTGCTCTTCAGTGATATCATCATTGAGGCGTGTTCCCATAGCCTCCACTACGTATTTAATGAAATTGCCGATATCCGCTTGCTTTAACAAACCGCGCTCGTCCAATTCAAACTTTAGAAGCCAAATCCAAGGTTGCTTTTGTTCATTCCAGTACGCGATGGCAAGGTGTGCTTTACGTTGCATTGGAAATGGGTAAGGTGCTTGACCTTTTTCTACATCGGTAAACTCTTTCTTAGCGATGGTTTTGATACGGCGACCAAGATCGAAGATTTGATAATCACAGTGGCTGTTGTTCAACAGTTGAGTGAGGGTTTGAATGTTTTCCATTAAATACGACGTCCTAACGTTCTTTTCACAAGAAATGGTATCATTCTCGGCTAATTCAAGGTTCGAGATAGAATTAATGGTAACAAATACTCAATTGGTCGACTTACTTCACCAACTTGAAGCGCAGCTTAGAGAGCATAACTTATGGCAATATACTATGCCTTCAGAGCAAGCCTTACAAAGTACAGAGCCATTTGCGATTGATACATTGCACCCTCATGAGTGGTTGCAGTGGATCTTTATAGCCAGAATGCACTCACTAGTGAAAAACAATCAACCACTGCCAAGAGGGTTTTCTCTCGAGCCCTATTTTTCAGAAGCGTGGAAGCAGGAACCGCAGTTCGCCGAGCTGCTTGTTACAATCCGAACCATTGACGAACTGTGTAAGTAAACGAATGCTAGAACAAGAACTAACGCGATCTTCAGAACCAGTTGAGCTGGAGATCGTTTATCAGGATGAATATTTTGTAGCGGTCAATAAGCCTGCAGGCATGTTAGTGCATCGCAGTTGGTTAGATAAACACGAAACTCAGTTTGTCATGCAAACTTTGCGCGACCAAATTGGTCAGCATGTGTTCCCATTGCATCGTCTGGATCGTCCAACATCTGGTGTGCTTGTGTTTGCGTTGTCGAGTGAAGTCGCATCACAAGTCATGCCGATGTTTGCTGAACATAAAATGGAAAAGACATACCACGCAATAGTACGCGGTTGGATTGAGGAAGAGGGCGTCTTGGATTACGCGCTCAAAGTCGAGTTAGACAAGATTGCGGATAAGTTCGCTTCACAAGAAAAAGAAGCGCAAGAAGCGGTGACGGAATATAAACCGTTGGCTAAAGTGGAAGTTCCCTATTCGACGGGTAAATTTCCTACAACGCGTTATTGCTTAGTTGAGATGAAACCTAAAACGGGGCGTAAGCACCAACTTCGTCGTCATATGGCACATCTACGCCATCCGATCGTGGGTGATACAACGCACGGGGATGGAAAGCACAACAAGCTGTATCGCACAGAGTTTGAATCTCATCGTCTGCTACTGCATGCTTCAGAGTTACGGTTCGTCCATCCATTTACCGATCAAGAGATTGTCATGACGGCCAATCTTGATGAAACTTGGCAGCAATTGTTCACTCGATTTGAGTGGGATGAATCGATGATTAACCGATAATCGGTGCAGTTAGATCTAGATAATGATTGGGTACAAATAAAAAGGGTTAGCATCAATGCTAACCCTTTTTAATATTTAAGACTTAACGTTTTACTTTAGTTTTTCAAGATCCGCTTCGATCTCTGCGATTTTACTCGAAACGACTTTTTCTAAATGACGAAGGTCTGAAAGAATTTTCTCTTTTACATCAACCTCAGGTTGTTTCGTTGGCTTAGTGATTTTATTCAGTTCATCAATGACTAATGTGAGGTTTCGGTTGATTTCCGTTACTTCTTTATATTTGTGACTGCCACTATCAACAAGAACATTTTTGATTTGGCGTGGATATTTGAATTTAACGCTTTTAGCGAATAGTTCGCCTTTTTGCTTGTGGAAATATATCTTGAGCACATCTTTGTGTGCTTCTTGGCGTAGGGAATAACGTTCAATCTGCTTAGGGTCGTGAATACCCAAACCAGTGAGGTGGGGATACATAGGCTACCTCTATTACATCTAATTGATATTGATATAACTGTAGCAGCCTATGTATGAGCTAGATAGCTGATATTTAGCCAAAATGCTTAACTTGTGGGCAAGATCGCTCTCGCCCTGAACCGAAAAGATTGGCAGGTTTGATCTAAGCTGCGACCTCATCAGATAACTTTTCGATCAATCTCTCTCTTAGCTCATCTTGCTGTTCTTCACTTAATCTTCCTCCTGCATCACTGGTTAAAATAAACAAGTCTTCTGCTCGCTCACCAATGGTGGTGATTTTGGCACCGTGAAGGTTGATATTTAAATCAGCAAACGTACGGCCTACTTTGGCCAACAGCCCTGGTGTGTCTAGCGCGACAAACTCCATTAAAGTGTGTTTTTTACCTTTGGTTGGTAAGAAGTCGACTTTGGTTTTCACATTAAAGTGCTGAAGTTTGTTCGGAGTACGGCGCGTTTTAATCTTGGTTGGTCGGCCCGCCTCCAGTACATGGGTGAGGTGTTTAATCACCGCCGCGTGACGAGACTCATCGATCGCTTCGCCATGTTGATCGAGTACCATAAAGGTATCAATCACGTGCCCATCTTTGCTGGTCATGATTTGCGCGTCGTGTACATTAAAATTACGCCTATCTAACTCCGCCACGACCGTCGCAAATAAAGCAGGCTGGTCTTTCGTATATACAAACACCTCAGTGCCGCCACGAGTGGCTTTTTTACTGATCAATACCAAAGGCTTAGTCGGATCTTCCATGCGAAGTAAGTGTTCGCAGTGCCACGCGATTTGCGTATGAGTATGACGAAGGAAGTAGTCAGCTTTGAAGCGTTGCCACAATACTTCAATTTCGCGCGCGGCAAACCCCTCTTTGCGCAGCATTGCGGAGGCCATTTGTTGATTGTGGCGAATTCGCTCACGCACATCGACAGGGTTCTCTAGGCCTCTACGTAAAGCACGTTGTGTGGAGTAATACAGCTCCGCAAGTAAAGTTCGTTTCCAAGCATTCCAAAGTTCTGGGTTGGTTGCACAAATATCTGCAACTGTCAGGCATACAAGATAATCGAGAGATTCTTCGTCTCTGACTTTTTTGGCAAACTCGGTAATGACATCAGGATCATAAATATCTCGGCGCTGTGCGGTGACAGACATTAATAGATGATGTCTTACCAACCAAGCGACAAGTTTCGCTTCGGGCTTCGATAAACCATGCTCAATGCAGAAGTCGTACGCTTCTCCTTCACCGATAATCGAGTGATCGCCGCCACGACCTTTCCCGATATCATGGAAAATAGCGGCAATAATCAGCAGCTCTTTCTTTTGCATCCGAGGGTAGACGTCACAGCAAATAGGGTGCTTCGCATGATTTTCTGGGTCACTAAAAGTGTTGATGTGTTTAAGTAAGCGAATACTGTGTTCATCAACGGTGTAGGCATGGAATAAGTCAAACTGCATTTGACCAACAATCTGACTCCATTGCGGTAAATAGGCCGCCATAACCCCTAATCGGTGCATGAGACTGAATGCTTTGTGCAGAGCATTAGGGTGACGACATAACGCCATGAACTTTTCACGCGCAGCAGGAATGGTGTGCAAAAACTTGTTGAGCCGACGGCGAGCGGTGCGCAGTTGACGCAGCGTTGGTGGGCTCACCCCTTCAATAGTCGAGTCGTTAGCAATATGTAAGAACATATCCAGAATAGTTTCTGGGCGAGCTTGGAACAATGCGGGTTTCCGCGCTTCAATTAAAGAACCGCGACGTTGAAAGTCTGTATCGAGAATCTCGGCACTTTCTGTTGCCCCACCATTAATGATCGCTTGGTCAAAGAGTTTGAGTAGCATTTTATTGAGCTCTGCCACACGACGAAGCGTGCGGTAGAACTCTTTCATCATCATTTCTACGCCTCGATTGCCTTCTCCGACGTAGCCTAGATTTTCCGCAACTTGTGCTTGATGAGCAAAGGTCAAGCGGTTGTCATAGCGGCGAAGCTCCATGTGCAGAGCGAAACGTACTCGCCAAAGGAAGTCCTGACATTCAACCAATTCTCGGTATTCTGCGTCAGTTAAAAATCCGTATCGGCTCATTTCCAACAATGAAGTCGCACCAAAGTGACGTCGAGCGACCCAGCTTAATGTATGAATATCGCGTAGCCCGCCAGGGGTTGATTTAATGTCCGGTTCTAAGTTGTAGGTCGTGTCGTGGTAACGTGCATGGCGTTCGCGCTGCTCTTGAATTTTAGCGCGGTAAAACGTCTCACTTGGCCAGAAGGAGTCTGATAACACGACTTTCTTCAGTGCCTGAAAGGTGTCCTCGCTTCCACACAGCAGTCGCGCTTCTTGCAGGTTTGTCGCGACCGTTAGATCGGCTTTACCAATTTCAGCACATTCAGTAACGGTGCGAACAGCGTGTCCGACCTCGAGTTTTAAATCCCACAACAGCGTAATGAATTCGCTGATTTTTGCTTCTAACGCGGTTGGCAGTTTATTGTTCGACAGAATCAAAATATCGATATCGGAGAGTGGATGCAGCTCACCGCGTCCGTAGCCACCAACGGCAACCAGGGAAATGTTGTAAATATCCTTGAAACCAAAATGTTGCCACAAACGATTGAGAAGCAGATCCATATATTCAGCTCTGGCTAAAACCAAGCTTGTTACCGGATGATGATTGAGAAACTCTTGGTTTTGATTAGAGCTAAACTTCTCTAATTCTCGTTTGAGTTCACCGATATTGATTTGTTCATCGGAAAAGGAAAGAGGGGACTGAAGTGTCATATTTGCCATCCGTGCAAGCTAATCTAATAACAATCTAACAAATTTGCGGCAGATAAAAAATATCCCCGCCGAAGCAGGGATATAGTAAACAACGAGTGGTCGTCAGCTTTACGCGTTTTTCATTAGGCGAGGAATCGTATCGTCGCTACGAAGCGTTAGTACTTCACAACCTTCTTTTGTTACTACAATGGTATGTTCCCATTGCGCAGAGTTCTTGCCGTCGCCCGTGTAAACAGTCCAGTCATCTTGTGCATCAACAGAGCAACCAAATTTACCAGCGTTAATCATCGGCTCAATAGTAAAGCACATGCCTTCTTTTAATACGCGGCGGTCTTTGTTCTTGTAATGAACCACTTGTGGTTCTTCATGGAACTCATCGCCGATACCGTGACCACAGAAGTCTTTCACAATAGAAAACTTGTTGCGAGGATTGTTCTTGTTGTTCTCTTTGATGTACTTCTCGATAGCTGTACCGATGTCACCAACCGTTGAACCTGGCTTAACGGTACGCATACCAACATACAGTGCTTCTTGAGCTACCATGCACAGACGTTTGTTTGCAGGCGAAACATCACCGACTAGGAACATCTTAGAAGTGTCACCATGGTACCCCTGAGGACGCACGCTCAGATCGGCATTCTCATCATTTGGAACGATTACGGTAATATCAACGTTCAAGATGTCACCATCTTTTAGTACCGCCGGCTTCATTTGGCCGTTGCTACCGATTTCGTCTTTTTCCGCTGGAATACCGTGGCATACGATATGGTTGATTGAAGTACAGATCGACTTAGGGAAACCATGGTAATCAAGTGGAGCAGAGTATGCACCTTTTTCTAGAGCGTACTCATGACAGATTTTGTTTAACTCTTCTGTCGTCACACCAACTTTGATGTGTGGTTCGATCATTTCTAGAATCTCTGCGGCTAGCTTGCCCGCAATGCGCATGCGTTCTATTTCTTCAGCAGTTTTAATCTTGATTGACATTGGCTTTCTCTACTTATTCCTAAGCACGTAAACGTGCGAATGGCCGCATTCTATCAGACATCGGGGCGTTAACCCAAGTTAGATAGGAATATGCATCATTCTTAATTCGATCATATGTTTAAAGTTTTGCTTATAAATAGGAGAAAGTGGCTCGGTGAAGAAATAATTTTTACTAGCCACAGTGAGCTAAAATATGGTATAAAGCGCGCCGGAATAGAGGACTGTTCTCTTCGTTTAGCAAAGTTAAGCGGCGAAGCAAGCTTCATCCGAATAACCTTTTATCTTTAAATCACACACATTCCGTCACATATTCCGGGGTGCTGAGCAGAAGCTTGGTCGGAGTTATGGGGAATGTGGAGGCCTAACCCCATAGAGGATTTTAAAATGGCAACTGTATCAATGCGCGATATGCTAAAAGCTGGTGTTCACTTCGGTCACCAGACTCGTTACTGGAACCCAAAAATGAAGCCATTCATCTTTGGCGCTCGTAACAAAGTTCATATCATCAACCTAGAAAAAACTGTACCAATGTTCAACGACGCTCTAGCTGAACTAGCTAAAGTTGGCGAGAAGAAAGGTAAGGTTCTATTCGTAGGTACTAAGCGCGCTGCATCTGAAGCTGTTAAAGAAGCTGCAATCGCAAGCAACCAGTTTTACGTAAACAACCGCTGGTTAGGCGGTATGCTTACAAACTACAAAACAGTTCGTCAGTCTATCAAGCGTCTAAAAGAACTAGAGACTCAATCTCAAGACGGTACTTTTGACAAACTAACTAAGAAAGAAGCTCTAATGCGTACTCGCGAAATGGAGAAGCTAGAGAAATCTCTTGGTGGTATCAAAGACATGGGCGGCCTACCAGACGCTCTATTCGTAATCGACGCTGATCACGAACACATTGCAATTAAAGAAGCTAACAACCTAGGTATTCCAGTATACGCTGTGGTAGATACTAACTCTAACCCAGACGGCGTTGACTACGTAATCCCAGGTAACGACGACGCGATCCGCGCTGTACAGCTATACCTGAACGCTGCTGCTTCAGCAGTATCTGAAGGTCGTAACAAAGACGTAGCTGCAGTTGCTGAAAAAGACGGTTTCGTAGAAGCTGAATAATAGCGGCTCTGTGTCACACTTGGTCTATGTGAAACCTTTGTGTAGCATAAACTAAGTTATAGTTAGCAATGGGGGCCGACAATGTTAGGCCCCTGTTTTTTACCTTATTTCGAATCAAACGAGGAAGACAGAATGGCAACTGTAACTGCTGCTCTAGTTAAAGAACTTCGCGAGCGTACTGGCGCTGGCATGATGGAATGTAAGAAAGCGCTTGTAGAAGCAAACGCTGACATCGAACTAGCAATTGAAAACATGCGTAAATCTGGCGCAGCGAAAGCAGCTAAGAAAGCTGGTAACGTTGCAGCTGAAGGCGCAATCATCATCAAAGAAGAAAACGGCGTTGCTGTTCTTCTTGAAGTTAACTGCCAAACTGACTTCGTTGCTAAAGACGGTAACTTCACTGCATTCGCAGAAGAAGTTGCAGCTGCAGCTCTAGCTTCAAAAGCTTCTGTTGAAGAACTACAAGCACAATTCGAAGACGCACGTGTAGCTCTAGTAGCTAAAATCGGTGAAAACATCACTATCCGTCGCGTAGAATACGTTCAAGGCACTGCAATCGCTTCTTACCGTCACGGTGAGAAAATCGGTGTTGTTGTTGCTGGTGAAGGCGACGCAGAAACTCTTAAGCACGTTGCAATGCACGTTGCTGCTTCTAAGCCTGAGTTCGTTAACCCAGAAGACGTACCAGCTGACGTAGTAGAAAAAGAGAAAGCGGTTCAAGTTGAAATCGCAATGAACGAAGGCAAGCCTGCTGAAATCGCTGAGAAGATGGTTGTTGGCCGCATGAAGAAATTCACTGGCGAGATCTCTCTAACAGGTCAAGCTTTCATCATGGAGCCTAAGAAAACTGTAGGCGAAATGCTGAAAGAAAAAGGCGCTTCAGTTTCTACGTTCGTTCGCCTAGAAGTAGGTGAAGGTATCGAGAAGAAAGAAGAAATGAGCTTCGCTGAAGAAGTTGCAGCAGCTCAAAAAGGTTAATCCTTAGAGACTGTATAAAGATTAGACCGTAGCCAAGGCTGCGGTCTTTTTATGAGCAGTGAACGATTAGCCGTGATGAATAGCCATAACTGAAGTTGTGTCTATTCATGACTGTTAATCAACAACTCTCTTTGGAAGGTAAACTCCATGACTACGAACCCTAAACCAGCGTATCAACGTATTCTATTAAAACTGAGTGGTGAAGCTCTTCAAGGTGAAGACGGTTTTGGTATTGATCCTGCGGTCCTTGATCGTATGGCACAAGAAGTTAAAGAACTGGTTGAACTGGGTGTTCAGGTTGGTGTAGTTATCGGTGGCGGTAACTTGTTCCGTGGTGCAGGCCTAGCTGAAGCTGGTATGAACCGCGTAGTTGGTGACCACATGGGTATGCTTGCTACAGTAATGAATGGCCTAGCGATGCGCGATGCTCTTCACCGTGCATACGTGAATGCGCGCGTTATGTCTGCCATTCCTCTAAAAGGCGTATGTGACGACTATAATTGGGCTGATGCGATCCGTGAGCTTCGCCAAGGCCGTGTTGTCATCTTCTCTGCTGGTACGGGTAACCCGTTCTTTACAACGGATTCTGCTGCTTGTTTACGTGGTATCGAAATTGAAGCGGATGTCGTACTAAAAGCGACGAAAGTTGATGGTGTATTTACTGCTGACCCTGTAGCAAACCCAGACGCAGAGCTGTATGATAAGCTATCTTATGCAGAAGTTCTGGATAAAGAGCTGAAAGTTATGGACTTGGCGGCGTTTACGCTAGCTCGTGACCACAAAATGCCAATCCGCGTATTTAATATGAACAAGCCAGGCGCACTACGTCGCGTGGTAATGGGCGAAGCAGAAGGCACGCTCATCAACGAATAAGCTTGGCTTAAGGTGCCACTCCAAAGTGTTAGGGTGGTGCTTGCTTTGCTCAACCGTTTTAGGCTTTCTTCAGGAAAGATGACATTTTTAAGGTGAAACTGTGATTAACGAAATCAAAAAAGACGCGCAAGAGCGCATGGATAAAAGCGTTGAAGCGCTTAAGAACAACCTTTCTAAAATTCGTACAGGTCGTGCACACCCAAGCCTACTATCTGGTATTTCTGTAGAATACTACGGTGCAGCAACACCTCTAAACCAAGTAGCAAACGTTATTGCTGAAGATGCACGTACACTTGCAATCACGGTTTTTGATAAAGAGCTGACGCCGAAAGTAGAAAAAGCGATCATGACGTCTGACCTTGGTCTAAACCCTATGTCAGCTGGCACTATCATCCGCGTTCCACTTCCACCGCTAACGGAAGAACGTCGTAAAGACCTAGTTAAGATCGTCCGTGGTGAAGCTGAAGGTGGTCGTGTTGCTGTTCGTAACATCCGTCGTGACGCAAACAACGATCTTAAAGCGCTTCTAAAAGATAAAGAAATCTCTGAAGATGAAGACCGTAAAGCACAAGACGAAATTCAAAAGCTAACTGACGTTGCAGTTAAGAAGATCGATGAAGTTCTTGCTGCAAAAGAAAAAGAGTTGATGGAAGTTTAATACTCCCACACACATCACTGTTGGAAAACGCTGTGCTCACAGCTCAGCGTTTTTTTATGTTAGTCTATCCAACTGATGGAACTCAATTAACTCCCTATGCAAAATTCTCAAGCCTTCTCTGATTCCCTTCCTAAGCATATTGCCATCATTATGGACGGTAATGGCCGTTGGGCTAAGTCCAAAGGAAAACCTCGCGTATTTGGTCATAAAAAAGGCGTTAGTGCCGTTCGTAAGACCGTGGCTGCTGCTTCAAAACTAGGCATTAGAGCCATGACGCTGTTTGCTTTTAGTAGTGAAAACTGGCGTCGTCCGGAGGAAGAAGTGGGTCTTTTGATGGAACTGTTTATCACGGTCCTGTCTAGTGAAGTAAAAAAACTACACAAAAATAACTTACGGTTGCGCGTGATCGGTGATACCAGTCGATTTAGTGAGCGTCTACAAAAGAAAATTGTAGAAGCAGAAAACCTAACGGCAGATAACACGGGTATGGTGATCAACATTGCAGCCAACTATGGTGGTAAATGGGACATCACAGAAGCTGCTAAAACGTTAGCGCTAAAAGCACGTAACGGTGAAATTCGTGTAGAGGATATCAATGAGCAGCTAATCACTGAGCATTTGACCATGGCAGACCTACCGGAAGTGGATCTTTTAATTCGCACCAGTGGAGAGTGCCGCATCAGCAACTTTATGTTGTGGCAAATGGCTTATGCAGAAATGTACTTTACACCAGAGTACTGGCCAGAATTCGATGAAGACAGTTTGGTAGAAGCTGTAACTTGGTTTATCAACCGAGAACGTCGTTTTGGCTGTACAGGTGAACAAATAAAGGCATTGATGGCAGCTCAATAAGGACTAGTTAGTTTGAAACAGAGAATAATAACAGCACTAATTTTAGCTCCCCTGGTTATTTTAGGCATTTTTAAATTACCGCTAATGGGCTTTATTGCCGCTTTAACTGCAATAACGCTATTAGGTTTTTGGGAGTGGACTCAGTTTACAGGAAGCAACTCTCGCATTGCTGCCCTTGTGCCGGCAATCATTATTACCGGACTTAGTTTTCTATACATCTCGCCTGATGCATATAGCCTCAATCACTTAACGACACCTCATTATGTCGTCTTGGGTATTGGTTTTGTTTGGTGGATTATTGCTAGCTTAATGGCGATTACTTACCCCAAAACGACGAAATCTTGGCAAAGTAATTTTGTTTTACGTCATGTATTTGGTTTTCTGACATTAATCCCATTCCTTTGGAGTGTGATTATTCTCAGAGCGTATGACATCACTGTAGATCCATACCACGGCGCAAAGCTTGTGTTGTACGTTTGTTTCTTGGTATGGGCTGCAGATAGCGGCGCCTACTTTGCAGGCAAAAGCTTAGGCAAACGTAAGATGGCTCCTCATGTAAGCCCCAATAAAACCATTGAAGGGCTAATTGGTGGCATTATCACGGCATTAATCGTAGCGTGGGCATTTGCTGATTGGTTCGATATCCAGTTCACTAGCCCTGTCCATATGGTGCTGATTACGCTGGTTACTGTCGTTATTTCAGTGCTTGGTGATCTGGTTGAAAGTATGTTCAAACGTGTCTCAGGCATTAAAGACAGCAGTAACATTATCCCAGGGCACGGTGGTGTGCTAGATCGTATCGACAGCCTAACCGCAGCATTCCCAGTTTTTGCTCTTCTTTACTACGTATTCTAATTTATCAGGAGCGGCGTCGTCGCTCCTGAGCTTTCTAACGGTCTTACAACATGCAAAAGTTAACGATTCTTGGTGCTACTGGATCAATTGGTGCAAGCACGCTTAAAGTGGTCGAACAAAACCCAGATCTGTTTTCTGTCGTTGCCTTAGCGGCAAGCACTAACGTTGAAAAGATGATCGGTCTATGTCGTCAGTGGCAACCTAAGTATGCGGTCATGGCAGATAAAGCTGCGGCGTCTCAACTTCAAGCTGAGCTACACTCGGTTTCGCCAGGTACCGAAGTGCTAGGTGGTGTTGATGCGCTATGCCATATTGCTTCGCTGGACGAGGTCGACAGTGTAATGGCTGCTATTGTAGGAGCAGCTGGCTTATTGCCTACCATGGCTGCCGTGAAAGCAGGTAAGCGAGTCTTGTTGGCAAATAAAGAAGCACTTGTAATGTCAGGCCAGCTATTTATTGATGCTGTAGAAGAATTTGGCGCAGAGCTACTTCCCGTCGACAGTGAACACAACGCCATTTTCCAATGTTTACCACAGCAAGTACAAACCAATCTAGGTCGTTGCAATTTACAAGAACATGGCATTTCTCATATTTTGTTGACTGGATCTGGTGGTCCTTTCCGTTACACTGACATCGCAGAACTGGAACAGGTGACACCCGCTCAGGCGATTGCTCATCCAAACTGGTCGATGGGGCCAAAAATTTCTGTTGACTCTGCCACGATGATGAATAAAGGCCTTGAGTATATCGAAGCTAAGTGGCTATTTAATGCTGCTCGCGAACAACTGAAGGTGGTTATTCATCCTCAATCGGTAATTCATTCTATGGTTCAGTATCGTGATGGTTCGGTCTTGGCACAAATGGGAGAAGCGGATATGGCGACGCCAATTGCGCTCACCATGTCATACCCGTCAAGAGTGGAAGCTGGGGTTAAGCCGCTAGACTTCACGAAAGTTGGTGAGCTGACGTTTTTGCAGCCTGATTTTGCTCGTTACCCATGTTTAAAACTCGCAATTGATGCCTGTTATGAAGGTCAACACGCAACAACAGCATTGAACGCAGCTAATGAAGTCGCTGTTGATGCATTTTTAAATAACAGACTAGGTTTTACCGATATTGCTCGCATCAATGAGTCTGTGTTGAATAAAATCAACGCAAGCTGCAAAGCTGAGAATGCGAATAGCTTGGAAAGCTTGCTCGAGCTAGATAGAATGGCACGAACTATTGCCCTAGAAACCATACGCGAGCGTAGCTGATGACTGGTATATTGTGGAATCTCATTTCTTTTATCGTCGCACTGGGCATTCTTGTTGCCGTGCACGAATTTGGGCATTTTTGGGTTGCTCGCCGTTGCGGCGTTAAAGTTGAAAAGTTTTCAATCGGTTTCGGCAAGTCTATTTGGAGTAAAGTAGGCAAAGACGGAACGGAGTACAGCATCTCAATGATCCCTCTCGGCGGCTATGTGAAAATGGTTGATAGCCGTGTCGATGAGGTGCCAGAACATGAGAAGCACCTAGCGTTTGATAAGAAGCCGTTATGGAAGCGAACCTCTATTGTTGCGGCTGGCCCCATCTTTAATTTTCTTTTCGCAATTTTTGCCTATTGGCTGGTATTTCTAATTGGTATCCCGGCTGTTAAGCCTGTAATTGGTGAAGTTACGCCCAATTCGATTGTTGCGGAAGCTGGAATTGAATCTGGAATGGAACTTAAATCGATATCTGGTATCAAAACTCCGGATTGGGAATCAGTAAATATGGGATTGATTTCTCATATTGGCGATGATTTGATGACGGTAACACTAACGTCAGCGAATGAAGTTGGTTCAGAAGTAACGAAAACGCTCGATTTACGTGAGTGGAAGTTCGACCCAGAAACTCAGTCAGCGATGCAGTCGTTAGGTTTTGCTCCGTATACACCGGAGGTGTATCGAGTTATCGAGCAGGTCTCGCAAGGTGGAGCGGCGGAAAAAGCCGGTGTGCTTCCAGGTGATGAGGTTGTCGCAATTGGTCAACAACGCGTAACCGAATGGAAGCAAGTGGTTGAAGCGGTTCGTTCTAATCCTGATACACCGCTTGAATTGACGGTGTTACGTCAGGGTTATGAGCAAACATTGACGCTGACGCCCGGTAGCCGTGAGCTAGCTAACAAAGAAGTCGTTGGTTTTGCAGGTATTGCACCTAAAGTCGCAGAATGGCCAGAAAGTTATCGCTTCGATCTTCAGTTTGGTGTATTCGAGTCAATAGGTAAAGCAGTAGACAAAACTGGCCAAGTCATTGGTTTGACAATCAGCATGCTTAAGAAGCTGATTGTTGGAGACGTTGGTCTGAATAATCTGAGTGGACCAATATCAATAGCCAAAGGCGCAGGCGCGACAGCAGATTATGGTTTGGTCTACTTTTTAGGTTTTCTCGCTCTAATTAGTGTTAACCTAGGTATTATTAACCTCGTTCCTTTACCAATGTTGGATGGCGGTCATTTGTTGTTTTTTGCAATTGAAGCAGTCATTCGACGTCCTGTTCCTGAGAAAGTGCAGGAAATGGGCTTTAGAATTGGTGGTGCGATCATCTTCTCGCTCATGGCGTTAGCGCTATTTAATGATTTTACTCGTCTGTGATAGTTCAGAGACAAAAGCAGTAGCAAGGAATAATTAGAACAAGTATGGCGATTAAGCGAATTCTATTTGCAAGTTTACTGGCGACCAGTGTATCTGCAAATGGAGCAGAGAACTTCGTAGTTCAAGATATTGAAATCGATGGATTGCAGCGTGTAGCACTGGGTGCTGCATTGTTGAAAATGCCTGTACGTGTCGGTGATACCATTGGCCAAGGCGATGTTGCAGAAATTATCCGCGCCCTGTATGCATCTGGTAACTTTGAAGATGTGAAAGTGTTGCGTGACGGTGGTGTTCTGATGGTTCAAGTCAAAGAACGTCCTACCATTGCAAGCATCTCTTTTTCAGGTAACAAAGCAATCAAGGACGAGCAGCTACAAGAAAACCTGAACGCGTCTGGCGTTCGTGAAGGTGAAGCGCTTGACCGCACCACGCTAAGCAACATTGAAAAAGGCTTAGAAGACTTTTACTACAGCGTAGGTAAATACAACGCAACAGTAAAAGCGGTGGTTACTCCACTACCACGTAATCGTTCTGACCTTAAGTTTGTCTTTACTGAAGGTGTGTCGGCAAAAATTCAGCAAATCAACTTTATCGGTAATGAAGTGTTCAGTGATGAAGAACTGCTTTCGCGCTTTAACTTAAATGTTGATGTGCCGTGGTGGAATTTCCTTTCTGATGAAAAGTATCAAAAGCAAGTCCTTGCAGGTGATATTGAAGCACTCAAATCATTCTACCTGGATCGTGGTTACTTAAAATTTAACGTTGATTCGACACAAGTTGCAATCTCTCCTGACAAGAAAGGGGTATACATTACTCTTGGTCTAGAAGAGGGCGAGGTTTACACCGTTAAGGACGTGAAGTTCCGTGGTGATTTGATTGGTGAGGAAGCGACGTTCGAAAGACTTGTGCCATTTGAAGACAATGAGATATACAACGGCTCGTTGGTGACTTCAATGGAAGAAGGGATTAAGCGTGTGCTTGGTGAGTCCGGTTATGCTTATCCTCAAGTGAATACCATTCCAGAGTTTGACGACGAGAATCAAGAAGTTTCTTTGGTCGTTAACGTAGACCCGGGTAACCGAATTTATGTTCGTGATATTCGCTTCACGGGTAATAACTCAACCAAAGATGAAGTCCTTCGTCGTGAAATGCGTCAGATGGAAGGCAGTTGGTTGAACTCGAAATCGATTGAAACGGGTAAAACTCGTCTAAATCGTTTGGGCTACTTTGAAAATGTTGAAGTACAGACGGTTCGAGTTCCTGGTAGTGATGATCAAGTTGACCTAGTTTATTCTGTCAAAGAAGCGAACTCTGGTAGCGTTAACTTCGGTGTTGGCTACGGTACAGAATCGGGTGTGAGCTTCCAGGTTGGCCTGCAACAAGATAACTTTATTGGTAGCGGTAACCGTGTTGGTATCAACGCGATGATGAATGACTACCAGAAAAACATCAGTCTTGATTACCGTGATCCGTACTGGAACTTAGACGGTGTAAGCTTGGGTGGTAAGGTTTTCTATAACGAATTTGAAGCGAAAGAAGCCAATATCGTTGACTATACCAACGAAAGCTATGGCGCGAGCTTAACGTGGGGCTTCCCATTCGATGAGTTGAACCGTTTTGAATTCGGTGTCGGTTATACGCACAACAAGATCGGTAACTTATCGCCTTACTTGCAGGTAGAGCAGTTCTTACGAGCACAAGCAGACAACATTGATTCTAGTGGAGCGTTGAACACAAACGACTTCGACTTCAATATCTCTTGGACACGTAATAACTTAAACCGTGGCTACTTCCCTACGGCAGGTAACCATCAGCGTGCATTCTATAAAATGACCGTACCTGGCTCTGACGTTCAATACTTCAAAATGCAGTACGATGTTCGTCAGTATGTGCCATTGACTAAAAAGCATGAGTTTACCCTCTTGTTCCGTGGCCGCTTAGGTTACGGTAATGGTTACGGTCAAACGGATGGCAACGATAACTTGTTCCCATTCTACGAAAACTACTACGCAGGTGGCTTTACATCGCTTCGTGGCTTTGGCTCAAACTCTGTTGGTCCTAAAGCGGTTTACCGTGATACATCTGGTTCAAACAATGGCGCAGATACAGCAACAGATGACTCTGTTGGTGGTAACGCCGTAGCGCTAGCAAGTGTTGAGTTGATTGTCCCAACACCATTTGCATCAGAAGAAGTACAAAACCAAATTCGTACCAGTATCTTCTTTGATATGGCAAGTGTTTGGGATACGGAGTTTGACTACCGCGATTCAGGTGCGGAATATGGTGACCGTTACTACTACGATTACTCAGATCCAACCAACTACCGCTCTTCTTACGGTGCGGCGTTGCAGTGGATGTCTCCAATGGGGCCACTAGTCTTCTCACTAGCGAAACCAATTAAGAAATTTGATGGCGATGATGAAGAGTTCTTCACATTCACTATCGGTAGAACTTTCTAAAGAGGAAAATATTTTGAATAAAATGATCAAAGCGGCTGGGATTGGCCTTCTTGTACTGAGCTCTTCAATGTTTGCAAATGCGGCAGAAGCTGCACAGAAAATTGCTTACGTAAATACAGCTCAAGTTTTTCAAGCTCTTCCTCAACGTGAAGTTGTACTACAAAAAATGCAGAAAGACTTCAAAAGCAAAGCTGATGAACTGAAGTCAATCCAAGCACAAGCTAAAACAAAGATTGAGAAGCTACAACGTGACGGCGAGCTTTTGGGTCAAGACGAAGTTGAAAAGCTACGTATCGATATCGCGAAGCTAGACAGCGAGTACAAAGTGAAAGCACAAGCACTTGAAAAAGCAAGTGCGCGTCGTGAAGCTGAAGAAAAAGCGAAGCTTTTCAAAACGATTCAAGATGCAGTTAAGAAAGTCGCAGACAAAAATGGTTACGATCTTGTGATTGATATCTCTGCTTTGCAGTACGGCAAGCCAGAATACAATATCTCTGAAGACGTAATTAAAGCTCTAAAATAAGAAGTTATGAAGACATTAACATTAGCCGAATTGGCGACAATTACCGGGGGTGAGCTGTTTGGTGACGAGTCTCTCGTTGTAAGCCGTGTTGCCCCAATGGATAAAGCACAAGAAGGTGACGTAACCTTCTTGTCTAACCCAAAATACGCAAAACACCTTTCTGAGTGCCAAGCTACCGTTGTTATGGTAAAGGCTGAGCATAAAGATCAATGCGTTGGAAGTGCGCTAGTGGTTTCAGACCCTTATGTCGCATTTGCTCGTGTGGTCCAAGCGATGGATACCACACCAACACCGGCAGACGATATTGCAACAAGTGCTGTGATTGCCGGCGACGTTAAGATGGGTGAGAACGTTACAATCGGCGCTAACGCTGTGATTGAAACGGGCGTAGAACTCGGCGATAACGTAAGCGTTGGCGCTGGTTGTTTTATCGGTAAGAACGCCAAGCTAGGGAATAACACTAAGCTTTGGGCTAATGTCACTATCTATCATGAAGTGTCATTGGGTGATGACTGTCTCGTTCAATCGGGTACCGTCATTGGCTCTGATGGCTTCGGTTATGCGAATGACAAAGGCGAGTGGATCAAAATTCCTCAGCTTGGTTCAGTGCGTATCGGTAACCGCGTTGAGATTGGTGCTTGTACTACGATTGACCGCGGTGCACTCGAAGATACTATCATTGAAGACAATGTCATTCTGGATAACCAACTTCAAATCGCGCACAACGTGCAGATCGGATATGGTACCGTGATGCCTGGTGGTACTATTGTCGCAGGCAGTACAAAAATTGGTAAGTACTGCCAGATTGGCGGCGCGTCTGTTCTGAATGGCCATATCACTATCGCAGATGGTGTGGCGATTACAGGTATGGGCATGGTAATGCGCAGTATCGAAGAAAAAGGCCTTTACTCATCAGGTATTCCACTACAAACGAACAGAGAGTGGCGTAAAACTGCAACTCGAGTTCACCGTATTGATGAGATGAATAAGCGCCTAAAAGCGGTTGAAAAACAGCTGGAACAGAAAGAAGAAATTTAGAACAAGTTATCTTTCGCTCTGTATTTAACGTGAAAGCTAACAGGCTCTAGTTCCATATTCTGTACGAAGACTCGCGAAATGCGGGTCTTTTTCTTCTATAATGACGCGCTCTAAGTAGATTTAACTCCAAGATGGTGCGTATTTTGCTAGTATATTGCAAAGCGATTCGGCTTTACGACCTGTTGCCACGTTTGCCATCTTGGCGGCAAAAAATTGATATAGGAAGACGACTTTGACTACTGAAAAGAAAACGATGAACATCTCTGAAATTCAAGAGCTACTACCTCATCGCTACCCATTCTTATTGATCGACCGAGTGATAGACTTCCAAGAAGAGAAGTACCTTCACGCGATTAAAAACGTGTCGGTTAACGAACCTCAGTTCACAGGTCACTTTCCTCAACTACCAGTATTCCCAGGTGTTTTGATTTTAGAAGCAATGGCTCAGGCAACAGGCTTACTTGCATTTAAATCATTTGGTGCACCAACAGAAAATGAACTGTACTACTTTGCAAGCGTAGACGGCGCGAAATTCCGTAAACCAGTGGTTCCGGGCGACCAATTGGTTATTGAGGTAGAATTTCTGAAAGAACGTCGCGGCATTGCTGCATTTAGCGGTGTAGCAAAAGTTGACGGCGAAGTGGTATGTTCTGCAGAACTGAAGTGTGCTCGTCGAGAGTTTTAATATGATTCATGAAACCGCTAAAATCCACCCGGCAGCGGTGGTAGAAGAGGGCGCCAAAATTGGTGCTAACGTAACAGTAGGTCCTTTTACGTACATCACCTCTACGGTTGAAATTGGTGAAGGCACAGAAGTGATGTCTCACGTTGTGATCAAAGGTCACACGACTATTGGCAAAGATAACCGTATTTTCCCACATGCTGTCATCGGCGAAGAAAACCAAGACAAAAAATACGGTGGTGAAGACACAACTGTGGTTATCGGTGACCGTAACGTCATTCGTGAAGCGGTCCAAGTTCACCGCGGCACAGTGCAGGACAAAGCAACCACGATCATTGGTGATGACAACTTATTGTGTGTGAATGCACACGTTGCGCATGATGTTGTTATTGGTAACCACACTCATATCGGTAATAACTCGATTCTTGGTGGTCACGTTACTGTTGATGATTATGCTGGTGTGATGGCACTGTCTGCGATTCACCCGTTTTGTACAGTGGGCGCTTACGCGTACATTGGCGGCTGCTCAGCAGTGGTGCAAGATGTCCCAGCTTACGTACTCGCGCAAGGTAACCACGCCACACCTTTCGGCTTGAACCTTGTTGGCTTGAAGCGTAATGGCTTTGAGAAACCAGAGATTCGTGCGCTACAAAAAGCGTATAAAGAAATCTACCGTTCAGGTAAGACGCTAGAAGAAGTGAAGCCTATTCTAGCTGAAATGGCTCAAGAGTGGCCAGCAGTGAAGCGTTTCTCAGATATTCTGGAAACGACGGAACGTGGCATTATTCGTTAATTGGCGAATGAACCAATAAATAAAAAGATCGTGACCGAATTTGAGGTTACGATCTTTTTGTGTTTTATGGATAAGGCAAACCGTTATCCATAGCGCACAGGAAAAATAGCGAAGTAGATATGGAAAGACCATTACGTATTGGCATCATTGCCGGAGAATTGTCTGGCGATACGCTAGGTGAAGGCTTTATCAAAGCAGTAAAGCAACAATATCCAGACGCAGAGTTCGTAGGCATTGGTGGTCCGAAAATGATAGCCCAAGGTTGCGAGTCTCTGTTTGATATGGAAGAGCTTGCGGTGATGGGATTAGTCGAGGTTTTAGGCCGCTTACCGAGACTTCTTAAAGTGAAAGCTGAGCTCGTTCAGTATTTTACTCAGAATCCGCCTGATGTTTTCATCGGGATCGATGCTCCTGACTTCAACTTACGCCTGGAGCTTGACCTCAAGCAAGCGGGCATTAAAACCGTTCATTACGTGAGTCCGTCTGTTTGGGCTTGGCGTCAGAAGCGCATCTTTAAAATAGAAGCGGCAACGAACTTGGTGCTAGCATTTCTTCCGTTTGAGAAAGCGTTCTACGACAAATTTAATGTACCTTGCGAGTTCATTGGTCATACCTTGGCTGATGCCATCCCACTAGAATCAGAACAAGCGCCTGCACGTGAGTTGCTTGGTTTAGAACAAGATAAAAAGTGGCTTGCTGTCCTGCCAGGCAGTCGTGGTAGCGAGTTAAAAATGCTCTCAGAGCCGTTTATTGAAACCTGCAAGTTACTCCATAAAAAATTTCCAGAACTGGGGTTTGTTGTCGCGCTTGTTAATCAAAAACGCCGTGAGCAGTTTGAACAAGCATGGAAAGAGCTAGCGCCAGAGTTGGACTTCAAGTTAGTTGATGACACCGCACGCAACGTCATCACCGCATCCGATGCTGTGATGTTGGCCTCCGGTACCGTAGCGTTGGAGTGTATGCTTCTCAAGCGTCCAATGGTGGTGGGTTATCGTGTGAATGCATTTACTGCTTTCTTAGCTAAACGTCTATTGAAAACGAAGTATGTGTCATTGCCGAATATCTTGGCGGATGATGAGCTCGTCAAAGAATATCTACAAGATGAGTGCACACCAGACAATTTGTTTACTGAGGTTTCTCGCTTATTGGAAAGCGACAATAAACCGATGTTAGATAAGTTTACGGAAATGCATCATTGGATCCGTAAAGATGCGGATCAACAAGCCGCAAACGCGGTTCTAAAACTGATTGAAAAATAGAGATTTATCATGGCTGTTAAACCAAAAGCGACCAAAACCAAAGTTGAACTCCCTCCGTTTGAATATCCGCAAGGTTATCAGCTTGTGGCCGGAGTCGACGAGGTCGGACGTGGCCCTTTGGTGGGAGACGTCGTCACCGCTGCGGTTATCCTTGATCCTAACAATCCTATTGAAGGGTTGAACGATTCGAAAAAATTGACCGAAAAGAAACGCATGGCGTTGCTTCCTGAAATCAAAGAAAAAGCATTGGTGTGGGCGGTCGGGCGTTGTTCTCCTGAAGAAATCGATCAACTGAATATTTTGCAGGCGACTATGGTTGCGATGCAGCGTGCAGTGGCGGGGTTACAGGTTCAACCTGATTTGGTGTTGATTGATGGTAACCGTTGTCCGGAGCTGCCAATGGATGCTCAAGCTGTAGTAAAAGGCGATCTACGTGTTGCCGAAATCAGTGCGGCTTCAATTATTGCCAAAGTCGTGCGTGACCAAGAGATGGAAGAGTTGGATAAACTTCATCCACAATTTGGCTTCGCGAAGCACAAAGGTTACCCAACTAAAGCGCACTTTGAAGCGATTGAGCAACACGGAGTGATCAGTGAACACCGCAAGAGTTTCAAGCCAGTAAAAAAAGCGTTAGGCATAGAATAATCAAACGATCTAATTGGTGTTATAAACCCAACCTCTTTAGGTTAGAATCCCCAACAAAATAGAGTTACACGGTACCTGTTAATGTCAGATCCCAAATTCATCCACCTGCGTGTTCATAGTGACTTCTCGATGGTGGATGGCCTCAACAAAGTTCCGCCAATCGTAAAGAAAGTTGCTGAGCTCGGTATGCCCGCAATGGCGTTGACCGACTTTACCAACCTATGTGGTTTGGTGAAGTTTTACGGTACGGCGCATGGCAGCGGTGTTAAACCGATCATTGGTGCTGACTTTAAAATGCAGTCGGACGAGTTTGGTGAAGAGCTGACACAAGTGACTTTGCTTGCGGCGGATAATGTAGGTTATAAGAACCTGACGTTATTGATATCAAAAGCGTACTTACGTGGACATGTTCAACACCACCCAGTGATTGACAAAGCCTGGTTGGCTGAAATGTCTGAAGGCCTGATTGTATTATCCGGCGGTAAAAGCGGGGAAATTGGTCGCGGCCTTTTGAAAGGCAACCG
Source organism: Vibrio sp. 1641 (assembly GCF_033339995.1). Lineage (NCBI taxonomy): Bacteria > Pseudomonadati > Pseudomonadota > Gammaproteobacteria > Vibrionales > Vibrionaceae > Vibrio > Vibrio sp. 1641. The sequence continues at coordinate 351,290 of NZ_JAWOVP010000004.1, forward strand.
TCAAATAGTGCAAGGGTGTGTTGATTTCTATAAACAGCATTTTCCAGATCGCTTTTATCTTGAGCTACTTCGTACCGGTCGTCCAGATGAAGAAACTTATCTTCACTTTGCGGTTGAATTGGCAGAGCAGCAGGACTTGCCAGTAGTGGCGACCAATGAAGTTGTATTCCTGAGTCCAGACCTATTTGATGCTCATGAAATACGCGTAGCGATTCACGATGGTTACACATTAGAAGATCCGCGTAGGCCAAAAAACTACAGTCCGCAGCAATATCTTCGTACAGAAGAAGAAATGTGTGAGCTGTTTGCTGATATTCCTGAAGCGTTAGAAAACAGTGTCGAGATAGCGAAGCGTTGTAACGTGACTGTGCGCTTAGGTGAGTACTTCCTACCTGCTTTCCCAACCGAAGGGATGAAAGAGACTGAGTTCCTAGTCATGAAATCCCGAGAGGGGTTGGAAGAGCGTTTAGAGTTCCTATTTCCAGATGAGGAAGAGAGAAAACGTCGCCGCCCTGAATATGATGAACGTCTTCAGATAGAGCTAGATGTTATCAACCAAATGGGATTTCCTGGTTACTTCTTGATCGTAATGGAGTTCATCCAGTGGTCAAAAGATAATGGAATTCCTGTCGGTCCTGGACGTGGTTCCGGTGCTGGTTCTTTGGTGGCTTACGCACTAAAAATCACCGATCTGGATCCACTAGAATATGACTTGCTGTTCGAACGTTTCTTGAACCCAGAACGTGTTTCGATGCCCGATTTCGACGTCGATTTCTGTATGGATAAACGTGACCAGGTTATTGACCACGTTGCGGAAATGTACGGTCGCGACGCGGTATCTCAGATCATCACGTTTGGTACCATGGCGGCAAAAGCGGTAATCCGTGACGTTGGCCGCGTATTGGGCCACCCATTTGGTTTTGTTGATCGTATTTCAAAGCTGATCCCGCCCGATCCAGGCATGACGCTAGATAAAGCGTTTAAAGCTGAACCTGCACTACCTGAATTGTATGAGGCCGATGAGGAAGTTAAAGAACTCATCGACATGTGTCATATTTTGGAAGGCTGTACGCGAAACGCCGGTAAACACGCTGGTGGTGTTGTAATTTCACCTACAACAATTACCGATTTTGCGCCAATTTATGCAGACGCTGAAGGTCACTTTCCGGTTACTCAATTTGATAAAAACGATGTTGAGACCGCTGGCCTAGTTAAGTTTGACTTCTTGGGTTTACGTACCTTAACCATTATTGACTGGGCGTTAGGGCTGATTAACCCACGCCTAGAGCGAGAAGGGAAAGAACCGGTTCAAATTGAATCCATACCGTTAGAAGACCCTGCCTCTTTCCGTTTGTTGCAAAACTCTGAAACGACAGCAGTATTCCAGCTTGAATCTCGAGGCATGAAAGAGCTGATCAAACGACTTCAGCCAGACTGTTTCGAAGACATTATCGCATTGGTAGCACTCTTCCGTCCGGGTCCTTTGCAATCGGGCATGGTAGATAACTTTATCGACCGTAAACATGGTCGAGAAGCGATCTCTTATCCAGATGAAAAGTGGCAACACGAGTCGCTAAAAGAGACGCTTGATCCAACCTACGGCATCATCCTGTACCAAGAGCAGGTAATGCAGATTGCGCAGATCTTAGCAGGTTACACGCTAGGTGGTGCGGACATGCTTCGTCGTGCAATGGGTAAGAAAAAGCCAGAAGAGATGGCAAAACAACGTGCTATCTTTGAAGAAGGTGCGATAAAGAACGGTATCGATGGCGAGTTGGCGATGAAAATCTTCGACTTGGTAGAGAAGTTCGCCGGTTATGGTTTTAACAAATCGCACTCTGCTGCTTATGCATTGGTTTCTTATCAGACTCTTTGGCTGAAAACACATTACCCTGCCGAATTTATGGCTGCGGTAATGACAGCCGATATGGATAACACGGAAAAAGTCGTTGGCTTGGTCGATGAGTGTTTCCGTATGAAGCTCACCGTGCTGCCACCAGACATCAACTCTGGCTTATATCGCTTTAATGTTGATGAAAATGGCGCAATTGTTTACGGTATTGGTGCGATAAAAGGGGTAGGTGAGGGTCCTATCGATGCGATTCTTGAGGCGAGAAATAAAGGTGGTCACTTTAAAGACCTATTTGATTTCTGTGCTCGAGTTGATCTAAAACGCGTCAATAAACGAGTGATAGAGAAGCTGATTTACGCGGGCGCGTTGGATCGACTAGGCCCACACCGCGCGGCGATGATGGCGTCACTCAATGACGCGGTAAAAGCAGCAAGTCAACATCACCAAGCTGAGGCGTTTGGTCAAACAGATATGTTTGGTGTGTTAACGGATGCACCTGAAGAAGTAGAGCATAAGTATACGCAGGTTCCGCCTTGGCCAGAAAAAGTGTGGTTAGAGGGCGAGCGTGATACCCTAGGTCTATATTTGACAGGGCACCCAATTAACGCCTACGTAAAGGAACTAAACAAATACACCAGTTGTCGACTAAAAGACGCAACGCCCACTCGCCGCGATCAATCTGTCACGGTAGCCGGCCTGGTTATTGCCGCTCGTGTAATGACGACCAAGCGTGGTACACGAATTGGTATTATGACACTGGATGACCGAAGTGGTCGCATGGAAGTGATGTTGTTCTCAGATGCGCTGGATCGATACGCTGAACTTCTCGAAAAAGACAGAATTTTGGTCGTTTCTGGACAGGTCAGCTTTGATGACTTCAACGGTGGCCTTAAAATGTCGGCGCGTGAAGTTATGGATCTCGGCAGTGCGCGCGAGAAATACGCTCGTGGTTTGTCGGTATCGATAGATGCAAATCAGATCAACGATCAGTTTTTTGAGCAGTTCAGCCGTATTTTAGAACCGCACAAAGCCGGAACCGTACCCGTCAATGTATACTACCAGCGTGCCGACGCCAGAGCGCGGTTAACATTGGGCACCGAGTGGCGAGTAACGCCAAGTGATACATTACTCGACGATTTAAAACAGTTGCTTGGCAAAAGCCAGGTAGAACTCGAATTTAACTAAAAATTCAGCGCAATATGTTAGACGCTGAGTAAACAAGGATTCATAGATGAGCCTAAACTTTCTTGAATTTGAAAAGCCAATTGCAGAACTAGAAGCGAAAATTGAAGCATTACGTGATGTCTCTCGTCACGGTGGTGATTCTGCGATTGACCTAGATAAAGAAATCGAACAGCTTGAGAAGAAAAGCTTAGAGCTGAAGAAAAAAACCTTCAGCGACCTAGGCGCATGGGAAACAGCTCAACTGGCTCGTCACCCACTACGTCCTTACACGCTGGATTACATCCAACACGCTTTTGAGGAGTTTGATGAATTAGCGGGTGACCGCGCGTTTGCAGACGACAAAGCGATTGTGGGTGGCATGGCTCGCCTTGAAGGCCGCCCTGTGATGATCATTGGTCACCAAAAAGGTCGTGAAACCAAAGAGAAAGTGAAACGTAACTTTGGTATGCCAAAACCAGAAGGTTACCGTAAAGCGCTACGTTTGATGGAAATGGCAGAGCGTTTCAACATGCCGATCATCACATTTATTGACACGGCTGGCGCATACCCAGGTGTGGGCGCAGAAGAGCGTGGTCAATCTGAAGCTATCGCGAAAAACCTAAAAGTGATGTCTGGTCTTAAAGTGCCAGTAATCTGTAACGTTGTTGGTGAAGGCGGTTCTGGTGGTGCACTAGCAATCGGTGTAGGCGACTACGTGAACATGCTTCAGTACTCTACGTACTCAGTAATTTCTCCTGAGGGTTGTGCTTCAATCTTATGGCGTGATTCAGACAAAGCGCCACAAGCGGCAGAGGCAATGGGCCTAACTGCTCCGCGTCTTAAAGAGCTTGAACTGATCGACGAAATCATCGAAGAGCCACTAGGCGGCGCTCATCGCGATCATGTTCAAATGGCAGCGAATATGAAAGCGACACTACTTCGTCAGCTAGAAGATCTAGAACAATTGGATGAAGAGACGCTACGTGAACGTCGTTACCAGCGCCTAATGAGCTACGGTTACTGTTAATTTCGGTGATTGCTATTAAGCGTTAGCTGATATCTCAATTGATAACAGTTAAAATAGAAAGGGTTGGATGAGAGTCCAGCCCTTTTTTGCACCTATCGGATCGTTTATGGAATCGCTTTACCTGCATTTTGCTCAAGTTCTCGGCCGCTACTATCAATCAGGCACTAAGGTTGTCTTGGCGTTTAGCGGAGGAGTGGATTCACGTCTTTTACTCGAATTACTCAGTCGCTACCAACAAGCGCACTCTGTAGAGTGTCACGCTGTGTATGTGCACCATGGTTTAAGCTCGAATGCCGATAATTGGGCCGATAAATGCTTACTTTGGGCACAACAAGTGGGGATATCGTGCTCGACCGAGCGAGTGAGCTTAGACATCAGCAATGGTGAAAGTATTGAACTTCTTGCTCGTGAAGCTCGCTACCAAGCCTTAACTAAGTACATTCAAGAAGGCGATATACTGTTGACTGGTCAACATGCCGACGATCAAATAGAGACTTTTCTCCTTGCGCTTAAGCGCGGCAGCGGGCCTAAAGGGTTATCTTCGATGGCGGAGAGTATGCCGTTTTCTTGCGGATCTCTAGTTCGACCATTGCTTACTATCAAGCGGAATACCATCGAAGAAGCCGCTACTAAATTAGGCTTGGAGTGGGTGGAAGACGAAAGCAATCAAGATACCCGTTATGATCGTAACTTTCTTCGTCATTGTGTTATTCCTGAATTGTCTGGTCGCTGGCCGAGTATCCATCAAGCGGTTCAGCGCAGTGCAAGTTTATGTGCTCAACAAGAAGCGCTATTGGATGAACTATTGAGCGCGGTGTTTGAACGCGCTTTACAAACGGATCTAAGTTTGAGTATTGAAGAACTGGCTAAGCACAGTGGATTAGCGCGTGCGCGCTTGATTCGTATGTGGCTGGCTAAGCTTAATACTAGTATGCCGACTCAGGTACAACTCAATCTTATCTGGAATGAAGTCGCATTAGCTCAGCAAGATGCCAACCCCAAACTACAACTTAAACAAGGTGAAGTGCGCCGTTTTCGAAATCGTCTCTATTGGGTAACGGAAATCGCTGACGTCACTGAGTGGCAAAGTACGATTCAAGTCGATACCGTTTTATTGCTTCCAGAGCGGCTAGGGGAGCTGACCTTAACGACGAGTTCTAGCAACGCAACGATTGCGCTTCCGAGTCAGCCAGAATTGCTTCGCGTGACCTTTAATCCGGAAGGCTTATCAGCGCATCCAACCACGCGTAATCACAGTCGAAAACTGAAGAAGTTGTTCCAAGAATACAATGTGCCAAGCTGGCTGCGTCGTCAAATTCCGATTTTGATGTATCAAGACCGAGTCGTTGCTGTGGCAGATCTGTTCGTTGATCAGGCGTTTAATGGTCAAGATTGTGAACTTATTTGGCGCAGGTAATGAAAATTCATGCCACAATGTCGATTATAAAATATAAAAATCCTTAAATAATAATTGATTAGGTGAAGCAATGAAGAAAACAATCATGGGCGCAATGGTGGCGCTAACCATGTTCAGTGGGCAAGCTCTAGCTGCGGGAGATGCTGCAGCAGGTCAAGCAAAGTCGGGAGTATGCGCGGCGTGTCATGGCGCTGATGGTATTGCTGTCATTCCGGGTTACCCAAATCTGAAAGGGCAAAATGAGCAATATATTATCAGTTCAATTAAAGCTTATAAAAATAAAGAGCGAACAGGTGGACTTGCTGCTGTGATGCAAGCTCAAGCTTCATTGTTGTCTGATGAAGACATCGCTAACCTAGCGGCTTACTACGCAAGTTTGAAGTAAACGTGAGTCTGAAGTAAAGCTTGGACGATCGGGCATTGAGCTGTCCTCATTGGGTTTTATCAACTTATGATATTCGCCATGTTAATTTGCTCAGCCTGGATTTTCGCTGGTGGATCAGAGACAAACATTGAATGTTGTGAAACGCTAAACGATAATAAGCGCAATCGATTGAAGCTTAAGGGATGAACATGAAAAAAATTGAAGCGATTATCAAGCCATTTAAACTGGATGATGTTCGAGAAGCGCTAGCTGAAGTTGGCATTACAGGGATGACTGTCTCTGAAGTGAAAGGCTTTGGTCGCCAAAAAGGTCACACCGAGCTTTACCGTGGTGCAGAGTACATGGTGGACTTTCTACCTAAAGTGAAGCTCGAAATCGTTGTAACGGAAGATGTGGCTGATAAATGCGTAGAGACAATCATTGAAACCGCGCAAACTGGTAAGATTGGTGATGGTAAAATATTCGTCACTGATATTGAGCGTGTGGTTCGTATTCGTACTGGTGAAGAAGACGAAGACGCGATCTAAGGTTTCTTGTCACTTGTTTCGTATTTATTATGCTAAAAGGGAGCCAAATGGCTCCTTTTTTGTTGTTTGCTTATTAGTGAAATCATTTAACCCGAGATTTGTTGTTCTAGATTTCGGGTGCCTACATTCAGGTTTGTCGTATGTTTAAGCGTTTTTTTCTGGCGTTAGCTTTTCTCGTAATGGCGGTATTGGTTGGCTTCCAGGTTATTTTCACCGTACCAGATCAGCCGCAAATTATTACTCAAACAGGTACCGAGCTGACACAAGATATCAGGTGCATCGAATTTAGCGATTCAAAAGCTCTCGATCATGACGGCAAAATCAATGTGCTTGTCTGGAATATCTACAAACAGAACCGGGCTAACTGGCAACGTGCACTCGATGAGTTTTCTGCTGATAAGCAGTTACTGTTATTGCAAGAAGCCAGCATGACACCATCATTTAAACAGTGGTTGGTGGATGGTCGCTGGGTTAGTAATCAAGTGAGTGCTTTTAAGGCGCTGGGTAGCGGTGCCGGTGTAATTAGTATTGCTCAAGGGCAACCAGAAAAAGCCTGCGCTTACACCTCTAAAGAGCCGTGGCTTCGCTTACCTAAGTCTGCATTATATAGCCAGTATCACTTGAGTAATGGCGAGAAACTCGCAGTGGTGAATGTACATGCGATTAACTTCACCGTAGGTACAAAAGAGTATGTATCGCAGTTAACGGCGCTTGAAATGCTTTTAAAGCATCATGTGGGGCCAATTCTATTTGCTGGAGACTTCAATAGCTGGAGTGAATCTCGCGTTAATGCGATGAGGCAGGCCTTAAAGGCTGCGGACTTACAAGAGGTGACGTTCTTGCCGGATCATCGAGTCCAATTTATAACAGGGTTACCACTGGACCATGTGTTTTACCGAGGTCTGACGCTTAAGTACGCAAAAGCGCCGCAGAGCGACGCTTCCGATCATAACCCATTGTTATTGTCATTTACGTTAAATAACTAGCTTAGGTTACCACAATATAAAGTGCCCAAATAACGTAGAAGAATACCCATGGCAGGCTTGCAATCACCAAAGCTTGGCCACGTTCAAACTCCGTCCACGTCAGTACAACGCCGTAGCCGAGCACAATGTACCAAGGCAGAAGCAAAGGTAACGAGCTAGCGAAATGAGACCATTCGTTAGTAAGAGGCAGCTTTAATAGACCATTGAGGCTATTTAAATCGGCAGCGTAAGTCATTACCTGACCATGCTTGAGTAGCAAGCTCGCGTAGCTTGCTACATCGCCCAATACTGCTGGGAATAAGATAGAACACGATGCGGCAAACCATTTCCAGTAACCGTATTGTTGTTTGCTTGCCTTTGTTGCAAGAAAGAACCAAAGCGCGAGCAATAGTAAGGTGGCAAAGCGGTTGAATACATCATTGATGATCGCGCTTGCCATTAGCGTGTTTGGTTCTAATAGCTCAATCTGCTTCGGGTCGATTTGCTGAAATTGCGCAGCAAGTTGGTCACTGAGCCACGTGAAATCGACATTCGAAAAGTAAGCACCCCAGAATAAAAACGGACTAAGCATCAGGAAGATGAACGGTTGCCATCCCCATCCACCGCGTTGATAAAGCGCAAGAAAACAAGATGTTGGAGAACGAAAAATGTCCAACAGCATCACAAGTGGATTGCTTGATGGGTTCATACACTTACCTTCGTTACGTCAACGTACAACTTAAGCTTTTGACCTGGTTGTAAGTATTTTTTCTTGTGTAGCGAGTTCCATTTCACGATGTCGTTCGTTTTTACTTTGAACTTGCTTGCAATGCCGCTAATGGTGTCGCCAGAGCGAACGTTGTAGAAAACGGTACGGATCACAGAACCTTTGTCTGAGTCTTTCCAAATCACTAGCTTTTGACCCACACGCAATGGATCTTTAGGGCCCATACCATTCCATTTAGCTAACGATTTATACGACACTTTATTGTTACGTGCGATTGACCACAAACTTTCTCCAGACTGAACGACATGGGTGAGTTTGAGTTGACCACGAGCACGAGATTGAGTCTTGCTTAATCGGTTTTGTGCCGTTAATGCGTATTTTGCATCGTCTTTTGTTGATGTCGGAATCAACAGGTATTGACCAATACGAATGTTGTTGTTCGATAGGCCGTTGGCACGTCGAATGACTTTCGTGGTTGTGCCGTATTTATTAGCTAGCACGCTTAAAGAGTCACCAGATTTCACCTTGTAGCGAGCGACCTTCATCCCTTTACCGCGATTTTTCTCCACCTTGGTGAGAAAAGTCTCTTTTTTCTCTACGGGAATCAAAAGTTGGTGCGGCCCCTCAGGCGCTGTCGACCACTGGTTGTATGCAGGGTTGTAACTCTGCAACTCTTTTACGCTAATGCCGGCATAATCTGCGGCAATAGCCAGATCTAACTGCTCTTCTGGATCAACAAGCGTTAGAACAGGCTTGTTTGGAATTGCAGGAATATTAAGTCCGTACTTGTCTTGGTTTGCGATAACGTCAGCCAAGGCCAATAGCTTAGGAACGTAACTGCTGGTCTCTTTTGGTAAGTCTAATGAGAAGAAATCGATAGGTTTACCGAGCTTTTTATTCTTACGAATTGCGCTAGAAACACGGCCACCACCGCTGTTATAAGCGGCGATTGCATGTTCCCAGTTACCATCAAAACGCTCGTTTAGTTGTACTAGGTAGTCCAGCGCTGCATCCGTTGCTGCTGCCACATCTCTGCGACCGTCATACCAGTAGTTTTGCTCTAGTCCCATCATTTTTCCGGTGCCAGGGACAAATTGCCACAACCCAGCCGCACTACCGTGTGAGTATGCAAAGGCATCGAATGAACTTTCCACTACAGGAAGTAAAGCAAGCTCCATTGGGAGTCCGCGCTCTTCGATACGTTTTGTGATCATGTATAGAAAAGGAGTCGCACGCTTAGATACCGTGTAAAGGTGATTTGGGTGCTTTAAATACCACGTACGGTAGTAGTCCACTTTCTTGTGGTTTGGGATATCCATGTCCAGCTGCATGGCGATACGTTGCCACACATCTTCTTGTTCTTGGGGGGAGAGAACTTTAGGCGCGTCGTTAGCGGATTTTTTTGCTAGTGACGATTTATTGCCCGGTTGAGCTTTTACTGCATTTTGCTTTGCAGTCTGCTCAGATTTATTGGTTTCTGGTGTAGAAGACGTTGAATCTGACTGAGTCAATTGACAGCCAGATAATAACAACGCCAACGCCCAAGTATACTTCAAACGCATGGATTCAGCCTATTTAGGGCCTGTTTATCTTCACCTGCCTGTCGCGCAACGTAATGTGCGTGGCAGTCGCAAGATAATAGACATCTTTTAAACACTAACTAATTTATAGAGGCAAAGAGCTTCTAATTATGCAATGGGGAGAAATTCAAATAGATTTATATCAACCCCAAACGTAAGAGAAGCGCCAGTGGCGCTTCTCGAAAAATCAGTCCCTGATAATACTGGGGTCTTGCAAACTTACAAGCAGAAAATGGTTAAAATTCGTTCTTCCACTCGCGTAAAGCAGTAAAAACCGAGCATGGATCGCTATTTTTAATGCGACTAGCAACAGATTGAACCACGTCAGGGTTAGAGGTTCGCAAGAACGGATTAATCCACTTTTCTTTGCGTATTGTTGTTGGAAGTGTCGGAATGTTGAGTGCTCGCAGTCGGTTTACATCGTCGCGATATTGGCGAAGTTGCTCATTGTCAGGTTCAACCGCTAGAGCAAACGCCACGTTACTCGCCGTGTATTCATGTGCGCAGAAGACTTGAGTTTCTTCTGGTAGAGACGTTAGTTTGCTCAGTGATTCAAACATTTGCTCAGGCGTACCTTCAAAAATACGACCGCAGCCAGCAGAAAAGAGCACATCACCGCAAAACAGTTTTCCGTCCCCAACGTAACCGATATGGCCCAAAGTATGACCGGGTAACCCAAGTACTAAGAAAATCTCACCAAACAACTCTAGCTTGTCGCCTTCTTCCATTGGTGTCGTTAGGGTTGGAATTGGTTCTGATTTTGGGCCCACAACGGCGACGTTAGGAAATGCACGCACTAAGTCTGGAACGCCACCAATGTGATCGTTGTGGTGGTGCGTAATTAAAATCGCTTCTAAAGTTAATTCGTTAGCCTGCAGAAATTCTAATACTGGCTTCGCATCGCCCGGATCAACGACTGCGCAGCGCTTATCGCTATTTTGTATCAGCCAGATGTAATTATCATTAAATGCGGGTATGCTTTTGATCTCTAACACGATTCGTTCTCCGTCACCCATTTTAGTCAGGTGGTTAATGAAACCAGCACTCAGCAACAAAACTATACCACACCCGTCGACTTGGTCAGCAATGAACAACGGTCCGTGGGTGCTTGAGTCAATCCAGACCCGACTTGATGAATGGTGCCCGAAACTCTTCGGCTACCATATGCTCAAACTGGGCGGGTTGAGCTGTGAGCTAACCAGCTGTAATTGTAACATTCAACACCAAGTCAACGTAGATATCCAGAACCCGTTGCATAATGTGATTGCGGATGGTTACGAATTACCCTTTTTGGAAAAAAGCTTTGATGTTGTGATACTCGCTCATCAGCTCGACTATGCAAGCGATCCACACCGTTTGTTGCGTGAAGTCGATAGAGTGATGATGGATGATGGCTATGTAATTATTACTGGATTCAACCCATTAAGCTTGACTGGATTAGCGAGTTTGCTTCCATGGCGTAAACATAATTTGCCTTGGAGTGGACGAATGTTTACGTCGAACCGCATCAAAGATTGGTTAGGGTTACTTAATTATCAAGTGATTCATTGTGATCGTTATGCGCTGTTTCCGATGAAACGTTACCGTACGATGTGGACATGGTTGGAAAATAGTCTTGGTGATTGGGCATCACCCGCTGGGAGTTTGTATTACATAGTCGCGCGGAAACGGACATACCCTCTCAAGCCTATCAAACCGCATTGGCGCTTGAAGAAAAAGCTCACACCACTTGGGGTGATGAATCGAGAGGGTAACACTATGAGGAAAGAATCTCGCTAAGAGGGTTGGTAACCTGTATCTTCCTCAGTTGGGTTTTCTGCAGCAGTCCGGGCTAGCTCGTCACACATTTCGTTCTCACGATGGCCCGCGTGGCCTTTTACCCAATGCCATTCAACTTGATGGCGTGCGGTTTCTTTGTCTAGAGCTTGCCATAAATCGGCATTCTTCACGGGTTTTTTATCCGCTGTTTTCCAACCACGCTTCTTCCAGTTATGGATCCACTGAGTAATACCTTGGCGCACATATTGGCTGTCAGTCGTTAAAGTGACTTTGCAAGGTTGTTTTAGCGTCTGCAGCGCGACGACAGCCGCCAACATTTCCATGCGGTTGTTGGTAGTTAACGTATAGCCTTTGGAAAGTGTCTTTTCTACGTCTTTGTAACGCAATACTATGCCGTAACCACCTGGTCCTGGGTTACCTAAACAAGAACCGTCAGTGAAAATCTCAACGTGTTTGGTCATATTTTTTGGTACTATTAGCCGAAACATTTAATAAAGCATAGTCTGACATACATAACCTTATGAATACCAGCAGCAATTCTGAATATAACCGCATTGTCGTTCTCGATACCGAAACCACAGGTATGAACCGCGAGGGTGGTCCTCACTACATGGGACACCGCATTATTGAAATCGGTGCCGTGGAGATCATCAACCGTAAGCTGACTGGTCGTCACTTCCACGTTTATTTAAAACCCGATCGTGAAATCCAACCAGAAGCGGTGGAAGTTCACGGTATTACGGATGAATTCTTGGTTGATAAACCGGAATACGCGAGCGTGCACCAAGAGTTTCTTGAGTTTATTAAAGGCGCAGAACTTGTTGCCCACAACGCGCCCTTCGATACCGGCTTTATGGATTACGAGTTTGGCATGCTCGATCCTAACATCGGCAAAACGGACGACTACTGCAAGGTGACCGATACCCTTGCTATGGCGAAGAAAATCTTCCCTGGTAAGCGAAACAACCTTGATATCTTATGTGAACGTTACGGTATTGATAACTCGCACCGTACACTCCACGGAGCTTTGCTCGATGCGGAGATTCTAGCCGACGTTTACCTCTTTATGACGGGTGGTCAAACGAGTCTAGAATTTAACGCGAATAAACAAGAGGGTGGGGTAGAAACCATTCGTCGTATTGAAGGAAGAAAAGCGCTAAAGGTTTTGCGCGCAAGTGCCGATGAACTAGAAGCTCACCAAAAAAGATTAGAGTTGGTGAACGACTGTATTTGGCATCAATAGGAGAAGCTATGTTGAGGGCTTTGTTGGTCGCGTTTTTAGCGATATGGAGTAGTCTCTCGAGTGCTGCGAGTGAATCTACAATGTCTTTGTTAGACAATCGCTTTCGAGTTGATCCAACCATCGAGCAGATCACGTTTTTGGTTTATCGTGAGCAAAGTTCTCAGCCAGTTGTTTTAGTCCGTCCTGACGGTAAAAAATACTATGCTTGGGGCTCTTACGACAATGTACGTTGGTATCAAGAAGCCTCACTCGATATTATTTCCGTTGATAACCCGATGCCAGGTCCATGGCAGGCTGTGGGGAAAGTTACGCCTAAAAATAACATCCGCTTAATTTCTCACCTAAAGCTCAGTACGGATCTGTTCCCAAACCGATTATATAATGGGGAAGCGCTTAAGTTTACAGCTCGTCTGACCTCCGACGGCAAACCTCTTGTATTGCGCGACTTCCTTGATCGCGTGAATCTGCGCGTGACATTTACCAAGTTTGTCGAAAATGAAGATGAGCTGATCAAAGAAGCTCGTCCAGTGCCGATGGTTGTGGGTGAGTTTTCTGATGACGGCCGCGGCTTGGATGAAAAAGCAGGGGATGGTGTGTTTACGGTTCAGCTCCCGATAGACGTTGAGCCTGGTAAGTACCGCGCGCGCATCACGTCTGGCAATGGCGTATTCTTACGAGCGCAAGAACAAGTCATCTTGGTTTATCCGAACCCAATCTCTCGTACTTTTATTCAGGCTCGTAATTCCGATAAGCCACACCAATTAGTGGTGAGTGGCGAGCAAGGTATGATTGCACCAGGCTCTATAGCAGTCACAGTGAAAAAGGACGCACCCGATGGTTTCATTAGTTACAGCCAAGGACAGGTCTCTAAAGATGGAATGAGAGTTACGTTGAACCTCAATAACGATGCTGAGCTTGGTAAGTACGCATGGCGCGGCGAGATCTTTGCCACTGATTTTGCAACCCAGCGCTCGTTGGTGTTTCCTATCCCAGAGCAAACCTTCAGTGTTGTTGATGAAGTTGATCTAGAAGCTGCTCGAATTGCAAAAGAAGCTGAATTAGCCGAACAGCGCCGTATTGAAATGGAAAAGCAAATTATCGCTGAGCGAGAGGCTGAGCGTAAGCGCAGCATGATTATTATCGCGGTGGGTAATTTGATAATGCTGCTGATTGTGATCATTGCATGGATAGTCTGGCGCAAAATTAAAGCGAAGCGCGATGCCATGCCAGAGATGCAATTAGAAGTACCAAAGAAATAGTAGTAACACATAAAGCGAGAAACGGAGCCAATCGGCTCCGTTTTTTTATCAAGTTACCAAGTTGGAAGAAGAAAAATGGATAAATTATGAATATTTAAGTTTACTGTATTCAAATATATGTTTGGGATTTTATATAAATAATATATCATTTTTACTTTCTAAATTGGTTGCATTTTTAATGTGACTAACTTTCAAAACAATCAATTAAAGATAAAAGAAATAATGAATAAAATTTTAGCTTTTTTTTGTGCAGTGATAATTGTAGGTTGTTCTTCTATTGATAATGGTGTTAATAATCCAGATTCGGGAAGTAATAATTTAAAATCACTTGATACCTTCACTTTCGATCCCTTAAGTAAAATCCAAAAAGTAGAAATACCAACTTATTATGATGGCTTGTTTGATACAGCAAGACCCTATTTAGATGAAAAGTACCCTTACACTTATGTCAGTAAACCTCAAGCATACATAATTGATGACGAGATTATTTCTTTTGCTCCCTGGTTTCCTGTCGAAGGAAGGTTTACGGTTTTTCCAACCGCTCACTATATAGTTATAACTCAAGAAACCGAGAGTGGCTTAGTCTCCGCACGATTTAATCATGAACAAGTAATTAAGCTGTTAAGTGAAGAGTATAAAATTACTGAGCATACAAGTCCGTTTTTTCATTATGTTCTAGAGGTTTCTCCAAGTGAACAAGCCAATTTTGTAGAAGATATCCATAAAAAATTGAGTAGACTTCCTTCAGAATAAGGGTTTCTGGTTGAATTTTGATCAATAAAGTCAGGGGTTCTGGCTTTATTGATTGCATGGAGTTCTATTCATATTGATTTGGGCTTTGTAATAGGTAGTACGCCATAATAACAAGAGCCGATCTTGTAGGGTTTCTGGATAAATATTCAGCTGTGCGTGATAAATAAGAATAAGTAAACGCGAGGTCTCTGATGAAATACAAAAAGCGTCAGAAGTACAAATACACTCTCCATTCTGAAGAAAAGATTGAGACTCACATTTCAGTGAGTCAGGCGTATGACAGCCCTTTTCTTAGTTTGTCCAAACAAGGCGTGTTAACGATTAAAAAGGGCTATGCATGGGATGGAGCGAGTGGGCCAGCGTTAGACACAAAAAACATTATGAAAGCTTCTTTAGTGCATGATGCTCTTTACCAACTCATGAGGGAAGAGGTGTTGCCTCAAAGTGCTCGAAAGCATGCGGATACGTTGTTGAGAGAAACATGTTTAGAAAAAGGAATGTCTAGCTTCAGAGCAACTTATATCTATTATGGCGTCAGAGTTGTCGGCGGGTTCTTTTCTAGACCCGATACTTTGTGTGCTTAATGGGAACATCTTTCCAACGTTTAACTGTTTATTTATACAGTTTAGTTATGTAAGCTCCAAGGTGATACAAAGGAGTAGTACATAATGACAATAAGATATGAAGAGCATGTGCCAAGCCCGAAAGAATACTGTGATATGCGTATCAAAGCCGGGCTATCACCCAAATCGTTGAAAGCTGCTGAAATTGGTCTACCCAATTCGTTATATGGCGTATCTGTTCGGGATGAAGGAAAGCTCATTGCAATGGGTCGGGTTGTTGGTGACGGGGCGTGTAACTTCGAAATTGTCGACGTTGCCGTTGATTCTGATTATCAAGGCAACGGTTTAGGTAGAAAAGTCATGGAATACATCGACGGTTATCTTTCTTCTGTTGCACTTGAAGGCTCTTACGTTTCTATGATTGCTGATGAACCGGTCTTTTACGAAAAGCTTGGTTATAGGCTGGTGGCTCCTAAAAGCCAAGGGATGACAAAAAAGTTTAAGCCAAAGGCGTAACACGTATTCAGCTGTGAAGATAAGCACTAGAAAACAGGAGTTTAATTTCCTGTTTTCTATATTAAATTTGTATTTAAGCCACTTCTGGAATAGGTTTGGGTGGCTGCTCTAAATCAGGCTCTTTTTGAACAGTAGGAATTTGTCCCTCACCCACAGCACTGATGTAACAGCCACTAAGTTTAATGGCAAGGTACATATCAGCTCGCAGTAAGATGCCTCCTTCACTGGTGCTGATACCAGTAAGCTCACACCATTGACGAAGACGTCGTTTCCTTCCTGCGAGGATTAAGCGTACACCTCTCTTTTTCAAAGTATTGTGAATATCTGCCAGTGTTGCCATCACACTGAGATCCAAGTGAGTAAAGCTCGATACGGCGTCGATGACAACGCAACTTGCGTCTTTGTGATGCTCTGCCTGCTCTAACACTCTACGTTTAAAGTAAGGAGCATTGAAGTAAGTTAGCGGTGAGTTAAAGCGGTAAATCACCATTCCAGGAATAGGCGAAGCTTTTCCTGAGTCGTCGATGGTCCGAATGGTACCTTTTTCATCCAAGCCAAGTAGCTGATCACTCGGTCGCATGACAATCCGTAAAAATTGAAACAGCCCTAACAGTACCGCCAAAGTGATCCCCGGTATTACACCCACGATCAACACAGAAATAAAAGTAATGATGGCCAGATAAAATGCATCTTTGTCACGAGATTTTAATTTCCAAATTGCTTTAAGATCGAGCAGCGATAGGGACGCAATGATCAATACAACACCAAGTGAAGCGATAGGGATGAACTGTAAAGGCTCGTAAATAAATACCGCAATAATGGCAATGGTGATTGCGGCGACAATCGAAACTAATTGAGATTTACCGCCATTTGCATCATTGACGGCTGTGCGTGAGTCAGCGCCGCTTATCGCGAAACCTTGCGAAAACGCTGAGGCAATGTTGGCAAAACCCAACGCCTGAAACTCTTTATTAGCATCAATATCATAACCGTTTTTAGCAGCGAAACTGCGGGCGGTGAGCATCATGCTAACAAAACTGACAATCGCAAGGTTGAGCGCCGGGACCACTAGTTCACGGACTTCACCTAGCTCAAACTCCGGTGTTTGAAACTGAGGGAAGCCACCTTGAGTGAGTCCGACAACCGATACGCCCATCTCTTGTAAATGGAAAAACCAAACTGACGCAGTAGTTACGAGGATCGCCAGCATGGCAGCAGGCCAAGTTGGTCGGTAGCGTTTGGTGAGCAAATAAACGACAACTGTCACGATACTCAGAGTTACAGTAGGCCAATGAAGATCGGTTAATCGTTGTGGAGCTTCCCATAAACGTTCCAGTAAATAACGTTGCTCGTATTTCAAACCGACTACTTTCGCAAACTGACCAACGATAATTGTGAGAGCAACACCGTTGAGTAGACCCAAAAGAATCGGACGAGAAAGGAAATCTGCAAATACCCCTAGCTTGAAACGACTTGCCAGTACACACCAAATTCCCGTCATCGCTGTCATGGTCATAACCAACTGCCAATGTTTTGTGGGGTCACCTGCGGCAAGTGGTGTCACAACAGCAGCAATCACTGCACAGGTTGCTGCATCGGGTCCGACAATGAGTTGCCGAGATGTGCCCATCATGGCGTAAACCAACATTGGCAGTACACACGAATACAGACCGACAATTGCGGATACACCAGTTAATTGTGCGTAAGCTATGGCAACTGGCAGTGCAACCGCGACAACAGAAAAGGCGGCTCTAAAGTCGTTAACAAACCATTCTTTTTGATAATGCTTAAGCTGAACAAGCCCTGGGAACCACTGTGCGAGTAATATTTTAGCCAACGGATTTACCATATATGTAAGTGAGTTACTTAAAGTATACACCGCTTAGTTGGAACGTCTGTGAGTTAGTTATCACTGGAAATCGGGGGAAAGATTGGAGTGCGAGGATTTTATTGCGCAGGGGGGAGCTTTGTAGTGTGAGGTGTTATGAATCCGATTCTGGAAGCAATAAAAAACGGGAGCTGATACTCCCGTTTGTGGTCTCAGATTCTAGAGTTACGCGACACTATCCATCTGAGGGTATAGCGGCTTTGCGGCAAGCAGTTCCGGCTCAAAATCGTCAACGTTGATTGTATCTAGACGATGCTGTTCCGCTTCTCTGAGTAGATCGGCTTCTTCTTGCGTGATAAAGCCTTGCTCTAGCCCTTCCTGAGCAATCATATCCAAACGTAAGAATGGGCGACGCTTACCTTGCGCTTTACATACTTTGTCAAACACAGGTTCAGCTTGAAGAATGACTGACAGCGCAAGCTCAATCTTACCTGCTGCGTTGTGCTCGGTTGGTTCAAGGTATTGACCGCGACCAATGCGTGAGCGCGTTGCACTTGGCGTTTGTAGAATGCGCGCCACTTTACTGTCTAGTTTATCGCTTGGCGCTTTGCGTACACGACCGAATGGCATGATTAACACGCGCAGTGCACGACCAATCACTTTGTTCGGGAAGTTTGCTAAGAATTCGTCTACCGCCACTTCCGCTTGTTTCAAACTGTCTTGTAGACCCCAGTGTACTAATGGTAAATCTTCGACTGGGCGGCCATCTTGCTCAAAACGTTTCAACGTCGCAGAGCTCAAATATAGCTGGCTTAGAATGTCACCAAGACGTGCTGATAGACGCTCTTTACGCTTCAAAGAGCCACCTAGCACTGCCATCGAGATATCCGATAGTAAGGCAAGGTTTGCACTGTAGCGGTTCAATTGTTGGTAGTAACGCTTGGTTGCATCTTTGGTTGGCGATGAAGAGCCCAGACCGTCGCTCAAACCAAACCAGATACTGCGCACTAGGTTACTCATTGTAAAGCTCACGTGACCAGCAAGCGCTTTATCAAATTTCTCGACAGCATTACTTGCTTCAGAATACGCCGCGTTCATTTCTTCAAGAACGTACGGATGGCAACGGATTGCGCCTTGGCCAAAGATGATCATTGAGCGTGTTAGAATGTTAGCACCCTCAACCGTTACTGCGATTGGCGCACCTTGGTAACCACGAGCTAGGAAGTTAGAAGGTCCCATACAGATACCTTTACCGCCTACGATGTCCATTGCATCGATGATGCTTTGCTGGCCGCGGTGCGTACAGTGATACTTCACGATAGCTGAGATAACTGAAGGTTTTTCACCTAAGTCGATACCCGCAACGGTTAAGTTGCTTGCTGCATCCATCACGTAAGCATTACCACCCAAGCGTGCTAATGGTTCTTCAACTCCTTCCATATGGCCGATCGGCTGTTTGAACTGACGGCGAATACGTGAGTAAGCACCGGTTGCCATTGCCGCAGTTTTGATGCCACCTGTTGAGTTTGAAGGTAGCGTGATACCACGTCCAACCGACAGACACTCAACCAGCATACGCCAACCTTGGCCCGCCATTTTTTCACCACCGATAATGAAATCGATAGGAACAAAGATGTCTTTACCGCGCGTTGGACCATTTTGGAATGGTACATTGAGCGGGAAGTGTCGGTTACCAATCTCAACACCTTTGACATCAGTTGGGATAAGCGCACAAGTGATGCCAAGATCTTCTTTGTCGCCTAGCAAACCTTCAGGATCGCGAAGTTTAAATGCTAAGCCTAGTACCGTTGCGACTGGCGCTAGGGTGATGTAGCGCTTGTTCCAAGTCAGGCGCATACCCAGTACTTCTTTTCCTTCCCATTCGCCTTTACAGACCACACCGTAATCTGGAATAGATCCAGCGTCAGAACCCGCTTCTGGACTTGTTAGGGCGAAACAAGGGATTTCCTTACCTTCAGCTAGACGCGGTAAGTAATGATTTTTTTGATCTTCAGTACCGTAGTGTTGCAGTAGCTCACCTGGGCCCAAAGAGTTAGGAACACCAACGGTAGACGATAGAACGCCAGAAACACCCGTTAATTTTTGTAGCACCAAAGATTGCGCGTATGCTGAGAATTCCAGACCACCGTACTTTTTCTTAATGATCATGGCGAAGAACTTATGATCTTTCAGGTATTGCCAAACTTCTGGCGGTAAGTCCGCGAGTTCATGGGTCACTTGGAAATCACTCACCATGGCGCACACTTCATTCACAGGGCCGTCTAAAAAGGCTTGTTCTTCCGCACTTAACTTAGGTGCTTGAATTGCGTGTAGCTTTTGCCACTCTGGTTTGCCTTTAAATAGTTCGGCTTCCCACCAGACGGTACCTGCGTCTAACGCTTCTTTTTCGGTTTGAGACATAGCTGGCAGCACTTTCTTGAAAAGCACTAACGCTTTGCGGCTAATTAAAGACTGACGTACGCCAGGAACCGCGAGCACAGCTGCGGCGAGAACGTAAATAACCCAACCAATAACGCCGACAGTACCAGCTACTGTAAGAGCCAGCATGGCTGCGGTGAGTAAGCTAATAGATTTCACGAGAGACATGCGGTGGTAGAGCGTAATGCCTAGCACGATCGCCATCGTGATGATTGAGAGCAAGATGTCCATATGTATTTTCCTTTTCAGACTTTATAAGTTTTGTACGTCTGTATGTTAGGTAAGAGGTCTAACCAGTTGGTTTAAGTGTAATCAAAATATTAAGGAAATGTAAAACATAAGATTGGATAAAAAGTGATCTAAGTAGAGTTAAAATTCTAAAGTTGAGATTTGAGTGATGGTTTCATGAGCAAGTTGACAAGTTTATTACCATCACTAATCTAAATCTGTTGGTTCACTATCGACACTAATTCTCGTTTGTGGGTAAACTCAGAGTAATCAAACCCGAGTTCAGGTTTATGAAATGTCCGATACCAAATTGGTATCAGAACAATTTGCTCAGTGAGTCAAGAGCTGACTGAAGCCGAAATAATAAAGAGAACGTCTTATGTACCATGATCTGATTAGAAGTGAATTAAACGAAGCTGCTGAAGTGCTCAACAAATTTTTAAGCGATGACCATAACATTGCGCAAATCGAAGCAGCGGCGAAAATGATTGCTGACTCATTCAAGCAAGATGGTAAAGTATTGTCATGTGGTAACGGTGGTTCTCACTGTGATTCAATGCACTTTGCCGAAGAGCTAACAGGCCGTTACCGAGAAAATCGTCCTGGCTATGCTGGTATTGCTATTTCAGATCCAAGCCACCTTTCTTGTGTGAGTAATGACTTTGGTTATGACTTCGTGTTTTCACGTTATGTAGAAGCGGTTGGTCGAAAAGGTGACGTACTGTTTGGTCTGTCGACGTCAGGTAACTCAGGTAACATCCTGAAAGCGATTGAGGCAGCGCAAGCTAAAGGCATGAAGACGATTGCGCTAACAGGCAAAGATGGCGGCAAAATGGCAGGCCTTGCAGATATTGAAATCCGCGTGCCACACTTTGGTTATGCAGACCGCATTCAGGAAGTTCATATTAAGATTATTCATATCATCATCCAGTTGATTGAAAAAGAGATGGAATAACCGTTTTACGGCCACCGTTTCGAGCTGTGTTGTTAGGGAGTTTTTTAAGCCATGTGTGAATTGCTCGGTATGAGCGCTAATGTTCCAACGGATATTTGTTTCAGTTTTACTGGGCTCATGCAGCGTGGAGGTCGAACCGGCCCACACCGTGACGGATGGGGGATCACCTTCTACGAAGGGAAGGGCTTTCGAACCTTCAAAGATCCCAAGCCAAGTTGTGAGTCTAAAATAGCAGAGTTGGTACAAAATTATCCCATCAAAAGTCGTGCGGTCGTTAGTCATATCCGACAGGCGAATCGTGGTGGTGTTAATTTAGAAAATACTCATCCCTTTACACGTGAGCTGTGGGGTAGGTATTGGACGTTTGCGCATAACGGTCAGCTCTCTGGCTATCAAGACTTGCATACAGGTCGACATCGACCTGTCGGTGAGACAGATAGTGAACTGGCATTTTGCTGGTTGTTGAAGCAAATGGAAGATCGATATCCTGAGCCACCAAAGGATATGGAGTCGGTATTCTTATATGTTGCTAAATGTTGTGATGAGCTAAAAGAGAAGGGTGTATTTAACATGCTTCTGAGTGATGGTGAGTATGTAATGACGTATTGCACCAATCATTTGTATTGGATCACAAGACGCGCACCGTTTGGAAAAGCCGCGTTGCTTGATGAAGATGTGGAAATTAACTTCCAAGAAGAAACAACGCCACACGACATCGTTTCTGTGATCGCAACTCAACCTTTGACGGGCAACGAAGCTTGGCAGCGTATGAAACCTGGCGAATACGGCTTGTTTCACCTAGGTGAACTAGTCAAAAATAATGCCTCTGAACTGGTAAATGTGCCGTTTGCGGCGGCTAAGCCAGGCAATCAAGCGCCAACCGAACCGTTAGAGTGATGGTCTCTTACTCTGAATATAAAAATAAAGCTCGCTCAATCGCGAGCTTTATTTTTATGCGTTTTAAACCGAGGGCGGATACGGATGAGCATTCTTACTTTCTAGAGTGCTGGTAGTAGAGTCCTAGTCTCGCTAAGGCTTGCTGTAAAGACGTAACTGATAGAAATTTCTCATAAAACACCTCGTCAGTCTGAACGGTGAAGAACGAACCAGATTCAGAATCTACTTTCCGAGTGTTATGTTACTCAAGTGGTTATGGGATTTTTTAGAATGTTGGGTTTTAGGTTTCTAGTCTCACTACGGCTTTTTTGAATCAAGTTTATAAGTATTAAAACAACCAAGAGCAGCCCTCAGGCTGCTCTTTTGTGCTTGGAGTTTATTATTCAGGGCTACTCATCTGAGGCGTACCCATGTACGCCAAGCTCTGCGCCATCTAAATAGGCTTTACCATCCTTCATGCTCAACCGCTCGTCTACCAGCCACTTAGCCACCATAGGGTAGATTCGGTGCTCCTGCGCCTGAACACGTGCCGCAAGTACACTAGCATCATCGTCTTCGAACACAGGAACTTTTGCTTGCAGTATGACAGGGCCACCATCAAGCTCTTCCGTTACAAAGTGCACACTCGTACCATGTTCTTTGTCGCTAGCATCAATTGCTCTCTGGTGTGTGTGTAGCCCAGGATATTTTGGTAGAAGAGAAGGGTGGATATTGATCATCTTACCCATGTAATGAGAAACAAATGCGCTGCTCAGAATGCGCATGTAACCAGCAAGAATAATCACGTCTGGTTGGTATTCATCTATTTGACTCATTAGCTCTGCATCAAAGCTTTCACGCGATCTGAATGCTTTAGGGTCGACAAAGTGACCGTCCACATCAAACTTTTTTGCACGTTCTAAACCAAAAGCATCTGCTTTGTTAGAGAACACGGCTGCCACTCGTGCGTTTGGCATGCTGTCTTCGCAAGCTTCCAAGATAGCTTGCAGGTTACTTCCGTTACCCGAGATGAGGACCACAATGTTTTTTAGGGTATGGTTTTTCATGATGTCGAGAGCGCCTTGGTATTGTAGGTTGGAGTTATGTAGCTTCTAAACTACCTACTAATAGAATGGTTTTTAGTGTTCTAGATAGCAAAATGAGGACCTAGTCATCTAGTGTCCTCATTCTTCTTATCTTTTGAGCTCGATTTGCAAATTATTGGATTTCAACTTGCTCTTCGTTCGCGTTTGCTTGTGCGATTTGACCAATCACCCACGCGTTTTCGCCTTCTTCTTTAAGAAGAGCAACTGCTGCATCTGCCTGGTCTTTCGGTAGTGCGACGATTAGACCTACACCACAGTTGAATGTGCGGTACATTTCGTGTGTGTCGACGTTGCCTTTCTCTTGTAGCCACTTGAAGATAACTGGCCATTCCCAACTGTTACCATCGATAACTGCTTTCGTGCCTTCAGGCAGTACGCGTGGGATGTTTTCCCAGAAACCACCACCAGTGATATGAGAAATCGCATGGATGTCGTGTTTCTCAATCATCTTAAGTGCTGACTTGATGTAAATTTTTGTTGGTTCCAGTAGGTGCTCACCAATAGTGCGTCCTGCTAGCTCTTCGCTCTTATCTGCACCAGATACTTCTAGAATCTTACGGATAAGGGAGTAACCATTTGAGTGTGGGCCGCTTGAACCAACAGCGATAAGTGCATCACCAGCAGCGACTTTCGTGCCATCAATCACGTCTTCTTTTTCTACTACGCCAACACAGAAACCAGCTACGTCGTAGTCTTCGCCTTCATACATGCCCGGCATCTCCGCAGTTTCGCCACCAATTAGGGCACAACCTGCTTGAACACACCCTTCTGCGATACCTGAAACAACATCCGCTGCGGTATCAACGTCTAGTTTGCCTGTTGCATAGTAATCTAGGAAAAACAGTGGCTCTGCCCCTTGCACGATAAGATCATTTACACACATTGCCACTAGGTCGATGCCGATCGTGTCGTGCTTATTCATATCCAGTGCTAGGCGAAGTTTGGTGCCAACGCCATCAGTACCAGAAACCAGTACAGGTTGTTTGTATTTAGTTGGCAATTCGCATAGCGCGCCAAAACCACCGATACCACCCATAACTTCAGGGCGACGAGTACGTTTTACCGCACCCTTAATACGATCCACAAGCGCGTTGCCTGCATCAATATCTACACCAGCGTCTTTATAGCTAAGAGAAGAGTTGTTACCACTCACAGGGAAGTCCTCGGTATTAAGTTGGATATGAAAACGGCGCTATTCTAACAGTGCTTAAACATAGATAGCAAACGTTTGCGTCTGTTTTTTTCTTTAGTGATTTATCCTGATATCCCTGTGAAAATCATGTATAATCTGAAGGTTTGTTTAAATATTGCCAACTATAGCCGGAGATGGACATGAAAGTTGTTGAAGTAAAGCACCCTCTAGTAAAACATAAAATTGGTCTAATGAGAGAAGGTGACATCAGCACAAAACGTTTTCGTGAGTTAGCGACTGAGGTCGGTAGCCTACTTACTTACGAAGCAACGTCAGACTTTGAAACAGAAAAAGTGACCATTGATGGTTGGAACGGTCCGGTAGAAGTAGACCAGATTAAAGGTAAAAAAGTAACCGTAGTGCCAATCCTACGTGCAGGTCTAGGCATGATGGATGGAGTTCTTGAGCACATGCCAAGCGCACGTATCAGTGTTGTGGGTATTTATCGTGATGAAGAAACGCTTGAGCCAGTTCCTTACTTCAACAAGCTTGCTTCAAACATCGAGGAGCGTATTGCGCTTGTTGTTGACCCAATGCTTGCAACAGGTGGTTCTATGATTGCTACGATCGATCTCCTAAAAGAGAAAGGTTGTAACCAAATCAAAGTGCTGGTACTTGTTGCTGCACCAGAAGGTATTGAAGCGCTAGAAAAAGCACACCCAGATGTTGAGCTATACACTGCGGCAATCGATGAGAAGCTTAATGACAAAGGCTACATCGTTCCGGGTCTAGGCGATGCAGGTGATAAGATCTTCGGTACTAAGTAATTCTTTGATGTATTACTATGACTGAACAGAAAAAGGCTTGGTGAAAACCAAGCCTTTTTTGTATCTACAAGAGGAGAAGAGTAAGACACGCCAACTAATAAAGCGGCGCAAACGAACTATTTCGCGCTTTCTTCTTCCATTTGTGCGTTATCCACAACGTGGTTTTCACCTAAATCGTTTGGTAGCACAAGGTTAAGAATAATTGCCACGATACCGCATAGGCTCACACCTTGTAGACTGAACTCACCAATACCGAAAGCCATACCACCAATGCCAAACACAAGTGTTACGGCAACAATCACTAGGTTACGAGACTTATGTAAATCAACGTTATTCTTGATCAGTGTGTTGAGGCCTACCGTTGCGATGGAGCCGAACAGCAGAATCATGATGCCGCCCATAACAGGAACTGGAATCGTTTGAAGAACCGCACCTAGCTTACCTACCAATGCAAGTACGATTGCGGTGATTGCTGCCCAAGTCATGATCACAGGGTTAAATGCTTTGGTTAGCATTACCGCTCCTGTTACTTCACTGTAAGTGGTGTTTGGTGGAGCACCCACCATCGAAGCTGCGATAGTTGCCACCCCGTCACCTGCGATTGTGCGGTGAAGGCCTGGTTTTTTCAGGTAGTTTTTACCTGTAACGTTTGAGATAGCAAGCATGTCACCTACGTGCTCAACCGCAGGTGCGATAGCGACAGGAATCATGAACAAAATTGCGTTGATATTGAACTCTGGCGCGGTGAAGTTTGGCATGGCTAGCCAAGCCGCTTGTTCTACGGGAGTGAAATCAACCACACCGTAGAATAGAGAAACAGAGTAACCAGCAAGAATACCACCAACAATAGGAACGAGCTTCAAAAAGCCTTTTGCAAAAACGCTAAGTACAATGGTTGTGAGCAGTGAGACCGCCGAGATAATGATCGCAGCATCACCATTAACTAGCTGTGCAGCTCCATCACCAGTTTTACCTACCGCCATGTTCACTGCTGTTGGGGCAAGGCCAAGGCCGATAACCATGATCACAGGGCCAACGACAACAGGCGGGAGAATTTTATGGATAAATCCAACACCGCGCACTTTGATCATCGCCCCTAGAGCCACATAAACTAAGCCCGCTGCCATCAAGCCGCCCATCGTTGCACCGATACCCCAAGTTTGGATACCGAACATAATAGGAGCAATAAACGCAAAAGAAGAGGCAAGGAAGATGGGAACAGAACGTTTAGTCATTAATTGGAAGAGGAGAGTACCGACACCGGCACCAAAGAGGGCTACGTTTGGATCAAGGCCAGTTAGGAGCGGCACAAGCACCAAAGCACCAAAAGCGACAAAGAGCATTTGAGCGCCTTGTAACGCGTTTTTCATAATAATTCCCTATTTTCAAGATACGCAGACAAATCCGGCGAATACTATCATCCTGCAATCGTTTGCAATGTTGCATAGATCAAACTTTCGATTGAATTTTTCTCATAAATAGCACTTTTGAGAGTTGCTTGCTTGCAAATTGTCCTCTTTTACGTGTCTTGCGTGAAGATGAAAAATGGACAGCCTAACTTGTTGAGATAGCTTAATAAGCAATGAGTTTATTATAAAAAATAGCACTGAAGCGCTGGTTGAGGCCCGAGTTAACAAAGCTGGTCATAATACAGACAATTTACTCAGTACTTGCCTTGCTCAAGATTTGATAGTTGCTTATTATTCGGGTTCTTGTTCAGAGGATTATAAAAACTATGCGCTATTTAGCTCTCTTACTGATAGGTTGGTTGTCCCTACCAGTATATGCATTAACTCAGGTGGATATCTATCGTGCCGAAGTGGTTATCGACAGTGAGCAGAACGACGGTGAGTCTTTGGCTCGTCAACAAGGTATGCAGGATGTGATTGTTCGAGCGACCGGTTCTCAATCCTCTTTAAGCAATCCAGTGATTAAAAAGGCACTCAGCTCAAGTGCGCGTTACATTTCTCAACTGAGCTATGGGCAGGTTGATGGAAAAGCGAGCCTAAAAATGTTGTTTAACAACGACCAAATCAGCTCTCTTTTAACACAAGCACAATTGCCATCTTGGTCGCCAAATCGTGCCAATATTTTAGTTTGGATGGTTGAAGAACGGGGTTACGATCGTAACATTGCGTGGGAACATTCTGAATCTTCAAATGTTGCAGCACTTCGTAGCGCAGCGAAATTAAGAGGCCTACCAATCACTATCCCGGTTGGGGATTTTGATGATGTGACCGGTGTTAATGTCTCTGATCTTTGGGGCGGCTTTATTGAGCCAATTGGTCAAGCCAGCCAGCGCTACCCAGCTGACGCCGTTTTGGTTGTACGATCTCAAGGTGAACAAATTCGTTGGACACTCTACGACCAGTCGCCAACGAGAATTGTAGAAGCGCAACGTTCTCCGCGTAGCGGGTCTGCATCAGGTGCTAATGCTATTGCAGAAATGGTGGATGGCATCGCAGACTACTATGCAAGTAAGAGTGCAGTTGTGGTTTCAGGAAAGTCTTCAAAAGCGCTAGCAGTGAAAGTCCTTAATGTAACCTCTGCCACGGACTTCTTCCGTTTAGAGAATGCGTTAAAACAACTTAATTCGGTTGCGGGTACAGAGATTAAGCGTGTTCAAGGGGACGAGTTAACGCTCAACATTCACCTTTTGGCATCACAACAAGCTTTTGAGAAAGAAGCTGCTTCTATTTCTCAATTAATGGTTTTTGAAGATCCTTTAGGTGAAGTTGATGCCCCAGCTTCAACTCAAGAAGAAGAGCCATTGGTTCAGAGTAATGAAGCAAAAGACGCCGCGACGCCAAAAGAAGCACAGCCTGAAGTACCAGTA
Organism: Vibrio sp. 1641; assembly: GCF_033339995.1. Taxonomy (NCBI): domain Bacteria; kingdom Pseudomonadati; phylum Pseudomonadota; class Gammaproteobacteria; order Vibrionales; family Vibrionaceae; genus Vibrio; species Vibrio sp. 1641. The sequence continues at coordinate 379,274 of NZ_JAWOVP010000004.1, forward strand.
GATATTGTGGCAGAAGCAAGTGACGAAACACAGCCAACTCAGCCGATGATTGTGGAGCCTGTCCGAGAACAGTATGACTTGATCTACGAGTGGCGCTCGGCATCGTAATCGCCTTGGTAGCGTTCCAGGCGTGAAACGCAAGGATCAAAGACCAATGTGGTAAGCATAAAAAAGAGTCGCAATAGCGACTCTTTTTGTTTTCTAAATTCGTATTCGAACCAATGATCAGTGATTGACTGCGATTGGCGTTATTTATTGAATTTCGCTTTTTCTTCTTTTTCTACTTGAGAGAGGCGTTTCAACTTAAGACCTAGCTCTTTGCCTCTCGCTCTAGCAAACAAAATATTGCCAGCGAAACCAAGTGAAGTCAGTATCAGTTCCACTGCCGCAAGCCAGCGTTCACCCCCATCCACATAAAGGATGGTCAGAGCATGCAAGAAATACAGCATAAGAACAAAGTTAGCCCAAGCATGAGTGTAAGGCTTACCAGCCAAAATACCAGGCAACGGAAGTAGTAGCGGAATACACCAAGCAATAGCAAGTGTTGTGCTGCTGAGGTGAGGATGAGGGGATAACGCAAGCTGCCAAATAGCGACCCAAGCTAATAATGCTAAGTTGCCAAATAAAGCCAGGTAACGATAGGTTTTAGCCTGTGTACCGAGTGGTGTTTGGTCTAAAGAGTCAGACATCGATTAACTATCCTTGATTTTACTAACAGACTTTTAGTTTTAACGCTGCAGTTGCCAGCCTTTTGCCTAATTGTTGTGCCAGGCGAATCTCTTCACCGCTTAGGGTTGCCTCATGGCCTACACTGCTGGCGCCATACGGAGTGCCTCCGGACTGCGTAGTGTGTAACTCTGGCTCGGAATAAGGAATGCCCAAAACCATCATCCCGTGATGCAATAAAGGGGTCATCATGCTTTGTAACGTTGTTTCTTGACCACCATGCATCGAGGACGAAGAGGTAAAGACACAAGCAGGCTTATCGATTAAGTCACCACTGACCCATAAAGATGTAGTCTGATCCCAGAAGTGCTTTAAAGGCGCAGCCATGTTGCCAAACCAGACGGGACTGCCAAACGCTAGACCGTCGCACGTTTTCAGTTCCTCTAGAGTAACAATTGGATCAGAAGGGGAGTGTGAGTGAGGTGACAATTCTTCAACTGTACGCAAAATTGCTTGGCATTGAGGAGTCGATTCGACTCCTCTTGCTATTTGTCTTGCCAGTTGTTTTGTCGAGCCATGACGGCTGAAATACAAAATAAGGATCTGGCAATCCATTTATAAAATATCCAACACTTGCTCTGGTGGGCGACCAATTTTTGCTTTGCCGTTAGCAACGACTACCGGACGCTCAAACAACTTTGGATTTTTCGCCATTGCTTCGAATAATTGCTCATCGCTGACGGAGTCTTCGCCTAAGCCAAGCTCTTTATATTCACTTTCTTTAGTGCGCATCATTTCACGTACAGATGAAAAGCCAAGCTGGGCGTACAGCGCTTTTAGTTCATCCACGTTAAGTGGTGTGTCTAGGTATTTGACGACTTCCGGTGTAACACCATTTTGCTCAAGCAGTTCAAGTGTTTGACGGCTCTTTGAGCAACGAGGGTTGTGATAAATCACGACTGACATGGTTTTCTCCATTTCGTTATTGTAATGCCATGAATCGATCTCTTTGGATCATGAGTTGGTCGATACGGGCATCGTATCGTGCTTGCTCTAAGCTGCCCAACTTGGCCATTTTACTTGCTTCACTATAATATTGAATCGCTTTATTCCAATTTGCTCGCAATGCCAAAATTTCTGCTCGAGCAGCCAACTCTTCATCGCTACGCCCCAGCGCGTGGTAGCTCTTCGATATTAGGTGCCAGCCATTTGTATCTTCAGGATAGTCATGAGTGTATCTTTGAAGAACTCGCGTGGCTTGATCGTTTTTATTGTCCTCAAGTAGCGCATTGGCGTAGTTAATGGTCAATACTTTATTTTGAGGGTTACGAGATAACGCTTTGCGGAGCATCTCGGTTGCTTTTTCTGGCTGCTTCTTCTCGATGTATAAATCCGTCATAGCGTCCAAGTAAAACGGGTTACTTGGGTCTTGTTCCAGTAACTTTTTCAAAATTGGTTCCGCTTGAGATAAGCGTTTATTGTCTAAATGCACGAGTGCTCGACCATAATCAAAAGCAGGTGTAATGTCCGCAGAGGCTTTCTTTTGGGTTCTCTCAAACCAGCTCAGGGACGCTTGTCCATCAATGCCAGCGTAACGAGCCACAATGCGCGCGCGAGCTAGATGATAGTCTATTGAAGGCACAACACGCATTGGAGGATAGGTTCTTGCTCGCGCACGGCTATCGGTAATTCGATCTTCAGGCAGAGGGTGAGTCAGGAGCATTGGTGGCGGTTTACTCGCATAACGATACTCATCAGCAAGACGGCCAAAAAACCTTGGCATTGCTTGAACATCAAAACCGGCTTTTGCTAGTGTCGAAATACCAAAGCGATCCGCTTCTTTTTCGTTTGCACGAGTGTAGTTGATTTGACTTTGCATGTTGCCCGCGGTTGCTGCTGTAATTGCAGCCATCCCCGCTTCGGGTGAGGCAATTGAAAGCAGTAGTGCCCCCGCAAGTGCGGCTAATGTGGCCGGAGAGCGGCGTGCTTGTTCTTCCATACTCCGAGCAAGATGACGTTGTGTGACGTGCGCTATCTCGTGAGCGACAACAGAGGCCAGCTCACTTTCTGAACGAGCATGAAGAAACAACCCAGAATGCAGCGCTACATAGCCACCAAAAAACGCGAACGCGTTGATATTACGGTCGCGAATCATAAAGAAGTGGAACGGCGTTTTTACATCATTCGCATTGGCCACTAATTTGTGCCCAAGAGAGTCAATATATTCATTGATGACAGGGTCATTAACGATAGGTTTACTGGCTCTGAGCATACGCATATAGGCGTCGCCATAAATCAACTCTTGGTCTATTGAAAGCGTACCACCAGCAGCTGTGCCAATGTCTGGCAAGTCAATGCTATTGGCATAAGTTGTCGGCGAACTGATGGCAGCAGTAAGACATAAGCAAACTAGCGAGCGAGTGCGTTTTAACATACGTTTAAAAGGTTCTCCAAAATACATAAGCATGTGGTTACAGGTCGAGAGCCTATTAACAGCGCCACATACGTTTTGGTTATCCGTGAGGATATAAGCTAACAGTAAGACCGGAAATAAATGAATTGGTTTCGTAAATTATTTTATATCCGAGCTATTTCAGCATGTGGTTAAATCATGTCAGAAGTGCTAGCACCAGCTCAAAAAGCCGTTACAATACAACCCTATCATAAGTGCAGAGCAATACAATGGAATCCATGTTACTTGATTTGCGTGAGCAACGTTGTCCTATGGCACTGTTACTTGCAAAGCGTCATGCTGCTGAGGTCTTTCAAGGAGAAGCAAAGCAGTATCATCAACTTGTCATTCAAGTGGTGGACAACAGCTCTAAACGAGACATTGTGAACTATCTTAGTGCCCAAGGGTACTCGGTTGATTGCCAATCTACATCAGAGCACTACACATTGACTGTCTTCAATAAGGAATCCGCATAAGATGTTTGAAATGGTTAGTCGTTGGTATAAACGACGTTTCTCTGACCCTCACGCAGTAAGTCTCGTCGCGATCTTGCTGTTTGGCTTTATCACCATTTACTTCTTTGGACACTTGATTGCGCCATTACTTGTCGCGATCGTTTTGGCTTATCTACTTGAATGGCCAGTTGTCAAAATGTGTCGTATGGGCGTGCCGCGCACTTTGTCGGTTATTATCGTGATCTTGGTCTTTGTCGGGTTAATGTTAATTGCGTTGTTTGGCTTGGTTCCGACGATTTGGACTCAGGTCGGTAATCTAATTAACGATATTCCGAACATGTACAACGGGCTACAAAAGTTTATTGTCACATTGCCAGAGCGCCACCCTGAACTAGCCAATTTAGAAATAGTAGAAACCGTGGTGACGAACGCCAAAAACCAAGCATTGGGGCTGGGTGAAAGTGTCGTCAAAGGGTCGCTTGCTTCATTAGTTAGCATTGCAACGCTAGCGGTATATTTGATCTTAGTGCCACTTCTGATCTTCTTTTTGCTTAAAGACAAAGAAGAAATGCTGCGAATCGCAAGCGGTATTCTGCCGAAAAACCGTAAATTGGCGAATAAAGTTTGGCATGAAATGAACGAGCAGATATCAAATTACATTCGCGGTAAAGTGTTAGAGATTTTAATCGTGGGCGGTGTGAGCTACGTGACTTTTGCCCTTTTAGATCTTCGTTACTCGGCGTTGCTTGCCGTAGCCGTTGGTCTGTCGGTTTTGATTCCTTATATCGGTGCGGCGGCTGTTACTGTACCTGTTGCCATCGTTGGTTTGTTCCAATGGGGTTTAACGCCTCCGTTTTATTGGTTGTTGCTTGCTTACGGTATTATCCAGGCGCTTGATGGTAACGTCTTGGTTCCTGTTCTGTTTTCCGAGGCAGTAAACTTACACCCAGTTGCTATCATTGTGGCTGTATTAGTCTTTGGTGGGCTATGGGGTTTTTGGGGGGTGTTCTTCGCCATTCCTTTAGCGACATTAGTCAAAGCCGTATGGCATGCCTTACCAAGCACGGAAGAAAACGAACCTGTCGAACAAGAGTAGTTGTTACCAAAGGTACAATGGTTAAAAGAAAGCCCAGCAGTTTGCTGGGCTTTTTGTTTGTAGAAAAACAATAGCGTTTAAGCGTTTTCGTTTAAGTAGTTTAATACGACTTCGTGGTGATCTTTGGTTTTGAACTTGTTGAACACATGTTCGATCACGCCTTCTTCATTGATCAGAAAGCTAATGCGGTGAAGACCGTCGTATACTTTGCCCATGAATTTCTTTTCGCCCCAAACGCCGAACTGGTCAGCAACGGCATGGTCTTCATCAGAAAGCAGAGTGAAGTTTAAATCATCGCGCTCGATGAACTTGCCTAGACGCTTTACAGGGTCGATGCTTACGCCGAGTACCACCACGTTATGTGCATCGAGTTCAGCTTTGATGTCACGAAGGCCTTTTGCTTGTGTAGTACAACCCGGCGTCATCGCCTTAGGGTAAAAGTAGAAAAGTACTTTCTTGCCTTTAAAGTCTTCAAGAGAAACGGTATTTCCGTCTTGGTCGAGCAAAGAGAAGGCTGGCGCTGGCGAGCCTGCTGTCAGCGTATTCATTTTGATTTCCTTTACTTTATAGTGTGTTTTTAATGAAATTCAGAGAACCTTGTACGTTGAGCGACTTACAAAGTTCATCGAAGTCTTCTTGTAACTGCATCAAATTAAAATCCGCGCTTACAGATGCAGTAATCGCAATGTGAAACTGGTCAGAATCGAGTTGAATTTTCGACTTGCTGATGGTTTGCGCGCTAAGAGAGTCTAAACCAATCTGCTGATCAGCGAAGAACTTAGTAAATTTTTCAGTTAACCCAGGGCGGTCTTCAGACTCAATAAACACTTCCATGGTGTAGCTGTTATCGAGCAGTTCGTGCGCCGCTGTGCGTTTCATGATCGTAATAAGGTCATGTTCTTGGCCAAGCAGGGGCAATTGTGTTTCAACTCGAGTCACGCTGCTGGCGTTCCCAGTCAGGAGCATGATCAGCGTAAATTCGCTGCCAAAGATAGCGATACGGCTATCGACTATGTTACAACCAGCTTGAGTAACGAGCTGTACGACTTGGTTACAAATGCCTGGACGGTCCGTTCCAACTGCTGTAAGTACCAGATGTTGCTTCATAAATGAGCTTCTTGTCCTTTCTTCAATAGAGAGATGTTAGCACAGATATTGCGAAGAAATATCGAGCCAGTTCTTTTTTAGTCCATAAAAAAGCAGTCGGAGCTTGAGGGGAGTGGTGGGAAATAAACAGTAAATGCAGGCTATAGGATAAACAAAACGTTTGCATGATGTGCTTGCCTATTGTCTGGCCGTTTTATTCACTTAGATCTGACTTGGCTAACAAGACCAAAGAGTATATTTTCCTTGCTTGTGCTCTTCAGTATTTTCCAAATCACTGATAGATTCTAAAGTCACTCGAAAGCCCAACACGATTATCAATATTGCCGTTAATCAAACCAAATAGAGCAATTAAGTTGCTAGACCTCTAACAACTGGTAATTATTCATTCATTTGTACTTTGTAAGCGAGTTTACGCTCTTGTGTTTTTCAATCGCATTACAGTACCATGCAGAAAGAGTTAAATGAGGGAGATAAACATGTTTTCAGGAAGTATCGTAGCGCTGATTACGCCATTCAAAGCAGATGGCGAAGTAGACTTTGACGGTCTGCAAAAGCTAGTAGAGTACCACGTTGAAGCGGGTACAGACGGTATTGTGGCAGTAGGCACAACAGGTGAGTCAGCGACACTGACCATTGAAGAGCATGTAAAGGTCGTTAATAAAACTGTTGAGTTTGCCGACGGTCGCATCCCTGTGATTGCTGGCACGGGTGCAAATGCAACCCATGAGGCAGTAACATTTAGCAAATTACTGGCTGATTCTGGTATTGCTGGCTTCCTGAGTGTGACACCGTATTACAACAAACCAACTCAAGAGGGTTTGTTTCTACATTACAAGGCAATTGCCGAAGCGAGTGATGTGCCTCTAATTTTGTACAACGTACCAGGCCGCACTGCTGTTGATATGCAGCCAGAAACAGTGGCACGCTTGTCAAAGCTTGATAATATCGTAGCTCTAAAAGATGCAACGGGCGATTTGGAACGAATTGCAATTCATCGTGAACTTTGTGGCGAAGATTTTATCTTACTAAGTGGCGATGATGCGACAGGGCTGGATTTTGTGAAACTTGGCGGCAATGGTGTTATCTCGGTAACGAACAATATTGCAGCTAAAGACATGGCAGACATGTTCCATTTGGCAAGTGAAGGTAAGTACGAAGAAGCAGAAGCGATTAACCAACGCTTGATGACTCTACACAAAAACCTTTTCATCGAAGCAAGCCCTATCCCAGTAAAATGGGCAGCGCAAAAGCTTGGTTTGATTGAAGAAGGTGGTTTGCGTCTTCCTTTAACTACGCTTTCTGAAAAATCGCAGCCGATCGTCGAGCAGGCGCTAACAGACGCCCATATTTATTAAGATTGAGCTATTAAGATTGAGTTACTAGGATTGAAGTTCATACTGGGGGCCAAAGCGCCCTCGGTGTTTTAGGAGTATAGATGAAGCTTTCAAGCCAGTTAGTGTTAAGTTCATTAGCTGTATTCGTATTGACTGCCTGTTCAGGTGGTGCCAATCAACGTCGTCAAGCAAAAGATGACTTCGAGTATTTGAACTCCCCAAATTTGGGTGAGTGGAATGTCCCACAGGGTGCACAGCCTCAGTTTTACCCTAACTACGAGATCCCTCAGGGTAACTACGCTGGTGGTGTCGGTAAAGATGTCGACATTCGTCCACCTCAACAAGTCCTAGAGCTTATTCCCGGTGCACGTCTAGACCGCAGCAGTGATGGTGAAGTGACACTTTGGCTACTTCGTAAAGATGAACTAGATAAAGTTTGGCAAACGGTGCAAAACATGGTCGCGGCTAACGAGATTCCAGTTGAAAGCCAAACAGACTCTCGCATCGAGACAGGGTGGGTGACTTGGGATTCGCCAGATGAAGAGCTAGAAATTGGCAGCCGATATGAAATCGTACGCGCTGAAGCAAACGGTCGACACGGCTTTAAGGTGAGCCTTATTGACTGGCGTGAAGGCAATCAAGTGAAAGAAGTAACGGCGACCAACCGTGAGCGCTACAATGTGTTCATGACGAACTTGGTCACCGCTCGCTACGATCAAGAAGTGCGTGAAGAAGCACAGCGTAAAGCGCAAGAGTTGGTTAAACAGATCCCAATCACAATGGGTAAAGACCGCAGCGGACTTCCAGTGATTATCGCGCGTGCGCAATACAACATGCTTTGGCAACGTCTGCCTAATATTCTACCTAAGATGGGCTTTAAGATTGAAGAGCGTAGCCAGTCTCAGGGCACAATCACTGCGAAATATGCATCTCCGGATGATGAATTCTGGAACGATATCGGCGTTAAACCAGTGGAGTTAGCCGCTGGTAAGTACACATTCTTACTTGGTGATTTAGGCAACCGTACGTCTATCAATATCACCGACTCCTCTGGCAAGCCAGTAGAAGAAGAGTTTTTGAAATCACTAGCGCCTGTATTGGCTGCAACAGTGAAGCAGTAAACAAAGCGAGCTTAACGCGGCGTGTTTACTTAATGATAGAAAAGGGACCTAGTGGTCCCTTTTTTGATGTTTAGATTAAATGTGTCGAGATGAAGCTGGTGAGTAACTAACGAGGCTCGTTTTTGTTTTTATCTTCTTCAGCGTAGCGCTGTTTATCCAATGTGTTCAGCTTATCTAAATCGTTCTTACGGCTTTTATCCATCTGACCAAACTTCATTTTTGCGGTATATTTGAGTGCGGCAATATTACCAATGACCACGCTCAACACTACAATAATAATGACCCAAGGATTGGTTAGTATTTCTATCATAGAACCTCCGGCGGCGTGATATTGTGAATAAATTTGGCAACGACGTTATCCAAATTATTCAGTATGACGTCAATCCCTGCAATGTTGTCGGTCTGATTTTGTTTAATCAACTGGCTTCTGAGTACATCAAGCGTCAACTGCTCGAGGCATTGCTGCCCGACAGCGCGGTGACTAATGTGCCAAGGCTCAATCGAAACGCCACCTAAATCATGCTGATAAGGGAAGAAGAAACCAAACCGACCAAGGTTGGCTTTTAACCATTGGTAGAACGCCTGCTGGTGGCCTTCAAGATACTCCCAAGGTTCCAACTTGAGTTTTGTGTCAGCAGGCAATAAATTGCGCGCATAGACATCAAAATCACACCCCCAATGATGACGACTTCCTCCGGGCAATGCCGACCAGCGCAAAATGGCCATCAATTTCTCTTCGTCATTTAACTCTGCTTTATTCAAAGGGCGGGAGTTGATGTCGAGAATTGGCAACTCACCAGAAAACTTCCCGTTCCAGATGGCTTTTTGGCGATTAAAGTCACGAAAACCACTGGCGATTTCCATTTTAAAACCTGCTTCTGTTGCCGCTTCAATCATCTTTAGCAGATCGTCAGCCACTTCAGGGTGGAGTAGAAACGCTTTTTGACCCACTAAAGTGGATTCCAGATGAGAATCTGTGGTGCCGGTGAGTTGCTCTGGTGTCATGGTGCTCTCGCTGATTACTTCGCTAACAGGTGTTTCAACGTGTTCTCGTACATGTCAGTCAACTTTTCTAGATCGTCCACTTTCACGCATTCGTTCACTTTATGAATCGTAGCATTAGCAGGGCCTAACTCTACGACTTGACCACCCATTCGAGCGATAAAGCGACCATCAGACGTACCGCCAGTTGTAAGTAGGGCTGGCTTCGTATCATTCACGTCGGCAACAGCAGCAACAACTGCATCTAGCAGCGCGCCTGTATCGGTCAGGAATGGGTCGCCGTTGAATGTCCATTTTAGATCGTAGTCCAGCTCATGCTTGTCCAATGTTTCGGTAACACGCTGAACAATTGCGTCATTGTTAAGCTCAGTACTAAAACGTAGGTTGAACTGAACATGGAACTCGCCAGGAATGACGTTAGACGCACCAGTGCCAGCCGATACGTTCGGGATCTGGAAGCTGGTTGGTGGGAAATAATCATTTCCTTTGTCCCACTCTGTTGTTGCGAGTTCATGAATCGCGAGTAGAGACTCGTGCACAGGGTTATTGGCTAGGTGAGGATAGGCCACGTGGCCTTGTGTTCCTTTTACCGTTAAATCGCCCGTGATAGAACCGCGACGTCCATTTTTCACCACATCGCCAACCACTTCGGTGCTGGATGGTTCACCGACGATACACATGTCGATATTTTCGCCACGTGCCATCAACGTTTCTACAACACGAACGGTACCATTGATAAATGGTCCTTCTTCATCCGACGTAATTAGAAAGCCGATTGAGCCTTTGTGGTCTGGGTTTTCTTCAATGAAGCGTTCGACAGCAACGACCATAGCAGCTAGCGACCCTTTCATGTCCGCTGCACCGCGACCGTGTAGGTAACCATCAATAATAGTTGGTTCAAACGGATGTGTATCCCAGTGCTCCAGTTTGCCAGCAGGTACCACATCGGTGTGGCCAGCGAACGCAAATAGTGGCGCTTCTGAACCACGGCGAGCCCAGAAGTTCGTGGTGTCTTCAAATACCATCACTTCAATTTCAAACCCGAGTGCTTTTAAGCGCTCGATCATCAAATCCTGACAACCTGCGTCTTCCGGCGTTACAGATTGTCTACTGATCAGATCTTTAGCAAGTGCCAATACTGGACTGTCTGTCATCCTTGAGTATTCCTTTATTTAAGAGTTGAAAATGGTAGCGTATTGATCAGCTTTAAAACCGATATGAAGTTGATCATTCACTTTTAAAATTGGGCGCTTGATCATCGCCGGATTTTCTACCAAAAGAGCGATCGCGTTTTCTTCGTTAAGCGTGTCTTTTTGTTCTTGTGTCAGTTGGCGGTAGGTCGTGCCACGTTTGTTGAGCACCTGTTCCCAACCTAAAGCGCGACAAAATTCGCTTACCATAGCTACATCAACGCCTTGCTTACGGTAGTCATGGAAGTCGTAAGTAATATCCTCAGCTTCTAACCATTTTTTGGCTTTTTTGATCGTATCGCAGTTGGGAATACCAAACATGGTAATCGACATAGTGTTTCCTTTTTTCTTTGTTCTATTTTTCACTGGCGCGGTTAAGACGCACTTAAGTGATTTGGGCTGCTATAGCATCCTATCAAGAAGCAATCAAACTGACAAAATGCGGTGGAAAATATTTTCAGATAGATTGAGATAACTGATGTTACGTAACTTATTTACGATGAATGCACTATAAATCGAATAAAAAATCGTCTAAATCAAATGGAAAAGTCGAGTTATTGATCAAACGCAACATCTCGCTGAGCAAAAACGAAATAATGAATCAGCACAATTTTAGGAGGTGTCAATGGAATTGAGTCCTGTTTTTGCAAGGCGGCTATATTTGGCCTTGTTGGTGGAAAACCTAGAAAGGCCGAATGTGCCAAAGTTGATCGAAAAAACGGGGTGGCCTCGTCGTACAATTCAAGATGTACTCAAGGCGTTACCTGGGATCGGCATTGAACTCATATTCGTTCAAGATGGCCGACGTCATAATGACGGCTATTATCAACTTTCAGATTGGGGGCCTTTTGATAGCCAATGGGTTCTAGAGCGGGAGAGAGATATCGCTAGCAGTCTTGGATTTCGTGCATAAGCCAGCAATTGCTGGCTTTTTTCATATTCAGGCGTCATCCATTGCAGCGGTAAGCGGAGCCCAGCACGCTAAATGAGGTGATAAAATCTTGTGGGGAGACCATAAAAACGGTGTCCGCATCGATAGCCGCGGCATTGTTTTTTAAATCATTCATTGCGCCTTGCATCATCGCGTCATTGGTCATGAAAATGTAGTTATACCAATGACCCTCGCTTCCGGTGACTTCGCCTTTGTATTCGCATCGATCAGGGTTGAACTGAGCGTCAATGCGAATATGAACATCTTGGCTTTGAGCATGAGTAAGGTGAGAAGGCATCGTGCAACCAGAGAGAAGTACGACAAAAAGTCCAAGTAACAGGCGTCTCATCAGCTATTTCCCCAATACTATGTAAGCAGCAAAGCCAATCCAGCTCAGAGCGAGCAGTATCCAAGGCAGTTTGCTTGATACATGGTTTGGCGCATCGTCGGTGATGTTGTCTTGTTCGATAGTCTCTTCATGCTGACGTTGCTTTTCACGTTGCTGTTTTTTCTTCGCTTTATCGGCTTGACGATTGCGCTCTTTTTGCTGCTTCTTATATTGAGCGATGCCTTTTTCGATACCTTGAGCGATAAGCTTGGTTTGCTCTTTGGTTTGCCCCGGTTTCTGCGTGGATTTGGCAATTCTCATCGCTTCGGCTTGAGTTTCTTGAGAAGGCGCTGGGGTAGCTGGAGTTCTTTTTTTCATGTTTCTCATCAACGTCATTGTAAATCTTTGTTTAGTTTACCTGTGTAAGATGATGAAATGAACTTTAGTTCTCATCTTTGCTGGCTTGCAACTCTGAAATGATAGGTTAAAGTGGCGTTTTATCACATTAAGAAGAAGATGTTGTGCGCTACTCGTTTGACCAATATGACGCCCATGGATTTTTAAAAGCGCCGATTATTTTATGGTTTGGATGGATGTTTCTTGTACGTTCATGGGTTGTGTTTGCGATGGCAGGCGTAAGTCGTGATAGTGGCAGTAAGCTACTCGCTATTGTTTATCCAGACTCAAGTACGCTGTATTTGGGTTTGGCTATGGGCATTCCAAGCCTGCTTCTCATGTGGTTGATGGGGCTCCGTCACCCCGATAGAGGATGGGTAAACAGAATTACTCGCTATGGTCGAGAGATCACTTTGATCTTGTGCGGTATCCAACTGGCTCAGACCATGTATCATGTGTATCTGGAACATGGTGTATTCAATTGGGCAAACGCCCTTACCATTACCTTATTAGCTTGGTTTATGATCTATCTTCTAAATGGAAGATGGGTAAAAGACTGTTTTCATGTGCCACAATTGGAGCGCAATGAAGAGCAGCCTTCGAAGAATTAAAAACAATAACTTCCCACACCGGGGCAAAGTATAGAGGAAACCTCAATGTCACAAGCTCAAACGGCGATCGTGCCAGAAGCAGGGCCATTTGCACTGTACACTCAACTTAAAGTGAACCAAAACCGTGAAAACGTATTGGATAAGCTGAAAGCACTACCAAAGTTAGTGGAAGAGTTAAATATTACCCAGCCAGGCGCGGCGCTGACCCTTTCTATCGCATTCACAAAATCGTTTTGGCAACACCTCAATGTAGACGCGCCAGAAGAGCTTATTGATTTTACTCAACTTGGCGAAGGAGACATCGTAGCGCCTGCAACGGATGTTGATGTGCTGATTCACTGTCACTCTACTCGTCACGACTTGCACTTTTATGTTCTGCGTAAGTTTCTAGAAGAGACGGCAGAAGATGTCACCATTGTGGACGAAACGTATGGGTACCGTTACCTTGATGCTCGTGATATGACAGACTTTATTGATGGGACAGAAAACCCGAAAGGGGAGGCTCGCGCTGATGTGGCTCTAGTAAAAGAGGGCCCATTTGCTGGAGGTAGTTATGTCATGGCTCAACGCTTCGAACATAACCTTGCCGCTTGGAATCGCTTGAATGTCAAAGCGCAAGAAAAAGTGATTGGTCGTACCAAACCAGACTCTATCGAGCTAGAAGACGTTCCTGCTGCATCACACGTTGGTCGCGTTGATATTAAAGAAGAAGGAAAAGGTCTCAAGATTGTTCGTCATAGCTTGCCATACGGGACGGTAACAGGGCCTCATGGCCTGCTGTTTATTTCTTACTGCAATACACTTCATAACATTAAAGTGATGCTAGAAAGTATGTACGGCGTGACCGATGGTAAAACAGACCAAATGCTTCGTTTCACAAAAGCGGTAACTGGTGCGTACTTCTTCGCTCCTTCACAAGAAATGCTCGCAGAGCTAGCCATCAAGTAAGTTCTCAGACTTTATTTCTTAAGCCCTCCAATTGGAGGGCTTTTGTTTTCTATTTCTATTCCAATCTCTTTTCAAAAAACACTAAACTTTTCTGTTACTTGGTCGATAAGTACTCAAAGCCTTAATTTTAGGACTCTTTATTCGTGGCGATCACCGTTAATACCAATGTAGCAGCACTTGTCGCACAGCGTCATTTGACCAGTGCAACGGATATGCTGAACCAATCCATGGAGCGTTTGTCTTCAGGGAAGCGTATTAATAGCGCAAAGGATGACGCTGCGGGTCTGCAAATCTCCAACCGCTTGCAATCACAAATGCGTGGTTTGGATGTCGCGGTACGTAACGCGAATGACGGCATTTCCATCATGCAAACTGCGGAAGGCGCGATGAATGAGGTGACCAATATCATGCAACGTATGCGTGATTTGTCGCTACAGTCAGCCAATGGTTCAAACAGCAAAGCGGAGCGCAATGCACTGCAAGAAGAAGTCTCTGCTTTAAATGATGAGTTAAGTCGTATTGCAGAAACGACCTCCTTTGGCGGACGTAAATTGCTGAATGGCACATTCGGTACATCGTCTTTTCAAATCGGTGCAACGGCTGGTGAAGCGGTACAAATTGGCCTGCGGACCATGCAGCCGGAATCTTTAGGTAGCTTTTCAATGAGCTCATATCAAAGAGTCAGTTCAGATTGGACGGTTCAAAACGGAAATAATGAAATTGTTATCAGCTACCGTGATAACAATTTTGAAGAGCAGGAGATCCGTATTGAAGCTAAAGCTGGCGATGATATAGAAGAACTCGCGACTTACATTAATGGGCAAACCGATAAAGTGAAAGCGTCTGTTAATGAAGAGGGGCAACTGCAGTTACTCATGTCCCACAAGGACGCCATAAAATACCCTGGACCAACCTTCAGTGGTGGCCTGGCTGATGAGTTAGAACTTGGCAAGTATGTCACCGTAAATAGAACGGTAGATAGTATTGATATTAGCACGGTCGGTGGCGCTCAGATGGCGGTCGGTATTTTAGATGATGCTTTGAAAACGGTAGATGGCAGTCGTGCGGAGTTAGGCGCGTATCAAAACCGCTTTAATCACGCGATCAATAATCTAGATAATATCCACGAAAACTTAGCCGCTTCCAACAGTCGTATCCAAGACACTGACTATGCCAAAGAAACTACGCAAATGGTGAAGCAACAGATTTTACAACAGGTCAGTACTTCTATTCTGGCACAAGCAAAACAAGCGCCAAACCTAGCATTGACCTTGCTTGGCTGATGAACGGCCTTGCCCGAATTTAACGCAAAACCTGCCTGTATCGACAATTCGAAAAGAAGCTTTAGCGAAAAATGAAAGTTTTTTTGCTTTTTTATCCGCTTTGTCACGATTACCCCTCCAAACGAATTATTTTCAAAAAAATCTAAAATTTTCTCTAAAGAAAACAGGGCATGCGCCGTTAATAAAAGTAACTTTGAGAGAACTACTTGGTTTTCCGAGACGTCGGAAACCGCTACACCGGAAAATCAATTGGAGAAATCACCA
>NZ_JAWOVP010000005.1:0-367740 GCF_033339995.1 Vibrio sp. 1641
GCAAATACAGATGTTGAAATTACCAATAATAGAAATAAGATTTTTTTCATAACTCCCTCATTACACTTAACGCCCTGTTAAGGGGTGAGCAACGCAATACCGAAGCCGCTGCATACCACCTTAATCACTTAAATCAACGCACAGTAAAAATGCCACGCGTTGCGAATCCCTCTTGAACAGTTTGTTATGTGCGTGCTAACTGAGGTACTTTTGCCAATGTTGCTGACCTTTCAAAACTATTCTGTAATCTTTGTAGTCCAATGAACTGTAGAGCTTTTTAGCTGCAACATTATCATCACCGACTTCTAGTGTGATTTTGAGGTAATCATTATCACGACAATACTGTTCGATACCATTCAATTGCACCTTGCCAACACCTTTACCACGAAAGCTGTCCGACACCATAAAATCATGGATATTCATCACTCTTTGCGCACGATAAGTTGAGAATGATTCAAAGCAAACCGCAAAGCCAGCAGGCTTATTGCCGACAAAACTGATAAACCCGTGGAAATAAGGCAACGTAAATAGCCGAGCAATTACTGAGAGATCTAGTTCAACTGAGAATCCAGATAGATACTCTTTGAACAGAGTCTCGAATATACTTTTGTCCTCAATGCTTTCTGTTTCGATACGCCTGATTGTGATTCCCATATTCATTTCCACCAAAGCACATAACGCCCTGTTAAGGTGTGAGCAACGCAATACCGATGCCGCCGCATACCACCTTAAACACTAAACGCAACGCATAGTAAAAATGCCAAGCGTTGCGAATCACTCTTAAACAGATTGTTATGTAGCTATTCGCCATTACCCAAATCAAAAAGGTTTATACCACCAGAACTATCTAGACTGGTATTCGTCACTTTACTATTAGGTTCTACATTTACTTCTGCATATAGTAAGTAGCTTTCAAATGATGGGACTTCAGATACGTTAAATAGGATCTTTCCAACAGACTTTTGAAAATCCAATAAGTCGCCTAGATCTTCATGTAGTTCCAAAGCCAACTCTTTACTGTATGGCAGCAACATGCCATAAGAAACTGACTTATAGAATCGGTCATTGCTGCGATTAATCTGGTTCAATACCCAACTAATCTCATGAAACGAATAGGTGTTCTTTTTCCCAAATTTAGCACACAGCTTAGGAGCTACATCTTTAGCCACTGACTGAACATAAGCCTTTTTATTCATGAACTTAAGCATATCTATCCTCCTTGCTACATAACGCCCAGTTAAGGGGTGAAGCACGCAATAACCAAGCCTCCGCATGCCACTTCAACACCAAAATCAACACATACCAAAAATGCCACGCGTGCTGAATCCCACTTGAACTGTTTGTTATATGCCGTTCGTTTTTACACCATTACCACAATGAATGCAGCGAACATAACCACTAAACCACTTTATGACAGTTTTTGACCAACTACCATCAGACATTGGATGTGATTCATTAAAGCCTTGAATAGTAATGCATTTATTACAGTGGGGACACCGAACAAAACTCGCTAAAATAAGATGAACAAATGCAAAAAATATGAACACCGTAAAACAAACAACAATTGCATTTTCACTATCGTGAAAATTAAACATAGCGAAAGCAAAAACGATAATTGTTAACGCTAGAAAAAACCACGAGAAATAAACACTGATAGCGTTGATTTTACCAATCATGATTGATTACTCCCTTTAGGCATATAACGCCCAATTAAGGGGTGAACAACGCCTCCACCTAACCTAAAGCATTGCGCCATAAACACAAAACTTGAAGTAGAACCAAAAATGCCAAGCGTTGAGAATCCCTCTTAAATTGTTTGTTAGGCTGGCTTTTGCCCCTTAGACGAAAGTTGTTCGACCCTTTGCTCAATAAAAATATAGATATTTGAAGCAAACATACCGACTAGCACCGCTACCAATGCTAGTGAATAGATCTCGCTACTATTAGTTTGCAAGGCTTCGCTTGCTTCTTTACTTCCTTTTAAAGCACTCTCAGCAACATACGGTGTTATAAGTGCAAGGAAGATTTTACTCTTTACGCTTAACCAAGAAAAAGTCGCTATTAAGCCAGAAGAAAATATCAGCTTTAAACTTTGACCGACTTGCATGCCAGAGATTAAAACACGAGCGGACGCACCAATTGAGCCAAAAATGAAAGGTATACCAAGTAACACAATTAGGTTATATGCCTCTTTGATTTCAGAAAGAGTGGTTTCGTGGAGGGTAAACACTTCCGGGTTTAAATAAGCCGTATAAAATAAGGCACCCGCTATGATCGTTGCGGTATAAAGCTTGATTATATAGTTTAGGTTTTTCCGACGAACTTGAGGTTGATGTTCATTGCTATCACCGCTTGATAAATCCACAACATTATCGTCTTCTACTTTTTCTTGCGTATTACTCATTAATACATTGACCTTTCTACTAAAATTCCAAGTGGTATAAAACTTTTCGATAATATCATTGCGTATGTGAAATATCGATAGAAGCCTAACGCTTTGTTAAGGGGTGAGCAACGCAATACAAGAGCCGCCGCATACCGCCTTAAACACTAAAACCAACGCATAGTGAAAATGCCACGCGTTGCGAATCCCTCTTGAACAGTTTGTTAGCCCTGTGGTTGACTAGTACATATAACCTAGCCAATCAAAATGTCCAACACCCCACTGCTTATCTCTGAGTGGTTTCACATACAGTTCATCAAGATGCTCTACAGCAACTCCAAAGTTGGTGTGCTCGTGAAGCCTTAACCAAGACTGCATGCACTGAACTTGGTAAAAGCCGTTTGTAGAGTAGAAATCATGTAACTCAGATATAAGGATTATGAAATCCACATCTTTAGTTTCAGCAAATGCCGATAATTCTGACAACATAAAAGAGCCAATACCTTGCCCTCGATAACGTTCGTCAACACAAAAGTCGATTACGCCCAGAACCTTATGTATTTCCCCGCCGACACTAACAACGCGATAATCCAGTCCAAGATAGCCAACCAGCTGTTCACCTTGAAAATGAAGGGCACGCATATGAGGCAACTGCTTAAAGTAAGAACGACTTACTTGGCTATCTGGAAAAGCTTGATTTCTTAATGCTTCGATTGCCTTATGATGCAATTCTGAAACATCTATTTCTTGTACGATTTCCATATCGTTTCCTCGAAAAGGGCTAACGCCCTGTTAAGGTGTGAGCAACGCAATACCGAAGCCCCCCGCATACCACCTTAATCACTAAATTCAACGCATAGCAAAAATGCCACGCGTTGCGAATCACTCTTGAACAGTTTGTTATGTGCGTGGTTGAAACCTACTCTACACTTGGCTCCGGTAAAACTGGTAGTGTACTGTCCATATAAGTTAAAAAGTTTTCCCATAACTCGTGCGTTCTTTGCTTAGTTAACTTAGTTCTGCACGATATCGCCATAACTCCACGAATAGTTCCATCACGCCATTGCGTATAAACCGAATCACAGTGAGAGGACATATATGCTTGCCAATCCTGTTGAGCAAGCTTAATTGCTGCGATCAGTTCTGGGTCATGGGAGTTGTGCTCAAAGCTAGTGTTTAGATATTTGTCTAATTTAACTTGTGCTGACTCTAGTTCAATAGCAGCACATTGGTTTATCTCGATTGTGGTCATCGCATTATTACAGTCAATGGACTCTTCTTCAGCAAGAGCACCAAATGAAAGACTAGCTAATATGATGATTAGACACTTATTCATCGTTTTCTCCTAAAGCACATAACGCCTTGCTAAGGTGTGAGCAACGCAATGCCCAAGCCTCTGCAGACCACCTTAAACACAAAAACCGACGCATGGTAAAAATGCCACGCGTTGCGAATCGCTCTTAAGCAATTTGTTATGTTTGTTCTACATTCGCGCGATCACACCAATACTCTGAGTAACTTTCGTTTACCCAACACTCAATTCGTATTGTGCCAAACTCTTTATAAGTACCTAGTTCTTCTGAGATTGTTATACGTTCAGACGATAATAAATCACTAACTGAATCAGCCAAATCTTCAAACCCATAGAGTTCAACATTTTCGTTTTCACTTCGAAGATTAAGCTTAAGAACTCCTTGTTCTTCGGTCCGAGTCGCTGTGAGACTACAAATAAAGTCAGGTCTCACACACTCAAATAGCTTCTTATAGCTGCTCATATTCCCTCCGAAAACATAACGCCCTGTTAAGGTGTGAGCAACGCAATACCGATGCTCCTGCATACCACCTTAAACACCAAATGCAACGCATAGTAAAAATGCCAAGCGTTGCGAATCACTCTTAAACAGTTTGTTAGGCATTTCTCGCGGCTAGCCGCTGTCCCTGACTTGCCAGCTCAGCAACCTTTAAATACGTAACCATATAATTCTTATCACCTGTATTAATTGCGTCTCTTATTTGTTCTATAAAATCCCATAGTATGCTTCGCCAACCAAGAGAACTATAATTAAATACGTTTTGGGCAATCATTGTCGTAGTTAAAATTGAGTTATGTACTACCGAGATTTGACTTGGAAACTCAACAGATGGCTCTATGCCTGTAATTGTAAAGTAGTCTTGCTGCCCATCATTAGACATAGGGTGTACATGCATAGATGCAAGGTCGTAACCAAACTTGTATAAAAAATCCATGCCCATTTCCTTTGCGACCTTTTCAGCTTTAGGTCTACCCCACTTAGGTTGTGACTTTAGAACTGATTTGACCTTATCAGCGTAGCTACTATCAAAGGAATATACTTGCGAGGTCTGTTCTAGTGGAAATCTTTTGTCACTTTTAGCCAAGTTATTTGCTTGAGCTTGTTTATAAATAGACCATTCATCAAATAACTGAAATTCATCCCGAGTTGCAATATGCTCCAAGTGGAAAAGTCTATCCATTTGTGCACGATAAATCGCCCAACAATCTTGATAATTTTGGATATTCCAAAGTGCAAATACACCTTTTAAACTCATAATCGATTTAGCTAAAAAGTTACGTAACATTATATCTTTTGTTTCAAGATTGGATTCTTTAGCGAACTCAAAAAGAAACAAACCACACATAGTTACCAACGCTTCTTTTATATCTGTATATTCTTCGATTGTTCTAAATGTGTTCATATTGTTCCTGATGCCTAACGCCCTGTTAAGGTGTGAGCAACGCAATACCGAAGCCACCGCATACCACCTTAAACACTAAACGCAACGCATAGTAAAAATGCCAAGCGTTGCGAATCACTCTTAAACAGATTGTTAGCCGCTCATTCCCAAAGGTTACTGCTTACTCAACAGGAACTTACGCAAATCTCTCTCTGCACGCATAACAAACAGAATAAACACTTTGTCACCGTCTTGTTTATAGAAAACACGACATGGATTAACGACAACTTCACGATAACTTAAGTGTTCTAGCTCGGGTGGAATACGACCTGACTCTGGGAAAGTTTGCAAGCGTTCGACTTTGGAGAAGATCGTTTGCACTAACTGCTTTGCAGCTACGATATTTTCAAGTGCGATGTATTCAGCGATATCGTTGAGGTCAGATAACGCTGGCTCAGTCCAGATTATTTCAGCCATTTTGACATTTTGTCCTTGGCTTCATCATGACTTACCACTTTACCGTCAGCTAGTGCACGCTCACCTCGTGCAATACCCTCAAGAATAGCTAAACGATTTTGCATAAACTCGTAGTCATCAACATCAACGAGATACGCGGATGGCTTACCATGCTCAGTAATTAACACTGGTTCTTTGGTGTCGTGGAGATCTGCGAGGATCTTAGTTGCTTGACGTTTGAGTGATGTAACTAGTTCTACTTTCATGAGAGCTGCTCCAAAGGAATACTAAAGTGATACTATTCTATCACTTTGAGTATAGCAAGCTCCATGACGGCTAACGCCGCGTTAAGGGGTGCAGGCACGCAATACAAAAGCTACCGCACAGCGCCTTAAACACTGAACCCAACGCATACTAAAAATGCCACGCGTGCCAAATCCCTCTTAAACGCTTTGTTATACCGTTACTTACAGCTAATCCAATACCTGGCTAAAGGATTTGGAAACACCTTACCCATTACGATTTTCTCAAACTGACCACCGTTGGCTTCAATGACTTTTCTTGAGGCGTTATTATCCTCGTCAGCAGTGACTAATGCTTGGTCAATGCCTAACTCTTTGGCCTTAGGTAGAACCAGTTTTAGCATTAATTTCCCTTTACCTTCGCCACGAGATGAAGGAGCAATATCATAACCAATATGCCCTGCCTCTAAAGAGAGGAACTCATTTTCAATATTATGGCGAACTCGAATAGCACCTAGAATAGTTTTGTCTGTGTTTACTAGCCAGAAATGGCTACATGGTACATAGCCTTCAGGTAAGTTGACTCCCTTCGCTTCATCCAACAAGCGCTGAACATACCTTGGAAAATCAGATTTGCCTTCATAGTAATATTCTGCATTTTCGGCATCATTTTTAGCAAAGTCATCATAGAAACTAGCAAATGCAGACTCAAACTCTAGTGATGGTACAACTAACTCCATGTTACTTTCTCCAGTAAGGTATAACGCCGCATTAAGGTGTGAGCAACGCAGCCACTAAACCTAAACCATTGCGCCATAGACACGAAACCCAACCTTGAACTGAAAATGCCAAGCGTTGGGAATCACTCTTAAATGCTTTGTTAGCTTTGAAGCTTATATTTTCGTCGAACTTCATTAACTAAACGATGTCTTGAACTATTTAGCCTTTCATGTGGGGCAAAAGGTGAACTAGCGTTATCCAATAGGTTAACAAAGTATTCGAGGCGCTTTATTTCGTTACTATCAAGTACATCACGTTCTAGCAGGGCTTTGATTTGTTCAACCGCGAATCCTTTCGCTGCTATATCTTCCGGAAGTCCCGTTTGAGTGCAAAGCCCATAAGTGCCTTGTAAAAAATGCTCCCAGTCTTCCATGATTATTTCGTGCACCCCTGGGGTAGCAACCTCACATTTTGAACCTTTTAAAACAGAAAGTGCCCTGCTATAACGATTAGAGAACTCCTCGAATACGCGCTCTTCACTTTTTAATGTATGAACTGTACTTAACCAAGAAATATATCCTTTTGCATAGTACTCCATGACATAATTCTCACTATGAGTACCAGTAAATGAACTACAGTTGAGTGCAACATCTAACTTGTATGATGCCAGTGGCATCAGCTTCTCTGTTTGATAAGCCCTAATATCTTGTTGGTCGATTTTCGTTACGATCGCCAGTTCTTCCAAAGTTATGAAGTTTTCATTCAAATAGTTAACAAGCATCATAAGAATAATTCCATTATACGCAGCCAAAATACAGACATCACAGTATCATACACTGGAATTAAAATCGTAAATTCTGATAGTTTGCTACTAAAAAGCTAACGCCGCATTAAGGGGTGAACAACGCCACCACCCAACCTAAACCATTGTGCCGTAAACACTTAAGCTGATTAAAACCAAAACTGCCTAGCGTTGTGAATCCCTCTTGAATGCTTTGTTAGTTGCCAAACTTAACCCTTTGATTTGAAGTTAATTGTCACTTTGCCAACGCTAGCTTTACGTGTATTGAAAAACTCAAATCAGGCGCAGTTTCAAAGCGCCTGTCACTGATGCCACTTGGAATAAACAGCGCCGTAGAACACATCCTAACAACACCAAAAAGCTCATTTGGAAAGACAATATCACAGAGCTGACTCTCAACAAGTGAATCGACTTCTGAAACAGAAAGTCCGGCCACAAAAACCAAAGCCTGATTTGCTCAAACCCAAAAGACTAAAATTTGGAATACAAAACCGAGCCAAAAATGCACGAACATTAGCCCTATATATTCTGCTTTAGCTGCGTTTTCCCCTTGGCAACTAACGCCCAATTAAGTAGTGAGCAACGCAACACAAAAGTCACCGCATTGCGCCATAAACGCAAAACTCACTGCAAACCAAAACTGCCACGCGTTGCGAATCTGCTTAAATTGTTTGTTATGCGATTTTTCGACAATACTAAATTGGCCAACGAAAACATTACCTTAAACACGAAAAACCACAAACGCGTAAATAACTTTTTGTGATTCAAGAACCAACGGATTCAACATTTTGTATAAATACCGCCACAAACACGGAACGCTGCCTTAAAGCGAAGATTTGGCTTTTGCTTGTAAGAAACTAAACGAGCCGAAATGTCAGCGAATACGGACTTTCTATAAACTTGCCCTTTCCACACTTTACACCCAGAAAATGTTCCGCGCCCAAATGCGATTTTTAATGAGACAACTTCACGAACTTTGACATGTTTTACGGTTTGAGTGATTCAAGAATTTGAGCCGAAAATGCTGATTTGCCGAAACCCAAAAACGAATTGCCAAAGAGAACGAAATTGAAGATATATTAAAATTTAGCCTTGTCGCATAACGCCTTGTTAAGGTGTGAGGCACGCAATACCTAAGCCACCGCATACCACCTTAACCACTAAAACCAACGCATGACAAAAATGCCACGCGTGCCGAATCACTCTTGAACAATTTGTTAGCATACTTTTTCAATGCTCATAGATCTTTAAGTGATTCTCTTAGTTTATCCATAGTTTGAATTCCAAGTTCACTACTAACCCAACCGTACTGGTCGCCATGAAACCTAGGGAAAATATGCAAATGGTAGTGATCGAGCTCGTTGAAATGAGGTGTCTCTCCATTGTTTTGCATAAAGCCGATACCATCGGGATTGAACTTAGCTTCTATACGTTTATATAAATCTCTTGCAACGTCGGTGATCTCAAAAAACACAGACTCAGGCAGGTCAATGAAAGTACGGTATTGAGTCTTAGGACAAATTAAAATATGCCCAAAGTTGATTGGATCATGGTCTGCAAAAGCTATAACTTGGTCAGATTCGTACACGATGACCGAGTCAATTTCACGATTAACAATTTGTTCGACTATCGTAGCCATCTGAACTCCTATCAAAGTATGCTAACGCCCTGTTAAGGGGTGAGCAGCGCAATACCGAAGCTACTGCAAACCGCCTTAATCACTAAAATCAACGCATAGTGAAAATGCCACGCGTTGCGAATCCCTCTTGAACAGTTTGTTATGTGCGTGCTTAAACTGAACACCTTTGCTCTCAGAACCGCTAATCGATATAAGAGGCGACCGCAACTGCACCAAAATAGAGTTCAAGAGCAAAGTAAAAAAGTACACTTTTAGAGCCTTTCTTCTTTAAAAGCACTTTAACCATAAGAAGTGTGACAATGATGTATACGATGGCAACTAACATTCTATCCCTACATGTAGCCTGAACCTAACCGTGGACTACCCAACCAACGACATTTAGTAACCCGAACAATCAAGATGTTGAAAATGCAAAATAGATATACAAGACTGCACCAAATACCGAGCCAGCTATAAACAAACCCAACTTAAGTGCGGTACTTTTATCCGATTCCTTTTTGGACATAGTAATTCCTTTTACTATTTAAAATGACTTTCATGAACATCTTACCGTCATAACCACCAAAGCACATAACGCCCTGTTAAGGTGTGAGCAACGCAATACAAAAGCCTCCGCACACCACCTTAATCACTAAAACCAACGCATGGTAAAAATGCCACGCGTTGCGAATCACTCTTAAACAGTTTGTTAGCATGTTGTTTCCGCTACAAACTCATTCACTTGAGAGCGTGTAGTGAAACGTACTTTAGTACCATGAAAATCTCTGAACAATTGCTGATGGAACTGCCGTGAACTTTTGGATTCGCGAACCGAGTATTCAGAAGCCCATTTTAATAATTCACGAAAATTCTTCTCCGCCTGTTCCTCATTAAGTTGCTTCGAGCTCTCCGAACCACGAGCATAAAGAGAACTTTCACATTCAGACCATTCCAAATCCAAAAACAACAGCATGTCAGCAGAGAAAATAAGCTGTTCAGCTAAAGCACCAAATACTCCCTCGACTACCCAGTTGCATTGAGACTTTATACTAGCAATTTCATTTTCGATTGCTCCGGTGGAGCGTTTTTGATTATAGCCACCTGACTCCCATACAATCGAGTCCAAGTTAACTTCTCGCAACTGAAGTTTTCGGGATAACTGTTTCGACAACCAACTCTTGCCTGAGCCAGAATTACCGATGATGAGAATTTTCTTCATATTACTCCCGCATGCTAACGCCCAATTAAGGTGTGAGGCACGCAATACCAATGCTGCCGCATACCACCATAATCACTAAAACCGACGCACAGTAAAAATGCCACGCGTGCCGAATCACTCTTAAATTGTTTGTTAGTTGCCCATCGTAAAGGCTAGTGCTAACATTTGTACACACACCAAAAAAGGAATACATCATGGACACTAGAATTCAATTTCGTGTTGATGAAGAAACAAAACGCCTAGCTCAACAAATGGCTGAGAGCCAAGGTCGCACACTAAGTGATGCTTGCCGAGAACTTACTGAGCAACTCGCTGAACAACAAAGAAAAACATTATCTCACGATGCGTGGCTAACTGAACAAGTAAACCTAGCATTTGAGAAGTTTGACTCAGGAAAAACCGTTTTCGTTGAGCACCAAACTGCTAAATCTCGAATGGAAGAACGCAAAGCCAGAATCCGTAATAGAGGTAAGCAATGATTTTATGGGAAGAAGAGTCACTTAATGATCGTGAAAAGATCTTTGAGTTTCTCTATGACTTTAACCCTGATGCGGCAGAAAAAACTGACAACCTCATTGAAGCAAAGGTAGAAAACTTGCTAGAGCAGCCTCTTATGGGTGTACAGCGAGACGGTGTTCGTGGGCGATTACTTATAATTCCCGAGATTTCCATGATCGTCTCCTATTGGATCGAAGGCGACATTATCCGAATCATGCGCGTACTCCACCAGAAACAAAAATTTCCTATGGATTGATTGCTTTCTCTGGGGAACTAACGCTTTCTATACGGCAATTTGCCTCCTTTCTAGCAGGCTACCGCCCTCCTTCTGATCAAAAGCGCTATAAATCGTAGCACCTATATGCATGAAACAAATAGAAAAACAGTATGAATATGTGTGGTAGCGCGCGCAATTAGGCGGCGCACAGCACGCTAATTTCAAAAGTGGTGATACATTAACGGAGCTGTATAAATAAACAGGTTAATTTATCATGAAAAGTCAGTTTTTACTTAGTGTAAAAGAGCACATGCTTACTCGTCATTATGCGAATAAAACTATCGAAAGTTATCTATTTTGGATAAAACGCTTTATCACTTTTCACCAGCTTGCACACCCATCAACACTAGCAGAAGATGATGTCATTCAATTTCTGAGTTACTTAGCGGTAGAAGAAAAAGTTGCGGTAAAAACGCAAGCTTTGGCGCTGAACTCAATATCATTTTTATATCGTGATTATTTCAAAACCCCACTATCACTTGATATGAGATTTCAGAAATCCTTGACCGAAAAGAAACTTCCCGTTGTATTAACCAGGGAGGAGATCCGAAGGTTCGTTCAGCATATCGACCCGAGGTATAGACTCCATATTCAGCTGCTTTACGGCTCAGGGCTTCGAGTTATGGAATGTTTACGCTTAAGGGTTCAAGACATCGATTATGATTATGGTGCAGTTCGCGTTTGGCAAGGAAAAGGAGGTAAAAATCGTACAGTCACATTAGCCAAAGAACTGCATGAACCACTCAAAGCTCAAGTTAATTTAGCAAGAAACTATTACTTTAAAGATAGGCACATGCCTGGTTATGCGGGCGTATACATCTCTGAAGGTTTACGACGTAAATACCCAAAAGCGGAGCTAGATTTTAACTGGCACTTTTTGTTTCCATCAACAAAGTTAAGCGCAGATCGAGACACTGGTGAACTCAGAAGGCATCATATCAATGAAAGCGCAATACAAAGAGCAGTAAAGCGCGCGGCAAGCGACGCAACCATTGAGAAAACTGTAACTTGCCACACACTAAGACACAGTTTTGCCACGCACTTATTGGAATCTGGCGCAGACATTAGAACTGTTCAGGAACAATTAGGGCATACTGATGTGAAAACCACGCAAATCTATACTCACGTTATCGAGCGCGGGGCTGGCGGTGTGTTGAGTCCATTATCCAGCCTTTAGAAAAACAAAGCCACCTCGAAAGGTGGCTTTATTTTATAACTCGTTATTGACGAACACCGAGTTTCACATTGCCTTTTGAATCAAACCAAAGTGCTTGCGAACGGCGACGTCCTATTAGGATCGGACCATCATCATAAAAGAGAAAGTTCTTCCAGTGCTTTTTAAAAATAGACCATTTCGTTTCGATGACATTGTACTTCTCGTAGCAAAAGTAAACGGTTACATCGTCTTGCCAATCGATATGTGCCTCAGCTTCCGCTGGCATGTCAGGATCATCCGACTCCCACGCAGCCATCCAATCCACAGTTTCAGACCAATTCGCCTCATTCATTGGCCAGTCTTGGGAACTAAGTCTATCCATATCAGGGCTTTGAGCACTGATATTTTCTTTCCAAAATTGTGCTGAACGGGCTTGGCTCATCGGCTTAATAAAAGCCAAATCTTCTTCTGGCACAGGCATCGACTGGTGCGTAAAAATCCATTTTCTTTGGTATTCGTCCAAAGGCAAATAAGACATTCAGTCTCCTTTATTACGATTTCAGCCAACCTTTCTCTGTGGCTTCTTCAATCAACTCTTTCGCTTTGTCCCATAAGGTAACAGAGCCAAATTCAATTCGTTTATTAATGGTAAGTGCTTGTTCGCGTGAGACACCATGTTCCTTCCAACTCTGACCATTATTATGGTAGTTCAAGAGCATTGGAATTAATCGATCGAGTGCTTTTGCATACTTAGCATCATCGGTCTGCGCGGCTTCAAATTCATGCCAAAGCGCCAATAGCTCTTGCTCCTGATCGCTGGGTAACATACCAAACAAGCGCTCTGCAGCTCTAATTTCTTTTTCTGCTTGCTCTTGAGACGCAGCAGTATCATAAACAAAGGTATCGCCCGCGTCGATCTCTACTACGTCATGTATCAATAACATTTTCATCACTCGGCAAATATCAACAGGTGCATTCGCATGCTCTTCCATCAATATTGCCATCAGTGCGACATGCCAACTATGCTCACCACTATTTTCGAGGCGCCCTTCAGCACTTTTAACTCGAGTTCGGCGCAAAATGCTTTTGAGTTTATCGAGCTCGATTACAAGTGCTAACTGCTTTTCCAATCGTTCCATACTATCGCCCTTCTGGCTGCCAATTCGGATTAATAAGCGACGTTAGAACGTGGTCTTGCCACTCACCATTAATCAAAAGGTAATCTTTTGCATACCCTTCTCGGTTGAAACCTACATGCTCTAGCACAGCTTCACTGCGTTTATTGTGAGGCATGTATCCAGCTTGAATACGATGCAGTTTCTGAACGTTAAACATGTAGTCGCAAGCCATGGTTAATCCACGACGCATATAACCATGCCCTTGCGCTTTTTCAGCGAGAGAATATCCGACGTTACAAGAATAAAAAGGAAAACGACTCAAACTACTAAAGGATATCGTACCTAGCATTTCACCCGAAGAGGCTCTGACTAAAAGGCAATAATACCCCAATCCCATTCGATGCAGCTCATTGAGCTTGATAAGCTTTTGCAACCAACCGTTCACTGAGAAAAAAGCCTCTTCACGTTTCGGTTCAAACGGTTTCAGGTATTCTCGGTTGGCTTGAAAATATTCGGCAATCATATCTGCGTCACCGATTTCAGCGGTACGAAGAAGCAAGTCACCGTCCAACTTATGAACGGCGATAGATGAGCTGTTATCTTCCATTACAAATGATTAATTCCGTCTTTTCGTTCAATTCGATTAATTCTTACGTATACCGTAATCACGCAGTTTATTAGCGATTGAGGTATGCGATACATTCAAGCGCTTAGCAAGCTTGCGGCTTGATGGGAATGACTGATACAAACGTTCCAGAACTTGAGATTCATAATCACGCATGATCTCATCCAAAGAACCGTCGATGTTAAGCGTTGCACTACCAGCGCCGACTGACTGAGGCTGAGGTAAATTGAAGTGATCCGCGTTTAGTATATCACCATCCATTTCCGTGAGCGCTCGAAGAACCATGTTATCCAGCTGGCGCATGTTTCCTGGCCACTGATAATTTGCAAGGGCATCAACTAGACCATCATCAAACTCTGGCTTATCAATCCCAAGCTGTTGAGCATGTTTCGCCACAAACAACTCAAGCAATGGTGCAACGTCGTTTGAGCGCTTACGTAACGGAGGAATGCTGAGCGTAAGTACGTTGAGACGATAATACAAATCTTCACGGAACATTCCTGCTTCAGAAAGCTCGGCAAGGTTATGTTTTGTTGAAGCTATGATACGAACATCGACATGCATCTCATCTTCTGCACCGACACGACGGAAATTACCATCTTGTAGAAAACGTAACAGCTTGATTTGAAGATGCGAGCTCATTTCACCGATTTCATCAAGAAATACCGTCCCGCCATTTGCTTGCTCAAAGATGCCTTTGTGGCCTTGTTCATGATTAAATGAACCCGGCGCATGACCAAAAAGTTCGGTTTCTGCTACATCGTCAGGCATCGAAGCACAACTCAAAACTAGGAATGGCTTGCTCGCGCGGCTAGAACGGCTGTGGCAAGCTTTAGCAAGCATTTCTTTACCAGTCCCCGTTTCGCCCTCAATCAACAATGGTTGGTCAAGCACAGACAGCTTCTTAGCTTGGTTCATTAGTGCTTTATGACGGTTCGATATACCAACAAAGTGCTCAAAACCCAGAGGATTATGCAGCGGTAGTGCCTCTTCAATTCTGGCAACTTGCTGACTAGAGCGAATCGTCATTAGAGTACTCGCTAGAGTCGAGTTTTGCGCTTCGTCTCGGATATAAACGGGCATCAACTCTAGAACATAGTCCAAGCCATCAATCACAAGGTTTTCCCGCGTTCGACCATTAACACCTTCAGACCAACGAGAGAAACGAACACTTGGTAACAAAGCACCGATTTGAGTACCAATCACTTCTTGCTTGTGAAGGCCAAGCAATGAAAGTGCAGACATGTTTGCCATGTCTACGGCACCTTTAAGATCAATGGCAAAAACCGGATCGGGCAAGTTATCAACTAACGAGAGCAGCTCCGTATTGTGGCGCTCCATCGGCATAAACTGGATTTTACGTACGTCTTTCACCCCCGGAATACGGCGGATTTCAGCCATCAGCTCACTAAACGTATCAAAATCAATATCCGGGCAATTCAAATAGATAATACCGCTAATATCGATTTCGATACCACGCAAGTCGATGCTTTTAGACGCTAAAATATCGAGCAGTTCTCGGGTCAAGCCGAGTCGATCTTCACATAAGACTTCAAGACGCACTTAAAATATCCCAATTCACAACTGTCAGGAAAAGTTGACAGTAGTTTCTATCATGCTTGGAATGGCGTCAAGCAATCCTATCCATCAAAGTTGATATTCGTTACGGTTTCATCGTAATTGATGCAACTTTCGCCGCCACTGCCTTGCGTATGGTGCCCAACTTAACCTGACGGTCAGGATACCAGGGTAGTGGACGCAATAAGGTCATCGCTTTCAAGCCCAAACGTGCCGTTAGAATACCAACACCTAGCCCCTGCCCCGCACGAGCAGAAACTTTGCCAGCAAGATCCATCGACATCAAGTCCATACTGGCATCAATAGCGAGCTCACTGGCACCAGCCGCCGCCATATTGACAAATACCGCTCTTAGTAACTTGATGCGAGATGCATAACCTAGCTCTACCCCATATACCTTGGAGAGGTTGTCGATCATTTTGAAATTTCGCCAAGCCACCAGCAACATATCAGCGGCAGCCAGAGGGCTCACGGCGACTAGGGCCGCACACTCGGTTGCGTGCTGTGATACGATTTTCGTTGCCAACTTGTCTTGTTGGCTCACCACCATCGAGTCATACATATCAAGAATTTCAGCGTCACTATGAGCAGGGTTAATACTGTTCTGCCAACGATCAAAGCCCGGATTCTCTGCCATCACACCACTTTGTTCTGCTACGGTTTCGCAAAAGGCTTTCCCTTTCCCAACGCTCTCACTATTAACAAGTGCTTCTGCTTCTTCTTGAACACTAAAATGATTTCGTAGTTTTCGCAGTTTCCAAAGCTCTTTACCCATAGCTCCTAAACCAAGCGAAGCGATCGCAGCAATAAACCCCGTCCAGCTTAAGGCTAGCCAATCAGAAGCCTGAATTGCGGTTATAACCGAGTCCACCGCTTGCCAGCCAACCAGACCAGCAAAAGTTGCAAATGCGCCAGTCGCGAGCCATTTTCTGCCCGATTTTGGACGAATGACATGCTCGAGTTGCAATTCCTGTTCGGTCTCCTGGTGCGCTTCTTTAACTTCAACAGGTACAAATGTTTCTTTTTCGCCGAATGTTTGCTGCGCCGTCAATTCCGGTTGATTCGATTGCTGCTCTTTTTCCATTACCTTTTCAGAGAAAACTTGTTTTTGCTTCAACTCACTCATTTCAATTTATCTCCAATCAGGTAATCCAGTGCTTTGTCTAAGCGTATGTGCTTCACTGGCTCATCATTGGGTGAGGGCATCGGACGAAACGACGTAAAATCAAACCCGTTGTTTTGCCAATAAGCTGCATTTGGTAGCTTTTTCGGCACCTCTCCGGGAAACATAGTCATCGGCTCACCACCCAATGTTGTTCCTTGTAACGCCGGGATGGTCTTATCTCCAGAGGAAATAAACCCCGTCGTGGTTGCTTGGATGGAAGCGATACTCATGCAGCTCATCTCAATATTTTCGTAGGCTGCCGTTTGCCATGCTGGATGCACCATTTGTTGGAGCAGAGACACCAAATTTGGGTGCTGATCGGGCGTGATATGATCCGCTTTTGTAGCAGCGAACAACACTTTGTCGATTTTTGGTGAAAACAAGCGACGCAAAAAGCTACTACGACCATAACGGAAGCTATGCATGATCTGTTCTAGCGCTTGGCGCATGTCGTAAAACGCTTCATCACCGGCATTGAGAGGCTGCAAACAATCCACCAGTACAATCTGGCGATCGAAGGTCGCAAAATGATGCTTATAAAACGCTTTCACGACTTTCTGTTGGTATTCCTGAAAACGGGCTTCTAGCATCGCTAAGTTACTGCCCTTGGGCGCTTTGCTTTCTGAATCAACACGACACGGGAAAAACTGTAGCACCGGCGCGCCTGCTAGCTCACCAGGTAATACAAAGCGGCCAGGCTGAACCCAATGAAGGCCAGCGTCTTTACAGGCATGAAGGTACTCGGTGTATGTGTGTGCAACTTTCTCAAGTAGTTTCTCATTCACTTCTGCATAGAGGTCCACTTTCTCTAGTTCAGAAAGCCAAGCTTTGGCTAAATCGCCACGCTGGCCTTTAAGTGCATCAAACTGAGTTTGCGACCACGTTGCAAAGTCCATGTCCAATAAAGGCAGGTCGAGCAACCACTCTCCTGGATAGTCGATAATATCAACATTTAAAATTGCGGTTTTACTCAACAGCTTTTTCGTGGTTTTATTTGGTTTGTACTTGAGCGCTAAGCGAATCTCACTCACATCACGTGTCGGTACTGGCCACTGAGGTGGAGTAGCATGAATTTGGCTCATCGCCTCATCGTAAGCAAAGCGTGGCACCATCATATTCGATTGAGGCTCACGTTTCGCTCCAATAAGGCGCTTATCTCTAGCCGCAGTCAAAAGAGGCAAATTGTCATGGGTTGCAGTATGAAGAAGCTGATTCACTAATGACGTGATGAATGCCGTCTTACCGGCACGAGAAAGTCCGGTGACAGCAATTCGAACATTAGAGTCCATACCTCTGTTGATAAAGTCATTAACTTCTTTCTTTATTCTCTTCATTACGCTTCTTTATCTTACTCCACTTTAAAACAACGTTGTCAGCGACTTCGAATTTCGAGCTATGAATACTGTTCTATCCCGAATCCTATGAGTTTAACTTTATATACCTTAATAAAAGATGAACAAAACATCCGGCTTAATGCTGTGTTAAAAAAGAAAAGCCCCTGAGTGGTTCAGAGGCTTACTTAATCTACAGCATTAGTAACTCTATATGCGCTGATTACTATGTTAAACAGGAACCCGCTTTCTTTAAGCCTAGTCGTCTTCGATTAACTTATAGATAACAAATAGAGCGATTTCTAAAATCAACCACAACACACATGTGATGGTCACGTACTTTTCATCAAAGATGCTGATACCGTGAAGAATCAAGTCATAGCCAACAAAGCCACCTATCACTACAGCAAGAATAATTTGTAGAATCTGAATAAAACGAGGCATGCCGTCTCCTAATTATTGTTCGCATAACGTTTGATTGCTATGCCTAAAGGTTTATATCCTTAATTATATAGACAAAAAGTGCAGGTTTCGCTGCACTTTTGTCAATTGTTTGCTAGGTAAATCAGCACCTTGTCACATTCTCTCTACTGAGACGCAGCAAGATTGCCCTTTGCCTTATGCTTCCATCTCTTGAATTTTCACTTTCCAAGTGTCTGGACCAATTTGGTGCGCGTTAACACCATTTGAGTCGACAGCCACTGTTACTGGCATATCTTCAACTTCAAATTCGTAAATCGCTTCCATACCTAAATCTTCAAATGCGACAACGCGAGCTTTCTTGATCGCTTTCGCCACCAAGTACGCAGCGCCACCGACAGCCATTAGGTAAACCGCTTTGTGATTCTTGATAGATTCAACCGTTGCAGGGCCACGCTCAGCTTTACCGATCATGCCCATGATGCCGGTCTTTTCTAGCATCATGTCGGTGAATTTATCCATACGCGTAGATGTTGTTGGGCCAGCAGGACCAACGACTTCATCACCAACTGCATCGACAGGGCCTACGTAGTAAATGAACTTACCGTTTAGATCTACGCCTTCAGGTAGACCTTCACCGTTATCTAGCATGCCTTGAATACGTTTATGCGCAGCATCACGACCAGTCAGAATTTTACCTGATAGAAGAACCGTTTCGCCTGTCTTCCACTCTTGTACTTCTTCTTTAGTAATTGTATCTAAGTTTACGCGACGCGTATTTTCGCCCGCTTCCCAAGTGATGTCTGGCCAATCTTCTAGTTTAGGTGGTGTTAGCTCTGCTGGGCCGCTACCATCAAGCGTGAAGTGCACGTGACGAGTCGCCGCACAGTTCGGTATCAAACAAACAGGCTTAGAAGCCGCGTGCGTTGGCGCAGTTTTGATTTTAACGTCGACAACAGTCGTCAAACCGCCAAGGCCTTGCGCGCCGATACCAAGTTTGTTCACGCGATTGAAGATATCCAAACGAAGCTCTTCTTCTGCGTTTTGTGGGCCACGGTCAATAAGCTCTTGAATATCGATGTGTTCCATTAGAGATTCTTTTGCCAATACCGCTGCTTTTTCAGCCGTACCGCCGATACCAATGCCAAGCATGCCAGGAGGACACCAGCCCGCCCCCATTGTTGGTAGCGTTTTTTCTACCCACTCAGCAATATCGTCAGATGGGTTTAGCATCACCATCTTAGTTTTGTTTTCGCTACCGCCGCCCTTCGCAGCGATCTGAATTTCAACTTTATCGCCCGGAACCATGTTGATATGTACGACGGCAGGCGTGTTGTCTTTGGTATTAATACGTTTACCAGCAGGGTCCATAAGTACTGACGCACGCAACGGGTTATCAGGGTTCGTGTACGCTTGTCGAACACCTTCATCTACCATCTGCTGAACCGTCATGTCGGTCGAATCCCATTGCACGCCCATACCGATGTTGACGAAACACGTCACAATACCAGTATCCTGACAAATTGGACGGTGACCTTCTGCGGACATTCGGGAGTTAATTAGGATCTGAGCAATCGCGTCTTTCGCGGCTTGACTCTCTTCGCGGTGATAGGCTTTT
This sequence comes from Vibrio sp. 1641, assembly GCF_033339995.1. NCBI lineage: Bacteria > Pseudomonadati > Pseudomonadota > Gammaproteobacteria > Vibrionales > Vibrionaceae > Vibrio > Vibrio sp. 1641. The sequence continues at coordinate 19,921 of NZ_JAWOVP010000005.1, forward strand.
TCAAGAGCTTGAACAAAGTCTAGCGGGTGGTAGTAAGAAATATACTGTAGCGCATCAGCGACACTGCTGATCACATCCTGCTTGCGTATTACCGTCATTACATGCCTCGTTATAGTTATGCTTCCATTATTGGCTTGGCTTCAATCGTGTTTGTTGAGCTTATTGCTCTTTTGAGCTTCGTTTTTTATAAACAATTGTCGAACGGCTGATATCGACACACGAAATGCTGAAGTTGCCTACTTGTAAACCATCTCAAAACCCTATGAATAGAGGGAGTTTGGCTACACAGAGGAATATGATACTCTTGCTGCCCATGACATGCCATGCAGTGAACGATCTCTTTGTCACAAATTACACAAATGAACAACATGGACAATCAATTCATTGATTTTAAAGCGTTGGAATACGCACCAGAGTTTGCTCTTCACCTTTTTTCTCGCATTCAACACCTACCTTGGGCGATGTTGCTGCGTTCTGCATCAAAAACGCATATCGATAGCCGCTTCGATGTGTTGGTCGCCAACCCGATTGCAACGTTAGAAACCACTGCCGACAACACACAAGTTGAAACGCCATCGAATGCCTATTCAACTCAAGATGACCCATTCACGCTGCTTCATCAATTGCAAGAACAGTGGCTTCCTCACGTAGAGTTAAATAAAGAATTGGATTTGCCTTTTGTTGGTGGTGCGCTCGGTTACTTCAGTTACGATTTAGGTCGCCGCGTAGAAACGATGCCAGAAGTGGCAGAAAAAGATCTCAACACGCCGGATATGGCGGTAGGTCTGTATGAATGGGCCGTTGTTGTTGACCACAAGCTTAAAAAAGCATGCCTAGTTGGTCAGAATATCGAGCAAGCTTGGCAGTGGTTAAACGAGCAAAAAGCAGAACAAACCGTTGACTTCGCTTTGTCTGGTGCTTGGCAGTCAAACATGACGAAAGAGAGCTACGCTACTCGCTTTGACAAGGTGCAAGAATACTTGTTGAGCGGTGACTGTTATCAGATAAATTTGGCGCAGCGCTTTAACGCACCGTATCAAGGCAGCGAGTGGCAAGCGTATCTGAAATTGGAGTCCGCCAACCAAGCGCCATTCTCAGCGTTTATCCGTATGCCTGAGTCTTCGATTTTGAGTATCTCTCCAGAGCGCTTTTTAGAGCTCAAAGATCGCGTCATTGAAACAAAACCAATCAAAGGTACTCGCCCACGCAGCGAAGATCCAACGAAAGATAACGCTAATGCCCATGACTTGCAGACAGCGGAAAAAGATCAGGCAGAAAACCTGATGATTGTCGATTTGCTGCGTAATGATATTGGTCGAGTTGCATCACCGGGTAGCGTCCACGTGCCAAAGTTGTTCGATATTGAAAGCTTCCCTGCCGTGCATCATTTGGTGAGCACCATTCGTGCAAATTTGGATGAACAATACGCTCCTGCGGATTTGCTGCGAGCGTGTTTTCCAGGCGGTTCAATTACGGGAGCACCTAAAGTTCGCGCAATGCAGATTATTGAAGAACTGGAGCCGCATCGACGCAGCGCGTATTGCGGCAGTATTGGCTACATTTCACGCCATGGTCGTATGGACACCAGCATTACTATCCGAACTCTTGTAGCGGAAAAAAACAAACTTTACGCTTGGGCTGGCGGCGGCGTCGTGGCAGATAGCGATTGCGCCTCTGAGTATCAAGAAACGTTGGATAAGCTTTCAAAGATTTTGCCAGCGCTGCAATCGTAGGTTTCAACAGCACACAACGCCGCTTTAATGCTATTGACGAAAACAATCTAAAACGCCTCCAGAACGGATAATGCCGCTCATTTAACAGCGAGTGGCATATTTCTGTATCTCATCACCCTGCACAGCGACGAAGGAGCGTGATACAGGTTCTTCTATTCAAGCACTTTGTGGTCAAATTTGTTTCATTACCCGCTCATCGTGTTGCTACTAGATTCTTAGTCTCGCCAAGGCTCGCTAGAATGACCCAAAAAACATCGTTAAACGAGCGGCATTATCCAGTTTGGTGCGTTTTTTTGTGTGTTTTATTTGCATGTACTTTAGCTTTTAGCCGTTGGCCAACAAACATACTTTTTAAGAGGCAGCGTCTACTGCTCAAGCCACTTACACATAATCTGTTCGATATCGGTTGCGGTGTACGGCTTAGTGAGTATGTCGTCCATGCCTGAATCAATGCACTTTTGACGCTCTTCGATGGTAGTGCCAGCGGTTAATGCAATAATAGGATGAGTAAAGCCACGCTCTCTCAGATACATCGTCGCCTCATAACCATCCATTTCTGGCATTCGGCAGTCCATGAATATCAGTTCGTAGTCTTTACTTTTCACCGCTTCTAATGCTTCTTTTCCGTTGGCTTTTAAATCAGGTGTAATGTCGAGTTTTTTCAGCATTTGAGTAACAATGACTTGATTCATTCTGATGTCATCAACCACTAATATTGAGCGTCCTGCTAAATCGCTTCGCTCTATAGTGACCAATTCCCCCTCTGCTGTGCCTTGTGCTTGCCCTTCCTCAAGAGGAATAGCAACTTTAAAAGTTGTCCCTTTGCGCTCTTCACTCTCAAAGCTAATTTGACCTTGCATCAAATCCACGAGGTTTTTACAAATCGCGAGACCTAAACCTGAGCCTTCAAAGCTGCGTTTCGCCGAGCGATCAACTTGGACAAATGGGTCAAAGAGTGACGGCTGTGCTTTTATTGGGATGCCAATACCAGTGTCTTCAACCTCAAAATAAGCCGTGCCGTTAAGCCATTCCACACGTAACACGACACCACCCAAGTGAGTAAACTTAATCGCGTTTCCCACCAAGTTAACCAAAATTTGTGTAATGCGCTCTAAGTCACCGACTAAAAATTCAGGGATCCCCAGCTTTTTGTCGATAGAGAAATGGATGCGTTTTTCCGCAGCCTTAGCTGCAAATACACCCATGATGGCTTTTTCAAGCTCCTCCCAGGCAAAAACTTTATGTATGATTTCCATCATACCGGCATTCATCTTACTGAAATCAAGAAGATCATTAATGATAACTCTCAATAAGTCCCCTGATTGAGTCAAATTGCTCAAGTATTGACGCTGCTCTTCTTCTAATTGGGTTCGACTCAATAACTCCGCACTACCCAATACGCCATTGAGAGGAGTTCGCAGCTCATGGTTAATCATGGCGACAAACTCCTTCGTCGCTTTCTCTGATTCCTCAGCCCGCTTTCTCAGCTCGACCTCTCGCTCTAAACTTAAGTGTCGACCAATAACACCATGAACTAAGTCAGACACGAGCTCCATCTGTTTGGAAATAAAAGACTGATCGATTTGATCTTGCAACACAGAGAAAATCAACTCCCCAACCGTTTCCCCATCAATGATAACTGGCAAATGCAAATTCTCTCCCTGCCAATTAGGAGTGGTGAAAATCTCGTTGTTATGACGAAGCTGTATGTGACCAAAGTGATGACGACGCAATGAGCTCAGCTTTGTAGCGTCAAGAAACAAGTAAGCCGCAGAAATGATCGAGTTAGAAGTGAGCTGCTCAATAAAGCTCGCTATCATTGCTTCATCGAACGTGCTCGATAAAAAAGTACGACCGAACTTAATCAACGTGGCATCAATTTGCTCTTCAAACTCAAACTTACGAAGATCCTTTTTAGATTTCAGCTCCAGCTTTTTCAATGCAACACTGAGTTGCTGGTTGGATTCATATAACTCTAAGCTTTTCTGTTCCAACAGCTGCTCAGCTGCTTTTCTTGATGCAACTTCTCGTTTGAGTTTCCTTTCTAATGAGGAACTTCCCGTCATATCGTTCTTATTGAGCCTCTAACCAAAAACGTACTTTGCTGCCATCTTCTGACTGGTTTTGATGTTTGATATGAACTACCTCACCAAAATGTGCAGCACAACCTTTTATCAATCCTAAGCATACGTGAGACATACATCTTGCGCTGTGGTAGTCAAATACCAATTGGGATTGGTTTTCACTAATGAAATCAAATTGCGGAGGGTTAGCATCAGGATAGAGCTTCTTAACTTCGACATGAATAAAATCTTCAACATGGCGAACAAATTGAAACGTCGTTTCACACTGTTGCAAACTGGCGTGACTAGGAATAGAGCGAAGTAAATTCAAAAAGACGCACTCTCCAAACACCTCTTGCAGTTGCTCGGGGGGAACACCAGATACTTTACTGAGATTCACGATCAACTTAACCAAGTCTTTGTGATCGTAACTACCAACAGCAGTGTAAACACCTTCATCGTTAGAAAGATCGAGAACTTGGTCTAACACATCAAGACCGAATTTCTCTTCCACTAACTCCATGAACTCGGTGAAAATAATCCCTTTCATTGGCCAATACTTGCCCTATAGTGACGTCCTAAAATAAAGAATGGTGTATAACCTTATAAGTTTCAAATTAATATGTTCAAGCAGAGTGAGACACACAACACAAAGAGGGAAAGTGCTGGCGAGTGTTTTAATGCGAATGCTTTATTTGGTAACCAGTAACGATAACGCCATACGCTTTGCCGTCTTTGAGTATAATAAATAATGGTTAGGCACGATAAATAAGGACTCAGTTTGGTTATCGACAAAACTCATTTACTACAGAACTTTCAATTTCGGCTTCCAACGGGCTACCACAAAGAGTCCCTTGCACGACTGAAATGGATGAAAGAAAAGTCCCTGAGAGATGCGGCAGTCTTAATCGGTTTTGTGGAACGCGATGACGGGTTACAAGTCATTCTGACTAAGCGTGCAGCCCACTTACGCCATCATCCGGGACAAATCAGCTTTCCCGGTGGCAAATATGAGCAGGAAGATATTCAGCTCGTGAATACCGCTTTAAGGGAAACCAAAGAAGAAGTTGGGATAGAAGATGAGCATATTCATGTGTTTGGTCAACTGCCTACACTACCAACGATTAGTCAATTTAATGTGACACCTTTTTTGGCTTTTGTTTCTCCGGAATATAAAACGCATATTGACCCAAATGAAGTAGAGTCAGTTTTTGAGGTTCCTGCCAACCATATTCTGAACCCCAAAAAATTGTATAGCACCAAATTTGACCTAAAAAGAAGCAGTCATCGTGTATTTGCTATCCCATATAGACAGCATTTCATCTGGGGCATGACGGCACAAATTATCGAATCAATGCAAAAACATATTATTTCACATTAAACAGTTGTTGATATCGGTGCTTTTATAGGCGCGATCATTATGCGCATCAATATTAATAAAACGTTGCTTCATAAACATTCATTCACATTAGATTAATTTTCCATTCTCACCGCAAACGCTTGCGGTGAAATAAATTTATACAAACAGCCCTATTGATAAGTTTTTCTAATTTTACTCATTAGCAGAAATCACGAGTAGCACATCATTTTCGTGATAAAAAGCAGGTTTTTGACATATCATTCAATAAGCGTAAGCAATAAATGATTTAGATCTAATTTTCCTAGTGTAAAATCTTGCAAAATTACTCCCGACTTATTTCCTGTTCCCAAAATGAGTAACTAAAAAATGAATACAACTACTTCTGCGGTTTCTACCGCACAATCGTCTAGTAAGTTTTCTTACAAAGACTTTACCTGGTGTCTGTCCCTTTTTGGTACGGCAGTAGGTGCAGGTGTACTGTTCCTTCCTATTAAAGCAGGTGCAGGTGGCTTCTGGCCATTAGTAATCCTAGCCCTAATTGCAGCACCAATGACTTGGTTCGCACACAAATCTTTAGCTCGTTTCGTTCTTTCTGCGAAAAACCCTGAAGCGGACATCACCGACACAGTAGAAGAGCACTTTGGTAAGACTGGCGCAAACCTTATTACGTTCGCTTACTTCTTCGCTATCTACCCAATCGTACTTATCTACGGTGTTGGTATCACAAACACAGTTGACTCTTTCCTAGTTAACCAAATGGGCATGGAATCTATTCCTCGCTGGCTACTTTCTGGTGCACTTATTGCTGCAATGACAGCAGGCGTAGTATTCGGTAAAGAGCTTATGCTGAAAGCAACTTCAGCAATGGTTTACCCTCTCGTGTTCATCCTACTAGCACTGTCTGTATACCTAATTCCTGGTTGGAACACTTCAATGATGGAAGTGTCACCTGACTGGGGTGCAATGCCAGCTATCGTTTGGCTAGCAATCCCTGTTATTGTGTTCTCTTTCAACCACAGCCCAATCATTTCTCAGTTCTCTAAAGAGCAACGTCGTGTATATGGTGATGACGCAGTTAAGAAAACTGACGCTATCACTGGTGGCGCAGCAATGATGCTGATGGGCTTTGTTATGTTCTTCGTTTTCTCTGTTGTACTTTCTCTGTCTCCAGAGCAACTAGCAACAGCGCAAGAGCAAAACATCTCTGTTCTTTCTTACCTAGCAAACGTGCATGAATCTCCACTGATCTCTTACATGGGTCCATTGGTTGCTTTCGCAGCGATCACCTCTAGCTACTTTGGCCACTTCTTAGGTGCGCACGAAGGTCTAGTTGGTCTAGTGAAATCTCGTTCAAAATCACCAGTAAGCAAGATCGAGAAGATGTCTCTAATCTTCATTGTAATCACAACTTGGATCGTTGCTATCGTTAACCCAAGCATCCTAGGTATGATTGAAACAATGGGTGCACCGATGATTGCGGCAATCCTATTCTTGATGCCAATCTTCGCAATGCAAAAAGTTCCTGCGATGGCTAAGTACAAAACTTCAGCACCTGTGCAAATTTTCACAGCAATCTGTGGTCTTGCTGCAATTAGTTCTGTAATCTACGGCGCTCTTTAATCATCTCTGCCCGTTGCAGTATGATTAATCCAAAAATATAACGATAAAATTAAGCCTCCCAACTCCCCTTGGGAGGCTTTCTTCTGAGGTAATCGATATGATTAGTGTTTTTGATATCTATAAAATCGGTGTTGGACCTTCAAGCTCACACACTGTAGGCCCAATGAAAGCGGGTAAAGAGTTTATTGATGATCTTCGTGCAATGGGAAAACTGCGCGACATCACTAAAATCACCGTTGACGTTTATGGATCACTATCACTGACAGGGAAAGGTCACCACACAGATATTGCTATCATCATGGGTCTTGCAGGCAACACTCCTGAGAAAGTTGATATCGATTCTATCCCGGGCTTTATCGCTCGTGTAGAAGAAACTGAACGCCTTCCTGTTGGCATGCACTGTCACACAGTATCGTTCCCACGTGAAGGTGGAATGAACTTCCACAAAACAAACCTAGAGCTACACGAAAACGGCATGCAGATCCACGCTTGGATTGATGACGAAAAGGCGTACTCAAAAACTTACTACTCTATCGGCGGTGGTTTCATCGTTGATGAAGAAAATTTCGGTAAAGAAGCTGAAAACCCAGTAAAAGTACCTTACCCGTTTACAACGGCAGAGGAACTGGTTAACCAATGCCACGAAAGTGGATTGTCCATCAGCGCACTAACCATGAAGAATGAGCATGCGCTTCATTCAGATGAAGAAACTCGTACTTATTTCGCAAACATCTGGCGCACAATGCGCGAGTGTATGGATCGCGGTATGAATGAAGAAGGTATTTTGCCTGGTCCACTGCGTGTGCCTCGCCGTGCAGCAGCACTTCGCCAGCAGCTACTTACTTCAGAAAAGACAACAAACGACCCAATGTCTGTTGTTGATTGGGTAAACATGTTTGCTTTCGCAGTAAACGAAGAGAACGCAGCAGGTGGCCGCGTTGTTACAGCACCAACTAACGGTGCGTGTGGCATCATCCCTGCGGTACTGGCTTACTACGATAAGTTCATCCAAACTGTGACTGAAAAAGATTACATCCGTTACTTTGCAGCTTCTGGCGCAATCGGTGGTCTTTACAAGCGTAACGCGTCGATCTCTGGTGCAGAGGTTGGCTGTCAGGGTGAAGTTGGCGTGGCATGTTCTATGGCAGCAGCAGGCCTTGCTGAGCTTATGGGTGGTAGCCCAGAGCAAGTATGTATGGCAGCAGAAATCGCAATGGAGCACAACTTAGGTCTAACGTGTGACCCAGTTGCAGGTCAGGTTCAGGTTCCATGTATCGAGCGTAACGGTATTGCGGCAGTAAAAGCAATCAACTCTACTCGTATGGCACTACGTCGCTCTTCAGCTCCAACTGTTTCTCTAGATAAGGTTATCGAAACCATGCTAGAAACAGGTAAAGACATGAACGCGAAATACCGCGAAACATCTCAAGGTGGTCTAGCAATCAAAGTGATTTGCTAACACGCCTTTCTGAATACCAATCAAAACCCGAGTTTATGCTCGGGTTTTTTTATACCCCAAAAACCCAGGAGAATGCGTTATCAGGACAAGTAAAAAAAACCTAAAACGTTGAATATATCCAAATATTATGGATATCTCAGTAAAAAATCACATCTCTTCCCAAGCTTTATTGATAACGTAGCCAAAAATTAAACTTGGAGCACATCAACACATGATTAGGTTTGAAATTGGAAACCAAATCTGCGTTTGCTTGTCCGAAAACGAAATATCTCTAGAGCTCAATCAGTCACTCCACCACTCCATTCCTGTCAACCCAAATGAGTACGCCATTCTGTCAACTATCGCCACATACGGCAGTTTAAATACGCCGATTAGTCAGCGGTTAATAGAAAGCAAAATCACTCAACAATACAAAATGACACTGCCTGAAAATGGCTTTAAAAACGCGGTGGCCGCTCTAAGAAAGAAATTTCGCAAGCTCACGGAAGAACATTTAACCACTAACAAAAACATTATCGAAAACATTCACCGGACCGGATACTTCATCCCTTTTACTATGCAAAACAACCATCAGAATGGCATCGAACATCAACAGAAGATCAATCAATACACAACCAATAGTCTTCGCAAAGCGCTTCGTATTTGCTTGCGTAATAAAAAGATCTATTCAGAAGCAATGTGGGTTGTGTTGATCACTGCGATCATTTTCTTTGCTATCTGTTACTACGCGATAAACAGCATCGTTAAACATAATTATCTGGATAACGCCTTCGAAATTGCAGAGAACCTTTCCCGTAGGAGTTGCTTTGCTAATGAAAGCGAACTGAAGTCACTATTTGATAATGTGAAGTTGGTGGAATCGAGCATGATGCTAGATCGTTTCAATATTCGATGCTTAGTCACTCCAGAAACCGTTGTCCCTGTCAGCAAAAAAGCCTTTGAAGAGTGGAGTAACAATAACAATTACACGACCCAATCATTTGACTTAAATAACGCAACCGTTTTGGTTCGTGTTAAAAACATTAACTTATCCGACAATGTTGAAAATCATATTTCACGTTTTTTTCTTTCCGGTATGAAGCTATCAACGAATACCGGAACGTCGTTAGAGATTGGTAACACCAATGAACGCTTCTTCAATTATCACGTAAAGAATAGTGGCTATAAAGAGGTGTATTACATCTCTGGACCGTTTCAAAGTATCATTCTACTGAGCTTACTTTTTCTCATTATACTGCGTCACCGCTCCCTACAAGCCTTTATGGCTTACTTGTGCGCAATTCGACAATTCAAAATAAAACTGGAACCGATTTATAACACTTCGGCACAAAAGATTGTGCACTACGAAGCCCTCTCCCGGTTTAAGGTAAAAAATACGCAACGGTTTATTGAAACACTGATCCGCAATGGATTGCTGCTAACTCATACCTTACTGGTGATTGATTCCATCTACACCAAACAAAAAGCGTTGCCCATCCCTATTAGCATTAACGTTTGTCCTTCTTTGCTGCGAGGGCGTAACTTTTCAATCCTATATAGAGAGCTATCTAATCGGGATTGCCGTTTGCTGACAATCGAAATCACAGAAAATGCATCGATGTACTATACCTCTGAGATTTATGGCAATGTCGCGAAACTAAAAGCTCTGGATTGTAAAATCAGTATTGATGACTTTGGCACCGGTAATAATAATGTGGCGCTTATCAGCAAGCTGAATCCGGACTACCTCAAAATCGACCGAGAATTTGTTATTGGCCTAAAAACTGATGATAAAAAGATAGAAACCTTGCGTCAGTTAATTGCTATGGGCAATACGTATCGCTGCACGGTCATTGTTGAAGGCGTAGAAACGGCAGACAGTGCTCACTTACTCACAACATTGGGCGCATACATTCACCAAGGTTATTATTACCCTCTTCATTGCTAGCTTTTCTTCACTCGGTTAGTTACTTAAAATAGATTTAATACTCTATAAAAACTCGTGGTGGCATAAAGGTATGCCGCCAATTTGTGATTGAGCGATGATTGCGATTAAACCCACCAAACTGAAAGATTTTTCAAGTTTGATGCAATTGGATGTGCAAGAAGAGCAAAAAGGATTTTTTACACCGTTTGAAATGGCTTATCAAAAACGTAGTAAGTCAGAGGCGTTCTTTACGATTTATTCTGATGATCTATTAGTAGGCTACCTTGTTATCGATAAAGGTTTCTCCCAACATGCGCCGTTTGCTAAACGATACGAACTGGAGCTTAAGTACTTGATGATTGATCAACGTTTCCAACGTCAAGGGGTTGGGAGTGAGGCATTGCGTAAACTGTTCCTTTATGCATATACCATTAACCCTAAAAGCACCTCTCTTTGCGCCACTGTCCCACAAAGTCAGCAATACGCTATCAGTTTTCTTGATGCGTGCGGATTCATTAATACAGAGGAAACAACATTGGGTGATAATGAAAAAGAATGGATTCTACGACACCCATTAAGCTATCTGGTGAAGCATAATCAAAATTGGGCCATTCAGATACAACAAAGGCAAGCTTCTCGCTTGCCTTTGTTTAATGCTCAACAGAAAGTGACTTATTCGCCTTTGTAAATACAACCCGCTGTGCACGTTTCTTTGATTTCTACTTTACTTAGCAGTGGTAAGCTTGGCTTGAGCTGCTGCCAAATCCATTTTGCTAACACTTCGCTAGTCGGGTTCTCTAACCCTTCAATGTCGTTTAGGTAGTAATGGTCTAAGCGATTGTAAATTGGTTTAAATGCAGCTTTGATCTCTGCAAAATCCACTACCCAACCTGTATGTGGATCAACTTCACCTTCTACATAAAGACGAACAAGGAAAGAGTGTCCGTGCAAACGACCACACTTGTGACCTTCTGGTACGTGTGGCAAATGGTGTGCTGCTTCGAACATAAACTCTTTGTATAATTCTGTTTTCATCTTGATTCTCAGGCTTTAAAAAGACAGGCAATACTAAGGAATTCGCTGCCAAGAGACAAGCGTTACCCCATACAAGCGTAGCAAAAACTTCCGCTGGTTCCTGGCCTCTTTGCTATCACTCACACCAAAGCGCCGTATTTCTGTCATGCGCCAAACATTTGATTACACAGCACTCACATCACAATTACATATCCCCAACATGTGTGGGGTCACAATCATTCATTTCGTTGTTCGCAGTGGGCATTTGTGCACATTAATATTGTGCAGTTCGTTCCAATTACACTTATAAATTTATGCGCTCAACTATCACTTTTAAGCTCTTACTGGCGTTAATTGCTGTCTTCAGCTGCGTTCTAGCTGCCTCTACGGCTTACCAATACCATCAACAAAAAACCTTAATCAATGATGTTCTTAGTGAACAACTCCATGATAAGGCTAGTAATTATTTCGATAGCCTAAATATGATGATGCTTACGGGCACCATGTCGCAAAAAGAAACCTTACGTCAAAAGGCCCTGGCCCAAGAAGGCATTGAAGCAGTTCGCGTGTTGCGAGCTGATACTGTGACCAAACTTTACGGACCTGGGCAACAAAACCAGCAGCCTGTCGATGATATTGATCAACGAGCGTTGAATGGTGAACTGGTGATTGAACCAATCTCAGCCGATTGGGGCAAAGGGTTAGTAGTCGCGCTACCAATGAAATCGAGCGAAAATTACCGTGGCACCAACTGCGTTTCTTGCCACGTTGCACCAGCAGGAGAAGTGTTGGGCGCGATTCGCTTGGAATACAACATGAATCATGTCAATTCAATGATCAGTAAACAGGCAATGTTTGCGATGGGAATAATGGCCGTAATCGCATTTGTGGGCTTCATCATAACGATGAGTTTGATTCAAAAAATCATTGTACGACCAATTCAAAGAACGTCGAAATTCATGTCGAATGTGAGCCATAGTAAAGATCTATCTCAACGACTGATGCATCACCAACAGGATGAAGTGGGCCAACTTTCTACAGCCATCAATTCATTCATGGACACGGTCTCCGAAAGCTTAGAACGTGTGCAAGACACCTCTCACTCACTTGCCGACTCCGCGAGTAAACTAACTGCTGTCGCGCAGTCCACAGATAAAGCGGCCAATAACCAACAGCTAGAGACCAGCGAAGTACAAAGCAATATCACCGATATGCTGCAGCAACAAACTGCTGTTGAGGACTCGACTAACAACGCTACTGTTTTGGTCAATCACACCGTTGATGTCGCCACTCATAGTGCAAGCCAAGCACACAATGTAAGTGAAGACATCAAACAACTAGTAAGTAACATTGATACCGTACGGGAAAAAATCAGCTCTCTAAACCAAAGAACCGAAGAAGTGTCGTCCATTCTTGTGGTTATTAAGGGTATTGCAGAACAAACCAATCTGCTCGCGTTGAATGCTGCTATTGAAGCCGCCCGAGCCGGAGAGCAAGGACGCGGTTTTGCGGTCGTCGCGGAAGAAGTGCGTAACCTGGCTTCTAGGACGGCTGAAGCCACTGGTAATATTGAACATATCATTTCTCAATTCCAGCAAGGAAGTGAAGAGTCATTAACTTCTGTTGATACCGTCTGCCAGTTTGCTCATCAACGCTCTGTCGATGTCGAGGCACTATCAGCCACAATGCATAACGTTGTTGACGAAATGCGCCAAGTGCTCAGACATGCAGAAGATATCCAAAACCAGACGCAAACCACATCTGATGTAAGTCAGCATATTCAATCTAAAATAGATGTGATCACACTGCATGCTAACGACACATCGCAATCAGCATCACACACGCGTGATATTAGTGTTGATTTAGAGCATCTATCCGAACGTTTAGAGCAATTACTAAACCAATTCACACTTTCAGAGCACCAAAGAGTGAATAAATAGAGAGATTCTCCCCATCAAAACGAATATAAAGGTTGATGCGAGCGAATTGACAGGTAATATGTCTCGTTGAATCTGTAAAATGCTACCCAACTCAGCGCTTAGCTTGTTTTTTGAACAAAAATGTTATTAGACAAGTACTTTAAGTAAGCGTTGAGTTGAATTTTTACCTCAATGGAGAATATTGAAAACATGACTTACGCGCCTGTATCAGACGTATTGAAAGGTCAGCTAGCAGTAGACAGCGAAGTGACTGTTCGTGGCTGGATCCGTTCACGTCGTGATTCCAAAGCTGGAATCTCTTTCCTTGCCATATATGACGGCTCTTGTTTCGACCCGATTCAGGCCGTGGTCCCAAATAATCTTAATAATTACGAAGAGGAAGTATTAAAGCTAACGACTGGCTGCTCTGTTGAAGTAACTGGTAAGATTGTTGAATCTCCTGCAAAGGGTCAAGACTTCGAACTTGCTGCCACTGACGTTAAAGTGGTTGGTTGGGTTGAAGATGCTGAAACTTACCCAATGGCAAAAACTCGTCACTCAATCGAGTACCTACGTGAAGTTGCGCACCTACGTCCGCGCACAAACGTAATCGGTGCAGTAGCACGTGTACGTAACTGCCTATCTCAAGCAATCCACCGCTTCTACCACGAGCAAGGTTACTTCTGGGTATCTGCGCCGTTGATCACGGCTTCAGATGCTGAAGGCGCTGGTGAAATGTTCCGCGTATCTACGCTAGACATGGAAAACCTTCCTCGCACTGACGCTGGTAAAGTGGACTACAACGAAGACTTCTTCGGTAAAGAGACGTTCCTAACAGTATCTGGTCAGCTAAACGCAGAAGCTTACGCTTGTGCGCTAAGCAAAGTTTACACTTTCGGCCCTACTTTCCGTGCTGAAAACTCAAATACAAGCCGCCACCTAGCAGAGTTCTGGATGGTTGAGCCTGAAGTTGCGTTCGCAGAACTGGATGATGTAGCGAAACTGGCTGAAGACATGCTCAAGTACGTGTTTAAAGCAGTGCTTGCAGAGTGTCGCGATGACCTTGAGTTCTTCGCTCAACGCATCGACAAAGAAGCAATCACTCGTCTAGAGCAGTTCGTTTCTTCTGACTTCGCGCAGGTTGACTACACTGACGCAATCCAGATCCTTCTTGATTCAGGTCGTGAGTTCGAATTCCCAGTTGAATGGGGTATCGATATGTCTTCTGAGCACGAGCGTTTCCTTGCTGAAGAACACTTCAAAGCACCTGTAATCGTTAAGAACTACCCGAAAGACATTAAAGCATTCTACATGCGTGCTAACGATGACGGTAAAACAGTTGCAGCGATGGACGTTCTAGCACCGGGCATCGGCGAAATCATCGGTGGTTCTCAGCGTGAAGAGCGCCTAGACATTCTAGATGCACGTATGCGTGAAGTGGGTATCGATCCTGAACACATGAGCTGGTACCGCGATCTACGTCGTTACGGCACAGTGCCACACGCAGGCTTCGGTCTAGGCTTCGAGCGCCTAGTATCTTACGTCACTGGTATGGGCAACGTTCGTGACGTGATCCCATTCCCACGTACTCCTCGCTCTGCGAACTTCTAATCACTTTTTAGTGATATCGAATTAAAAAGACCTCCCATGTGGAGGTCTTTTATTTGTACGAATGATTTTCTAGCAACCGGTGTATGCACTCTAGTTGTTATTTTCGTCGTCATCCTCATCTGCTCGCGCTGCGTATTTTACTCCAACCACACACAAGCCAAACATCACAAATGGGATAACGGCAGCAGTGTATTCCGTCCAAACCATATGAGAAAAAGATTTCGCCAATATCAAGTGTGCAAACACCAACAAAAATGCGCTAAAAATAGCAACACCCATCAACCTAAGTTCATGCTTTACCAACTGCTTTTTCATTACGGCTCCTAACCTAAATGGTTGTCTGCCCATGATTGAAACACAGCTTCGGTATCGTCCACTGATACAGTTTGAGCAAAAAACAGGTAAACAGTTGGCTAATGAAGTAATTCTCCGACCGTCTTCACGGCTTGTTCTAATTCATCATTTACAGGTAACGATGTATTAAGCCTCAGGTAGTTCTCATAATTTGGAGCGACAGAAAACAACTGACCAAATGCTACAGTGATGTTCGCTTCCAATAACTTTTGATAAATCGCTTTTCCGCACTTTGTTTTCGGCAGTTCTATCCAAAGAAAATAGCCGCCTTCCGGTTGCGTGTAACGAATCGATTGGGGAAAGTACTTATCAACCAGTTCAATAAACGCCAATTGCCGCTGCTCAAGATTCTTTCGCAGTTTTCTAAGATGGCTATCATAACTATCGTTTTGTAAGTAATGCGCGATACCCTGCTGGATTGGTGCACTGCCTGACAACGTCGAGATAAGTTGCAGCTTTTGAAGTTGCTCATTGAAGCGTTTGTTTACCACCCAGCCCAGCCTATAGCCAGGGCAAAGGCTTTTTGAAAATGATCCACAATGCAACACGCGCTCTTGTGTATCAAAAGCTTTAAGTGAGCTTGGCTTTTTTTCAGAAAAATAAAGCTCTGAATACACATCATCTTCGATCAAGTACACATCGTATTTGTCAGCCAGTTCGACGATACGTTGCTTCTGCCCGTCAATTAATAAGGTTCCTGTTGGATTGTGAAAGTTAGTCATTAACCAACATGCGCGAACATCATTGTCGGCAAAAGTCGATTCAATTTGATCTACTGAATGTCCAGTTAACGGATCCACCGTTATTTCTATCGCCTTTAGACCTAAACGTTCAATCGCTTGAAGTGCGCCATAAAACGTCGGTGATTCAACTACAACAGTATCTCCAGGCTGGGTCACGGCCTGAAGGCTCAAATTCAACGCTTCTAATGCGCCAGAAGTAACGACAATATCATCATGGGTAAACACCATACCTTGTTGGATGTACCGTTGAGCAAACAAACGGCGTAGAGACTCACAGCCCGGCGGCAAGTTATCCAATAACGTCTCTGCCCCCATCTTCCTGCCTGAGCTGGCTAGGTTGCGGTTTAGCGCTTCTAATGGGAACAATGCAGGGTCTGGAAACGCGGAGCCAAACTTCACCGCATTCGGTGAGGCCTGATTTTTGAGGTAGTCGTAAAGTTCATCGTTGATGCTGGAGCGATAAACGGAAGTGGCTGGAGAACTCGGTTCGAAGCGGTCCAGCTCCGCAGTCACAAAGTATCCAGACTGAGGTTTCGCTGCGACCCAACCTTGTGCTTCGAGCAGCTGATAAGCTTGTAATACCGTACCTGCGCTGACAGAATGGTTTCGGCTTGTTACACGCACTGATGGCAGCTTTTCCCCTGCTCTCCATGTATTTTGCTGAATCTGCGTTTTGAACAGCTCAGCCAGTTGACGGTATCGGTTCATGTTTCCCTCATTTCACTTACAGCCGCACCATAGCATACTTCGCGCCAGCATTCTGATATGGGAGTATTCAATTTAGCAACGTAATTTATCAAGTTTATCAATAGATATTTCAGCCACGAAGTGAGCGTTTATATCCCATACTTTGACCGTTACACACATATTGCCTCACATCTTTGCAATACCTAAAAGCCAAGGTTTTACGTTGGACTGAGTGCGTTAAACTCACTTCGAGCTACTGTATTTAAATCAGGAGGAAGCGATGAAAGTTTTTACAATGGACGATCTCTCGTATCGCGGAAAACATAAAGGTGTACATAGTTGGGACCATCCTGGCAGTACCACCCCTTATTATTGGCATCCTGATTGGCTGCATATCGCTGAAGATGCTTTGGGTGAACACAAAAAGGCTGACCTTGAAGTCCCTGATGGAGAAACAGCGACAGAAGAGCATGCAAAAGCGGCGATTCTCAAACACTTGAATGACGAGTAGTTTAGGCTCTATCACCGTTCAAGAATAGCATTAGGTAGGCGAATCCATCGTTGTATGCTTTAAACACAAATAAAGCTAAAACCTGCCAAATAGTAAATTCTTCTGAATGAGAAGTACGCATCTTCTATAGCGTTCAAAGGGCAAAATAAGTCGATTGTTATCACATTAATTTTCATTACATCTGTTACATTTAAATAGTAATGGTGATGCACACCTCAACTCATGGATTATGAGAGAAAACAATAATGGCGAAATACAACGAAGAAGATATTAAATACAAAGGTGAATCCAACGGCGTACATTCTTGGAGCTCTCCTTCCGGCCAACCTTATTACTGGCACCCAGATTGGCTACACGTTGCGGAAGATGCGACGGGTACGCATCCGAAGCAAAAACTTGAAGTTGAAAAGACAGAAGTACCAACCGAAAAGCACGCATTAAAAGCGATCTTAAAGCATATGAACGACTGGGCGACTGAAAAACTTTCTTCTAACCCTGACATCGAAACCAATGCGGTTGAGTCGGAAATCAATCTGAAGAAATAACCCCAACCGATATCCATACTCTAACAGTAAACGCTCCACCTTTGGTGGGGCGTTTTTGTCTCAACAAATCCTCACTAGACAATTATAAACGTGTTAACGCAAAGCACTGAATTGAAACGATTGGGATGTGTGCAAAACTTCTCCAACCATGGCATAAATGCCCTTCAAACTCTGTGCCTACCAAACGTTTTCATGGCAAAAACTTTAGTTATGTTAGAATTCTGTTTCAAATCGCAACTTTTTTAGGTTTTCTTTTCAGTAACGGTTGTAACCAATATTGCTGAAAGGTATAAATGTTAGCACACCCCTTCGATTAACATGGATGAAGATTATGTTTGAAAAAGTAGTTGCCGCTCCGGCTGACCCTATTCTTGGCCTTACTGAAGAGTTTAAAAAAGATGCTCGCGCAGACAAAATTAACCTTGGCGTAGGTATTTACAAAAACGAGCAAGGCGAAACTCCCGTTCTTGCGACAGTAAAGAAAGCTGAAGCAGCACTTGTTGAAACTGAAAAAACCAAATCTTACCTAACCATCGAAGGCACAGCAGAGTACGGCATTGCAGTGCAAAAACTGCTTTTCGGCTCTGATGCAGAAATTGTAAACGAAAAACGCGCTAAAACAGCTCAAGCTCCGGGTGGTACTGGTGCACTACGTGTTGCCGGCGAGTTTATTAAACGTCAACTAGGCGATGTAAAGATCTGGATCAGCAACCCAACATGGGCGAACCACAACGGCGTATTTACTGCTGCTGGTATCGAAACGGCACAATACAGCTACTACAATGCTGAAACAAAAGACAAAGACTTCGATGCGATGCTAAATGATCTGCAATCTGCATCTGAAGGCGACATCGTGCTTCTACACGGCTGCTGTCACAACCCTACAGGGATCGATCCTACGACTGAAGAATGGGAAACATTGGCGAAACTTGTCGCAGAGAAGAAATTGCTTCCTCTGTTCGACTTCGCCTACCAAGGCTTTGCTAAAGGTGTGGAAGAAGATGCTGCAGGTCTTCGTACTTTTGCTAAATACAACAAAGAAATCCTAGTCGCGAGCTCTTTCTCGAAAAACTTTGGCCTATACAATGAACGCGTAGGTGCCTTCACGTTAGTAGCTGAGTCAGAAGAAGTCGCAACAACCGCTTTTTCTCAAGTTAAAGCCATTATTCGCTCTATCTACTCTAACCCACCTGCACACGGCAGCGCTGTCGTGACTCACATTCTTGGCAACGCCGAAATGCGTGCGGAATGGGAAGCTGAAGTAGCAGAAATGCGTGACCGCATTCAAGAAATGCGTGAACTATTTGTAGCGACACTAAAAGCAGAGGGTGTGGACGCAGACTTTAGTTTCATCGAACGTCAAAATGGTATGTTCTCTTTCTCTGGTCTTTCTAAAGAGCAAGTTAACCGCCTTAAAGAAGAGTTCGGTATTTACATTGTCGGTTCTGGCCGAATCAGTGTTGCTGGTATGACGAAGTCAAATATGGGCCCTCTGTGTAAAGGCATTGCAGCGGTTTTATAATCGACTGTCGCATACTTTATTAAAAGGAAAGGTCAGCATAAGCTGACCTTTTTTGTTTTAACTTAACGCCAAAAACGAACCCGTCCGATCTAGTAGACAAACTTCAAACTCAGCCCTACTTCATTGACGTAATCTGAGCTTTCACCGCTGTAATCAGTATCTCTAAACTGATAAAAAAGACCAGTGCCGATGACTTTATGCCATTGGTAGTTAAAACCGATCTTAAAATTGTTCTCATCAACGATATCACTACGGTTAAACTCCACTTCAGCTGTCGCAATAAGCTTTTCACTGAGCAAGTAATTCACCCCAACAGCTACAGCTTGAATCAATTCGCTATCGGAAGACAACGTATTATCCGTTTTGTCGTCCGTCGCTTTCGCTTTGATTGCGCCTATTCCATATATCCCGTAGATATCGAATTGCTCTGTAACTCCATAACGGTAACCACCACCAAACAAAAGGCGGTCAATGCGAAGAGTAAAATCATCCGGATGGAAAAACTGCGCTGAGTAATCAACATTAAACAACCAGTTCTCAGTAAACAAATAGTTACCACCGAGTCCAACTGTGGTCGCATTAGAGTTATCTAACCATTCTTCGTTTGTCGTTCCGGCACCAACATCCAAATGAATGTGTTCGTACCCAAATTTTTCTGCTTGGTCCATGACCGCTGCGCTTGATATCGCCGGCAAAGCAGCTAAAGAAACAAGCAATAAATTTCTCACCATTCGACTTCCTTTCATGAGAATTATCTAAACACTGTATTCCATCGCCTGAGCTACTTGGCTCAAGAAGAATAGCTTAATCTAAAGACGTGATAACGATCTGAAACAGCCAAAGATCTAATCAGTCATCACGAAGAAAACATATCGACGACGTCTTTTTCAATTGAGGTGACCATATAGTAGTAAAAATGAAGCTCCCTTATCGTGCGATATGTCAGAATCTTATGACTGAGCACGAAAATCGCGGTTCAGATAAGACTCTGTTTTAAAACTAAGTTAAGATTACTTTATTATTTGCGAACTAAAAGGCGCCTTCGATGGATGCAGAACTTCTCGAGATTTACAACTTTCTCGCCAAGTATCCCCCGTTCAATGAACTCCCTGAAGAAACACTAAACAAGGTGACAGAGAGTGTCGAAATCTCGTACTACCGAGAAGATACCCCCATCATCCATTTTGGAGACTATATCCAAGATTTATACGTGGTGCGAAGCGGTGTTGTTGAAGTTTATCGACGCAAAGGTGAGCTGTATAATCGCCTTGACGAAGGTGACCTATTTGGCCAGATGGGCATGCTCACCAATAACAAAGTCCGCTTTCCGGTAAAAGCCATTGAGGATACCCTGCTCTACTGTATTCCTGGTGACATTTTCCAAGAAATTTACGATAACTTTGATTCCTTTGCGGATTTTGTTGAAGTTGAAAATAGCGCTCGTTTACGCCAAGCCATTTCAGAAAACAAAGACGCCAATGACCTGACGACGTCGAAAGTGAAAACCTTGCTGACTGGCGATGCTCATACGATTGATCGTGGTCAGACAATCCAGCAAGCCGCGCAGCAAATGGCGAATGACAACGTATCGGCTTTACTTATCGTCGACCCAGATTTCGTTCGTGACGAAGACGATCCACAGTCCCCAGTACTTGGTATCATTACTGACCGTGACTTGTGTACCCGTGTGTTAGCTGAAGGTTTGTCCCCACAGGACGATGTGTCCAGTGTGATGACCACGGAGGTCATGTCTCTTGACCACAACGCTTACATCTATGAAGCAATGTTAACGATGCTGCGTTACAACGTACATCACCTACCAGTGGTAAAAAACCAATTACCAATCGGTATTATCGAAACAACCGACATTGTTCGTTATGAATCTCAGAATTCGTTGTTGTTGGTGAGTAGTATTTTCCAACAACAGACTATCGAAGATTTAGCCGTTGTTGCCGAAGAAGTGAAAAGCAGCTTCGTGCGTCTGGTCAATGAAGATGCCAACTCTCACATGGTGGGTAGCGCGATGTCGGTCATTGGCCGAAGCTTCAAACAGCGTCTGCTAGAAATGGCAGAAGAAGAGCTTGGCCCACCGCCAATTCCTTATTGTTTCCTTGCACTTGGCTCAATGGGGCGAGATGAGCAACTGTTGGTGACTGACCAAGATAACGCCATCATTCTAGATGAGACTTATCAAGAAGAGAAACATGGTAAATACTTCGAAGCCCTAGCAAAATACGTCAGCGATGGGTTAGATGCCTGTGGCTACAAATATTGCACAGGTGATATTATGGCAACCAACCCACTATGGCGCATGACTCGTTCAGAGTGGGAAGAGTGTTTTGCTGACTGGATTGATAACCCGAACCCGAAAGCACTACTCAACGCCTCCATCTTTTTCGACTTGGATGGCGTCTATGGCCGCTTAAAATGGGCAGAACAGTTAACTAGCTTTATTGTTCGTCGCGCTCGAAAGAACAACCGCTTCTTAGCGTGTTTGGCTCGTAACGCACTAAACAGAACACCACCTCTGGGCTTCTTTAAAGACTTCGTGATGGAAAAAGATGGCAGACACAACAACTCCATCAACCTCAAACGTCGCGGTACTGCTCCTCTGGTCGACTTAATTCGCGTTCACTCTCTGGCGGTTGGTTCACGTGCACAGAACTCGTTTGAGCGTCTTGACGACATTATTGATGCTGGCATTTTGCCAAAAGGTCGAGCACAAGACTTAAAAGACGCGTTAGAATTTATTTCCATGGTACGTATTCGTCACCAAGCGACGGATGTGGAACTAGGCATTGATCCTGATAACAATATCGAACCGGAAAACCTCTCTGAGTTTGAACGTCGCAACCTAAAGGATGCATTCCAGATCCTAAGCAATGGTCAAAATTTCCTTAAGTTCCGCTACCAAGCGAACAAGAGCTTTAAGTGAGGTTTAGCATGATTAAAAAGCTCTTTCAGAAGCCAACCATTCAGTGGCCAACGAAGTTTGAACAAAAGCTGGAGATGGCGAAGGATGAGAATTTAATTGCGTTTTATAGCAACAAGCCGCCTGCTCCAGAAACACCGTTATCTGAGGTGGAGTTCGTGGCGTTAGATTTCGAAACGACGGGTTTGAATCCTGAAAAACATGACATCATTACTATTGGTTTGGTGCCGTTTAACCTGAAGCGAATTTTCCTACGTAACTCGCGTCATTGGAAGGTACGTCCACAGCGTGCACTCGATGAAGATTCAGTCATTATACACGGTATTACTCACAGCGAATTGATCGATGCACCTGACTTAGGCGATATCTTAAGCGAGCTGCTACCATGCTTAAGCGGGAAAATCATTGTTGTTCATTACCGTCGTATCGAGAGAGAGTTTCTGGATAAAGCGCTCAAAAGCCGTTTAGGGGAAGGTATTGAGTTTCCTGTTTTAGATACGCTGCACCTTGAAGAAACGATTCAACAGAAACGTTCAGGCTCTCTCTGGGAGCGTTTAAAAGGGAAAAAACCAGAATCGGTTCGGCTAGCGCAATCTCGACGCCGTTATGGGTTGCCAGACTATACGCCTCACCATGCATTAACCGATGCAATTGCTACCGCAGAGCTACTGCAAGCGCAAATCGCCCATCATTACAGTGAAGAGCAACCCATCAGTGAGTTCTGGCTGTAATATACTTCACGCTTAATAGCGATCAAAAAAGGAGCCAGATGGCTCCTTTTTACTTAGGTTGAGACAAGATTACAGCTTAAAGCGTTGAATCTCTTGTTCAAGTTCGTGTGATAGCTCAGACAGGTGAGCAGCTTGTTCTGCTGCTTGATGAGCTTCGACTGACAGCTCGTTAGACACGTCACGAATACCTTCAGTGTTACGAGTGATCTCAGTGGTTACCGATGCTTGCTCTTCTGCTGCTGAAGCAATCTGCGTTGCCATATCACTGATACGCTCAACAGCAGTGTGGATTTGCGTCAAGCTCGCTGCAGCCGCATTGGCATCATCAACACTGGTATCAGCTAGACGACGACTGTCACCCATAATACCGACCGCTTTGGCTGTTGTGCCTTGTAGCATCTCGATAGTTTCTTGAATCTCTTGCGTTGAAGCATGAGTACGTTGGCTCAATACGCGGACTTCATCTGCAACCACAGCAAAACCACGGCCTTGCTCACCTGCACGTGCCGCTTCGATCGCCGCGTTAAGTGCAAGTAGGTTCGTTTGCTCTGCAATGCCTTGAATCGTTGATAGAATCGTATTGATGCTATTTCCGTGTGCTTCTAGCTCTTGAATCACATCAGTAGCAACTTGAACTTCTTGCGCTAAGTTCTGAATAGAGCCTTGCGTTTGAGTTACTTGGCTTGAACCGTGTGAACAAGCTTGAACCGCTTCTTCTGAGTTACTTGCCGTGCTATCAGCATTACCTGCAATTTCTTGTGTCGCTGCTGCCATTTCGTTCACGGCCGTCGCCACCATGTTGATTTCATCTTGCTGGTAAGAGATACGCTGACTACGCTCCTCAGCTTGCTGTGCTGTCGTGCGTGCTTGCTCTGAAAGCGCAGAAGATACGTGGCTAAGCTTAGTAACCATTGTGTGCATGTTGCCAACAAAACGGTTGAAGTTTTCCGCCAGTTTACCTACTTCATCATCACTGCGTGGTTCTAGGCGTTGCGTTAAGTCACCTTCACCAGATGCAATTTCTTCCAGTGCATTTGATACGCGGTTCAAGTCACGGAACAAGAAACCAACTAGCCAAGAAACTGCAAGAATAACCACAATCGTGATCGCCACAGCAGTAAACAATAGATCTCGTAGCAATACCGCATGACCTGCTTCTTCTGTTGCGCGATCCATTTCAATCGCAAACATCCAATGCGTACCAGGAACTTTATTGAAGTAGTAAAGCTTCTCTTTTCCTTTGATTACCGTATCTTCGATACGACCTTCATCGGCGGCGCGCTCAATTGCCTCTTCTGAAAAATCTTTTAGAACACTGGTGATAGGCTTAAGCGTCAAGCTTTTATCTGGATGCGCTAAGAAGGTGCCTTCATTCATGTCGATTAGCATCGCATGCGCGTTTTCACCTGCATCTAAGTTAATCACATCGCTGATAAGCTGATCGATCAGTACGTCCGCACCAACAACACCAACAAACTGACCATTTTTCATTACTGGCTCAGCAATGGTCACAAGTAGTGCATTCGTGATTGCGTCTTGATATGCGGCTGTGATGATTTGCTTACCCGCGGCATCAGCATCCTTGTACCAAGGACGTGTGCGTGGGTCATAATCAGCACGGTTACGCTCCGGATGAGAGCGGTACATATCGCCGTTTGGTGTACCAAGGAAGATGTCATCGAAGCCACCAGCCTTGCGAGCTTGTTGTAGGAAAGGAACAACGTCTTGCTCGGTCGAGTAGTCGTTGAACGCAGTGGCAATATCTTTACGGATATTGACCCAATCAGAAATTCCCTCTGACGCAGTAGTACTAAGACTTTGCGCACGTGAATAGACACCTGAACGAGTCTGATCAAATAATTGACCAGCCGACAACCAAGTAAGTGCTGTTGCCATCACAACAACAGCAGAAAGGCTTGCGCCTATAAGCTTTTGTTTTAATGATAATTTCATATTTATAGTTTTTTGAGTTGGGAGAACAGTTAAGGTGCATGAATATTACACACTTTTTTACGACTATTCACTAATTTTTAAAAAACAAAATAGCACATTAACTCTTTGTAAAATATGAACTTTCATGTGTCATTTTTTTGTCTCGAGCGTCATAAAAACCGCACAAAAAAAGCCAGCAAATTGCTGGCCTTTTGATTGATTGTTAGTCAAACGGTTTTATAAAATGCCGAATTACTGACGCTCAGTTCGCATACCCATCAATAAGCTCACACACATTGCAAGCAGAATGAAGGTAAATGGCAGTGCTGTAGAAATGGCACCAGCCTGAAGAGCTTGAACCGCCTCGGAGCCACCAATCCATAGCAGAGCAACCGCAATTGCACCTTCCATGAATGCCCAGAAGACACGTTGAAGTACAGGTGCATCGACTTTACCACCTGCCGTGATACTGTCGATAACAAGTGAACCAGAGTCAGAAGACGTAATGAAGAACACAAGTACCAACACAACAGCGATGATAGAAAGCACGCTACCAAATGGAAGAACATCAAACATTTGGAACATAGCAAGTGATACGTCAGTCAAGCCATTTGTGCCCAGCTCACCTACTTTATCAACAACTTGCTCGATCGCCAGGCCACCAAATACAGACATCCAAACAACGGTAACCGCAGTTGGAACCAGCAGAACTGCTGTGATGAACTCGCGAACGGTACGGCCACGAGAAACACGCGCGATAAACATGCCTACGAATGGCGACCATGAAATCCACCAAGCCCAGTAGAACACTGTCCAGCCTTGGAACCAAGCTTCGTCCGTACGACCAAACGGGTTACTTAGTGGGATGATATTCTCTACATATGCCATAAGTGTGGTTGGAATCGAACCTAGGCTCGCCGCCCAACCGATAAGACCAACAAGGAGAAGTAGCAAGAACGCCACAACCATGTTGATGTTACTAATGACTTTAACACCACCATCGATGCCGCGTACGACTGAAACAACAGCAAGTAAAGTCACCACGGTAATAACGACGATTTGCAGACCTAGGCCTGGCTCAACACCAAATACGTGATGAATACCACTTGCTGCTTGCTGCGCACCTAGACCTAGGGATGTAGCAAGACCAAATAAAGTCGCAAGCACAGCCAGAATGTCCACAATGTGGCCAGCCCAACCCCATGCACGATCACCCAGAAGTGGGTAGAAGATCGAACGCATAGATAGCGGTAAACCTTTGTTGTAGGCAAAGAATGCTAAAGAAAGTGCTACAACACCGTAAATTGCCCATGGGTGAAGGCCCCAGTGGAACATCGTTGCACCCAGTGCCAATCTCGCGGCTTCTGGTGTATTTGCCTCAACACCAAGTGGCGTTTCATACCAACCGGTGAAGTAAGCGACAGGTTCTGCAACACTCCAGAACATTAAACCGATACCCATACCAGCTGCAAATAGCATTGCAAGCCATGACATAAACGAGTAATCGGCAACAGCGTCTTTACCACCTAGTCGAATCTTACCCATTGGTGAGACGATAAGCGCCAAACAGAAAATAACGAAAATGTTACCTGCAATAATGAACAACCAATCGAATGAACCAATAATTTTCCACTTCAGCCCATCAAGTGCCGTCTTTGCGGTATGTGCATCTAGAACTAATGCAGCGACAAGAAACAGCGCAATTAAACCTGCACTAATACCAAAAACTGGGTTATGAACATCAAAACCCCATTTTTGAACGTTGTCCTGACCTACCGTATAGTCGGTACTATCGATACTGTACTTATCTATACCCTTTGTCATCGTTCCTCTCTATTTTTGTAGTGTTTTTACGTACCAAACAAAAAAATCTTTCGAACACGATACGTTTTGCATTCCGTGAAGGCGCAAGATCCTATCATTTGACACGTTTTTGTCTATCTTTTTGCTATTAAAAAATCCAATAACTTACTTTTCACTGTGTGGTTACGGCCTTTGATAGAACAAATCACTACTACAATAGTTAGACCACAAACATTTATTGCTATAATAATTTTAGCTCTTCTTATTTTGTCGAAAAGGCGCGACAAAATGGTATTGAGGACACGGCGTAAAATTGTAGGGGTAATTTTTGATTTCCCCCCTTTAAATAAGGGCGCATTTAAGTTAGTGTCGCCTCGATAAATGTTCCCTACAGACTGGATGAATAAATTGGAAAAGTACGAAGAAGTATTGGTCTCGATTCGTCAGATCATCCGCGCTATTGATTTACATTCTAAAAAGCTGAGCAAAGAGTCTGGATTGACTGCTCCACAGTTGATTTTGATGCGCGCTATCAATGACTTAGATAACGTGACGATTAAACAGTTGTCTAGCCACACTAACATGAGCCAAGCGACCGCAACGACCATTCTAGATAGACTAGAACGAGGCCAGTTTGTTGAGCGTCAGCGCAGTGTTCAAGACAAGCGTAAAGTGCATGCTGTACTTACGAGCAAGGGCCAAGAAGCCTTAAAACAAGCACCAACGCCGCTGCAAGAGCACTTCATTAATCGATTCCAAAAATTGGAAGAATGGGAGCAATCCCTTCTACTATCTTCCGTTCAACGCATCTCGACGATGATGAATGCAGAGGACATCGATGTTGCTCCAATGCTAGAGCTTGGTAGCATTACCAAAGCCGATTAGTTTCGCTCCCACGTGCTCGCTTTTTGCGGGCACTACTCTCCTACTCAGTCAAGCCAGTTTCAAACGCATATTTTGCTAACTCTGCCGTCGAATGTAAGTCCAACTTGTGCTTAATGTTATGGCGATGCGTCTCTACCGTTCGATAACTAATATTGAGTAAAGTGGCGATTTTTTTGCTGCTGTTTCCTTGAGCAACTAATTTAAGTACCGCTTCTTCCCTGCGGCTGAGAGGATTCGTTTTTTGCGTGGCAGGCACCACTTCTTGGGTAAAGAGTGTTTGTGTGACGGATTCACAGAAATACGTCGAGCCTTGGTTCACCGTTTTTATTGCTTGCACCATTTTCTCGGCCGAGATTTCCTTGAGCATATATCCTACGGCACCAGCTTGCATGACCTTCATGATGTACTCGCGATTATCGTGCATGGTCAACATAAGTATTTTGCTCTCTGGGCGAGCTTCTTTAATTACACCAGTCGCTTCAATACCGTTCATTATTGGCATGCTGATATCCATCAATATGACGTCCGGTTGCAAGTGTTTTGCGACCTCTATCGCTTCCAAGCCATTACTTGCTGTACCCACCACTTCGATGTCAGACTCTAACTCCAAACGAGCCATGAAGCCATCCAATACCACTTGATGATCATCGACAATCACTACACTAATCGGTTTATCCATAAACTATTTCATCCAAATTAAGCAGCACAGTAATCTCTGTTCCCAAGCCAAGCTCACTCATTAGCTCAAATTCACCACCGATGAACTCTACACGCTCTTGCATGTTCCTTAACCCAATCCCTTGTTGGTGCACTGCATGGTTAACCACAAATCCAACCCCATCGTCACGTATGAGTAATTGCAGCATATTGCCCATTTTTTGCAAAGTAACCGTTACTTTTTTCGCTCGCGCATGTTTTTCAATGTTATTCAAAGACTCCTGAGCGACGCGATATAGCGTCGTTGCGACTTCCGAAGTCAGTTTGTGCTGCTGAGTATCGAAATTGCTCTCGATATCAATCCCGGAATGGGAATGAAAATCCTGTAGCAAGGTCGTCAGTGCTGCTTCTAAACCGATATCATCGAGGGCGCTTGGACGGAGCTGATGAGAAATATGCCGCACCTCATTTATCGCGGTGACGAGCGATCGTTGTGATTTATCTAAGTGGGATTTGAGTTTTTCGTCTTCAAGTCTATGACTCATTAAGTCTAAATGACATTTACTGGAGACTAACAACTGATTGATTCCATCGTGCAGTTCTCGCGCTAAATGCTTTTTCTCATCTTCTTGGAACATCACGGTTTTATGTGCCAATTCTTTCAGGTTCTTATCAGCGAGGCGATGCTCGTGCAGATTGATCGCCAAAGTGAGAACAATGATTACAGCAACGGTCACCGCTAAGATCACGACGACTGAGAAAAATGTCGTTTCGATATTTTTGTTCACTGCCGCGCGCATATTGGCGACTTCTCGGCTGACATCCTCAATATACAGCCCAGTCCCTATCATCCATTCCCACTTATCGAGCCATGCAGCGTAACTAAGCTTAGGGACGACTTCACCTGTAGATGGCTTTTGCCATAGGTACTGATGAAATCCACCACCTGATTGCGCTTGATACAATAAAGCTTCGATTAAGCGATCGCCATTTTCGTCTTCAAGATAGAGTAAGTTTTCCCCGACAAGCTCCGGAAGAACTGGGTGTACAAGGTTGGTACCATATTTATCATAAGCAAAAAAATAGCCGTCCGACCCATAACTCAAACGATTTAAAATCGCTTTCACACGCGTTTTGGCAGCACTCTCTTCTAAAGTCGGATCGTTGTAGATGTAAGAAATGGAGTCAAAAGCGACGTCGACCGTATCTTTCAGCGCCGCTTCTTTTGATTGGATCAGGTTTTGATGAAAGATCTCCACCTCCCTTTTGCCAAGGGTCTTAGTTTGATAGATAGAGATCC
The DNA here is from genome assembly GCF_033339995.1 of Vibrio sp. 1641. Taxonomy (NCBI): domain Bacteria; kingdom Pseudomonadati; phylum Pseudomonadota; class Gammaproteobacteria; order Vibrionales; family Vibrionaceae; genus Vibrio; species Vibrio sp. 1641. The sequence continues at coordinate 49,208 of NZ_JAWOVP010000005.1, forward strand.
AGCTGATACTCGCTGACACCAATACCACGGGTATCAGTGTCAGCAGAATTAACTTTGCTTTGAGAGGCATCCCTTCCCTCCATGAAACGCTGCCTTTACAGCTTACTATCTTAGCAGTACAAACGAATCGATTGTGTCTGCATAGACATAATTAACAGCTTAACAACTTGTCTCAAAAGGTAAAAACTCTCAGTTCACAAAATCTCTTTATTATCGAGTGATTAACTCATACCGTAAAAACCTGGGAAAAACAGCAAAGACGCCAACACAACAATCTGAATCGCGATGAATGGCATCACACCTTTGTAGATATCTCGCGTAGTAACCCCTGCTGGAGCGACACCTTTTAGATAGAACAAACTAAAGCCAAATGGCGGTGTGAGGAACGACGTCTGTAAGTTCATCGCAATAAGAATCGCAAACCACGTCATATTAATGCCCATCAATTCAGCGACTGGCGCAATAATTGGCACGATGATAAAACAGATTTCAACGAAGTCGATAAAGAAACCTAAAATCAGAATCACCACCATGGTAATAATAAGGAATCCCCACTTTTCACCCGGCAGTTCTAACATCCACTCTTCAACTAAATAATCACCACCAGTGTAGGTAAATGCCATTGAAAAGGCGGTCGCACCAAGTAAGATCGCAAAGACCATTGCGGTTACTTTAACTGTCTCTTTTGATGCATCATAAATCATCGACCAACTAAACTGTTTATACAATAGTGATAAAATTATCGCACCTGCACCGCCCAGTGCCGCTGACTCTGTTGGTGTTGCAATCCCTGCAAAGATGGAGCCCAATACCACGATGATCAATGCTAAAGGTGGCAATACAGCTTTCAGTGCGGTGAGCACTTCTTGTTTACGACTGATCGACTCATCGCGCTCTATCGCCTGTGCGGCTTGAGGGTTCAACTTCGCGTAGATGAGAATATAGATCACATAGGCGCCAACAAGTGTAATACCGGGCCAGATCGCAGCTTGAAATAGGTCCCCTACCGGTACGCCAAGTACATCACCCAACAAGATCAACACGATAGAAGGTGGGATAATTTGGCCCAACGTGCCAGACGCACAAATAGTCCCACACGCTAAACCTTTGTCGTAATTGTACTTGAGCATCACAGGAAGAGATATTAAGCCCATCGCAACAACTGATGCGCCTACCACACCCGTTGAAGCTGCAAGCAATGCGCCAACTAACACGGTAGAAATAGCGATACCACCGCGAACGCCACCGAACAAACGCCCCATTGATTCTAGTAGCTGTTCAGCAAGCTTCGTTTTCTGTAGCACTAGCCCCATAAAAACGAACAGCGGTACGGCCATTAGCACCGTATTTTCCATAATGGACTGAATTCGATATGGCATAAAAGCAAACATCTCGATGCCTTCAGCCCAAACACCAAAAATCAGCGCGATACCACCAAAAGTAAAGGCAACGGGAAATCCCAATAGAAGCGCAAAGAGCGCAACAAAAAACATCACTATACCGATCATAATGACTTCCTTTTACGACTTACCGTTATTACCGGCATAGATGAGATGAGGGTTGACAATTTTGTTGATTGAATGAAGTAACAATCCAATACCACTCACCGCCATAAAGAAAAATGACAGCGGAATCATCGCTTTGATAATCCAACGATATGGTAACCCACCTGGGTCACCAGACGTCTCGCCTAACGCGTAACTTTCCTTGGCGAAATCAATACCAAACCAAGCGACCAGTAGGCAAAAAGGGAATAAGAAAAATAGTGTGCCTATGATGTCGATGATGGATTGTGCTTTGTAAGATAAGCGTTCATAAAAAATGTCGACTCGGACATGGCCACCGGACTTAATTGCGTAAGGCACACCAAGCAAGAATACGGCAGAGAATAGATGCCATTCCATTTCTTGGAATGCGATAGACACATCATTAAACACGTAACGCATGACAACGTCGTACACAACGTTTGCTAACAACAAAATAAACAGGATGCTGGATAACCATCCGAGAAAATCGCTAAAGCGGTTAAATAATCGCTCAATATAAATAAGACTTCTCATTCCGAACTCCGTGGAACGTTTAGATGCGCTCCGCTATGGTGCGGAGCATTCATTATGAAGTTTTCTTGGGCTTCGATAGCAGGCTAAACCTCTCGGCATCGCCTGCTTCATAACGTTATTGTGGAGCTTGACTGTTTAAGTACGCTCGGTGCGAAATATCTGACCATGGTCGAACTTGATTCATATAGTTCGCTTGCGACTCTTGAATCTCTTTCGCCAAAGCATCTTTTTCTGCATGTTCTTTCAACAAACGATCGTTTGCTTCTCGCAACGCAGCTACGACTTCAGGTGGGAAATCTTTTACTTCAACATTTGGGTATTCAGACTTAATAGATGCCCAGTTTTTGCCGCTTTCGTGTTTCGATTGCGTGTACATATCGTAAGCGGCCGTTTTCATGGCTACTTGTAAAATCGCTTTTAGATCATCAGGTAGACGATTCCAGGTACGCTTGTTAACGAGGAACTGAAGCTCAGTCGCTGGCTCATGCCAACCTGTGTAGTAGTAAGGCGCGATTTTGTGGAAGCCCATACGTAGATCCAGCGATGGACCAACCCATTCCAAGGCATCAATTGTGCGACGCTCTAGAGAAGTATATAGCTCACCAGGGGCGATATTCGTTGGCTTGGCACCTAACTCAGCCAAAATCTCACCAGCAAACCCTGGGATACGCATTTTCAAACCCTGTAAGTCCTCGACGGACTTGATCTCTTTTTGGAACCACCCGCCCATCTGAGTATCGGTATTACCGCCAGGGAAAGACATCAAGTTATGTGGAGAGTACACTTTTTCCATCAGCTCCATACCACCGCCGTAGTAAAACCATGCATACTGCTCAGTTGGCAACATACCGAAGGGCATAGAAGTGAAGTAAAGTGTGTTTGGAACCTTACCCTTCCAGTAATAAGACGCTGAGTGACCCATGTCATACTGACCCGACTTAACCATATCAAACACCCCAAAAGGCGCTTTATGCTTGTTTGCGGAATCAATGCGGATTTGCAAACGTCCGTTGGACATCTCTTCCGCCATTTTGGCCATGTTTTTTGTGGTATCACCAAAAATTGGGAAATTAGGCCCCCAAGTTTCAGCAAGCTTTAAACGATAGACTTTTTCAGCAGCGTTTACAGAAGTCGCTGCGAGTGCCATCGCGGCAGCGACAGCGGTTGTTTTGAGCACTCGTTTTAAAGATTTTTGGATTAGACTCATCGTTCACGTCCTTTATCACCAAGGTTATTGTTGTCATCCATTTCATTAGGATTGGCTGTATTCGGTATAAAAGATGTAACAATGTTGTCTAATGCGAAATGGGCATGAACACGGAAGCGAGTGATTCATCAATAAGGCATTAGCCTAAGGTATTACGTACAAGTACGTAGGAAAACCGTCATGACAAAAGACTAATAATAGCAAAATCAATAAATTATATTTTTATCTATGAATAAAAATAAAAGACAATACTTACGTATTTTTCTGCCAAAAAATTTACATAGTATTTAAGAAAATGTGACAAACCACTTATTGGTAGTGTTAAAGTCAGTACTTAATGCATTATTTCCAATACCAAGATAAAAAAATACCTCGGCATCGGCCGAGGTATTCAATCCAGAACGGTAGCGGTAATTAAACTGCTTTGTAGATAACTTTGTTACCTGCTAACTGCTCTTTTTGAACTAGGTTTTCTTCAAGAAGCTTCTTTAGTGCGCCAGTAGCCCATGATGCCGCTTTAGTATCTTCTTGACCTGCAGCTAGACCGATGCCTTTAGGGTTAATACCTTCAGCATTCGCCATAACGATGTCTAATACTTGTTGTTGCTTAGGAGTAAGGGCAACATCAACTGTTTTCACTGCAGCTACTTTTTTATCAGCTACTACTTTCTCCGCAACAGCTTTTTCAGCAACAGAAGGTGCTACTGCTTTTTCCGCAACAGGCTTCACTGCTTTAGGTGCTGCAGCTAAGTTTGCTACTGTCGCTTTAATGCGTTTTTGCAGTTTCATCTGCACTTTACGCTTATGAGCAAGTCTCATTGAATATTTCTCCAGTTCACTGCATCTCAGCAGGGATGAAAATTTGAAGCGCGTTTTATACCAAAATTCACAAGCAATTTGTAGGTTTTAGCGGCGAAACGCGATGAAAAATGCGCTCAAAGCATAGAACGTCTACTATTTAATCAGATATTTTATGAACGGATTTATTGAATACTGGGTATAAAAACAGAGGTTTGTTTTATTTTAAATGCAAGTCAATGCATATAAAGCTGCCCACTCATTTTTGAACAAGTATTCGATGAGGTTATAAGCATGGAAACGCTGCACCTAACAAATTCACATTTCAAACCCGACTCCCCTATCAACAGAATACTTTTGTTGCTCGTTGCACTCATCACTTTGTTTTTGGTTGCCATTTCTCCGGGATGGAAGCAAGCCATGCTGTCGGTCATTTTGATGTCTGCAATCGTTGGTTTCGCCATCTTGATGATTAAGAAAAGCCAAGTCACTTTTACGCTGACAGCTTCTCACTTTCAGCAACACCTTTTTAAAGGAGGTTGGGTCGTCCGATGGCGAAATATTGAGTCAATCGGTATTTGTAGCTACCAACAGGAAGGGTGGCACCAACCGCTACCTTGGATCGGTATTCGTCTAAAACACTACTCACCCTACTTAAATTCAATCTGCCCTCGTATAGCGACAGAAATTCTCCTCAGCCAGCGAGCACTGCTTTACTTAGGCGCGAAACAAAATCAGTGTGAAGATAAGTTTGAGGATATGGTGCTTGACCCTAAACCGTATATAAACAGAGATGGGATTGAGTACAAAGGTTTGTTAGCGATGCTCGCCAACCGGATGAAGTATCAGAGAGGCTTTTATGGCTACGATCTATTTATATCAGCAAGTGATCTAGATCGTGAGGCTGAGGATTTTGTGGGACTGACTCGGCGATACTTAGCTGCCGCCGAGCCAGAATAATGCTTAGTACACGCACTTTTAGTAAAGCGGCATCTCGTCAGCAACGAACGGGTTAGTTTTACGCTCGTGACCGAAAGTCGATTGAGGGCCGTGACCAGGGACAAACGTGACATCATTGCCTAAAGGCCACAATTTCTCTTTGATAGAACTAATCAACGTATTGAAATCACCTTGTGGGAAGTCAGTTCGACCAATGCTACCGTTAAACAAAACGTCACCCACAAACGCTAAACGCGCTTCTTCACTGTAAAGCACAACGTGACCAGGTGTATGACCAGGTGTGTGGAATACATTCAGCACTTGATTACCAAAAGTGACAGTGTCACCCTCATTTAGCCATTGGTGCGGTTCAAACGCTTCTGTCAGCGGGAAACCAAACATTTGGCTCTGACCTTCCAAACCTTGCAACCAGAAGTTATCTGCCTTGTGAGGGCCAACAATCTCTGTACCGCCAAGCAGTGCAGACAGCGGCTCCGTGCCACCTACGTGGTCCAAGTGACCGTGTGTTAGCACTAGGTTTACCACGTCAACACCCAGCTCTTTGATAAGCATAACGAGCTGCTTTTCATCGCCGCCTGGGTCAACCACAATACCTTTCATGGTTTCGTCACACCAGACAATAGAACAGTTTTGAGAGAAAGATGTTACTGGAACAACTTGGTATTTCAGAGCCATAGATAACCTATACCGAATAAATTTGCGTGAAAACTGCCGCAACTATGACACTAAGGCCTAGCGACTTCAAGCTTTGAACTGTGGGTAATCGACGACGTTCTGAGACTAGAAACCTTGTCTCAACTAGCACTACCAGGAACGAACAGCTCCCGTATCGATATGAACAAAGTTACTACCTGGATAATAACCCACGCCACCGGCTTTTAGGCTTAATGCAGCATCACGAACCGTTGAAAGCTTCACGCCGTCTAAACGAAAATCAATGGCCTTTCCTTCCATGTGCATGCTCTTTTTCGCTACACGAGAAGACCCGTTGCGCAGCGAGGCGTTAGTGGCAGGAGAACGGTAACCTGAAATGACGATCACCTCTGCTTCTGTACCAATTAACTTTTGAATTTGACTTATTTGATCGAACAAGCGTCTATCCATGGGATGAACCTCATTTCGTCGATGGTCTCGACAAAACTCATTCAGCCTTTGAAGTTCATCATTAATGTATCGTTTTCCATCGAAATAGCATGTTTCGAGGATCTCTCCAGTATTAAGGTTGTTCATCGCCAGCGCACGTGGCTCGTCAGGGAGTGAAGCCCAAGAAAATGATGGCAGGGCAGACGCCAACACCACACCACCAGCGGTCATTTTAAGGAAATCTCGGCGGGAAAAGTTACGACTTACCATTTCAAAATACAGTGCTCAACAACTAGACAAGTCGTGGACATTAACCAAACACATTTGTCACGTCAAACGCATAAAACACTCCATCTTGATTTTCAGACGCAGTAATTATTGATTAATTATTGAACGAAAAGAGAATTCTTCGTTTTGTAAATTTTCCTTAAAGATTTCAACTGCGGTGATCGTACTTATAGATATCATCACGGTAGTAAAGCGTTCCCTCTTCCAACCATGCTGTTTGATAAATGATGTGTACTTGAATGCGCTCTCCCAAAGGAACTGACGTGTTAGACCGACGAGAACTTTCTCGCTTTTTCGCTAAACGTTCTTCCAACCCCTGAGTTTTGAACAGAAGTTCTGCTAACCGGTCTGCATGTTCTACACGAACACATCCTGAGCTGAATGCGCGTCTGTCCTGTTCAAACAAGTTCTTACTTGGCGTGTCATGCAAATAAATAGCTTGTGGGTTAGGCATATTGAACTTGTACAATCCCAGTGCATTTTGTAAGCCTGACGCCTGTCGCATACGATAAGGAAATGTTCTCGGATTCACTGTTGCCCAATTGATGGTTGTAGGGTCAATAATTTCGTTCGAAGTCCAAGACCGAATGATTTGAATGTTATGGTTAATCAAATACATCGGATTACGTTTTACTTTAGGAATAATGTCTTTAACCATGATAGTCCAAGGCACGTTCCAAGTTGGGTTGAGAATAACTGAATCCAGTGCTACCGACATGATGGGCGTTTTTCTTGATGCTCTCCCTACCACGACTTTAGACTCAAACAAGGGTTGACCGTCATGCCAATACGTGACTTCGTATCCAGGCACGTTAACAAAGACAACATTATCCCTTTCTTTCGACCAAATTCTTGAACGCTCAGAATTCAACGCCAACAGATGCAATCGCTCTTGAGGAGAAAAGTTGATCCATCGAATGGTATTCGGGCCGATAACGCCATCTTCTTTCAAACCATGAATACGCTGGAACTCTTTTATCGCAAGCTCTAATTGTTCGTCATATTCTTCAGTGACTAAATCCAAGTAAGAAACATCTACGCCTACGATCTCCATTCGCTCAATCAACAGGGGTCTGTTTTCTAATGTATCGCCAACACGTGCTAGCCCAGTTTGTTGATAGGCCGGATATTGGTACTGAGAATGTTCCGATAGCGAAGAATAGGCGGAGTAGAAAGCATCATCTGTTTGTAGTGGAGACCGGAGACTTGCCAAAAACTGACCAAGTTTGCCAACCGTAATCTCATTACTCAGAACCGATAAAGTATCGATGCTAGGAGCGGGTAACGTAACATGGGCTTTGTCTGTAAATAGCCAATTAATCCCTTCTTCGGGGAGTTGCTCAAGATAACTAAGGTACATCAAGAGTGAATCTGTCATCACTAAATCGAAGTCGAGATTATCTCCCTGCCACCTTACTTGGTTTATCCGGTGAAGTTGATTTTCGAATTCGTCGGTGACATCCGCAAGTGCAACCAGGTTTACTTGAAAAAGAAACTGCTCAATATCACTTTCATTTTCCCAGTTCAAACGGTAATTGGTGCTTTGATACAGTTGATCAATCACCTCTGGATAATGGATCATTTTTTCTACAGACAGCTTTTGTACCGCTCCCTCTTGCTCGACTTGCGCTGAAGCTTCGAGAGAAACGACGGTGGAAAAGCTGCAAAACGGCACCAGAAGTGCCGTCATGATTAAAACCCTAGCAAACACTGAAATGATCCTTGCGCTACTTGCCATAATAAAAAGTATGGCAAATATCTCACAGCTTGCAGGTTTAAAATTAAGAATCTGATGCCGAAAACGACAACAAAACTCTCTATAAGTAATTACTCAATGATCTTTCTAGATAATTCTCGACCAATGGTTATCCCATTGCACACCGCTTGCGAAGGTATTTTTTGACTCTTCAGGCCTTTGCTCTACCACTTTTCCCGCTCCAGAACTGACTCGGAATTCATCACCGTAGATCACAACACCAGAGGCGTCTGGTAACGCACTTAACTCGACCAATTTGCCCGTAGATTTAGACCATATACCATAACAACTGCCCGGAGGCGAAGTGGCTAAGATCCATTCATCGGTTGCTGCAATACTCGCAACGTAGTGATTGAAACGCGCCCACTCTTCAGGCTCAGCTTGAAGATCTTGCATTTCACCACCACGCGTGTGCATGGCGATCAAGGCTGGATACTCGTCCGGCTCACCACGATATTGCTGACCACAAAGCACGGTTTCCGCACCATCATGGGCTAAGTGGCGAATACTCAACTTATGATCCGGTAAAGACACTTGATCCAACAGCTCACCTTCTTGTGAAAGGTAACTCAGGCTGGGTCTCATGCTATCAAGATTGAGAGGTTCACGGCCGTTGGTGTGTACGCCACCGACGCCAATCGCTAATGCGCCATCAGGCATCATGATCACTTCATGAGGGCCAAGGCCAAAACCCGTTAACTCATCAATCTTTTGATATTGCTTCTGCACATCATAAACACCAATGATCCCGCGGCTTGTCCCCCTCTCCCCTTCTGTGGCAAATAGCAACGTGCCATCGTGGGAGTAAACGCCATGCCCATAGAAATGACGATTTGACTTTGCTAGTTGCAGTTTGATCATCTGCCCTGAGCGATAATCAAATACCATGAAGAAAGTACCTGGTCGACGACCAAAAACTACGGCGTGGCCTTGTTGGTTGGTTGCCACACCGTGACCACGCTCAGGAATCGGCAATGAAGATAGCGGCATACCATGCTCATCCGCCACCACCGCTGCATATTTATCTCGGCCAATGATAGAGCAGCCGATCAACGCAGGCTCACGTGAGCTTGTTGAAGAACAACCAAATGGCATCATAGGTGTAGCCGCCCCGAATAGAGCGGCTTTCAGCAAAGTTCGGCGGGTTTGATCAGTCACCATCGGTTGCATTAAATCCTATAACTACGCCAAGCTCGATCGCCACTTCTTCGTGAATCAGGTACTTCAATTGCTCTAGCTTGTTGTATTGAGCGAGCACCATGCGATAGCCTTCTTTTGTTTGTAGTGCAGCAAACAAGCTCTTATCCTCTGGCCAAGTTTCTAACGCCATTTCAAACTGATGAACGACACGGTCTGCGAGATCTGCATGGCCTTGCTCTCTAAGTAGCGCATCTAGACCATTCCCGTTAGCAAAGTACAACGCTTCCATCCCTTGAAGGTTGGCTTTTAAGTTTGAAAGCGAGGTCTCTGAACGCCACGATTCTGAGAAATACGGGCGAGGCTTACCAATCTTCGCTAGCGGTCGGCTCAACTTCTTCATGCTGTATTCAAGCTGATTCGAGAGCAGTGAAATGTACTCAGACTCCCATTCCGTCATCTCTAGCGATTTCCAAGGGTTCTCTGCCCAAGAATCCGCGATGATCTGCGCTTTGTTATCGAGGTTTTCTGCAATCGCTACGCCTGTCACACAGGTATTGCTGTTGCTAGATAAGGTCGACGCTTTATCGTAAAGCAGCCATTCCAGAGCCCCTAAACCTTGCACGGTGACACTTTGGGTGGAGATATCTTCTGCACTCCAAGCTTGATCAGATTTCGTCAGTACAGACATTTTACGACCAGTCGTGTTCTTTTTATCTGGCCAAAACTGAACATTCCAGCTTTGCTCCAATGCCGTAGCAGGGCCACGTTCTTGACCTTGTAATGCCATCCACGCAAGCATAGTTTGATGCCACTGCTGTTTTACTTGTGCATCATCTTTCGACTCTGATGCGCAGTAATCCGCGAAGCGCTGTTCAAGTTCTGTGGTTTGCGCTAAAAACGTCTGAGCTGATTGAAACTCGACCTCGTACACGCTTTGAGAAATATGGCTTGTACTCTCAGGCTTGGCAGAGCTCGAACCGATGGTCGATTGGCAACCAACCAAACTTAACGTTGCGGCAATCGCACTCACTAACAGTGTCTTTTTCATGGTTAGGTCCTTATAGAGAGTTCAGAAACGCAATGAGAGCATCACGTTCTTTTTTGTTCAGAGCTAAAACATTTTGTTTCGCAGTTTCAGCTTCGCCGCCGTGCCACAACACTGCTTCCATCAGGTTACGAGCTCGACCATCATGTAAGAAGTAAGTATGTCCGTTTACTTCTTCGGTATAACCAATGCCCCATAGCGGTGCTGTTCGCCACTCGCGGCCGTTTGCTTGATATTCCGGACGGTTATCGGCTAAGCCTTCACCCATGTCATGCAAAAGCATGTCGGTGTATGGGTGGATAAGCTGCTCAGAAAGCGCTGGTAACTCTGGTCGTTTCGCCGTTTTAACACTGGTCTTGTGGCAGCTTTCACAGCCAGACGCAGCAAAGATTTGCTGACCAAGTTTCACGTTAGGATCATTGACGTTACGGCGAATAGGTACGGCTAAGTGTTGGCTGTAAAACTCTACGAAGTCGAGAATATTTTCACTCACTTCAGGTTTGCCGCCATTTGGCATGTCGTCACAAATGCTTTGTTTCGAGGTACAGTTTTCATTTGGGAATAAATGGCTCGTAAGACCCACATCACCATTAAATGCTGCTGCATTTTGCTGCATTAGCGTCGGTTGTCCTGCTTTCCAGCCAAAGCGACCAATCGAGAAGTCGTCCTTCTCAATATCCCACACCTTATTTACTTTGCCTGAGATACCGTCTTTGTCGGCATCTTGTTCATCAGCCCAAGCAAGTAGCGTTTCGTCGGGAATACTCTCTAACAAACCAAGGCCGATCATTGGCGGTGCCACGCGTGCTGAGAACTCGGTATCTGGGTGCATATCGCCGTAACCCAGTTCGGTAATGTTCAAATGAGGTTTTCTTAGTGTCACCGTCGTACCGTCTTTAAATTTCACTGGGACATCGGTGTAAGTGATTTCGATTTTGCCTTCTGGCGTTTGATCCTGCAGGGCGAAATCTTGAAGCTGGCCACCATAAGTCGGCTCAGGTATGCCACCGTCTTTGATGTAGGCTTTCTTTTGTTCTGGCGTCATCGCAGGAATGCTTAAGCGCACTAACATAGACACGGCATGTAAATCATCTTTCTCTGGCGGATGACCACGACCGTCTTTGATGTGACAGTTCTGACAACCATTGGTGTTAAAAAGCGGACCTAGGCCATCACGAGCGTCTGTTGACGCTGGCGCTTGTACCCAAGGGTTGCGGAAAAAGCTGTTACCCACACTAAAATCTAGGCGTTTGCTCATCGGCAGGTTGGCAGCAGGAAGAGAATAGGCATTCGCGCCATCTTTTTTAACACTGGTTTTGCCACCAGACTTAACATCGTAAGCCATGGCAGAAGAAGAAAGGATCGCGGCTAGCGCAGAAATTAGGTATGGCTTCATATCATTGCTCTACATAGACAACAAGGGTGATAACAACGAGCTCAAACGGCAAAAGGGCTCACAAAGAGCCCTTATTTATTATGGTTTTCTTATTAAAACTCGTGGTCAGCAGTATCAGGGCTTAGGCTGTCGATGCCGACAATGTTTGCCGCTCGCTCAATCGCACCAGTTTGCGCTACCAACGACATGATGGTGTCGTTTACCAGCGCGTTGCCTTGTGCGTTACCCGCCGCAATAAGTTGGTCAAAATGCTGGTTATTCTTCTCTGCAGAAGTCACTAGCTCACCAACTTGGCTAAGTGTTGTATCAAACTGCTTTTGAATGTCGGTCGCGGCTTTCTTATCTTTTTGAGCAACAAGATCAGCAATACTTGGACCAGATAGCTCTTTGCCGTTTACACCTTTGTATGTACCTGTGTAAACGTTGTAGATGCCTTGCTCGTTGTAGTAGTGAGAATTATGCGTGTTGTCTGAGAAACAATCGTGCTCGTCTTCAGTTGAGTTCGCTTCTAGTGCCACTTTCATGCGCTCACCCGCTAGCTCACCTAGAGAAAGAGAACCCATGCCGAATAGCATCTTACGTAGACCATTGTCCGCTGAGTCGTTCAGTAGCTCTTCACGGTAGTTACCTTTTACTTCAGCAGACCACTGCTTTTCCATCCACTCAAGGTCTTGAACCAGTAGATCAGCGGCTGCTTTTAGGTACTCTCCACGACGCTCACAATGGCTATTCGTACACTCAGAACCCACAACGAAATCAGTGTAAGCACGTTGACCTGCACCCGCGTTAGTACCGTTTAGGTCTTGACCCCAAAGTAAGAATTCAATCGCGTGGTAACCTGATGCAACGTTTGCCTCAGAACCGCCTACTTCGTTTAGATCCGCTAGCAATTCTGGAGTGATTTTTGAAACGTCCAGTTTAGAAGCACCGATCTGTAGGCTAGTGTTCGCGATGATGTTGGCAGCAGCGCCCTCGTTACCCAATTCGTATTGGTAATCAGCCGCTACGTAGTCAATCAAACCTTCATCAAGTGGCCATGCGTTCAGCTGACCTTCCCAATCATCAACAATCGCGTTACCAAAACGGAAAACTTCAGACTGTTGGTAAGGCACGCGAGAATCTAGCCAAGCTTGTTTTACTTCTTCAAGCTTTTTCGCTGATGGTGATTGTAGAAATTCGTCGATTTTCACATCAAGCGCTTTCGCTGTTGTTACTGAATCAGCAAATACAGCATGGGCAACGTCCGCGTAATGTTCGACTACTTGTTGTTTAGTTACTGTGGCAGCAACGGTAGAACCACTGGCAATGAGGAGTGATGCAGCAATAGATTGGACTAAAACTTTTTTTGCATTCATCTGAAGCATCCTTGTTGAGCTTTTCAATTATCGTATTGGTAGTGCTAATTATTCTTATTTGCACTTTAGTCTCGAGATAATACAAATTTACAATTTATTTGCAACTCCAGATACAAAAAAACCTCATAAAAATGAGGTTTTTCACAGACTTTATTGTCAGTTTTATCTTTAGGATTAAACCTTTAGGTCATGTTTTCCGTGAGAGACTTTTGCCTTCAGATAATTTTCGTTGCCATCTTTGATATGTGCAGAGGTATTGACAACCTCGCCAATTTCAATTCCGTACTCAGATAACTCACGAATTTTCTTAGGGTTGTTCGTCACGAGGCGGATCTTATTCACGCCTAAAGCTTCTAGCATTTGTGCTGCTTCTGTGAAATCACGCAGGTCATCATCAAAGCCCAAATGGTTGTTAGCTTCGTACGTGTTCATGCCCTGGCTTTGTAAGCGGTATGCATCGATCTTATTGTACAAACCAATACCACGACCTTCCTGACGGAGATACAAGATGATACCACCGGACTCGCCCATGCGATTGATCGTCTCTTCTAGTTGCTCACCACAGTCACAGCGTGAAGAGTGGAACACATCGCCTGTCAAACACTCAGAGTGCATACGAACTAAAGGCATGTCCTGAGTTTGGTCCGCTTGTTTAAAGATAATAGCAACATGCTCTTTGTCTGTCTTCAGACCATGGAAAGACAGAATTTCGGCATCAATGTTACTTTTTGCCCCGACTTTAAAATCTACTCTGGCACGTACTTCCGCCATATCTATACTCACTCGATTTATTGCTTGATGCGCTTGATGCGTTTTCGTTATTGCATTCATGGGATTTACTCGTTGCTCTTCAACTATGGGGACTGATACCGCATTTTGCAATATAGAGATCACAATTGAGGGCAGTTATCCACTCAAGACAGTAAAAGAGAACCACTCTCCAACTGAACAATTGTTATATTATAACAATTTAAAAAAACTACAATAAAAAACCCCAGACAAATTTTGTCTGGGGTTTCAAGAAGGTCGTTTGGTCTATCTTTTAATGGGTCTGACTGCGCTTCCAAACGGCGAGTTCAATCCAAACTGCTTCGAGTTCTTGGATTTCCTCGTCGGTCAACACGGCGAGCGTTGAAGTAACTTGAGGCAGGTTCGGTGATTGCAATGCACGAATCTGCGAATAGAAGTCTTTTTTAAGTTGTAATATAACTGAATCCACTGCGTGCACCTATTTCGTTCTTTTATTACTTATCCAGCTCAAAATTTTTATTTTCTTTATACTGGAAACTTCATAAATTCGGAAAAATGATAACATTCTGCTTGTTAAGTGCACAATTTATTTTTAATAGTGGAATAACGGTCACATTAATTACGCTTCACCATTCGGATCGAATATAAGACAAAAAAGATCAAAAATAGCACAGGAAAGATCCACAACAGCGCCGTGGAATAATTTAATGGTGGTTGATACAGAACAATATTCCCATAACGAGCAACTAGATAGTCCTTTATTTCTTGATCTGAGCTGCCTTCATTGGCCATCGTATACACTTTCAACCTCAGGTCTTTAGCCGCTTGTGCATTAGACTCGACAAGGTTTTGGTTTTGACACTGCGGGCAGCGTAATGTCTTGGCTAACGAGGTTGCACGCTGTTGCACTTCAACAGAATGAAATTCAAACAGATCAACATTCTGTTCTATATCCGCACTTCTCGTGAAAGGAGAAAATAGTATAAATAGGATTAAAGTGAGGAGAAGATTATTAAATCGAAACATTCAAGTATCCTGAAAATATATCGTTCCATTTATCTGCCGTTAGCTCTCCACGATATTTGATCAATATACGACCATTTGGATCAATCAAGTAAGTTTCCGGCGTTCCGATAACACCTAGCTCCACAGCGAGCTTTCCATTAGGGTCACTAATTACTTCAATATATGGATTTCGTTTAGAGCTCAAATATTCACGAGCGGCTTGTTTTTGATCTCTATAATTCAGCCCAATAATAGGCACACCGAGTTCTGCTAACTGCAATAATTCTTCATGCTCTCGTTTGCATACTCCGCACCAAGATGCCCAAACATTCAATAATTTATATCCGTCGCTTTTGAACAACTGCTCAGAAACCATGTCATCAGAGATCAGAGAAGTAGAGCGAAAATTAGGTGTCTCTAAATTTCGTTGTGGGGACAATTCAACATGTGGTCGCTCAGACAAAGCCACCGAAGTTACTACAGCAAACACGGCAACAGCCACAAACAGACCTGCGAGTTTAAGCGTATTTCTCGATCGCATTGATAGCCTCTCTCCTTTTCTTTAGGCCGGTTAATAGCGCACCAAACACAGCTAGTAGCCCGCCAGACCATATCCACCAAATACCTGCGCGGTACTGAACTTTAATCGCATAAGCATGAGTATCGACTTTGTCACCCAATGTCACGTAATAATCGCCATGCCATAGTGAACGAATCGCAGGCTCGGTCATATTCATCACTCGCACAGGATAATGACGCTTTTGCGGGTTGAAATTGAGCATGCGGCCATCTCCCAAGTGCAAGGTGATCTGTCCTTGTTCCGCGGTGTAGTTTGGCCCCACCAGCCATTCGATACCATGATAATCGATAGTGATCCCCGCCCTTTGTTGAGAACTGCCGGGTTCGACACGTAAATTGTGTTCATATGAGTAGTGACTGTTGAATACAGCTCCACTCACCGCCAGCGCAAAACCGATATGTGCCATCACGATTGGCATGAGTTTGCGCTTATTGGAACAACGAAACAGCATAACGAGATGCGCCACAATCACCCAAGTAGCCAACGTTATGGTTAGCAATACTTCGAAATGCAGTGCGTGCACTAAGAAGATAAACCCGATCCCAGAGACAAGAGATAACGCAATACTGATCGCGATATCAGTGCTTCCACTCGGCACTGCGCCTTTTGTCCATTTCAGCACTGGCATGAATGCTAAGGCAATCAGAGCCAGTATGCTTAATGGAAAGGTCAGACTATTAAAGTAAGGTGCGCCAACCGAAATGTTCCCTAAACCGAGCAGTTGATAAACCATCGGATAAAAAGTGCCAAGAAAAACGATGGCAGTCGCAATAACCAGCAGCCCTTTGGCGATATAAGCAGTGTAAGCTCGGCTCGCTAGAGATTGAAGTTTGAAACGAGGGAGTTGTTCTCCTCGCAAAATCAGTACGCCAAAAGTGATAATGACAAGCAAGCTCAATACACCAATCAGCACCAAACCTTTAGTTGGGTCCACCGCAAAAGCGTGCACTGAAGTCAGCACGCCAGAGCGCACCACGAATGTCCCTAAAATGCTTAGGCTGAACGTAGCAAACGCCAGTGCATAGGTACTCCAAATTGCGCCTCTGTTACGTGTTGCGACAACACCGCTGTGCAACAAAGCAGTACCAGTAAGCCAAGGGAGTAGAGAAGCGTTCTCCACAGGGTCCCAAAACCACCAGCCGCCCCACCCTAGCTCATTGTACGCCCACCATGATCCCACCAAGATACCCAACGTGAGCGTTCCCCATGCAAAAAACGCTGCGCTTCGAGCAACCACATACCAATCGCTCATCGGTTGTTTACCCAATAGGGCTGCTAATGCAAAAGCTAATATTGCTGCGTAACCGACATAACCGAGATAAAGCAATGGTGGATGAATGATAAGCCCAACATCTTGCAACATTGGGTTTAGATCTCGTCCTTCCGACGCCAATACTTGGGCATACTCGAACGGGTTAGAGGTCATTAACGTGAACCAAGCAAATGTCGCAATAAGAACGTTCATGATTCCTAAACAGTCACAAGTATATTGGGCGTTGAGCGGTGACTTAAATGCAATAAACGACGCCCATAAACTCAAGGTGACGACCCAAAACAACATGGAGCCTTGGTGCCCACCCCAAGCGGCAGCAATTTTGAACGCCACGGGAAGTTGACTGTTGGAATGCGTAACAACATATTCCAACGCGAAGTTGTCTTGCACGAAGCAGACGATCAGAAGTGCTAAACAAATGATGGAAGCTAAGCTAATCATGTGGGACATCGCGACTTGATGCGGCAATGTCGCCTTCTTACCCAAAGCAAGACGTAGCCAATGCAGCAACGATGCACAAGTCGATGTTACAGCCACCAATATCAGTAAGAAGAACCCTAGCTCAGCTTCCATTTATCCCCCTTACACTACGGTCATTTGACCGGCATAGAGAATGAAAGTACGCAGCATAAGTACGCCAACCAAGCTCAACGTCGTGACCACAAAAACGTAACTGCCTTTGTGGCGCACTTCAGAAGGCGTCAACCAATTGAGAGTCAAAGGCGTTATCATGCCGATGAACACTACCCCACCCCAGAACCATTGAGCCCAGAATCCACTCGAAATAGCATTCCAAGCCGCGACTTCGTTCTGACCACCGCTGAAGATCAGTCCAGTAAAGAAAGTCACTAAGACAAACAGCTCAAACAATACTACTGGGCGTTCAAATCCGTGTACCCAAGACACACTTGGGCTGCTAGTCGACTCTTTAAACACCAAGATGCCGAACATCAAGCATGCTGCTGCGCCCGAGGACAAACTAGAGAACAGGAACAAGATTGGCAGTACTGGATTGTTTAGCATTGGGTAAGTCTTCAACGCAGACAATAGAAAGCCAGTGTACGCTGCAAGCACGATGGCTAAGAAGCCCAAGAACAATTCAATGGCGTTGTTGGCTTTCCCCGCCTTAATCAAAATGCCATCGGCAAAATCCAGCAGTTTGCTTGGTAACTTCCCTTCACAGAAGCTGATGATTTGATGGCGGAAGATAACGCCAATCCAAGCAAACAACACGATCATGTACACTTGGAATAAGATCACGCCCATCGACATCACAGACGTTGGGTTGTAGTAGATCATGATCTTCCAAAACTCTAAAGGCTTGGTTAAATGGAAAATCAAAATTACCAACCCAGCAATGATGCCAAATGGTGCGAGCCAAGCCATCGCTTTCATGATGCCGTTTTTTGCGGGATCACCTTCAATCACTTTGCGTTTTAAATAGATTGAAATCATCACCGCACCCGCTGACATCCCAGCAAGGAATAAGTAAATCGCGATGATCCAATCCCAGACTAACGAGTCAAAGTGGAATACACTTTCGAAGCCGTTCATGATGACACCTCCCCTTTGCTATGCGGAATTTTGTACAGTTTAGGTTGCGTACCTAAATGCGATTTATCGCGATAGACAACATGGCTTTCGATAGCTTTGCTCACCTCGCTAGTTGGGTCATTCAAATCACCAAAGATGAGTGCTTTTGTTGGGCAAGATTCCACGCAAGCTGGCTGCTTACCTTGCGCTAGGTTGGTATCACGGCAGAAGTTACATTTATCCGCAGAGTGATCGACTGGATTAAAGAAGCGCACTTGGTAAGGGCAAGCAGCAAGGCAATAACCACATCCGACACATTTCTCTTTGTGTACATCCACGATGCCGGTCGCTTCATCTTTGTATGCAGCGCCTGTTGGACAAACGTATACACATGGAGGGTTATCACAGTGTTGACAGGATTCGCGAGTAAACTGGTATTCCACATCTGGAAATTCGCCAATCGGTTCACTGCGATGAATTTTAAGTCGCGTTACGCCTTCAGGGACTTTATTTACTTCGCGACAAGCATCGGTACAAGCGGTACAGCCAATGCAGGCATTTTCATCATGAACCATACCCATGCGTTTCGCTTGTTCACGGTTGCTGGCATAAAGAGAGGAGCTAACAACGGAAGTGCCTGCAACGCCTGTAGTTAAAATCAACGCGCCGCTGCCGGCTAAAAAGTTTCTTCTCGAACATTTCATGCTATCTCTCCTCTTCTTTGGCAAGTTCAGGTTCGACGGCAAATTCAGAGTGACAATCCACACACTGCTTGATCAGTTGTTTTCTGTCGTACGACAACGCTTTGGTTTTCGCTGCGTGTACATCGTGGCAATTTGAACAAGTGAGGTTTTTGGCGTGCACATCGTGCGTCCAGTGGCTTTCTCTCAGTTGTGTCGGTGCATGGCAATCCACACATTGGCTGTTGGCTTTAAGAATCATACTTGGATCAAGGAACACTTTGTCGTGTACCTCTTTCGATTGCGCGGCAGAAAACTTAATTACATCAGGCGCGCCCTCACGATGGTCGGGACCAATGTTGCTATGGCAATTGGTGCAATTAAGTTGCTTCCCTTGGCTGAGTAGAGCTTGCGGGTCATGCGAAAGGTTCAGAGTCTCTTTTGCATCCTTATGACATTGCAGACACTTGTAGTCACGGTCACGGATCAACTCGACTTGATGACGCTCAGCTTGAGCACCTTCAATCGGCTCTGAAGAAGTCGCATGGGCGGCGATGGAGAAACCATAGATGGCAAAGACGAAGAGAAGTTTCAGCATTGTCTCTATGGTCAATTTTATATTGCCCATATTGTTCTTTCCTTAGCTCGATAATAATTGATAACTATTCTCAATTATTTATTTGAGCGACAATTAATTTCCTCTGAAGATATTTTTTAGATCTTCAAATGACATCAATTCTTATTTCGGAAAGCCACAACGCTAAACCTATATTTATAATACCTCTATTATTCATAAGGGGTAGAAACGCCTGCTCAAAAAGCGAACTAAATCACCCTATTTTTAAAAAGGTTAAAAACCCAAAGCATTGCAGAACAATGACTTAACAACTACTACTTTAGGGGTATATGAATTCAAACATGACTGAGATCACTGGTGTAAATTGATCTAAAACAAGACAAGATTCACTCACTATTTCATCTATCCAATTAAGCAATATTATTAATCGTAGATCTCCAGTTCTTATTTGGAATAGCTCCTCACAACGCTGCTAATAAAAACGAATATGGAGATAACACTGTGAGCATAAAACACTGGATGAGCGCACCTATTGCGGTTGCGACCTTATTCGCCAGCCAATTATTTTTGGTTGACGCTCCGTTAGCGGCAGAAGAGAAGGATTTTATCGATCCTCGTAACGATGTCTTTGAACAGAACCACCCTGATCAATACCATTCTTGGAAAGCAACATCCGAAAGTGAGCACATTGAAGATGCTCTAAGTGAAGACCCAAACATGGTTATCCTGTGGGCAGGTTATGGCTTCGCGAAAGACTACAACAAAGCGCGCGGTCACTTTTACGCACTTGATGATGTTCGCCAAACCTTACGTACCGGCGCACCAACCGACGAGAAGTCCGGGCCTATGCCGATGGCGTGCTGGAGCTGTAAAAGCCCAGACGTTGCTCGCGTGATTGATGAACGTGGTGAAGACGGTTATTTCGAAGGTAAATGGGCACGCTTAGGCTCAGAAATCGTCAACCCTATCGGTTGTTCCGATTGCCACAACACAGGCTCTGAAGCCTTCAAGAAAGGCGAACCTGCGCTAGCACTGACTCGCCCATACGTCGAGCGTGCTTTTGATACTATTGGTAAAAACTTTGATGAACAGTCTCGCCTAGATAAGCAAGCATCGGTCTGCGCTCAATGTCACGTTGAATACTACTTCACCGGCCCAACTAAAGCGGTTAAATTCCCATGGGATATGGGCACCACCGTTAATGACATGGAGAAATACTACGACGCGTTGAATTTCAAAGATTGGACGCATGCCGTATCTAAAGCGCCGATGCTAAAAGCACAACACCCGGGTTTCGAAACTTGGAGAGCGGGTATTCATGGTAAAAACAAAGTGGTGTGTGTGGACTGCCACATGCCTAAAGTGACCAAAGAAGACGGTACGGTGTACACAGACCACAAAGTGGGTAACCCATTTGATCGTTTTGAAGACACCTGTGCGCAATGCCATACCCAAACTAAAGAGCAGCTACAAGGCATCGTCTCGACTCGCAAAGCGCAAGTACTGAACATGAAGCTAACCGCCGAGAAGCAAATCGTAGCGGCACACTTTGAAGCAGGCGCAGCGTGGAAAGCAGGTGCAACAGAAGCAGAGATGGAATCTATCCTACAAGATATTCGCCATGCACAATGGCGTTGGGACTACGCGATTGCTTCTCACGGTGTCCACATGCATGCTCCTGAGATAGCACTTGAAGTACTAGGTACTGCAGTTGATCGCGCTGCTGACGCCCGTACCAAATTGGTTCGTTTACTGGCAACCAAAGGCATTACTGATCCTGTTCAAATTCCAGATATCTCGACCAAAGCGAAAGCACAACAAGCACTGGGCATGGATATGGAAAAGATGAACGCAGATAAGAAACACTTCCTAGAAACGGTGGCACCAGAATGGGATAAAGCAGCGGCTGAACGCGAAGCCACGTATTAGTCTAACTGGCAACGGTTAACTTATAGATACAACAAGGGGCGTACTGAACGCCCCTTTTCTTTCTTTATTATCTTTATCTCTTCATCCTGATTCTATCGAGAGACAAAAATCGAATGTACTAGCGACGAGGAAGCCTAGGTCTAGGTTGAATATTTGGACGTGCTTTAGGTATCTGCACATTTGGACGAGCAACTGGACGCTGGATCTTCGTTTCCGGTAATGCTTTTCTTTGTTGAACCTTTTCTTTTACCGCTTTGTCTTGTAAAGCCGCTGGCTCAATACGCTCCGGACGATTCTCCCACTTGGTTTGAATCTCTTGCTTTTGCTCGTCTGGCAGTGATTGCCAATGATCGTCGAGTTGGCGTTTCATGTTATCGATATTGGCGGACATATCATCGTCTTTCCAATCTTCGACTTTGTCTTTGATGGATTGCTGTTGGTCTTCATCTAAACCATTCCACCACTCTTCCAGTTTCTCTTTGTATTCATCGTCGTTATCGCAACAGCCCGGATAGTAATAAATCCAGTAGTCGTCATGATCGTACCACCACGGGTCGTAGTAACCCGATGAATAATAAACCGTAGAGGAAGAGCCAGAATGATCGGAAGAGCTACAACCCGCCAGCACAGAGCCGCACAGCAAAACCAATATGCTTAGTGCTTTATTTTTCATTCGTTGCCCACCTTTCCCTCTATTGCTTGTTAAATTGTACGCTTACAACAGCTCTTTTGCTTTGTTAATAGAGTTAATGATTTGCACCCTATCTAAATTTGGATCATCAGAATCTAATAATAGTACCCAGGCATCAATCGCTTCCTGAAATCGGAATGACAGAAAATGATCATTTGCGATCAAAGACAAAGCGGCTTCATTGTGCGGTTCTATCTGCAAAGCTTGCTCCAAAAGCAAGCTAACTTCTTGCGTCATTGATTGCTGGTGAATGTAGTACAAGGTCGTCGCTTTTGCGGCAAGTTGCGTGGCACTGACTGGCTCAGTCAGCTGGATCGCGTAATCAAAACAAATCAGCGCGCCATCAAATTCCCCCTCTAGCAGGTAGCCCTGCCCGAGTTGGAACCACAATTCAGCGTTGTTCGGATCTTCACGCAACTGGTCTTGAATCTCTTTCATGATGTCACGAGCAGTCATCATTCGTGACATTTCCGCTTGTATTGGTTTAGGCGGAGTTTGATGCAGCAATAAGAAACTGGCACTCGTCACGACAAGTACTAACAGGCAAAAGCCAAACCATTGAGCAGGTTTAACTTTTGATGCACTCAGTGATAAGAGTACGATAAACAGCCCCATCAGAGTGATGGCAGCGAAAAACCAAACAGACATAACACGTCCTGTAAACAAAGATAACGTCAGTGTACGCATTTCTTACTTTAAATGCGTTGATACAGATACAAAAAAGCCGAGCAACTAAGGCTCGGCTTTTCATATCAGGATAACGATGTAAGATTACTCTTCGTTACCTTCCTCTGCATCATCAGCAGCTGGAGCTTCTGAAGCGTCTTGCTGCGTATTTTCGTCTGTTGACTCTAACGCTTCTGCATCTTCATCAGCAGGCAGCTCTTCATCATCAACTTCTTCAATACGTTGCAAACCAACAACTGATTCATCTTCCGCAGTACGGATAAGCGTTACACCTTGTGTGTTACGACCAACCTGGCTAACTTCACCCACACGAGTACGTACTAACGTGCCAGCGTCGGTGATCATCATCATTTCATCACCTTCAACAACCTGGATAGCACCAACTACCGGGCCATTTCGCTCAGAAACTTTGATAGAAACTACACCTTGAGTGCCACGACCTTTTGTCGGGTACTCGCTAAGTGCTGTACGTTTACCATAACCGTTTTCTGTAACCGTTAGGATGTCGCCTTCGTGCGAAGGAACAATAAGTGATACAACTTGGTCATTTTCAGCCAGTTTCATACCACGAACACCAGAGGCGGTACGACCCATAGGACGAACACCTTTAAACTTGATCTCTGGCTGACCATTCTCATCAAGAACTGGTTTACCATTTTCATCAAGTACTGGAATCTCTTCTGCTTCTTTAAAGCGAACCACTTTACCCGCTTTAGAGAACAGCATGATTTCGTTTTCGCCGTTAGTGATATCCACACCGATTAACGAATCGTCTTCACGTAGGTTCACAGCGATTAGGCCGTTTGAACGTACGTTTGCAAACTGGTTCAACGGCGTTTTCTTAACCGTACCGTCACCTGTTGCCATGAAGATGAATTTGTCTTCAGAGAATTCATCAACACGCAGAATTGCGGTAATGCGCTCACCTTCTTCGAGTGGAAGGATGTTCACAATTGGCTTACCACGCGCAGTACGGCTCGCTAGAGGCAATTGGTAAACTTTCAGGCGGTATGTCTTACCACGAGTAGAGAAACACAAAATGTTATCGTGGGTATTCGCCACTAGAAGACGCTCGATATGGTCTTCATCTTTCATCTTAGTCGCACTCTTACCTTTACCACCACGGCGCTGTGACTCGTAGTCGCTCAGTACTTGGTACTTAACGTAACCACCGTGAGATAGAGTAACTACAACGTCTTCACGTGCGATCAGCTCTTCCATGTCAATATCATGGCTCGCAGCTGTGATTTCTGTACGACGAGCGTCACCAAAGCCGTCACGAACCGCTTCAAGTTCCTCACGGATAACTTCCATCAAACGCTCAGTGCTCGCAAGGATATGCATGAGTTCAGCGATTTCTTCTAGAAGTGTTTTGTATTCGCCAAGAATCTTCTCGTGTTCTAGACCTGTTAGTTTATGTAAACGTAGATCTAGGATAGCTTGTGCTTGTTGCTCAGTCAGGAAGTACTGACCATCACGAATACCGTATTCAGGCTCTAGCCATTCAGGGCGCGCAGCATCTGTACCAGCACGCTCTAGCATTGCTGAAACGTTGCCTAAATCCCAACCACGAGCGATAAGACCCGCTTTTGCTTCAGCCGGTGTAGGTGCCTTACGGATAAGCTCAATGATTTCATCAATGTTAGCAAGCGCTAGAGCTAAACCTTCAAGGATATGAGCACGTTCACGAGCTTTACGCAGTTCGAAGATAGTACGACGTGTCACAACTTCACGACGGTGATCAACGAAGCACTTCAACATATCTTTTAGGTTGAATAGCTGTGGCTGGCCATTGTTTAGAGCCACCATATTGATACCGAAAGTGGTTTGCAGCTGAGTCTGAGCGTAAAGATTGTTTAGAACTACTTCGCCCACAGCATCGCGCTTACACTCAATAACAATGCGCATACCGTCTTTATCTGACTCGTCGCGCAGTGCACTGATACCTTCTACTTTCTTATCTTTAACTAGCTCAGCGATCTTTTCGATCAAGCGAGCTTTGTTCACCTGGTAAGGAATTTCAGTGACGATAATGGTCTCTTTACCATTCTTCTCCACTTCGATGTCCGCTTTCGAACGCATGTAGATTTTGCCACGACCTGTTTTGTACGCGTCTACAATGCCTTTACGACCGCTGATAAGCGCCGCCGTTGGGAAATCAGGACCAGGAATGTAATCCATTAGTTCATCAATAGTGATTTCTTCATTATTGATGTATGCAAGACAGCCATCAATCACTTCGCCAAGGTTATGAGGCGGGATGTTGGTTGCCATACCTACTGCGATACCAGAAGCACCGTTAACCAATAGGTTTGGAATTTTAGTTGGAAGAACCGCTGGGATCTGCTCAGTACCGTCGTAGTTTGGTACGTAGTCTACGGTTTCTTTGTCTAGGTCAGCCAATAGTTCATGGGCAATTTTTGCCATTCGAACTTCGGTGTAACGCATTGCCGCAGCAGAGTCGCCATCGATCGAGCCAAAGTTACCTTGACCATCGACCAGCATGTAACGAAGCGAGAACGGCTGAGCCATACGTACGATTGTGTCGTACACAGCACTATCACCATGTGGGTGATATTTACCGATTACGTCGCCGACAACACGGGCTGATTTTTTATATGGTTTGTTCCAATCGTTGCCTAGTACGTTCATCGCGAATAAAACGCGGCGGTGTACTGGTTTTAGGCCATCACGCACATCTGGAAGAGCACGACCCACGATGACTGACATCGCGTAGTCTAGGTATGAACCTCTAAGCTCATCTTCAATGTTTACGGGCGTGATCTCTTTAGCTAAATCGCTCATAGAGCCATTATCCCTCTATTATCTGATCGTAATTACGATACGTGTAAGGTGCAAAAATATAACACACAATTCATCACTTCGGCATCACTTTCCCTCTCCTTTTATCAGGTTGTGAGCTTGGTTATGAATCAAATGTCGAGAATTTGCACACTAATCCCATATCTTTCTGATTAGTGGTTATATTTCGGTCAACATTGAGCAAAATCGGACTCTTTACGCGGAAAAGCGAGGTAAATTCCTTTAACTACACAACGCGAAAATGCAGGTTTTAGAGTTATTGTCACTGGCACCAGTTCAAGGATGAACCAAAAACAATAGCGAGCGCTTTCAAAAATACAGGAACCTGTCGCTATTGCCGCGCCAGTGAACTCTGTCATTGTCCCTTAACTAAGCACATCGAGGTTGTTTGGGTATAAAACGTTGGAGTATACTGGCGCCCTCTAAAGGACTCAGATTGAATGCAATAAAACCAATTATGACTAAAGCACAAAACGTCGACCCAAGTGAAATTAAGAAATTCGAGGACATGGCTTCTCGATGGTGGGATTTAGAAGGCGAGTTTAAGCCACTTCATCAAATTAACCCACTTCGTTTGAACTATGTACTTGAAAAAGCAAATGGCTTGTTTGGCAAGCGCGCACTTGATGTCGGCTGTGGTGGTGGCATTCTTGCTGAAAGCATGGCAAAAGAAGGCGCTATTGTGACTGGACTTGATATGGGTAAAGAACCATTAGAAGTCGCGCGACTACATGCATTAGAAACAGGTACTCAACTGACCTACATTCAGAGCACAATAGAAGACCACGCTATAGAAAACGCAGGAACTTACGATGTCGTGACTTGTATGGAGATGCTTGAACACGTTCCAGATCCTCTCTCCGTTATCCGCTCTTGTGCTGCGCTAGTCAAACCCGGTGGTCACGTGTTTTTCTCAACTTTGAACCGAAACATTAAGTCGTACTTATTTGCTATTGTCGGTGCTGAGAAGCTTCTTAAGATTGTTCCTGAAGGCACTCATGAGCACGATAAGTTTATCAAGCCAGCCGAAATGATGAAGATGATAGACCAAACTGACCTGACGGAAATGGGCATTACTGGGCTTCATTACAACCCTCTAAATGACAGCTACAAACTCGGTCGTAATGTAGATGTAAACTACATCGTTCATACTAAAAAATACTGAACGCTATTAAGTTAAAAAATGAGTTTTGTGATTGACATTTTTTAAAGAAAATGAATCGGAAGCGGTAGCACAAAGTTGCCGCTTTTTTTGTCTTTTTATGGCTAAAATTCGTGCTCTAGATTCCATTTTGACCAAGCCATTTTTCGTAGATAAAAACGGCCAAAGATCAAGGAAAATATTTTTGCATGCGGTTATTTCTAAACCGATCTCGAAACCGTACTTTTAACCATTCAAGTCTGCCCTTTTCTCATCGGTTAGTGTTCACTTACTGATTTTTTTCATTTTGTCAGTTATCCACAAGTCATCCCCGAACTGTACCTTGATAAATCAGTGTAATAGCACTATCTTGTAACCCGCAAACAAATGAACCCCTATATGTTGTGTTTAAGCGACAATATATAGATAGACTTTGATCACAAAGCCGCCGCAAGCTTTACTCATATTGCACATAAACAAACAAAAATACGGCTTTTATCAGTTTTCTTAGGGAAATAAAGCAGAATGAACCAACAACTTACCGTCACCAAGCGTGATGGCCGTAAAGAAAGTATCGATCTGGATAAAATCCACCGCGTTATCACTTGGGCTGCAGAAGGTCTAGATAATGTTTCGGTTTCTCAAGTAGAACTTCGCGCTCACATCCAGTTTTACGACGGCATCACAACGACAGATATTCACGAGACAATCATCAAGTCTGCGGCAGACCTGATCTCTGAAGAGACTCCGGATTACCAATACCTAGCTGCTCGCCTAGCGGTATTCCATCTGCGTAAAAAAGCGTATGGCCAATACGAGCCACCAACGCTTTATGATCACGTGTCTCGCCTCGTCGATATGGGTAAGTACGATCAACATATTCTAGAAGACTACACAAAAGCAGAACTCGACGAACTTGATGCGTACCTCGACCATAAACGCGACCTAAACTTCTCATACGCGGCAGTTAAGCAGCTAGAGGGTAAGTACTTCGTACAGAACCGTGTTACGGGCCAAATTTACGAAAGTGCTCAGTTCTTATACATCCTTGTAGCAGCGTGCTTATTTGCGAAATATCCAAAAGCGACACGTCTTGATTACATCAAACGTTTCTACGATGCGACATCGACATTTAAGATTTCTCTACCTACGCCAATTATGTCTGGCGTGCGTACCCCTACTCGCCAGTTCAGCTCATGTGTTCTGATCGAGTGTGGAGACAGTCTTGATTCTATTAACGCAACAGCAAGCTCAATTGTTCGTTATGTATCTCAGCGCGCTGGTATTGGTATCAACGCAGGTCGTATCCGTGCATTAGGCTCAGAGATTCGCGGTGGTGAAGCATTCC
This sequence comes from Vibrio sp. 1641, assembly GCF_033339995.1. Classification (NCBI taxonomy): domain Bacteria; kingdom Pseudomonadati; phylum Pseudomonadota; class Gammaproteobacteria; order Vibrionales; family Vibrionaceae; genus Vibrio; species Vibrio sp. 1641. The sequence continues at coordinate 77,313 of NZ_JAWOVP010000005.1, forward strand.
ACACTGGTTGTATTCCGTTCTACAAGTACTTCCAAACAGCAGTAAAATGTTGTTCACAAGGTGGTGTACGTGGTGGCGCAGCTACTGTGTTCTACCCAATGTGGCACGGTGAAGCACGCTCACTAATGGTACTTAAGAACAACCGTGGTGTTGAAGAAAACCGTGTTCGTCACATGGACTACGGTGTTCAGTTAAACAAACTGATGTACCAACGTTTAGTTGAAGGCGGCAATATTACGCTATTCTCACCATCTGATGTACCTGGTCTGTACGACGCATTCTTCGAAAACCAAGAAGAGTTTGAGCGTCTATACGTGAAGTACGAGAACGATCCTTCAATCAAGAAAGAAACGGTTAAAGCGATTGAAATGTTCACTCTGCTAATGCAAGAGCGTGCATCAACGGGTCGTATCTACATCCAGAACGTGGACCACTGTAATACTCACAGCCCATTTGATTCTGAAGTCGCTCCAGTTCGTCAGTCGAACCTATGTTTAGAAATCGCACTGCCAACGAAACCATTAACTAACGTTGAAGATGACTCAGGCGAGATCGCACTGTGTACGCTTTCTGCATTCAACTTAGGTGCTATCAAGTCTCTAGATGATTTCGAAGAGCTATCCGATCTTGTTGTTCGTGCGTTAGATGCACTGCTTGATTACCAAGATTACCCTCTACCAGCGGCATACAAATCGACTATGAACCGTCGTACGCTAGGTGTTGGTGTGATTAACTTTGCTTACTACTTAGCGAAGAATGGCGTGAAATACTCTGACGGTAGCGCGAACGGCCTAACTCACCGTACGTTCGAAGCAATGCAGTACTACCTATTGAAAGCATCTGTAGCACTGGCGAAAGAACAAGGTAAGTGTCCTTCATTCGACGAGACGAACTACGCGAAAGGCTTACTGCCGATTGATACGTATAAGAAAGATATCGACCTAATTTGTGACGAAGCGCTGCACTACGACTGGGACAGCCTACGTAAAGAAATTATGGAGCACGGCCTACGTAACTCAACACTGACTGCGCTAATGCCTTCTGAGACTTCTTCTCAGATTTCAAACGCAACTAACGGTATTGAGCCACCACGTGGTTACGTTTCAGTAAAAGCTTCGAAAGACGGTATCCTGAAGCAAGTTGTACCAGAGTTCACAGAACTTAAAGACAGCTATGAACTGCTTTGGAATATCGGTTCGAACGACGGTTATCTGCACCTTGTGGGTATTATGCAGAAGTTTGTTGACCAAGCTATCTCTGCTAATACTAACTACGACCCGTCACGTTACGAGACTGGCAAGGTTCCAATGAAGAAACTACTTCAAGACCTGCTAACAGCGTATAAGTTTGGTGTGAAAACGCTTTACTACCACAACACTCGTGATGGCGCGAAAGATGAACAGAAAGACGCTGTTCAACCACAAGATGACGATTGTGCTGGCGGCGGTTGTAAGATTTAATCTTCCCGTACCTAGCGAACCCGTAAAGACAGACTATCGATAACCTCCCCCTTACGGGGAGGTTTAAAAGGAATTGAGGCATTATGGCTTACAGTACTTTTAACCAAAAAAAGAATGACCAATTGAAGGAACCAATGTTCCTAGGTCAATCAGTAAACGTTGCACGTTACGACCAACAAAAGTTTGAGATTTTCGAAAAACTTATCGAGAAACAACTTTCTTTCTTCTGGCGTCCAGAAGAAGTAGACGTATCTAGCGACCGTATCGATTACAACAAACTGCCAGATCACGAGAAGCACATCTTCATCTCTAACTTGAAGTACCAAACGCTTCTTGACTCTATCCAAGGCCGCAGCCCTAACGTGGCACTGCTGCCGCTTGTGTCTCTGCCAGAACTAGAGACTTGGATTGAGACTTGGTCTTTCTCTGAAACGATTCACTCTCGTTCTTACACACACATTATTCGTAACATCGTGAACGACCCTGCTGTAGTGTTTGATGATATCGTTGAGAACGAGCACATTCTGAAGCGTGCAAAAGACATCGCGCACTACTACGACGATTTGATTCAAGCGACGAATGATTACCATCGCTACGGTGAAGGTGAGCATGTCCTTAACGGTGAAACGGTTAAGGTTAGTCTGTACGATCTTAAGAAGAAGCTGTACATCTGTCTGATGTCTGTTAACGCATTAGAAGCTATTCGTTTTTACGTCAGTTTCGCATGTTCTTTCGCTTTCGCAGAACGCGAACTAATGGAAGGTAACGCGAAAATCATCAAGCTGATCGCTCGTGACGAAGCACTTCACTTAAACGGCACGCAGCACATGATCAACCTGCTACGTAACGGTCAAGATGACTTCACTTTCATGCAAATCGCAGAAGAGGCAAAACAGGACTGTTTTGACCTATTCAAAGAAGCGGCTGAGCAAGAAAAAGAGTGGGCAGAGTATCTATTCAAAGATGGCTCTATGATCGGTCTAAACAAAGACATCCTAAGCCAATACGTTGAATACATCACAAATATTCGTATGCAAGCGGTAGGTCTACCAGCAGCGTATCCAGAAGCAACAACCAACCCAATTCCATGGATTAACGCTTGGTTGTCTTCAGATAACGTTCAAGTTGCGCCTCAAGAAGCAGAAATCTCTTCTTACCTTGTGGGTCAAATTGACAATGAAGTTCGCGCAGATGACTTCGAAGGATTCGAGCTGTAATGGCAACACTCAAAATCAACAAACTGATCAGCATTGAATCCAACCCTTCCAATACGATTTTGGAAACAATGGAGCAAGCTGGCCTATTACCAGAATATAACTGCCGTGATGGGCACTGCGGCGCCTGTCGCTGCAAATTGGAGTCTGGTGAAGTGGAGTATGTTGGTTTTGCCATGGCTTACACACAAAGTGATGAAATATTACCTTGTATCTGTAAAGCAAAATCAGATTTGTCACTTAGCGGCGTTAACTACGCGATGAAAGAAAAGCAGCGCGCATAACGTTGACTCGACGGTATAAAATGCAAAAGCCAAGGCAATCACCTTGGCTTTTTTGTCTCTGTGTTTTGTCTCTCAGACTACTGTATAGAGCTTTGGTTATAAAGCACTGCTCGGGAGGTGCATCTCTTTAACTTTCTCTAAAAATGCATAATGCGCAAACATCGGTTTACGTTCTAGGTAGCGACGCAACAAGTCTAGTGCTGCCGTGCTGATCACTTTAACTTGATCACTGCGCTGATACTTTTTCGAGAGTTTATATAACGCTCCCCACTCGCCTGACGGTGTCGATAAAGCGACGGAAAAAACACCCTCTTCAATATGGCCAGTAACGAGTGATAAATCCGTCCCACACTTCTCTCGTGTAGCACCAGCCAGAGCAAACGTTTCTGCTAATGGATCTCCGCTGTTGGCCATCGCTTGAGTCAGGCTCGGTAGTATCCAACCATGCCCTAGTTGCTTTTCAGCGTTTTCATCACCGTTTAGCCAGTACGTTAAGTATCCTCCGCTACTTTTTTCGGAGGTCGACACTGTTAGTCCTTTATCGACCAACAACTGGCCGACATTTTCAACCATAGGTAAGTCAATACTAACGGTATTACTCTCAAGGTGTTTATTAATTATCTGTACGAGTTTCAAACGCTTTTCAAGCTGATCTGAAGGACCAAAAAGTTTCACTTCAATAAAAGGCAAGTAAGAGCGATACCCTAGCTCATAGCCTTGAGGAAGTTTTAGCTGATCTAGCTTATCTGAAATACCGGATTCAGACAGACCAAACGTGTAGATTCGGCTACAACATGAACCTTGCACATCGGGAAACACTCTTCTCAGATCGGGAAGAATTTGCGTCTCTGCCATGAGCTTAAATTCACTTGGTACACCCGGTGTGAAATAAAAAATGGCATCATTAATCAGCATTTTGAAACCGCAAGCAGTGCCTATCGGGTTGTCCAATATCTCTGCCGTTTCTGGCAGCATTGCTTGCTTTAAATTACTGTCCGGCATAGGGATGCCACGTCGAGCATACAAACTTTCTAGATGCTGCAACCACTCTTTGAATAGCACCAGTTTACAATCGGCGGCTCTCGCGGCGGCGGCGGCACTCATGTCATCCGTTGTAGGGCCTAAACCACCATTAACAATAACCACATCGTTGTTAAAGCTGAGCATTAAAAACTCTTCAACCAAACTCGATAGGCTATCGCCAACCGTTGAGCGCTTTGTTAAGCCAAATCCATGTTGATAAAACAGGCTAGACAACCATGCCGCATTAGTATCAACAATATCACCGTGGAGGACTTCCTCACCAGTACTAAGCATTGCTATTTTCACAACTGACTCCTGAACGTAAGCACAATCCTATTTTCGTTATAGCGCTTATTTTTCTTTTTATTTGGACAAATCTCGCCGAGGTTTGTTGGGACTAAATAAGGGTCAAGTGTTTAAATGATTGATGTTTTGAGGGATAATTACGAGCCCGAACATACACCATTAACTCGGAGACCTTTGTGTCAAAATCATCCATGTTCAAGACGACTCTAACAGGCCTTTGCTTGGCTTCGTCAGCGCTTGCGCACGCAAGTCACTATGACCTAAGCCGTCATACAGAGTTTTCTTACACACCTGATTGTTTGTCAGGTTACTGCGAAACGACGACTCTGTACACCTTCGAGGCTCAAAATCGCGGTGTTATGTATGAACAGAATAATGATGATTCGCTAAACCTTGACGCAGGGCTTCAGCCTAAACATCTCATCATCCCTCAAGATAAAGACTGGGATTATCTGATGGGTCAAACCTACACCATTCTAGGTCTCAGTATCGCGACCGTAGGCATGATGACTTTTCTTCCAGAAAGTATCACCAAATGGGACGAAGAAGACCGAGACATGAGTAAGTTGGGGCAAAAGTGGAAAGATAATGTCTCTGACGGCCCCGTTTGGGATCGCGATGAACATGTCCTCAACTACATCATGCACCCATATTTTGGCGGCGTTTACTACACGGCAGCACGTCACGCTGGCTATAATGAATTTCAGTCGTTTTTGTACTCCGCAACTATGTCGACGTTCTTTTGGGAGTATGGCGTAGAGGCGTTCGCAGAAGTACCATCTTGGCAGGATATTTTTATCACACCGTTCTTTGGTGCTGTTGTTGGTGAAATGATGTTAACGGCTGAGCAAGACATTATTGCCAACGGTGGCGAAGTTATGGGCTCTGAAACCGCAGGTGATGTTTCGCTCTTCTTCTTAAACCCTGTTGGACATATTCATTATTGGGTAACTGATGCATGGGGCGGTAGTGCAGAACTACAATTCAATTCATCACCTTGGTTTGGAAACCAAGATGTTGCAAAATTCGCCATGGACGCAGGCGCAAACTACGACAGTCAATTTTATGGTGTCGAGTTAAAAGTAACCTTCTAATCCTAAGTTGATACTCGGTAAAAAGCAGCCTTACGATGGCTGCTTTTTTGTGCTCTGAACATTGTTTTAATTATTTCCATCACGAATTAGTGTTAAAAATTGACTTTCATCAAACATTACCCGCCCTTAGCACCTACACTAAATAAAAGGATTTATTCCAATAACTTAAGTAGCACGTTTATTCGTACTGCGTCCAAACCTTGATTCCAGGAGGGGACATTATGAACACCGTATTTATTGTTAATTTTGTCGGACAAGCGTCACCCGCCACGATTAAAGAGCTCGCTGCAATCACACACGAAAACGGCGGGAAATGGCTGATCAGCAAAGTAAACTTTATCGAAGACCAAGTTGCAGGTGTCATCAAAGTAGAGCTTCCAAGAGAAAATGCCGACATCGTTAAACAGGCGTTCTCTTCTTGTCAGACTCTTGTTGTTAGGTTCGTCGACTCTGAGCCTCATTCATATCGTGAAGACACTATCTTCCAACTTCGTTTAGATGCCAACGATAGAGCGGGTATTGTGAATGAAATTACTCACGTTCTCGATAATCAAGGTATCTCAATTTTAGATATGGATTGTCAGCGTGTATTCATTGCTGGAGGCGGAGGGGTAAGCTCTAGCTTATTCAGCGCTAAAATGGCGATAAAACTGCCTAGCGAGCTAGAAATTGAAGACATAGCCAATGAGTTAGAATCTCTGAGTGAAGACACTCGTGTAATTGTAGAAAGCTAACTGCACACCTTTAACGCTTCCCCAATAAAAAGAGCAGCAATTCAGCTGCTCTTTGTCGTTCTAATACTCAATACGTTTTATTTCACTGACCACTGAGACAGTGAACGTTTGAAATCAGAGTAGTCAAATTCATTCAGTTTTTGAATGTCACCATTCGAGCGTTCACAGTAGACCGACGGCATACGTAGACCGTTAAACCAGTTCAGTTTCACCATGGTGTAACCGGCACTATCTAGAATATGCAGACGCTGTCCTATCTCTAGAGGCTGTTCGAAGTTCGCCACGCAGAACTGGTCTCCAGCCAAACAAGAGCACGAGCCGATCACATACTCGTGTTCACCATTTTCAGATGCTTCAAGAATTGACGCTGGCTCATTGTAGATCAACGTATCTAAGCGGTGAGCTTCTGTGGCTGAATCGACAATCGCCGTCTTCTTTACGTTCTCAACGATATCAACCACAGTGACCACTAGGTCAGTCGTCTTGGTAATGATCGCTTCGCCCGGTTCTAGGTACATTTGCACGCCGTGTTTTTCAGCAAACGCTTTCAGCGCTAGGCCAAGCTTTTCGATGTCATAACCCGGCCATGTGAAGAATACCCCGCCGCCCATGCTCACCCAGTCCAGCTTATCTAGGTACTCGCCAAACTGATCTGAAATAGCATCGAGTAAGCCGATAAACGCATCCACGTCTTTGTTCTCACAGTTCATGTGGAACATTACGCCATCAATACCATCAAAAATTTCCGGTTTGATGTGATCAGCCTGAACCCCAAGACGAGAGAATTGACGCGCTGGGTTTGCTAAGTCTTGCCCTGCATAGCTCACACCTGGGTTTAGGCGCAAGCCAATCGATGCTTTACCTTCGACAATATGACGATAAGCCGCTAGCTGTGACTGAGAGTTAAAGATCATCTTGTCACAGATGTCCGCCACATCGCGAACGTCATCTTCGCTGTAACCCACACTGTATGCGTGTGTCTCACCACCGAACGTTTCGTAGCCAAGCTTCACTTCAAACGGGCCAGAACTTGTTGTTCCGTCTAGGTAAGGCTTGATGATGTCGAATACACCCCATGTTGAGAAGCACTTCAGTGCTAATACAAGCTTCACACCAGAGATGTCTTTTAGCTGTTTTGCTTTCTCTAGATTCTCAATCAGCTTGTCTTCATTGATCATGAAGTATGGCGTTTTTAGTTCGTTTTGTTGCATTTTGATACCTTACGTCCCTTCGCCTTAGCAAAGACACTATAAAATCGAACAAAGCCGACGCAAGTGCATCGGCTTAAACGTACAAATAAGAGTCGCTAAATTCTTACTTCAATTTATGGATAACAGGTTGTCCTGGCTCCAGTTCTTGAACATGCCAATCTAGACCAATAGATGGCATGGTTTCTAGGAATGGGTCTGGATCTAGCTGCTCCATGTTGAACACGCCTTTGTCTGCCCATTTGCCACGGAAGAACTGCAAAGCCGCAGTGATCGCTGGTACGCCAGTGGTGTATGAGATAGCTTGGTGTTCAACATCTTCGTATGCGACTTCGTGATCAGCGTTGTTGTAAATAAATACACTGCGCTCTTTACCATCTTTCTTACCTTGAACCCAAGTACCGATACACGTTAGGCCAGTGTAGCCTGGCGCGAGTGATGTTGGATCTGGTAGTAGTGCTTTTAGCACGTGCAAAGGTTGAACAACCGTACCGTCGTGAAGCGTTAGTGGATCTGGGCTGAGTAGACCGATGTCGCGCATCACATTGAAGTAGTTTAGGTAACGGTCACCAAAGCCCATCCAGAATTCGATGCGTTTCGCCGGGATGAACTCTTGCATAGATCGAACTTCGTCGTGCGCCATTGAGTACACTTTGTGTGAACCACAATTCGGGAATTCAAACTCAAGCATACGTGAGTGACAAGGTACTTGTTTCCACTCGCCGTTTTCCCAGTAGAACGAATCGCCTTGAATCTCAAGCATGTTCGTTTCTGGATCAAAGTTAGTTGCGAACTTCTTACCGTGGTCGCCTGCGTTTACATCCATTACGTCGATAGTATCGATTTCATCGAACAGATGCTTCACTGCGTATGCGGCAAACACCGATACTACGCCCGGATCGAAACCAGCACCAAGAATACCTGTAATGCCCGCTTCTTCAAACTTCTCACGGTAACCCCACTGCCAATCGTAAGCTTGAGGTACTTGTTGGCCTTCAGAGCACAAATCAACCGCAACAGATGTATCAAGGTATGACACTTTAGCTTGGTAACATGCTTCCATAATAGACATGTTCACCCAAGGAGGACCTGCGTTGATCACTAAGTCAGGTTGTACTTCTTTAATTAAAGCAACTAAAGAATCTACGTCGTCCGCGTTTACCGCTCGCGCTTCTAATTTCTTAGTTGAATCTTTCAGATTGTTTTTCTTCTGAATCGATTCGATGATTTTCTCACACTTACCTACGGTACGTGATGCGATTGTGATATCACCCAGAACGTCGTTGTTTTGTGCTGCTTTATGTGCAACTACCCAGCCAACGCCGCCTGCACCAATCTGTAGAATTGCCATAGTTTTCCGTTACCTTTGTTAAACTAGCTCTGCCGCTAGCGTATTGATTTTTGAGAGCAAAGATTCAAAGTCCGCCGTCGTCAGACACGGGTTCAAAATCGTAAATTTCAATGCAGTTTTATCGTCGACAATGGTTTCACCCAATACCGCGATACCGCGTGTTAACGCTTCTAAGCGCAACGTTTTGTTCAGTTCATCAAGATCCGCTGATTCATGTGTCGCGCGGAACAGAACCGTAGATAGTGATGGTTCAGCCAACAACTCAAAGTGTTTGTTATCTCGAATCATGTCCGCCACTTCAAGCGTCTGTTCAAGCAAATGATCATACATATCGCCTAGGGCTTTTGGCCCTACGCTTTGCATCGTCATAAACACTTTGAGCGCATCAAAACGCTTAGTTGTCGCAATAGACTTATCCACCAAGTTCGGTAGTTCGTCGTGTTCGCGGTTCAAATAGTCTGCATGGTGAAGCAGGAATTTAAAGTTAGACTTGTCATTTACCAATAGCGCACCACAACTGATGGTTTGGTAAAACAGCTTATGGAAGTCTACGCTGATGGAATGTGCACGCTCACAACCTTTCAGACGCGCTTTTTGGCTACTTAGAATCAGAGCTCCACCGTATGCACCGTCGACGTGCATCCACATGTCATGTTTCGCTGCGATATCGGCGATAAAGTCTAAGCCATCAATAGCACCGTGGTCCGTTGTACCCGCTGTACCAACAATGGCAAATGGGATCAAACCTTCTGCTTTGGCCTGATTGAGAACTTCGTCTAACTTAGTGACATCCATCGTTCCATCGGCATTAGCATCGACGGTCATGACCGCTTTTTCACCCAATCCCATCCAAGACGCTGATTTTTGAACCGTGAAGTGGGATTTTTTCGAACATACAATACGTAGCTTGTCTGCGTATTCAGGAAGGCCAAGCTTTTGAATTGAGTGTGCACTGAGTTTGTCAGCAATCCAATCTCGCGCAAGCATCAAACCCATTTGGTTACTTTGCGTGCCGCCGCTCGTGAAGATACCGTCCGCTTTTTCACCTAACTCATATTTATCGCATAGCCAGTTCACAACTTTCTGTTCAACATAAGTCGCTGATGAAGCTTGATCCCATGAGTCCATCGACTGGTTCAAAGCCGCAATCATTGCCTCTGCCGCAATCGCTGGCATCAACGGTGGAGTATGCAGGTGAGCAATACAATCTGGATGTTGAGTAAAAATTGCGTTTTTCGCGACCAGATCAGCAGCATCGTCGATAACGGATTTAAGAGGCGCATTTCCATTATCAAGATCAACGTCGTGAATCGCTGCTTCCAATGCTTTTGGATCCATACCTGAATACGGTGCAGTCACTTGTTCAAACACTGACTTCATTGCCGTAGTAGTGTGATTCATCACCGAAGCAAATTCATTGCTGCCCATCTCTCCAGTGTGGATGAAATGCTTCTTCCATTCATCTTGTGGCTGAGTTTCGATGTGACTACCGCCAGCGGCTAAAATCGCGTCTTCAAATACACGTAAAGCAAAGTCGATTTGCTCAAACGAGATGATAAGAGGAGGAAGGAAACGAATTACTGCGCCTTCGCGTCCACCTTTCTCAACGATCAAGCCACGCTCGAGTGCTGCGCGTTGAATAGAAAGTGTGAGTTCACTATCCGCTTGAGGTTCACCAAATTTATTGAGCTCACCGTTTGGAGTTTTAATCTCCACGCCTAGCATCAAACCTTTGCCACGAACCTCTGCGATACAGTTCACACGCTTTTGAATACTTTCAAGGCCGTAGCGCAGGTACTGACCCGCAACATTGGCATGCTCAACAAGGTTATCACGCTGGATAATTTCTAATGCTTTCGCACCAGAGACCATAGCTAGCTGGTTACCACGAAATGTACCTGTGTGCTCGCCCGGCTTCCATGTATCATGTTGCTTGTTGATAACCAATAGCGACATTGGTAAACCACCACCAATTGCTTTTGATAAACACAGAATATCTGGAACAATGCCCGACTCTTCGAACGCGAAATTGTAGCCAGTTTTACCAACACCACACTGGATCTCATCGAAGATCAGTAAGATACCGTGTTCATCACAAATACGACGTAACTCTCGTAGCCAGAATGCTGGCGCAGGAACAACACCACCCTCACCTTGCACTGGCTCCACGATAATCGCGGCAGGCTTCATAATGCCTGACTCATCATCGTTTAAAAGACGATCGATATAGCGGATACTTGCTTTAGCACCTTCATCACCGCCAAGCCCAAAAGGACAACGCAGGTTGTATGGGAAAGGCATAAAGTGCACATCCGACATCAAACCAGTTCGACGAGCTTTGGTGCCTAAGTTACCCATCATGCCCATCGTACCGTTTGTCATACCGTGGTATGCACCACGGAAAGCAAACATGGTATTACGACCTGTCGTTTGTTTCGCTAGCTTGATCGCAGCTTCAACCGCATCAGCTCCAGACGGGCCACAAAATTGGATAACGCTGTTCTCGCTTAACTCTTGAGGAAGAAAAGACTTAACGGATTGAATAAACGTCGTTTTTGCTGATGTTGCAATATCTAGCGTCTGATATGGCAGTCCTGAATCTAATTGTTCTTTCAGCGCTTGGTTTATTTCAGGATGGTTATACCCCAAAGCTAGAGTGCCTGCCCCCGCAAGGCAGTCTAGAAAGATCTGTCCACGCGTATCTTCAACCAAGCACCCAAAGGCTTGTTTAATTGCGATCGGCAAACGACGTGGATAAGAACGTACTTCAGATTCATGCTCAGCCTGATCAATCAATACCTGATCTGGCGTTAAGTCATACGTTCCCTCAACGATAGGAACCTGAGACGAAAAAATGTTTGCGATATTGCTATCGACTTCAAAGGCAGTGCTCATACTACATAATCCCTTGAATTATAATAATTCTGTATCCTGTATTAATAATCATTAGAATGAAATTACAGGAGGTGTGAATACCCCTCCGCATTTGTCAGTGCATAAATGACAAATACAGATCATCCGCCACGATACTCGCGACTTTATATGTAAAAGGGATTAATCAAGGTTCTGTAATGCACCCGTTTTGTAAAACAGGACATTTCGGCAGTATGAAGCTGATTAGTGTGTGTTTATTCAAAGGTTTCAATGTTGGGTTTCCCATTAATATGCCGCGTTTACAGCATTAGTATCCCGTCTATCGACAAAAGGCTTTGCCGATACCTACCCTACGCAGTGTCACAATCAGCTTGAATGGTCACTACGCGTATCCCCCAGAGATCAAACGTTGTTAATTACGCTCCGAGATTGCGCGCGAATTTATCACAAAATAAAATCTTCTGGCAACGATTTTTCATATTAGTAGCAGTGATGTAAATCACAACAAAACATACCCCATCGTAACTCACATGTTCATATTCATGAGCTATGCTTTTCTGCTTCTCTCAAACAGCTGTTATTTAAACAAATATTCTTGAGATATCATCACCTCATCCAACAGAGGTTTAAGGTTGTACTGCTTAATCGTAAAACATTCCTTTCTATATCCGGAACATTTAAAAAGATAGCATTCTCGTCACAGCTTTGCCTGGATTAAGAGTGGTTATTCTCCACAAGTGATGGTTTAAACATAGGCTAGTAGGAATGGCTAAGATGCTTTGCAATGGCAGAATGAGCAATCACTTGAGTCAATGAGACAAAGGGTTCGTTACTTAACGAAGCCTGTGACAGAAAAGAAGTTTGAGATTTTCAAAAAATACGAAAAAGGCCTAACATTTTCATGTTAGGCCTTAAATCTGGAGCGACACACGAGGTTCGAACTCGTGACCTCAACCTTGGCAAGGTTGCGCTCTACCAACTGAGCTAGTGTCGCATTTAATATGAGATGGTGCCCCGGGCCGGACTTGAACCGGCACAACGCGAACGTCGAGGGATTTTAAATCCCTTGTGTCTACCAATTCCACCACCAGGGCACACAAATATTCTTTGTGATGCCTTTACAGAAAAGTAAAACACCATCTGATATCGCCAATGCCATATCAATAAAATTTGGAGCGACACACGAGGTTCGAACTCGTGACCTCAACCTTGGCAAGGTTGCGCTCTACCAACTGAGCTAGTGTCGCATTTTTCTCGAAAGCCATTCGCTCTCAAAATAATAATGGAGGCGCCTCCCGGAGTCGAACCGAGGTCCACGGATTTGCAATCCGCTGCATAGCCACTCTGCCAAGGCGCCTCATTTGTGAATAAAGCTAAGCTTTTTCACCACCCTTTCGAGCCGTGCTCTCTTGGGTACGGGATGCATTCTACGGATTCGAGCGATCGAGTCAACACTATTTTTATTTTTTTAAATCGTTTGACTAGAATTTGTGCGAAAGACGATGGATTGCTTAGTTTTAATACTAAAAATCGCTTAAATACACTTGTTTATCATAAAACTTTGGCTACGCCTTACACTGCTGGCCGTGCGTTGCGTGCATTGAAGTATTAATAATCAGAAGACTCGCCTCTCTAAGACTCTCCAAGGACAAAAACAAGACTTAGATCACAAATAGAACCCTATCGAAGCAAAAGCCCCAGATACAAATTGCAAACATGGCCGTTAGCAAGCATTGAAAAGCGAGAGAAGCCAAAAAATGCTGTAGATTGTCTTAGATACAAAAAAGCAGGCTATTAAGCCTGCTTTCTAACATCAGAATTTAATGGTGCTCTTCATTCAACAGATCGTCTTTCGCAGCAGCCAAATATTGAATCATTGACCAATATGTCAAGAAAGTTGCCACATACAAGGCCGCAAAGCCTAGCCAAACCATCCATTCATCGTAACGCCATATCAACACCCATAAGGCGAACATTTGCGAAACAGTTTTTACTTTGCCAACCCAAGATACCGCAACACTTGCTCGCTTACCGATTTCAGCCATCCATTCTCGCAATGCTGAGATAATGATTTCTCGCGCAATCATCGTTACCGCAGGAATGGTCACCCAAATTGAATGATAATGTTCCGTGATTAGAATCAATGCCGTTGCCACTAGCACTTTATCAGCGACAGGATCAATAAACGCGCCAAAACGAGAAGTTTGACCAAGTTTACGGGCCAACATGCCGTCAAGCCAGTCAGTAAAACCCGCTACCCAAAACACCATTGCTGCTGCAAACGGTGCCCATGAATAAGGTAGATAAAAGACAACCACAAAAACAGGGATTAGGAACAGTCTAAGAAGAGACAGAATGTTCGGGATATTCAAACGCATTTTATTATTCTCTTACACATTGCGGCTTAATGTTGCGCGATTTTCCTTATTGTTTCAATGCTTGGAAAATAATTTCTGCTAAAGAGTGACTTATTCCCGGTACTTTGGCGATTTCTTCGACACTTGCACGTTTAAGTTCTTGTAACCCACCCATGTACTTGAGTAACGCCTGACGTCGTTTAGGGCCGATTCCCTCAATCCCTTCGAGTGCACTCGTACGTCTGGTTTTACCTCGCTTAGCACGGTGCCCCGCTATAGCATGGTTATGGCTTTCATCACGAATATGTTGGATAAGGTGCAGCGCAGGAGCATCGCTTGGTAAATGAAACTCCTCCCCATCGACTGTAATCAGCGTTTCTAAACCTGGTTTGCGAGTAACGCCTTTTGCAATACCAATCATGATGGGACGCTTTGGCCAATCCCCCCAATATTGCGAAATGATGTCATGCGCACGATTTAACTGACCTTTACCGCCATCGATAAAGATGATGTCGGGAATTTTCTCTACGTCCAATTGCTTCGAATAACGGCGCTCCAACGCTTGTCCCATTGCTGCGTAATCATCACCACCGGTAATCCCAGTAATGTTGTAGCGACGATACTCTTGCTTTACGGGGCCTTCGTTGTTGAACACCACACATGACGCAATCGTGCTTTCCCCCATCGTATGGGAGATATCAAAACATTCCATTCGAGCTATAGACTCCAACTTCAATGTTTCGCGAAGCGCATGAAAACGCTGATTAATCGTCATCTTGTGATTGATTTTTGTGGTAATCGCCGTTAGTGCATTCGTGTTCGAAAGCTTGAGATACCTTGCTCGAGAGCCAGTTGGCGACGTATGAAAATGAACCTTACGCCCTGCCACTTCACTTAACGCTTTCTGTATTGGCGCAATATCTTCTGCCAACTCTTGATTCAAAATAATACGAGAAGGAATTGTACGTGCTTCGTTATGGCTCAAATAGTATTGAGTCAGAAAACTATCGAACACTTCCTGCTGGCTTGTATTTTGTGGGATTTTCGGAAAATGGCTACGGCTACCAAGCACTTTGCCTTGGCGTATCATCAGGATATGGATACACGCGATACCATTCTCCTGAGCAAACCCGAGTACATCCATATCATCCATGCTGTCTTCTGAGACGTACTGCTGCTCTTGAACACGCCTAATCGCTTGGATTTGATCGCGAAATTTAGCGGCATCTTCAAAGCGCAATTGCTGACTGGCAACTTCCATTTTCTCAATCAACTGTTTGAGTACTTGCTGATCTTTGCCTTGCAAAAACATGCGCACAAAGCCAACCAACTCTGCATATTCTTCATCAGAAATGATGGTATTAACGCATGGTCCTGCACAGCGACCAATTTGGTACATCAAACATGGGCGCGTTCGGTTGGAATAGACAGTGTCTTCACACTGGCGCACAGGAAATATCTTTTGCAGCAAATGCAATGTTTCTCTTACTGCACCAGAATCTGGGTAGGGGCCAAAATATTCACCTTTGCGCTTCTTGGCGCCACGGTGGATAGAAAGCCGTGGGTGCTTATGACCGCTAATAAAGATATAAGGGTAAGACTTATCATCTCGCAGCAACACATTGTATTTCGGCAAATACTGCTTGATGTAGTTATGCTCTAAGATCAACGCTTCTGTCTCAGTGTGAGTCACCGTGACGTCTATTTTGGCGATATTACTGACAAGCGCGCGAGTTTTCTCACTGTCTACTTTTTTTCGAAAGTAGCTTGAAAGGCGCTTTTTAAGGTCTTTGGCTTTACCTACGTAGATTACAACAGCTTCGGCGTTGTACATTCTGTAAACGCCGGGCTGATGAGTTACTGTCTTGAGAAAGGAAGCCGAATCGAAAGGAGGATTCACGCTAAAGGGTCTCGGTGTCCAGCATTCCGTGGCGAATCGCTAAGTGAGTTAACTCAACGTCACCATTAATGTCCAATTTACTAAAGAGTCGGTAGCGATAGCTGTTGACTGTCTTTGGACTTAAATTAAGTTGCTCAGAAATATCCGTTACCTTTTGGCCTTTGGTGATCATAAGCATGATCTGCAATTCACGTTCGGATAAGTCTTTAAAAGGGTTCTCAGAGGCTGGAGAAAATTGACTCAATGCCATCTGCTGCGCAATCTCTGGCGAGATGTAACGCTGCCCACTATTAACTACACGAATCGCATTCACCATTTCGTCAGGGCCAGCACCTTTGGTTAAATAACCAGACGCACCTGCCTGCATCACCTTGGTTGGAAACGGGTTTTCTGTATGAACGGTAAGTACGATGATTTTCACATCAGGATTCACGCGAAGAATTTTTTTAGTGGCTTCCAAGCCGCCAATTCCTGGCATGTTCATGTCCATTAAAACGACGTCAGCATGATTACTGCGACACCATTTTACTGCATCTTCACCGCTGTCAGCTTCTCCTGCTACGTTCATTCCACGGACGTCTTCAATAATACGTCGTATCCCTGTGCGAACCAGCTCGTGATCATCTACAAGGAAAACATTTATCAAACTTGTATCTCCACACTTTGTATTGGTTCTGCACCCACATAACCATTATTTGTTAAATGTGGATATCAGTATGACTGCCTATATACTAACGTAATCGACAAAAAATTGCTTTCTATGAATATGTGCTGAAACGCAAACTTTAGCAAGAACTTATTCATAAACCACTCTATTATTTTAGAGCGTGATGAGCAGAACCGAAATCTAAGAAAAGACAATTAACAACATTAAGTACAATAAATCAAGTAACTAGGTTTCATATTGCCCAGAGAAACACGCTATAACTTAAAATGACACTGTCCCTCTTGCACCAAAGACTAACTTGTAATCACTAATTCCAGCAAAAATTTGAGACGCTTTCTTTACTGGTTATTTTCACAGTTCTTAGTGTTAGACTAACGTTCTTCAAGTTTTCTAAGGTTTCTCACATTTGAATATTCAACAAGGCTTCCTGCTAACTCGACAGGCACGAGACATCAAAGGTCAAACTCAAATCGAGCTGTGGCTTTCGACAGAAGCAGGTCCTACTCAGTTACTTATTAATGGTGAGAAGCCAGTCTTTTTCATCGCTCAGAAACACTCAGAGCAAGCAAAGACACTCGCACGAGAAAAAAACATATTCGTCGACATCCGCCTTTTGGATCTCAAAACGTTTGAACATACGCCTCTTGCTGCCTGCTATACCAATGTAACCAAAGACGCTCTCGCACTCAAAGACACATTCGCTCAAAAAGATATCACTACGTATGAAAGTGATATTCGCCTCGCCGATCGCTACCTAATGGAGCGTTTTATCAAAGGCAGTATCGAGTTTACAGGCAATGTGACTCGCACCAATGGCTACCAACGCGTCCAGAGCGCAAAATGCCGTGCGGGGCAATATGAGCCGAAGTTAAACGTTGTCTCGCTAGATCTAGAATGCTCTGAGAAAGGCATTCTTTACTCAATCGGATTAGACAGCGTCATGGATTCCCGCGTTATCATGATCGGAGAACCAGAACCTTCGGAGACACCGATACAATGGGTTAAGGATGAAAAAGCGCTTCTAGAAGCACTCATCGTTTGGTTTAAACAATTCGACCCCGATGTCATTGTCGGTTGGAACGTCATTGATTTTGACTTTCGTCTACTGCACAAACGAGCAGAATGGCACAACATGAAGCTAATGCTTGGTAGAGCAGACCAAGCCAGCTTTTTCAGAAGTTCATCTCAAAGCCAACAAGGGTTTATTTCCATTCCAGGGCGAGTTGTAATGGACGGTATCGATACGTTAAAAACGGCGACTTATCACTTTCGGTCTTGGTCATTAGAGTCTGTATCTCAAGAACTCTTAGGGGAAGGGAAAGAAATCCATAACGTTCATGACCGCATGGATGAGATCAATCGTATGTACCGCTCCGACAAACCATCGCTGGCTAAATATAATTTACAAGACTGCGTGTTAGTGAATAAGATTTTCAATCACACTCACCTGCTAGACTTTGCAATAGAGCGCTCTCGTCTCACTGGTGTCGAACTGGATCGTGTCGGCGGTTCGGTTGCAGCATTCACAAACCTATACATGCCTCAGATACACCGAGCAGGCTACGTTGCCCCAAACCTACACCCTGAAAATTGGATTGCCAGCCCCGGAGGTTACGTGATGGACTCCATCCCTAACCTATATGATTCTGTTTTAGTATTGGATTTTAAGAGTCTATATCCATCGATTATTCGCTCGTTCTTGATTGATCCTATGGGGTTAGTTGAGGGGTTATTGCTCGATATTGGAAAAGAAGAAAATCAGGCTGTACCTGGCTTTCGCGGTGGGCAGTTCCATCGTACGAAACACTTTTTACCAGAAATGATTGAAAAGCTTTGGGCAGCACGTGATGTTGCAAAGAAGAACAATGAAAAAGCTTTTTCTCAGGCAATCAAAATCATCATGAACTCCTTTTATGGCGTACTGGGCTCATCGGGATGTCGATTCTTTGATACTCGGTTAGCTTCTAGTATTACCATGCGCGGACATGAAATCATGAAGCAAACTAAGGTGCTGATTGAAGAGCAAGGATATCAAGTGATTTACGGCGATACGGATTCCACATTCGTGTCGTTGAATCGACCATACAGTCAAGTAGAAGCTGACGCTGTTGGAAATCAATTAGTTGATTACATCAACTCTTGGTGGCAAAAACACCTGCGTTCTGAGTACAACCTAACATCTATGTTGGAAATCGAGTATGAAACCCATTATCGCAGATTCCTTATGCCAACGATTCGTGGCGCAGAAACTGGCTCGAAAAAGCGCTATGCGGGTTTAATCGGTGAAGGAGAGCAAGAACGGATTGTATTTAAAGGGTTAGAAAGTGCCCGTACTGACTGGACCTCGTTAGCACAGAAATTTCAAAATACACTCTATAGCATGATTTTCCATGGTGAAGATCCAAGCGACTATGTCCGAGAGATGGTTGAGAAAACTAATAACGGTGAATTTGATGAACAGTTGGTGTATCAAAAGCGACTGCGCAGAAAACTGTATGAGTATCAGAAGAACGTCCCGCCACAAGTGCGTGCAGCTCGTTTAGCGGATGAGATAAATGCCAAGCTTGGCCGCCCATTACAGTATCAAAACAAAGGGCGAATTGAATACATTATTACCGTGAACGGCCCTGAACCTTATGAGTACCTCAATAGCCCGATTGATTATCAACATTACATTGATAAACAACTCAAACCCGTTGCGGATGCGATTCTCCCTTTCATTGGGACGGACTTTGACAGGCTTTCAGCGCCACAAATGGGGTTGTTTTAGCCGATACGAAACTCTGTTTTCTGGTACTGTTTGACTAACCAATCACCAAACGCATCAATTAGCCCAATAACAGAACGCTTGGGAATCCCCCGGCCAGAAAGTAAAATTTCTAGCCGCTCGATCTCAAGCTGCTTTTCAGGATGATAAGTTAAGAATACCTTGCCACATTGTATAGGGTCATCAAACCAACGTTTATCTCGATACATCACCAAAGAGTATGACGCTCTTAGTAACTTTTTAGCAATCACGCGCTGGGCGGCCACCTGCTCTTCTATCGTCTTCGCTTGTACGATTTTTTTGCGATACACCGTAATCCAATCTTCCACATCCATATTCCAGTGCTTAGCAATTTCCCAACTTGGGACGTAATCACCAAAACAGTCTGCTAGATCATCACCATAAACACAGACACAGCAATGCTTAAGCATAAAGCCCCAAGTGAAAATACTGTCTAAATTAGCCACTTCACTCACTAAGGCTGTACGGACCGATACACCATTAACGTGAGGGTAACTCTGCTGCGCACGCCACTTAATTGTGTTGAGCAAAGTCGCGCGATTGTGCTCAAAGGATGATTGAGTAACGACAACCAGGTCTAAGTTCGACTTCCCAACGATCGCTGTTTTACGAGCAACACTACCGTATACATAAACGCTGTGTAAGTTTTGCCCCAATCCACCTTTGAGACAAGCGGTGACTTCCCTAATTAAAGGCGCAAACTCTGGTTGAAATGGTTGTTTAGGATCGATAACAGGCAGAGACATGACTTAGAACGTGTTCTCAGATGGTTCAAGAAGTTGGGCTATATGTTCTCTTAGCCGACTCACCGAATCAAGTCCATTCAGGTGTTTAGTCATGGGAGTAACAACAAATTTCTGTAATGAATTTTAATGCTAGGCGGCTAACTTAGCGCTATAATCACCGAGTTTTGCTTAATAAGTATGAATAGGAATATACAATGCCAAAGGCAAGTGAAATCAAAAAAGGCTTCGCAATCGAGTCTAATGGTAAAACTCTTCTAGTTAAAGACATCGAAGTAACGACTCCTGGCGGTCGTGGCGGCGCTAAAATCTACAAAATGCGTTGTACAGATCTAAACACGGGCGCACGTGTAGATGAGCGTTACAAGTCTGATGACGTTGTTGAAACGGTAGAAATGAACAAACGTGCAGTTGTGTACTCATACGCTGACGGCGATGAGCACATCTTCATGGATAACGAAGACTACTCACAATACACATTCAAGCACAATGAAGTTGAAGACGACATGCTGTTCATCAACGAAGATACACAAGGTATCCACATTATCCTTGTTAACGGTGCTGCAGTGGGTATTGAACTACCATCTTCTGTTGAGCTAGTGATTGAAGAAACTGACCCTTCAATCAAAGGTGCTTCTGCATCTGCTCGTACTAAACCAGCACGCTTCGCTTCAGGTCTTGTCATCCAGGTTCCTGAGTACATTGCAACTGGTGACCGAGTTATCATTAACACAGCTGAACGTAAATACATGAGCCGAGCATAAGCATGTCTGATTTGATTTCTTACGACGACGTCATCGACGCAGCGTACGACATTTTCCTTGAGATGGCTCCAGATAACCTAGAGCCAGCTGACGTGATTCTGTTTACTGCGCAATTTGAAGATCGTGGTGCCGCAGAACTTGTTGAAACCGGTGATGACTGGGTTGAACATGTTGGCTTCGAGATCGACAAAGAAGTATATGCAGAGGTTCGTATCGGCCTAGTAAATGAGGAAAATGACGTTCTTGATGACGTATTTGCTCGTATGCTAATCAGCCGAGACCCTGAACATAAGTTCTGCCATATGCTTTGGAAACGCGATTAACGTTTCTTCATCATGAACAAAGATACCAGCCTAGTGCTGGTATTTTTTTATCTGTTGTTTTCGTCTAGCTGAGATATATGTTTATACAAAGCACCCTGCTCTATATAGGCTTTAGATCCTTTTGTTATGTAACAGATAAGAAAAAGGCTTGCCGAATTGGCAAGCCTTTCTGATGTTTTGCTATCGATTAACGATGCTTGTTGCGTGCGCCTTGGTCACCAGCAGTCTTCTTCGGCTTACGACGAGAAGGGTTGTTGCTGCGACCTTTTGGCGTGTTAACACGCTCTTCATGGCGCTTAACTGCGCGACGAATTTTTTGGCTGCGTGCACGCTCTCGTTTGCGTGACGTATTGTCTTTGTTCAGATCAAGCATGGTTTCTTTCTCTGGACGAAGCTCTACAAGCTCACGCAAGTAGTTTACTTCTTTCAGGTCAAGCTCCATCCAACCGCCACGAGGCAGTTTCTTGTCTAAGAAGATGTCGCCGTAACGAACACGTTTCAGACGGCTAACGGTACACTCTTGCGATTCCCATAGTCGACGAACTTCGCGGTTACGACCTTCGTTGATAACAACGTAAAACGTGTGGTTCATGCCTTCACCACCCGCGTAAACAACATCTTCAAAGCGAGCTAAACCGTCTTCCAGTTCAACACCTTTTACTAGATTACGAACTTTCTGTTCAGTTACTTCACCGAACACACGTACTAGGTATTCACGTTCAACTTGGCGGCTTGGGTGCATTAAGCGGTTCGCCAGTTCACCATCCGTTGTGAAAAGTAGAAGACCAGAAGTGTTCGCATCCAGACGACCAACTGAAATCCAACGAGAGCCACGAATTTTTGGCAGACGATCAAAAACAGTACGACGACCTTCTGGATCGTGACGAGTACACAGTTCACCCTCAGGTTTGTAGTACGCAAGTACACGACAAATCACTTCTTCTTGAATCTTTGCAGAGACAATGTGACCATCGATACGAACTACGCTGCTCTCGTCTTCAAGTCTTTCACCAAGCTTAGCGACTACACCGTTCACGCTAACGCGACCAGATTTAATTAACGATTCAATCTCACGACGAGAACCGTGACCAGCACGTGCTAATACTTTTTGTAACTTTTCGCTCATTTATCTACCTATGTGTCGTCTTCACAGACGTCTAGACCAGGATTGGTCTGCATTTTGCTATTTACCCATTTCAGTGGGATTTTTCGGTCGGACATTATACGTAACTTTCTTAGTTAATGTAAGCTAAATCGGCGCCATTCTCCACACCAAAATTCACTTCAAAAATGACCGAAATATTTGTCCTATTCTGCAACTTTTTTACTACTTAATGCAGGCATTGCTCAACGAGAATCCCACTAATATCGGTCTTCCTGAACCACTTTAACCACGCGGTACCTGATAAAATTGTCAGGGTTACAACAATAACCACTTGGGGTGTGTTTACTGTTCGTATTGCTAGAAAGCAACGAAGAATAAGCCGTCCCTGTTTGCTGCTAAGTAATACCAATCACCGCAGACAATGAGCGCTCATAGCAAAACAAGGTCGTGGGTAACAAGACAAAAATTGTCTTTAAGTCATTAGTTCACATCAAAAATAACACTAATGCTATCGTGTACTCTGACTCTCTAGGTTCGCTCTGCACTCTCGGCGATTGGCATAAATCAGACAAAAAGGAATAGAACAATGTCTATGCTAAATCTCGACCTAAATTGGATTTTTGGGACATCTCAAGATGACGATATGACAGGCACAAAAGGCTCTGAAACAACCGATATCTTCTTCGGCTTCTGTGGTGATGATAAGTTTGTAGGATACGGAGGTAATGATATTGTCTTCGGTGGCTGGGGAGATGATACCTTGCTTGGTGGCCGAGGTAACGACTTTGTTTCTGGCGGCTTTGGAAACGATTTCCTATCCGGCGGATTAGGAAACGACAAACTCTTTGGTGGCTGCGGCGACGACACAATTTTTGATTATTCAGGCAACAACTACTTGAGTGGTGGCTGGGGTAACGACACGCTCGTTGTTGGTGATGGTGAATCAGTACTGAGCGGTGGCTGTGGAGACGACACCTTCGTGCTTACAAACCGCCTGGCTATTGGTGTACCTGATCAGCCAGTGTCTTCCAACGATATTGATGTTAAAGCCGACATTGTCGATTTTAATATTTTCCATGACAAACTTGTCTTTGATATGGGCCGAGACACTGATAACGATGGCATTCGAGATACGTTCTTGGATTCAGCGGATGATCTGACTTTATCTTACAATGAATGTGGCTGGGCAGTATTCTCAAGTGATGAATACAATGTTGAAGTGACACTAAACGGTGTGAGCTCTGCATACATCAACTATGCAGAACAAAATGGTATCGACATTTTCGATTTCGCTTAACCTCAATCAGTTAAGTTCAATGAGATATTCGATATGACAACTAAAATAGGAGGCGCGATGCCTCCTATTTTGTTTGACGGTGGTGTGCGTCTACTATTCGAATGGTGCAGGGTCACCAGATCCCAAACGAACCACAACAGGTTCACCTTCGCTAAAGTCAATTACAGTCGTAGGTTGTTCACCTAAGTAACCGCCATTAAGAATCACATCAACCGCATGTTCTAGTTTATCGCGAATATCCTCTGGATCAGATTCTGTTACGTCACTGCCAGGTAGAATCAACGACGTAGACATCATCGGCTCACCTAATGCTTCCAACAAGTCCAAGGCAATTTGATTGTCTGGAACACGGATACCGATGGTCTTACGTTTTGCATTCATCAAACGACGCGGCACCTCTTTTGTGCCTTTGAAGATGAAGGTGTAAGGACCTGGTGTGTTATTTTTCAGCAGTCGGAATGCAGAGTTATCCACTCGGGCATAGAGAGAAAGCTCCGACAAATCACGACACAGCAAAGTAAAGTTATGCTTATCATCCAGACGACGAATCTGACAGATTCGTTCCAGTGCCTGTTTGTTCTCCAACTGACAGCCAAGTGCATACCCTGAATCAGTAGGGTAAACCACAACGCCGCCGTTACGAATGATTGCTACTGCTTGATTAATCAAGCGAGCCTGTGGGTTTTCTGGGTGAACGTAAAAAAACTGGCTCATTGTAATTCCTCATTATCGAGCCTCTCGGCTCTATATTTTTATGGGTTCTCGACTTCGTATTACTGAGTATTATTCAACGAAGGATCTATTCCCCAATCTTTCCAAACTGGTTCGACGCCAGCAGGCAACCATAGGTTCCTTCCTAGCTCCATCCACGGTGATGGGTAGTGAAAATCACTGCCTTGAGAGGCTAATAGTTTGTATTGTATAGCATAATCAGCCAAGTTGCGCCTTTCTTGTTGCGCTTGCTGTGGCTGTGCAACTTCCATCGCATCACCACCTGCTTCGACAAACGCTGCTAGAAGACGCTTAATCCACTTCGCTGTCAACTTATATCTGCCAGGATGCGCTAATACCGCCATTCCACCAGCCGCATGGATAGCATCAACCGCATCCTTCATCGAACACCAATTCGGTGGTACATAACCTGGGTTATTACGCGTTAGGTATTTTTTAAACACCATTTGCATGGTTTTTGCGTAACCATTATCTACCAACCATTTCGCGAAATGCGCTCTTGTCACTGGAGCATCACCGGCGATTTGCCTTACCTCTTCAAGCACACCTACTCGAGTAGCTTTTTGTAGTCGCTCTGCAATTAACTCAGATCGTGTTATGCGATGCTGCTTCTGCTGTTCTATGAGGGCAGATAATTGTTCATTTTCCGGATCAATATTCAGGCCGACAATATGAATGTCTTTGTTTTGCCAGACGGTCGATATCTCAATGCCATTGATGATTTTTATCGGCAAATTATTATCTTGAACGTATTGCTTAGCTAACGCCAAACCGTCAACCGTATCGTGATCAGTGATCGCCAAAACCTCGATATCAAAACTCAGCGCCCTTTCCACTAAATCTTTAGGTTCTAACCGACCGTCCGATGCAGTGGTGTGACTATGTAAATCAATTCTCATATTTTTATCGTTTTAATGCCGTTTTGGGGTTGACTTTTTACTCTCGCACTAGTTAACTAGTACACAAATACAAAGTACGTAATTTAAGGTTCACCATGTTACAAGAATTTAACCAAAACCAAAAAGCGAAAGTTGCGGTTTGTCTTAATAAGGCAAACTCATCAGATCTTGCTTGGTGGCGCACTTGGACTAGTTCTTGGTGGGCAAACGTATACTTCTAGTTTATAGAACCAAACGTTGTAAAGCCCGCTACTTAAGCGGGCTTTTTTGTTTTGTTGCTCATTTCACATTCAACTGCCTAAACATTAATCGAATATAGCCAACTCTAGATTGGGAGAACGTTTGCTTTATGCGACTATGTACGGCAGGAAGATTTAAACAGCTACAAGGAGGTCTTGTGAACAAGGCCATTGAAATTAAGAAACTTGGACAGCTTGAAGTGCTAACGGCTTCCGTCCCTTATACTCAAGACCCGACTCGCTTGTTCCACACACTATGTGAGAACAAAACTGACAGCCTATTGCTGGAATCTGCTGAGATCGATTCAAAGCAAAATTTAAAATCCCTGCTGATCGTAGATTCAGCGGTTCGCATTGTTTGCTTCGGCCATACCGTTAGCATGCACGCCTTGACCAACAACGGTAAAAACCTACTGTCTCACCTAAACCAGAACATCCGTGGTGATGTAGAGAGTAAGTTCGATGGCGAAACGCTAACTTTGGAATTTAGCCAGCCATGCGGCACGTTAGATGAAGACTCTCGCCTACGTGAAGCCTCTTCTTTCGATGCGCTGCGTTTGGTTCAGCATAGTTTTGATATTTCACAGCAAGACAAACACGCGATTTTCCTTGGTGGTCTGTTTGCCTACGACTTAGTCGCAAATTTCGAGCCGCTTGGGAATGCAGAAGCAACAAATCAGTGTCCAGATTACGTTTTCTACGTCGCGGAAACACTGCTTGTTGTCGACCATCAAACGGAATCTTGCCAGCTTCAAGCGACGTTGTTTGTTGATGGTTCAGAGAAAACAGCGTTAGAGACTCGTATTGCAGAAGTCAGCGCTCAGTGTGCAGCGCCAAAACTACTGCCAAGCGCAAAACAAATCGCTGACGTAACGGTAGAACCTAGCGTATCTGATGCAGACTTCTGCCAAACTGTTCGCGACTTAAAAGAGTTCGTAGTGAAAGGCGATGTATTCCAAGTTGTACCATCTCGCCGATTCACTCTACCTTGCCCTTCTCCACTGGCAGCTTACAAAGAACTAAAACAAAGTAACCCGAGCCCTTATATGTTCTACATGCAAGATGAGCTGTTCACTCTGTTTGGCGCATCACCAGAAAGCGCGCTTAAGTACGAAACCGACACTAACCAAATTGAAATCTACCCAATCGCAGGCACTCGTCGCCGCGGTAAGCGCCCTAACGGCGAGATTGATTTCGACCTAGATAGCCGCATCGAACTTGAACTGCGTACCGACATGAAAGAAAACGCAGAACACATGATGCTGGTTGACTTAGCACGTAACGACGTCGCTCGTATTGCTCAAGCTGGCACTCGCCACGTAGCAGACCTTCTAAAAGTCGACCGCTACAGCCACGTAATGCACTTGGTATCTCGTGTGGTTGGTCAACTGCGTGAAGACCTAGACGCGCTGCACGCATATCAAGCATGTATGAACATGGGCACACTCACTGGTGCACCAAAGATTCGTGCAATGCAGTTGATTCGCGACGTAGAAGGCGCACGACGCGGTAGCTACGGCGGTGCTGTGGGCTACCTTACCGGCGAAGGAACATTAGATACTTGTATCGTGATCCGCTCAGCGTACGTTGAGAACGGCATTGCTCAAGTTCAAGCTGGTGCTGGCGTGGTGTTCGACTCTGACCCGCAAGCGGAAGCAGACGAAACGCGCAGCAAAGCACAAGCGGTAATCTCTGCTATCCAAGCAGCGCATAAGTCACAATAAGGAATAGGGTTCAGAGATGGCTAATATCATTTTTATCGACAACTTTGACTCGTTCACCTACAACCTTGTGGATCAATTCCGCTCGCTAGGTCACTCAGTCAAGATTTACCGAAACAACATCCCAGCAGAAACCATTGAACAAGCGGTAAACGAGCTTGAAAACCCAGTGGTTCTGCTATCGCCAGGCCCAGGCGCACCGTCAGAGGCAGGCTCAATGCCAGAGCTTATCCAACGCATGAAAGGCAAAGTGCCGATGATCGGGATTTGTCTTGGTCACCAAGCGATTGTTGAAGCATACGGCGGCACCGTTGCTGGCGCAGGCGAAATCATTCACGGTAAGGTCTCTATGATGGAGCACCAAAACCATGCGATTTACCAAAACCTACCATCACCACTTGCGATTGCACGTTACCACTCGCTGGTTGCGACCAAGGTTCCTGAGAGCCTAAACATCACAGCAGAAGTAGATGACTTGGTAATGTCTGTTGTACATGAAGAAGATAAAGTTTGCGGGTTCCAGTTCCACCCGGAATCTATTATGACGACCTACGGAGCAACACTGTTGGCCAATGCCATTGAATGGGCACTTGAAGAACAAACTTCAGCGAACCCACTCACTGCTTAAAAAGCACTTGGCACATAAGAAATTTAGGAGAGGAAATATGGAAGCAATCATCAACCCTATTATTACCAAACTGTACGAGCAAGAATCGCTTACTCAGGAAGAGAGCCAACAGCTATTCGACATCATTATCCGTGGTGAACTAGACCCAATTTTAATGGCATCAGCACTGACTGCACTAAAAATCAAAGGCGAGACACCAGATGAAATTGCGGGCGCAGCGAAAGCACTGCTGGCAAACGCAAACCCATTCCCTCGTCCAGATTACGATTTCGCAGATATCGTAGGTACTGGCGGTGACGGTCACAACACCATCAACATTTCAACCACTGCGGCGTTTGTTGCTGCAGCATGTGGTCTAAAAGTGGCGAAACACGGTAACCGCAGCGTTTCAAGCAAATCGGGTTCTTCTGACCTTCTTGATTCATTTGGTATCAACCTAGCCATGAGCGCAGAAGATACGCGCAAAGCGGTAGACGATATCGGTGTTGCTTTCCTATTTGCACCTCAATACCACGGTGGTGTGCGCCATGCGATGCCAGTGCGTCAAACCATGAAAACACGCACTATCTTTAACATTCTTGGCCCACTGATTAACCCTGCTCGTCCTAACATCGAATTGATGGGCGTTTACAGTGAAGAACTGGTTCGTCCTATCGCAGAAACCATGCTACAAATGGGTATGAAGCGCGCCGCTGTAGTACACGGCAGTGGCTTGGACGAAGTAGCAATTCACGGTGAAACAACCGTTGCCGAGATCAAAGACGGTAAGATCACAGAATACAAACTAACGCCTGCAGACTTCGGTCTAGAAGCGCACCCGCTAGAAGCGATCAAAGGTGGCGATCCTGAAGAAAACAAAGCGATCATTACCAACATTCTGACGGGTAAAGGTACAGACGCGCAATTGGGCGCAGTGGCGGTGAACGTTGCTCTGCTAATGCGCCTATTCGGCCACGAAGATTTAAAAGCCAACACGCAACAAGCGATTGAGGCAATGAATTCAGGCAAGGCGTACCAATTGGTACAACAACTTGCCGCACACGCTTAAGGAATTGAAGAACATGACTGACTTCAACACTCAGCAAGCTGACAACCTGTCTGAACACGTTTCTAAGAAAGAAGCAGAAATGGCAGAAGTACTGGCGAAAATTGTCCGCGACAAATATCAGTGGGTAGCAGACCGTAAGGTGTCTCAACCGCTAAGCACATTTCAGTCTGATTTGCTGCCATCGGACCGCAGCTTCTACGATGCTCTGAGTGGCGAAACGACGGCATTCATCACCGAATGTAAGAAGGCATCTCCTTCTAAAGGTTTGATTCGTGATCACTTCGACTTGGATTACATTGCATCGGTTTATAACAACCATGCTGATGCGATTTCAGTCCTAACAGACGAGAAGTACTTCCAAGGCAACTTTGACTTTCTTCCTCAAGTACGCGGTCAAGTCAAACAACCTGTTCTGTGCAAAGACTTCATGGTAGATACCTACCAAGTTTACCTAGCACGTCATTACAGTGCTGATGCCGTGCTACTGATGCTTTCTGTCCTTAATGACGAAGAGTACAAAGCGCTAGAGGAAGCGGCGCACAGCCTGAACATGGGTATCTTGACCGAAGTCAGCAACGAAGAAGAGCTTCATCGTGCCGTTAAGCTTGGCGCACGCGTTATCGGCATTAATAACCGTAACCTTCGCGACCTAAGTACTGATTTGAATCGTACTAAAGAACTGGCACCGACAATTCGTGAACTGGCTCCTAACGCAACAGTAATCTCAGAATCTGGCATTTATACGCATCAACAAGTTCGTGATTTAGCGGAATACGCAGACGGCTTCTTGATTGGTAGTTCACTGATGGCAGAAGACAACTTAGAACTTGCTGTACGTAAAGTGACCTTAGGCGAAAACAAAGTGTGTGGCTTAACGCATCCAGATGACGCAGCAAAAGCATATCAAGCAGGCGCAGTATTTGGTGGCCTGATTTTTGTCGAGAAGTCGAAGCGTGCGGTCGACCTTGAGGGTGCTCGCTTAACCATGAGCGGTGCTCCACTGAACTATGTAGGCGTTTTCCAAAATCACGATATCGATTTTGTTGCTTCTGTCGTCACCTCTTTGGGTTTAAAAGCGGTGCAACTGCACGGTCAAGAAGACCAAGCTTACGTAAACCAACTCAAAGCCGAACTACCAGCAGCGGTAGAAATTTGGAAAGCTTACGGCGTGACTGATGCCAAGCCAGAACTGCTAGCAGACAACATTGATCGCCATTTATTAGATGCGCAAGTTGGCACTCAAACTGGTGGAACTGGTCAAGTGTTCGACTGGTCACTGATCGGCGACCCAAGTCAAATTATGCTAGCGGGCGGACTGTCGCCAGAAAATGCTCAACAAGCAGCGACACTAGGTTGCTTGGGATTAGATTTAAACTCTGGTGTAGAAAGCGCACCAGGCAAAAAAGATTCACAGAAGTTGCTCGCGGCATTCACTGCTATTCGCAACTACTAAAGCTGGATATCAGCTAAAAAATTTAAAGCTATTCGTAGCGAAAAATACGAGAAGGAATATAACGATGGCAAAACTGAATGCCTACTTTGGCGAATACGGCGGTCAGTACGTTCCGCAAAATCTAG
Source organism: Vibrio sp. 1641 (assembly GCF_033339995.1). Taxonomy (NCBI): domain Bacteria; kingdom Pseudomonadati; phylum Pseudomonadota; class Gammaproteobacteria; order Vibrionales; family Vibrionaceae; genus Vibrio; species Vibrio sp. 1641. Next base: position 107,650 of record NZ_JAWOVP010000005.1, read on the forward strand.
TTCCAGCACTGGAGCAACTAGAGCAAGCGTTTATCGACGCGCAAGAAGATCCAGAATTCCGCAGCGAATTCATGACGCTTCTTCAAGAGTATGCGGGCCGTCCAACGGCTTTGACTCTAACTCGTAACCTAACCAAAGGTACGAAAACCAAACTGTACCTAAAACGTGAAGACCTACTTCACGGTGGCGCGCACAAGACCAACCAAGTGTTGGGTCAAGCGCTACTTGCGAAACGCATGGGCAAAAACGAAATCATCGCTGAAACTGGCGCAGGTCAACACGGTGTTGCAACCGCACTAGCATGTGCACTGCTTGGCCTTAAGTGTCGCGTGTACATGGGTGCAAAAGACGTTGAGCGTCAAAGCCCGAACGTATTCCGTATGAAGCTAATGGGCGCAGAGGTTATTCCTGTCCACTCGGGTTCAGCAACACTTAAAGACGCATGTAACGAAGCGCTGCGTGACTGGTCTGCAACTTATGAAGATGCACACTACCTATTAGGTACAGCGGCAGGTCCTCACCCATTCCCAACAATCGTGCGTGACTTCCAACGCATGATTGGTGAAGAAACGAAGAATCAGATTTTGGCACGTGAAGGTCGTCTTCCTGATGCGGTTATCGCATGTGTGGGCGGTGGTTCAAACGCGATTGGCATGTTTGCTGACTTCATCGAAGAAGAAAGCGTTCGCCTAATTGGTGTTGAGCCAGCAGGTAAAGGTATCGATACTGACCAGCACGGTGCACCACTTAAACATGGTAAAACGGGTATCTTCTTTGGTATGAAAGCTCCATTGATGCAAGATCCAAACGGTCAGGTTGAAGAGTCATACTCTGTCTCTGCTGGTCTTGATTTCCCTTCAGTTGGTCCACAGCACGCACATCTAAACGCAATTGGCCGTGCTGAATATGACAACGTGACGGATGATGAAGCACTAGAAGCATTCCAAGAAATTGCGCGTCACGAAGGCATCATCCCTGCACTTGAATCTTCTCACGCACTGGCTCATGCACTGCGTATGGCTCGTGAGAATCCAGAAAAAGAGCAATTATTGGTCGTTAACCTATCAGGTCGTGGTGACAAAGACATCTTCACCGTACACGCCATCTTAGAAGAAAAAGGAGCAATCTAATGAGCCGTTATGAAAAGATGTTTGAGCGCCTAAACGAAAAGAACCAAGGCGCATTTGTACCGTTCGTAACGGTTTGCGATCCAAACGCCGAGCAGTCTTACAAAATCATGGAAACACTGGTTGAGTCTGGTGCAGATGCCCTTGAACTTGGTATTCCATTCTCAGATCCGCTAGCGGATGGCCCAACCATCCAAGGCGCTAACATTCGCGCGTTAGACTCAGGCGCAACACCAGATATCTGCTTTGAGCAAATTGGTAAGATCCGTGCTAAATACCCAGAGTTACCTATTGGTCTTCTTATGTACGCGAACCTTGTTTACTCTCGTGGTATCGAGAACTTCTATGAGCGTTGTGCAAAAGCAGGTATCGATTCTGTTTTGATTGCAGATGTACCAACTAATGAAAGTGCCGAATTTGTTGCTGCTGCAGAAAAGTTTGGTATTCACCCAATCTTCATCGCACCACCAACGGCAAGTGATGAAACACTGAAGCAAGTATCAGAGTTAGGTGGCGGCTACACTTACCTACTCTCTCGTGCAGGTGTTACTGGCGCAGAAACCAAAGCAAACATGCCTGTAGGTCATATGCTCGATAGACTGAACCAGTTTGATGCGCCACCAGCACTACTTGGTTTTGGCATCTCTGAGCCTGCACAGGTGAAACAAGCACTAGAATCTGGCGCCGCTGGTGCAATTTCTGGTTCAGCCGTGGTAAAAATCATTGAAGCGAACGTTGATCAGCCACAAATTATGCTCGACAAGCTAGGTGAATTCGTTTCTGCAATGAAAGCTGCCACTCAAAAATAATTTCAGTTTGATATGACACAACAACGCCCGCTTAACATTATGTTTAGTGGGCGTTTTCTTACTATCGCGTTTATACCACGTCATTTTTTGTTCAACGCCCGCACTTTCCAAATCTATCTCAAGCAGAGCACTCAAAGAGTGTTAAGCTTGGGTAACTTAACTCACTCAATAAAGCAATGTGCAGTAAGGTTGCTACATGGAAGAAGTCAAAACACTGCTAGCCAAATGTCCTGTACTATCAGGGCTGCCAGATAAAGGGCTTAGTGAAGCAGCGCAAATGACTAAGGTTCGCTGCTTCGACGAAAAAGCACTGATTTGCAATAAAGGTGCGCTTCAATCTTCTCTTATGGTCATAGCTCAAGGTGCAGTGAGAGTGAACTCAATTAGTTCAAAAGGCAAAGAAGTCACACTGATGATTTTCGAAGCTGGTGGCTGGTTTGGAGACAATGTTTTTTCTCCCGGTATGCCTCGTATTTTTGGTGCGACCGCGCATTCTGACGTGACTGTAATGGAGCTTCCTGGAGATAAATTTCGCCAATTACTCGCCAAATACCCTCAAAGTTACCCCACTATACTCGACTTACTTAGCCGCCGCTTGTGGTCTGCTATTTCTGTTATCGAAGATGACGCGATTAGAGGAATTGAAGAACGAGTCGCCAAAAGGTTGCTGCTGCTTGCTGAATACCAACTTAATCAAGCGATCGATACTCGACCATGCGTTGTCAGGGTAACAAGAGAACATATCGCTAACATGATGGGGCTAACTCGTCAGAGTGTACACAAGATACTAAAACGATTAGAAAGTATCGGGATGCTAGAGCTAAACTATGGCTCAGTAACCATTACCAATCCGAAGCGCTTAGAAGAATACTTTAAAAAACTCGAGCAATAGATCCATTCAACAAACGGTAAGTATTGTCTAACGATAGCTAAAAACCTTATGCATCTAATTGGTCAAGAGCACAACACCATTTGCGCTTAGGCAAGTGGCGCTGTGACACAAAGACCATTGAATTGACTAAGCTATATTCAATTCAGATTTCAACTCACGTTTCAAAATCTTTCCTGTCGCACTCATCGGGAGGTGCTCACGAATTTCGACATAACGAGGATATTTAAACGAGGCTAATTGCTCTTTACCCCACTTTTGTAATGAATCGGCGTCAATGTATTCTTTTGGTTTAAGTACAACGTAGGCTTTTATCTCTTCGCCATACTCTTCATTTGGAATCCCTATCACCGCGACCATTGAAACTGCAGGATGAGTCATGAAAACTTCTTCAATTTCTCTGGGATAAACATTAAATCCACCTCGAATGATCAGATCTTTCATTCTATCGACAATAAACAAATTACCTGAACTGTCAAATCGGCCCACATCACCAGTATGGAACCAACCATTTTGTAGTGCAGATTCAGTAACTTCTGGGCGGTCAAGATATCCCTTCATAACATTATGACCACGCACAACAATCTCACCTTCTTCGCCTATCGGTAGTGCATTACCTTCAATATCGATAACTTTTACTTCGACACCTTGAACCGGTTGACCTACCGAGCCTGGTATGCGCTCCTGATCCAAATGATTAAAACATGCAATAGGACTTGTCTCCGACAACCCGTATCCTTCTAAGATCGGCACATTAAATGTTTCTTCAAAGGTTCGAAAGATTTCGGTTGGCAATGACGCACCACCGCTTACTGCAACACGCAATGACGAGGTATCAAATTGATGCTGCACATGAAGCAGACCGATGTACATCGTTGGCACACCAGCAAATATCGTCACCCTATGTTTTTCCACCAGCTCAAGAACATGTTTAGGCTCAAACCTAGGCACTAACACCAATGTTGCCCCGCCCAAAACACTAGCATTTAAGTGGACGGTTTGACCAAATGTATGAAATAAAGGCAAAGTTACTAAGTGAATATCATCGGCCTGGCTGCCCATAATGTTTTGTGCCACCAGAGCGTTCATTATGATGTTCTGCTGAGTCAGCTCAGCGCCTTTTGGTAAGCCTGTCGTCCCTGATGTATACAAAATCACACAAGTATCATCCGCATTACGCGGTATATAATCTGGCAACGGTTGGACATCGGCTATAAACGCATTGAGAGTTATTACACCATTCCAATAGCTTTCATCTTGAGATTGAGTCAGTACGACTATGCCTTCGCATGTATCGACTTGTTCAAAGGCTTTTACACCCTCTTTTGCCATTGGCAGTTCTTTCGTCCCTTCAAAGCAGAAATAAAACTTCGCTTTTGAATCTTCTAAGTGATACTTAATTTCTCGCGCTTTCAAAAGCACATTTAATGGGACTGCAACCGCGCCAGCTTTTTGTATTGCATAATAAACAAACGCGAAAAAAGGAATGTTTGGGCATGAAATCGCAACGCGGTCACCTGGCTTTACGCCTTTATTGATTAAAGACGCTGCGATCTTGCCGGCGATCGCATCAAACTGCGCATAATTTATCTTTTCAGTGCCACATATCAACGCCGTTTTATCTGGTTTACTCGCAGCATTTCTTTGTAACGCAGCAGCAAGATTCATCATAGTCTCTTCACCTCTTACTTGTCTTTCTCGTCTAATCAGCTCAGGAGCATTAACTAAGCAAGTTATCTCTAACACTGGATCGTCAGCATTTGAGTCTCACCAGTCATTACAATTTAACATTATGTTTACAACGCAATTAGAGCCAAGAATGTAAAGCAATTAACATTTCAGAAGGCAAATTAATAAAAGTGTGAGCTTGAAAGAGATGAATTGTTATAAATATCAACCCAAGTCACTAAAAACTCTGACTGCAATAGCAAATACAAAAGCGGTTAAAATTAACAAAAAGAAAACAAATAAAGAAAAATAAACTTGAACAATCCTAAGCGCGACCCTTATAAGAAAAATCAATAGCAAACGTTTGCTATTGAACAAAACTTTATCGTTCGTCAATAAAATATCGATTAATCCATCAATAATACCTTGCTGCATATTGCCAATTGTAAACGATAAGTGTAAAAAGCAAGGCGAGATAATTATCCGTAAATCCATTTATGGTTAGTGGGTAATTTTAGGATTTTACATTTTATTAGCACAGAGGTTATGGAAGTGTTAAAAGAAAAGAGTTTGCTAAACAACATTGGCGTACAAGTCGTAATCGCCATGATCGTGGGCACAGCCGTTGGTGCCATGATGGGTCATGATGCGACAGTGTTCGCTCCTTTAGGTGCTATCTTTATCAACTTAATCAAAATGTTGGTTATTCCTTTGGTCGCTGTCGCCTTGATTTCTGGCGCCGCTGGTCTTGGGAACAGCCAGTCAGCAGGTAAAGTTGGCATCGTCACTCTAGGTTATTTTGGTTTAACATCCGCCCTAGCCGTTGCGCTTGCACTATTTATGGGTGAAGTATTCCAACCAGGCATGGGTATCGACGTCTCTGGCGTTGAAGGCATGTTCTCAGCAGAATACGCTTCAAAAGGTGAACTACCTACTTTCTGGGCAACCATCACTGGTATGATCCCAACCAACGTTTTCCAATCACTAAATGAAGCAAACATCCTACAGATCCTCGTTTTCTGTATGTTCTTTGGTATTGCGATTTCTAAGCAAGCAAAAGAGCGTCGTGAACCAATCATCAATGGTGTTAACTGCATCGTTGACGCAATGGTTTGGATGATCAACAAAGTAATGATCATTGCACCTATCGGTGTATTTGGTCTGATGGCAGAAGCCGTCGGTACGTTCGGTTTTGGTGCGCTAATGGTGGTGTTTAAACTGTTCGTTGTTTACGTTGCCGCCATCCTAATCTTCGGTTTCGTTGTTTACCCAGCAATGGTGCATGTTTTCACGAAGACATCTGCGAAGAAATTCCTGTCTTCAATGAAGAAACCGCAAGCAGTTGCGCTTTCAACAGCGTCTTCTATGGCAACACTGCCTGTTACAATGGACACCTGTGAAAAAGAGCTGGGCGTAAAAAATTCAACTGCATCATTTGTTCTGCCTCTAGGCGCAACGATCAACATGTCAGGTAATGCGATTTACTATGGCTTGGTTGCTATCTTCTTTGCTCAACTGTTCAATATCGATCTAGGCATGGGCGCTTACATTGCAATTATCGTAACGTCTACATTGGGTGCGGTTGGTCAAGCGGGTGTTCCTGGCCCTTCTTTCCTAGTGGTTGCCGTGCTTCTTGCCGCTGGCATTCCAATTGAAGGTCTACCGCTGCTATTCGCTCTTGACCGTATTTTCGATATGATTCGTACAGCACTGAACATCACAGGTGATGCTGCATGTGCAGTTATCGTTGATGCGCTAATTGAAGAAGAAACGGCAGAAGCTGAGCTAAAAAAGCAAGAAGCCTAACCCTTTCTTGAATAGACCAAAAACCGCTCATAATGAGCGGTTTTTTTGTCTTTTCTTGCATTACGTAACTATACAAATAGAAACCGATGGCATAAATTTTTCAAAATGATATAAACCATTACAAAATATAACAAAACGTTAGAGCTAGGTTATATCATGAGTCTTGAGCAATCTTTGGAATATCTCACCAAAATAAATTTGCCGATCGAATCAAAGCAGCAGGCCCTGGTTGACTCAGTTATTCTTACCCTAACGAAACAAAAACGAGATGCTCTTTTTCAACAGGTTGCTCTGTATCGAATAAAACTGCTTAAATCTCTCTTTCCTAAACACGCATCAAAAAGTCTTTCTGCACTATTTGAGTTAATGGATTATCGAGATTTAGTGCAACAGTATCCGACAGGTTTCTCCAAAGAGATTCGTTTACTTGAACAACTTGCCGCAGATTGTTACCCGCATTGGATGGTTTTCTGGTGTCAATGCGAGATCGAAGCAATCAAGCAAAAATATCCTTCAAACGAAGCTGCGATTCCTACTCCGCTTCCGTTTGACGACCACAGCTATACTAGCGTGTTAATTGAAGATATCGCAGATTGCGATCTTGAGGTAATGCTGCCAAATCATGCAGCGTTAATGCCGATTTCCGAAGCGATCACACTGAGTAATCTTGAGCTTTTCGTCCAAACTGAACAATGGTTTGAAATCTTGCCTCTTTTATCACTCTCGCAAAAAGGGCAGCACTTTGCCCTCTTGCTCAAATCGTCATCTTCACCAATCATGGCCTCCTCCGCTTTAGTGCAAAGCTGGCATCAACGAAATAACTGGCTCAGTTACTCACCAAAGTTTAGTAACGAACAATGGCAGTTTTGCTTTCCTAATCATGGGTACAGTGTTCTCAATCAACTGGGTATTTTGGAGTGTCGTGCTCTAACTCATGAGCACACTCTTATTGAGTTTGATGCTCAGTTTCAATCTCGTGTAAAGAACAGTGAAGCGGTTTGCGAAGTACTGCGTCTTACGGTGGGAGGCAACATTCAACAAAAGCTGTATTTTTTGTATCTGGCGCAAAAAACTATGATGAGCGAGCTCTATAAAGCAGGCTATAAGCTCGGCTTTACCATTATTGAGCAAGTATTTATGTTAAATTTCTATCAATCTATTGATTTAAGTGCCTACTTTCACTCAGGATACCGCGACATTAACGGTGACGGTACCAAGACATACCGCGGTTTCTGGAATTTAGGTATGATGGTTGAAGCATTTCAAGACATACAATTTCGCGACTACAAACATTGCGTACGAACAAAAAGAATGGATAAAAAGGTGAATGAGCATGCTTGATGTTCATTTGCACGGTCTCTTTTACCCAAAAGCAATGGCATTGTACGCGACTGTACTAATAGTATTCGCTTGGCTACTGTATTACTGCTATCGCCTAAAACAGAAGAGTGAATCAATCTTAGGCTCGCATCACGCGCCTTACATCGCTTATTCCAGCTGTATCATTGTTTGGATAAGCAGCAACGCCTATTTCCATACCGATTTATTGCCAGAATTAGGCTCTGTTGGTGGTATTTTTATGGCTAAGTTAGCGAACTTAGCGTCTTTTTTCGCCTTTGCGTTTGCATTCTATTTTTCTTGCCAGTTAACCGCAGATGTTAAAAAAACAGCGGTCAAAGTCTGGCAAAAAGTCGTCTTTGTCGCACTAGCAACGTATTCACTGTACATCAACTTAGTGCCGAATCTTACTGTCGAAAATGTCACCATTAGTGGTCCAAGCCAGTTCGTCATTGAATTTGGCCCACATACCTCATATTTTTTCATTAGTTTGCTAGCTTTCGTGGTACTAACGCTGCTTAACTTGATTGCCATGCGCGCTAACAGCAGCAAGCTCACGCTAGCAAAAAGCAACTATATGATCGCTGGCATTTTGGTATTCATGTTATCTACGGCAGTGATACACCTTGGAATGACGTATTTCCTTGGCGACTTCTCCCTAACTTGGTTACCACCAGCACTTTCAATCAGCGAAATGTTGTTTGTGGGCTATGCCCTACTTACCTCTCGCTTCTACAGCGCTAAATATCTCACGTACTTAACGGTAAGCGCGCTCTTAGTCTGCGCCATTTTTGTTCTGCCGCTAGGGGCGATATTTATTCCTATCTCTGAAGATAACCAATGGCTTGTTGCGGTACCTTTATGCGCGCTTATCGGTATCACTTGGCACTTGCTTTTTAAGCGAGTCAGTCGTTTCGCTTCGTATTTTATTTATGGGAAACGACACACTCCCGTTCAGCAAATCCTTGGGTTAGAGGAAGAGTTTAAACGCTCAATAGATGATGCTATGCGTCAGTTGGCATCGTTACTTAACATACCAAACAACAAGCTACAGCTAGTCACTAGCAATTACACAGAAACGTTTTACGAAGAGTACCTGCCGTCAAGCAAGTCAGTTCTCGTGCTAGATGAGTTGTCTGAAGAAATTGATTATGCCTCCTCTTCTAAAGGGTCGATGAGAAAGCTCTACGAGCGCATGCGCTCAAGCAATACTGCGCTCGTTATGCCTCTCTTCGGTCGTGGAAAGTCTGTTACTCACTTACTAATTTCTTCACATAAAATAGATAATAAGCTGTTTTCTAATGAAGAAATCTCAGCTCTGCAAACGTTATTAGTTCGCATCCAGAGCACCATTGAAGCCGATAGAAAGGTACGCCAAAGCCGTGCGCTGGCTAACTCCATTGCACATGAAATGCGTAACCCTCTCGCTCAAGTACAATTACAATTTGAAGCTTTAAAACAGCATATAGAGTCAAACGCCTCACTGGATACGCTAAAAAGAGAAATTGATAAAGGTGAAGCCGCTATACAACGCGGTCGACAACTTATCGATATTATTTTACGAGAAGTTAGCGACAGTTCACCAGAGCATGAGCCTTTAGCTCTCACTTCCATACATAAAGCCATCGACCAAGCAGTAAGCCGTTATGGTTTTGAAAACGATCAAATAATAGAGAGAATTAACCTGCCACAGGCACACGATTTTGTCGCGAAGTTAAATGAGACCCTGTTTAACTTTGTCATTTTCAATTTGATTCGTAACGCTATTTACTATTTTGATTCTTATCCCGACAGTCAAATTGAGATTCGTACCCAGACGGGGGCTTACGAAAACATTCTGATCTTCCGAGATAGTGGGCCAGGTATAGATAGCAGTATCTTACACAAGATATTTGATGACTTTTTCTCGTATCAAAAAAGCGGAGGCAGTGGCTTAGGTTTGGGCTATTGCCAACGTGTTATGCGCTCCTTCGGAGGACGAATAGAGTGCCAGTCTGAATTGAACGAGTTCACAGAATTCTACTTGTATTTCCCAGTCGTACCAAACGCACCAAAACCAGAGACATTAAGAGCACCGGACTTTGATAGCTGGAAAGCAACTGCATCACATTCTGAAAATCATTCAGCTCAACACGTACAAGTATGTAAAGATGCACCAACAGTGCTCATTGTAGATGACAAAGAGGTGCAACGCACCTTGGTACAGATGTATTTAAAAAGATTGGGAGTCAACAGCTTACAAGCAAATAATGGAGCCTCTGCGGTAGAACTATTCCACTCTCACAAGATTGATCTCGTTCTTATGGATGTCCAAATGCCGGTAATGAATGGATTTGACGCCAGCCAGCGGATTAAGCAAATCACATCCTCCGTTCCAATCATTGCCTTATCTGGTGAGTCTGGAGCTAGAGAGTTGGAGCTAATTTCGAAACTCATGGATGACAGGCTCGAAAAGCCCACCACGTTAAATGCACTTCAAGTCGTCATCCAAAGATGGTTACAGAACGAGAATTTTGCACCTTCCAGCACTTTTTAATTTGCAAATATAGAATTGGCACTAGATGTGCATTATTGGAGTAAATCGAATTATCCAGAAGGTCAAGCAGGCTGCAAATGAGTAGCGTATGAGCTTGATAAGGAGATCGCCATGTTACTTCATCGACATACATACTACGGCTTGATTCATCATGGAATCAAAACACTGTTACTTGATCGCTTAGGCCACTATACAGAAGAAGAGTATCATCAATATCTGACCCTGATGACTGGTAAATCCACTTGCTTCACGATGTCTCTCGAAGAGCTAGAAGCAACGGTCGATAACTTACTGCGGGAAGGCTATTTAGAAGATGTAAAAACGCTTATTTCCCAATATCAACGTGTGGCTTAAGGTTTAAAACTCTCAACTCTATTGCCGCTTCACGCGGCAATTTTTATTCCTTCCATTTGCTGTTTCGACGTGGAAGAAGCTTGCGGGCTGTACGATATACTAAGCGTTACTATTCTTACCTTAACTTCCTCAGTATTCACATCTTGTCAGATTCCGTTAGACTGTCTTCAATTCAACAATTAGGTAGATTTTGCCATCATGAAGCAGATCCTAGACTTTATACCACTCATCGTTTTCTTCGCTTTATACAAGCTGTACGACATCTACGTGGCGACAGGTGCACTGATCGTAGCAACAGCCATTCAGCTTGTCGTCACCTATGCGCTGTATAAGAAAGTCGAAAAGATGCAGCTAATAACATTTGTTATCGTCACTATCTTCGGCGGCATGACCCTTTTCTTCCACGACGACAATTTTATAAAGTGGAAAGTCACCATCATTTACGCGATTCTGGCGATTGGCTTAGCAGTGAGCCACGCATTGGGAAAATCAGCCATCAAAGGTATGCTAGGCAAGGAAATTACGTTACCTGACGCTGTTTGGGCAAAGATTAACTGGGCTTGGGTTGGCTTCTTCTCATTCTTCGCTGGCCTAAACATTTATATTGCTTACGAATTGCCGTTGGATGTTTGGGTTAACTTCAAAGTATTTGGAATGTTGATCGCGACATTTGCTTACATGATTGCGACTGGCTTTTACATTTATAAACACATGCCAAAAGAACAAAAAAATAACTCATCCGATGTGTCCACTGATGATTAAAAACTCAGTTTTGCTATAATCCACGACTTCACAGCGACCTTAGGGTCGCTGTTTTGCTCCATGTATCAGTAAACCGCTCAAACAACGTACCGTTTTCAGACCATTCTTGCTGCTGTAAACCAACTTTCTCTGGTCCGGTATCTGCGGTTTTTTAAGGACCTTTGGTTCTAGGTATTTACTATGTTGGCGCTTAGTTTGAGCGCCTTTAAGATTTAGGATGTCACAATGAGTCAAGAAATTAGCTCTCCGAAAGGTCAAATGCTGCTTCGTACCCTTGCAATGCCTGCAGATACAAACGCCAATGGCGATATTTTTGGCGGTTGGATAATGTCTCAGCTCGACTTAGCAGGCGCGATTCTGGCAAAAGAGATCTCTTGTGGTCGCGTTGTCACCGTTTCGGTATCAAGCATTACGTTCAAAAAACCTGTTGGTGTGGGCGATGTCGTATGCTGCTACGGCGAATGCACTAAGATCGGCCGCACATCCATGAGTGTCGATTTGGAAGTATGGGTCAAACCCGTCAAAGCTCACGGTGTTGGCGAACGCTTCATGGTTTGTGATGCGACCTTCAACTACGTAGCCATTGACAGTGAAGGTAAACCACGTCCGGTTCAGAATTAGTCAACCTACAACGCTAACAGTTAGAAAGGACCTCACATTTTCTGTTGTTCACTTGTGAGAGACACAAAAAAGGCGTTAAATTAACACTTTACCCTACCAATTAAGGAACTATGCTATGTGGTATGTCATCTTTTCACAGGACGTTGAGAACTCGTTGGAAAAACGCATGAGCGTTCGCCCACAACACTTGGGTCGCTTACAAAAGCTACAAGACGAAGGTCGCCTTCTTACAGCTGGTCCGATGCCTGCGATAGATTCTGACAATCCTGGAGAAGCTGGATTTACGGGCTCAACTGTCATCGCTGAATTCGCCTCGCTAGAGGATGCTAAAGCGTGGGCAGAAGCCGATCCTTATGTAGCGGCTGGTGTTTACGATCATGTTATCGTGAAACCGTTCAAAAAAGTGTTTTAATTTATGAAAAAATTACTGTGTCTTTTCTTGGTATTTGGTGCTCTGGCTGGCTGTTCATCAACCGATGATAATCAGCGCCAACTTGAGCTTATGGCATCAAACCGAGCAGGAGTCTTGTCTGCGGGCCTCCCTTTAGAGTACGGTCCACTGCAAATAATGCGTGTCTCATCCAACAAAAATGTTGTAGAGATGATGATGATTTATAACGATGGCGCACTCGGTGCAAAGCCGTTAAATCAAGTACTGAATACCAGTATCTATACCTACTGCAGCAACCCAGAAGTTCGCAAGCAAATTGATATGGGCTTGATGTATCGTATTAAGGTACGTAATTCTCGCGGTCAGTTGATGGCAGATGAGTTGGTTTCCGCACAGACTTGTACTCAGGTGAAGTAGCTACAGTAATTTTTGTTGCTTTCGGCATGAGACGATGATTCGCTATTATTGGATAATCTGAAAACGAAAGTTAACAGTTAAGAATAGAAAAACGGAGACCACAGTCTCCGTTTTTATTTGCTGTAACGATGTGTTACGCCAGCTCAGCACGGAGCTTCTTCGCCGCTGAAACCAGATTCGCCAATGCCGCTTCTGTCTCCTTCCAGTTTCGTGTTTTCAGACCACAATCTGGGTTTACCCACAAACGTTGAGCCGGAATTTTTTCTGCCGCTTTCTTGATTAAACCTTCAATCCATTCTTCCGTAGGAATGTTTGGTGAGTGAATGTCATAAACACCAGGGCCAATTTCGTTCGGGTAATTGAACTCTTCAAATGCTTTCAGCAGCTCCATATTTGAGCGAGATGTTTCAATGGTAATGACGTCCGCATCGAGTGCCGCAACCGAATCAATGATTTCATTGAACTCGCTGTAACACATATGAGTGTGAATCTGAGTTTCTGGTTTTGCACTTGCCGCAGAGACCTTAAACGCATTTACGGCCCATTCTAAGTACGCTTTGTGATCACGTTTTTTGAGTGGTAAACCTTCTCGAATGGCTGGCTCGTCAATTTGAATGATATTTATGCCTGCATCTTGCAGGTCAGACACCTCATCACGTAGTGCCAAAGCAAGTTGCTGCGCAATTTCTTGACGTGTGATGTCTTCACGTGGGAACGTCCAACATAAAATCGTAACTGGTCCAGTCAACATGCCTTTCATCTGTTTGCTGGTTAGCGACTGGGCGTACGTCGACCATTCAACCGTGATCGGTTTTTCACGTTCAATGTCAGCAACTACAATGGCAGGTTTCACACAGCGAGAGCCATAACTCTGTACCCAACCAAATTTGGTCGTTTGAAAACCCGCTAAGTTCTCAGCGAAGTATTCCACCATGTCGTTACGCTCTGCTTCACCGTGAACTAGCACATCTAGGTCGAGCGCCTCTTGACGTTTCACTGCGTCAGCAATATGTCCTTTAAGTGCTTGGATATATTCAGACTCAGATAATTGACCTGTACGATAAGCGCTGCGCTGCACCCGGATTTCACCCGTTTGAGGAAAAGAGCCGATTGTCGTTGTTGGCAACAAAGGCAAGCCCAATACTTCAGCTTGATGCGCAGCACGCTCTGCATAAGGTGCGCTGCGCTCGGCAAGTGACGCGGTAATGTTGTTTAAACGCGCTTGTACTTGAGGTTTATTCACATGTGTTGCTGTCTTGCGCACTTTTATTGGCTGGCTGTAGGTATCACAAGCGAGAATCGCATCTTGATCACCATCGAGTGCGCGGCCAAGCAAGGCGACTTCTGTTACTTTTTGTTTTGCGAACGCAAACCAGCTTTTCACTTCCTCACTGAGTTCTGTTTCCTGTTCCAGATCAACCGGGCTATGTAGCAAAGAGCATGAGCTCGCAACCCAAAGGTTGTCGCCCAGTTTTTCTTTTACTGGCTGTAGACGTTCAAGTTGCGCACTCAAATCCGAGCGCCACACGTTACGACCGTTGACCACGCCAGCAGACAGCACCCACCCCTCCGGTAGTTTGGCAACCACGTCGTCAAGCTGCTGAGGCGCGGCAGATAAATCGATATGTAAACCATCTACCGGAAGCTCTACAATTTTGCCTAGCGTATCGCTTACGGAGTCAAAGTACGTCGTTAGCAGCACTTTTACATCGCTTCGAATCACTTGGTAGGCTAGCTTAAACGAATCAGCCCATTTGCTTTCTAGCTCCAGTGACAAAATTGGCTCATCAATCTGAACCCACTCAACACCTTGACTTGCGAGCTTTGCCAAAATAGCTTGGTAAGCCGTAAGCAATCGTGGCAGTAGCGTCAGGCGATCGAACCCTTCTTCTACCTCTTTACCTAAGTAAAGATAACTGACTGGGCCAAGCAAAACTGGCTTCACTTTATGCCCAGCTTGGGTTGCTTCGTTGACTTCTTCAAACAGTTGAGGCCAACTCACTTCAAATGTATCGTCCTTGCTAAATTCAGGTACGATGTAGTGGTAGTTTGTGTTGAACCATTTAGTCATATCCGATGCTGCAGCGCCCGCACAGCCGCAACCCGCTTGAGATTGACCGCGACCCACTTTGAATAGCGTATCCAAATCAGGGAAACCGTCTGCGTGACGTTTTGGCACGTGACCCAGTAACAACGTGGTCGTCAGTACATGATCGTACCAAGCAAAATCGCCAGCGGTGGTAAAACTCAAGCCAGCATCTGTTTGCGTTTGCCAGTTTTTAGCGCGCAGATCTGCTCCAACCTTTTTAAGCTCTGCTTGATCAATTTCTCCGCGCCAGTATTTTTCCTGAGCGAATTTTAATTCTCGTTTTTCACCGATGCGTGGATAACCTAGTACGTGCGTTGTTGTAGCCATGTCCCTATTCCTTTTTCAATCTTGTTTAATTTGTTTGGGTCAGAGTATCTTTCGTCATTAAAGATGTCTGGATGGCTAAACTATCGCTCTCATCTGCGGTTTGAACAACGTCCATTTATTCAACTTGTTTATTAAAAAAATTCATCATGAGGCGACATGATTCGCAAATAAACACAACAAATAGACGTCTAGACGTTTACATATCCATTTTTTGTCGTTAAGTTATTTACACGATTGCTATTCTGTTCATAGCAAGCAACAAAGGATGAAAGGAATTCATGATAGAGCTAAAACATTTGCGGACACTAACTTCGCTTCGAGACACTGGCTCTCTAACGGCAACAGCGACCGCTTTACATCTCACTCAGTCGGCACTGTCTCATCAGATCAAAGATTTGGAGGCGCGAATTGGAGGGCAACTGTTCCTGAGAAAGACTCGTCCGGTGAAGTTCACTTCAGAGGGAGAAATCCTATTGCGTCTTGCAGAAGATATCCTTCCGAAACTCGCAAGAGCAGAAAATGATTTAGCGAGCTTGAAAGAAGACGTCAATGGCCGATTACATATGGCCATTGAATGTCACTCTTGCTTCCAATGGCTAATGCCTGCACTTAGGGAGTACCAACTTGCTTGGCCTAGCGTAACATTGGACTTTTCCTCTGGTTTTGGCTTTGAACCACTCCCAGCTCTATTGGCAGGCGAACTCGATCTCGTTATTACTTCCGATATCCAACCTCGATCCGAAGTCCACTACGAGCCTCTATTCGACTTTGAAATGCGTTTAATTACCGCAACCAACCACCCATTGGCGGAAAAAGAAATTATTGAGCCGCAAGATCTCGCAGATCAAACCATGCTCTCTTATCCTGTTCAAAAACAAAGGCTAGACGTCGTAAAACACTTTCTTCAGCCAGCAGGAATAGAACCTGCGAAATGGAAGCAAGCCGACAACACTCTCATGTTAGTTCAGATGGTCTCTGCTGGATTAGGGGTGGCGGCACTACCCAATTGGGCGATTTCTGAATTTTCTCGCCAAGGTCTTATTACCAGTAAACCTTTCGGCCAAGGCTTATGGCGTCGCTTGTTTGCTGCAACGCGTCACTCAGAGAAAGAAAAGCGTTACTTACAAGCTTTTTTCGCAACCGCGAGGCTACAATGTAAAAGCCACCTTGACGGAATCAAGGTGGCTTAAAAGATTTGGGTTATGAAAGGCTTAGCGTTGATATGCTTTAAATTGGTTAGTCAATGGATCGTACTGATAACCGAGCATATCAAGCTTGCCGACTACAGACTCTACATCCATCTCATACACTGATACTAACTCGTCAAAACTGTCGCACTCTAAACGTAGCTTTTCGTTGACGATACCTAGCAAAATAGTGCTGTCCAGATTACCTACATTGCTTAAATCCATCGCGACTCTCCTCTTCGACAAGGTATATAAACAAGCGTAGTAGTAATCACGCGAATTTAAAGTGAGTGCGATCTAAAACGTGATCACCTTATACCCAAGCACCAAGAAAGCACTTGGATATAAGCTGTCTAGCTTTGTCTTTAGAATAGAGGTTAAGCCGCGAGAGAGAATAAACCTTGCAGGCTCGTCATCGACGCGAGTGCTAGCAACAAGGCAACGCTCAGTTGCACCTTTTCTGGTTTCTTATGCGTAAAAATATGCCAACACCACACAATAATTGAAGAAATTAGCATAGCTAAAGACAGCAAGATCGGCTGTGTCGCAGCGTTTAGTGTGGCTTCATTTAACTGATAAGAAGCAAACAACGTTGCGATGACTAATAGCATTCCAGACACAATGCCCGTAACTGGTAAAATACGGTGAAATGCCTGTAATCTGCTGCGAGCTATCGTAAGCAGCAATTGAGAAAATGACGCCCCAAGGAAAAATATCATTAGCGCCATCGCTATCGATGCTGGCCAGCTTGATTGCTCAAATACTTGAATACTCACATACGCAAAGGCCAAACCATTCGCTAAATGCATCGCCCATAGTGGCCCTTTTTCACGCGTTTTCTTGGTTTGAACCTGAGAATAGAAGTAGAAAATAGCAAACACGATCATAAATGCTTCAATGCGAAGTGACGCAACAGCGAGCCACAATACAGCTACTGCAGGCAACATTTTATGAAGACGTCCTCGCTGACCAGGACAAATATCGCCCTTGATTAGAAGCAAAGTCAGTAGCGCTTGTGCGCCAAATAGCATCGGAGGGAAAGTAACCAGCAATTGTTGAATCATGTTGAATGCACGCTCAAAAGTCATTTTGGGGGGGCGATAATATCAAATCAACTATCGCCAAACCACCGAAAGTCGGCCCCCAAATGAGCTAAAACGGTAAGACAATTTTATTCACAGAGAAGCAAGATACTTCAACGCGTCTTCCTGCGTTAAAACTCCACGGTACTCTTCTTTGGTATTACACAATACCCAAGGGAAACGAATGCCGGTTTTAACCAACTCTCGAATAACAGAGACAGGTAAATCCTCATCAACCAACACAAATTCGGTGCTCATTATCTGATTAACAGGACGTTTCCAAATTCTGCTTTCTCGTTCAGTTTCTCGCTCTGTGCCCATCGAGGGCGTTAGGTGTAAATTCACCGTCTCTTTCGTAATTAACCCAACACAACGATTTTCATTGAGAACAACTAAAGGCAAGCTTGGATTCAAATTCATGTACTCCACTGCCAAGGAGAGCGGTTCTCCAGGGTCCATAGACCTGACTTGTTCATGGCTCAAAGATTGCAACACATCACTTTGCTTAGACTCAATCGCGATGTCAGAGAACAGATGCTCATAACTGTCCGCTTTATCCATCAAATCGACAGGCACGGCAGCAGAGAATAGAAAGCCCTGCATGTAATCGACACCGATTTCTGCCAATACTTGAAGTTCTTGCTTAGATTCCACGCCTTCAGCAACCACTTTTACATTCATTTGCTGTGCAAGCTCGGTGACCATTTTCACAATGTTATAGCTGGTGCTCCCTTTATGAATGTTCTTGATGAATTTTCGGTCTATTTTCAGTAAATCAAACTGCCCTTTTTCTAGATAAGAAAAAGAAGAATACCCAGTACCGAAGTCATCAATCGCGATCTCAATGCCCTCTTTCCGCACTTCCTCTAGAGCTCGAGTATGCTCCTCATCTTGTTCAAAATACGCGGTTTCTGTTAGCTCGATAGTTACTCGCTTAGGGTCTACACCACTGGCTTTAATCAAATCATGCGACCGCTGAAGGATCTGAAGAGAATCCAATTTCGTATTGAGGGAGCGATTGATGGTCACGCCCACTTCCTCGCCATAAATTTCTTGTAAGCGCGGAAAGTGCTTCAACGCAGCTTGGCAGACCACATCATCAAGTGCCGCTATGAGTTCTAGATCTTCAATAATAGCGATCATCTTCTGCGTACAATACGCATCATTTTCATCATAGAAGCGTGCGAGGGCCTCGAACTTAACCACTCTTCCGGTTTGAACGTCGATGATCGGTTGAAAGTAAACGTCCACTAGTCCACTCTCTATTTGCGCCTCCAAAAACGCCTCGAGATGTTGGCGCTTCACTAATTCAGAGTGAAGTTCACTGTCGTAAAAGTTGAAATAGCTGCCTTCACCGGAAATAGAGGACAACATCGCTTGCGCTGCATGTGCTAGCGCTTGTCTTGGTCGGTTCGTATCATAGCCAAGGATTGACACACCAGTTTGGCCTTTAACGATAGTGGCATGCATTTTTGTGCCCATTTCATTTCTAAGCTCATTAAAGAATCCTTTCATGGCAATTTGGATCAAACGAACCGGGCTCAACCATTGACAATGAGGGGTCTGCAAGCATACGACAAACACGTCCCGAGATAACTGCCCCGCAATACTGGTGTAGCGACTTCGCATAATAAAATCTGCAAAACCTAATTGCTGTTCAAGCAAGTATCTCTCCGAAAACTTGGGTCTGAGTGTCATAACAATGTTGAGTTCTTTATTTCTGCTTTCATTCGCTAAGGTAGCTAATTGGAGTTCAAATTCTTTCCTCGTCGGTAAAAAGGCAGCCCAATCATGCTGTTGTTCACAACGATTTTTCATCCACAACAACGAAGCAGAAATATCCGTAGAAAATCCGAGATAAAGAATTCGTCCAGAGTGAAACGTAAGTCGGTAAATACAAAGATGATGAGCTTGGTTGCTACCGTTTGCTGTTTTGCTCAGCAAGTTACCACACCAACATCCTTCATCATTAATTTGCTGCCACAGCTGATCATAAAACGCTTGGCTATGGTGAGAGGTACTGAATATATGAGTTTTAAGCCCAACCAGATCTCGGTTTTGATAGCCCATTTGTAACTCAAAGGCACGGTTACAACCTAAGATGCGCGTATCTTCATCGGCAACTAAAACGCCTACATTTGGCAAATCAAAAATCGTTTCGAGAATTTTCGCTAACTCCTCGCAACCAGTGATTGTTAATTGCGGAATGATAGTGCCTTGGATAATGCGCTTATTGAGCCTTTCAAAACTAATAGTAACGTGCACTAAGTTAACGTTTTTTAGCATCATGCAACAAGAAAACCGCCCCCGTCCGCCAAAGAGTTCCACTTCTAGAATTCGTTGTTTTAGCGTTTCTTGTTGCCCCATCAGCATATGATCAAACAAGTTATTTAGGCTAGTTACTGGCGTACTTATCCCAAATGCCTTTGCCATTCCTTGCTGATCACATTCGAACTCGCGAGTATCAATATCGTAAGACCACTCTATAACAGGAGTTAGACTGGAAGTCGTTTGCATTTTTGGATGCACTGTTGTCGTAGATTCACTCATACCCTAGCCCCTTTTTTTGTAATTAGCCCAAGGCTCAAAATTCACAGTCAATTCGCGACATTCCAGTTGGGACCTGCCGATCCTCTTTATAGATGGATTGTGTCAACGATAAGCCTATCGACTTAGAACTATTTCCAGAGCAGCTCAGCCTTTTGCATTTAATATGCACTAATTTGATTATAGGCTTTACCCCACATAAGCACACCATTGCTTATGCTTTGTATTAAGATTGCGACATTTTTCATGAACCGATCTATAACCATGAGGCTTTCAAGGTGAAATTAGACAGAAAATCGCCGATAGAGCATTGATATTTTTACAAACCAAATAAAACTCGATGAACTAAGCTTGAATAGATGAGTTTGTTATAGATACCTGATAATCAAATCGCTATAATTCGCGCTCCCTGGAACAGAGAGCAAAATATGACCAATAACATCACTCCTATTCATGAGTACAAAAAATACTGGGCAGAGTGTTTTGGTACGGCACCTTTCTTGCCGACCAGTCGCAAAGAAATGGATGCCCTAGGATGGGATAGCTGTGACATTATCATTGTAACCGGTGACGCTTATGTGGATCACCCAAGCTTTGGTATGGCTATCATTGGCCGCCTGCTAGAAGCACAAGGTTTCCGTGTCGGTATCATTGCTCAACCAGAATGGCAAAATAAAGATGCGTTCATGCAACTTGGTAAGCCAAATCTGTTCTTCGGGATCACTGCGGGTAACATGGACTCCATGATCAACCGTTACACAGCGGATAAAAAGCTTCGTCACGATGACGCGTACACACCAAATAACGAAGGTGGTAAACGCCCAGACCGCGCAACGTTGGTATACTCTCAACGTTGTCGTGAGGCTTACAAAGAAGTACCTATTGTTTTAGGTGGTATCGAAGCCAGCCTACGCCGTGTGGCACACTACGATTACTGGTCAGATAAAGTTCGTCGTTCAGTACTGTTTGATGCAAAAGCAGACATCCTACTTTTTGGTAACGCAGAACGCGCACTTGTCGAAGTAGCACATCGCATCGCAAACGGCGAAGATATCAGCACCATGACCAATATTCGTGGTACTGCCGTGAACTTGCCAGCGGCGCCAGAAGGCTACACGGTTATTGATTCTTCTCGCATTGAAAAACCTCGTAAAGAAGCGTTCATACCAAAGAACCCATACGAAGTAGAAACTCAGTGTGAAACTAAAAAAGACGAGCCAGTTGCACAACCAATCACGATTCGCCCATCACGCCACGATGCTGCGACGACTGCGGTCCGTTTACCTTCGTTTGAAAAGCTAAGAAACGATCGCATTCTTTATGCACATGCAAGCCGTGTATTGCATTTAGAAACGAACCCGTACTCTGGTCGAGCGTTACTTCAAAGCCATGGTGATCGTGAACTTTGGGTAAACCAAGCTCCAATTCCATTGACGACCGAAGAGATGGACTTTGTGTTTGGCCTGCCTTACGCGCGTGTTCCTCATCCTATGTACGGCAAAGCAAAAATTCCTGCGTACGACATGATCAAGACGTCTGTGAACATCATGCGTGGTTGCTTTGGTGGCTGTTCTTTCTGTTCGATTACCGAGCATGAAGGTCGAATCATTCAAAACCGTTCGAAAGAGTCTATCATCAACGAGATTGAAGAAATTCGCGACAAAGTTCCAGGCTTTACCGGCACAATTTCCGATCTTGGTGGCCCGACTGCAAACATGTACCGCCTGGGCTGTAAAGATCCAAAAGCGGAAGCGAACTGTCGTCGTCCTTCTTGTGTATTCCCGGGCATCTGTAACAAGCTAAACACAGACCACAAACACACGATCGATTTATACCGCGAAGCGCGTAAAGTTGAAGGCGTGAAGAAAGTGATGGTTGCATCTGGCGTACGTTACGACCTTGCGATTGAATCACCAGAATACGTGAAAGAGCTCGTTACTCACCACGTAGGCGGTTACTTGAAGATTGCACCGGAACATACAGAGAAAGGTCCTCTTGATCTGATGATGAAGCCAGGCATGGGTACGTACGATCGCTTTAAAGAGATGTTCGAGAAATACAGTGCAGAAGCAGGCAAGAAGCAGTACTTAATCCCTTATTTTATCTCTGCGCACCCAGGCACAGAAGACGAAGACATGCTGAACCTTGCTCTGTGGCTCAAAAAGAACAACTTCGAATGTGACCAAGTACAAAACTTCTACCCTTCGCCAATGTGTAACGCAACGTCGATGTACTACTCAGAGACAAACCCTCTGAAACGCGTGAAGTACAAAAAACGTGAAGATGTACCTGTAGCAAAAGGTGAACGTCAACGTCGCCTACATAAAGCGCTGTTGCGTTACCACGATCCAGCAAACTGGCCAATGATCCGTGAAGCCCTAGTCAGTATGGGTAAAAAACATTTGATTGGTGACAAACAAGGCTGTCTCGTTCCTGCAGAAGACATTGAAGCACAAACACCTGCGCAACGTCGTAAATCTGGTCGTCACGGGGCAAACCGCTTTGCAACCAAACATACCAAAAACCAACCAGGCTTCGGTGGTCATTTGAACAAACGCTCTGAAGGCGGTTCAAAAGATGGTAAACCATCTGGTAACCGTAACGGTTCTGGCAAAGCTACAGGTGGTCAACGCCCTGCAAGCAACGGCCAACGTCCTAGCGGCAACGGTGCAAACCGCCCGGCAGGTAGCAAGCCACAAGGCCAAGGTCGCCCACAAGGACAAGGCAAACTAGCTGGTCAACGTAAACCAAAGCGTCGCTAATTATTTAGAGCTTAAATACTAGAAAGGGCTCCAGAGTTAACTCTGGAGCCCTTTTGTTTTGTCAGCTCATTGAGGCATCACTAATAACTCAAACTTTGATTCAATCAATACAAAAAATGGTAAACACCAACCAACTTATTGGAAAAACAAACAATTATTTGATTGAAGCAAAACCATAAAAATATAACTCATTGATTTTTAATTGCTTTATTTTGGTGCGATATTTGCGTAACAGAGTAAAACTCTTAAACATGGGCTAACGATGAATAATCCACTTCCCCCAAAAACTTCTATGTTCTGGTATGACAACAGCTATACCTATGAGGAGGCCGTTCAGGCATTTGAAAGAGATGGTACACTGAAATCGCTGAATATCGTTCCAACCACGGAATCCGATGATCTTGCTGGCTCCCCCCCAGAGCGCAGTATGTTTTGGGAGGGAGAAACAAAAAAAATCGATCCGCCACCGCCGTCTGAACCAGAGCCTCTCAATTTAAAAACTGAGAAAGAAGCAACGGAAGCATCACCTGCGCACTTTATCCCAGTCCGCTATGCCATCGATCAGCTAGAAACAGAAGAGACACAACCTTTTGGTTTGCCTGAAGAATGGAAAGGCCAAGGCCCAGCCAAACTCAATACCGTTGGTTACACCCTGCGTCAACTGCGCGACGGTTGGCTGTATGTGTATGATGCAATCAACAAAAGCTTAGACGAATACGAAATCAAAGGAACGCAATTCACGCTCTATAAGTTGGGAGAGTCAGAAAGCCCAAAATCAGAGCAGCGTGGGACACCACAAGATGCAAAGCCCTTCCTTACTTACGTCAACGGAAGCGTACTATCGATTTGCTTCTCTGAGCACCGGTGGACATGGCACACGTTCATGCGCGTACTTAACAATCCGAGTAATCATATCGATCGCATGCAAACCATTGTTCTGTCCTCAAACGAGAATCAGCACAACATTGCACCAATAGATAAGTTAACCCAAGTCGCTGATATTGAATCTTCTGCCGTCGATGATGGTCGCTTTACGGATTCTGGCATCGCCACCAAAGCAGATGAAGATGGTTCTGTCTTTAAACCTGTCGCAGTCGAAAGCGATTTAACCTCTGCGATTCCAGAAGAAGAATCAGGCTACTTCGTCGCGATAAAAGATTACGCCGCAGACATTCAAGATATGTCACTGCATTTTGTTGGTGCCGCAAGCCCTTACCGCCTTTTCACTGACCAGTTTTCAAACCAGTGGAACTTGATGCAGACCGCCATGCAACTGTGTATGTTTGGTGCAAGTGACGAGATAGACATGCCAGCTAGCGTTAAGCGTAACGGCGAAGAGCTGTCGTTTTATACCGACATGGCTGACTATTATGACTCCTCTCACCAACTTGATTTGGCAGAGCAGAACAAAAGCTCAGTTCAGTCCGGCTATCCTGCTAAATTTTCCGCTGGAGCGATTGAATCACACCAACATACCCAAAGTGACATTGCTAAAGCGATACAGGACAAATATCGAATTTCTGCGAGCCGTTTTGGTAAATACGAACAATGGATAGCGACTGAACGCTGGCGTCAGCAGCTCAACTGGAAGCAAATGCTGAGCGAGATGCAAGAGCTGTCAGAACAAAAAGAAACCATGCTAGCCCAAGTGGTTTCGGTCAAACGCGACTTTATCGCAGTAATGGAGTCCTTAACGCCGCATCATCTCGAAAGAACCTTCGACCTATACAGCGAAGACACGCAGTACAGCTTGTATCAACTACACAAGCAAGCGGTTGAGTCATTTACTTTGGTGATACAAGAAGAAGACCGCCAATGGGCTGAAAGCCAATGGGAGAAACCAACCAGTTTACTTGCTCTCTATGCCTCTGGGTTTAGTCGTAGTTTATTTAAAGTGATGGAGAAGAATATTACAGAGGCGCTTGATGAACAGTCGATCGTCTCAGGAAATCCTGATCCTGATAATCAGTTGATGGACCAGATATCTGATACCAGCAACCGCGTGAATATGTACTCTAAGATCATGGACTTTGTTTCCAACCCAAACACTGCGGAAACAGCCTTTCTCAAAGATATCGCCAAAGGTTTCCAAGAGCTGGATATTATTTTTAAATCTGCAATAGGTGCGCTTGCAAAAGGCGTTGTAGAGTTTGGTGTTAGCATGACCTCACAAGTATCAATTTCGCTGATGCCTGTTTTCGCTAAACCTCTGAACCGTCATAGCTATTATTTATTTGCCGTTATTGCAGAACATATGGCACACAATATGCCAGTTACTGTAAATGAAAGCTACGCTCGCGATTTTAAAAAATGGAAAACACGCGTAAATGATTACCCAAGTGAGCTCAAGAAAAACGATGCGGTCATTGCTGACTTCCAGAAAAACAACCGCAAAGCCGACTCTAAATACACAACAGCTTTAAAAAATAAAAAGAGAATTAAGAAGGCACTCGCTGTAGCTACATTGGAGTACCCACAGTACATTGAGTTACCTGATGATCTACCTCAAAGAACCATCGAGCTTAGAACGCGGATCGTGATGAATAAGCTCAATGATTTGAATAAACTGTTCGAGAATGCCGGTGGTCTAGGCTTTATGGCATTAGTATTTAACTGCATCGCGCTTGGTGATGCCATGAGTAGTATCCAAGACACTGGGTTAATGTCCTCAGATGAATTTTTAGATATCCAGCAAAAGCTTTTATATACAGCCAACGCTTGGACGGGGATTCGCACGGGTAAATTATGGGATAGTGTGAAGGGTGATCCTCGGTTAAGGTCACATTCATATAAAGCATTAAAAGAGTTAGTAAATAATAATGCCCGTGGTTTTGATAACTTGATCCTTGATGACTTAAAGGTATTCAATAAATGGCTAGCTGTGACCGGAGTTATTGGAGCTCTTGCTTCGGGTATAGAGGCCTATCGTTCATGGAAGAACATAGACGGTTTACATGGGAGCGCAAGAGTTGTCGAATACTTCAACTTTGCATCTTTAGTTGGATTGACAATTGTAGGTGGGTTTCAAGCTATCGGTGGATTAACTGGGATTTGGTCTGCAAATATTCTGTTTGGAGGTCCGATCATGTTTGTCATTATGGGCCTTACTGCAGTTTACCTTCTTAGTAATCATATAATGAGTAAACTTAAACAAGATGATTATCAAAAGTGGTTAGATAAACTTCCTTGGGGCTATCACCCAGATAAAGCCCTGTGGAGTCAATCCTCAAGCTTGGTAGAGAGAGAAAAGCATAATTCTTCTTTAGTGCAAGAGGCTCTTTTTGAGTTAAAAACCATAATGGATAAACCTTTGATCTGCCAAATACCATTGATGCGTACCGTTCCGAATTCAACAACACAGTATCCGGCAGTAAAACAAGAATTGTTTGGTATTGAGCTACATATCCAAGTTCCCACCAATACAGCAAGAGATGGAATAAAACTTCGGACAAATACTTCTGTAACAGAGGGAGGACTGGGGTCGGGAGCTTGGCACACTGGAGTAGATCTAGAAACGTTGGATAGTTCAACAGATTCCTCAGATTCTCAAAGTGTCTATAAATTGACTTTACCAATGAAAGACTCGGCTAAATATTTAGCATTTGAGATAGAATACATTCTTGATGAGAAGAGCGAATTTAACCGTAAGTACTGGTTCCAAAATAATGCAAAACAGCGTGCAACTTATACAGCAATTTCAGACAATACCAAACAAGCAACGATCAGAAGTTCATTATCTTCGATTAATAGTGAACTTAGCTTACAGGAGTAACCTTTGGCTTATTTACCTTTCTATATTACCCCAGAAGAATTTTCAGCATACCAAGAAGAGCAGGAGCAAAAAATTCTTAACGGGATGAATCTGACAGTCTGGCATAAGCACGATATTGAAGAGCCTTTTCGATACTTATACCTATCAATTGCTATAGCTGCTGTCAGTCCATTATTTTTCCTTACCTATTTCCTACATGATAGTAGTGAAATGATCTTAACTTACATTTTATCGGGGCTGACGATAATCATGTCTGGTGTGTCTTATCTGACATTTGGTTTGGACAATCGGTATGATTACACCTTCTCCGATCGCGGGTTAGTCATAAAAAAACGACGTAATTTACCGAATTGGGTAAACTCCGCGGCTCAAGTCATGGGCTGGATTGGAGCAATAGTTTGTGTCGTGATGGTTGGAGTTGCTGGACCGATGGTTCTTGTCGGAGCCGGTGGCTTTATATTGGTTTCATTTGGTATGCTTAAACGCAAGCCTGATGAACCAACAGAAGTAAGAATCGGAGAACGTGAAGACTGGCTCTTTGCTGATTACAATAAGAAAAGAAAAGTAATTAAGTTCTTTTTTAAGCATGACACATGCGAATATATTAATATAGAACATACTAAGATTTCACGCTTACACAACCGATTCCACTATTACGTATTTTTCAAAACCGTGTCTGACTTAGAGTCTATGGTCAATCAGCTAGCTACAGAATATAAGCTTGACTGTACGGAAGTCGCCGACCACAAAAAGCTATTTGAAGCTAAGCCAGAGGCTAGACTGTTTGGCACGCCAGTTTGTTATAAAGAATATCAAACCGAAGAGGTATTTGATTTAAGGGCGTCAAATGCCCCACTTCCTGAGCGTGAATACCTTTACAACGGCAAGTGGCAAACGGAATCTGAAATCGAACAATCAAAATCTGAACTAACGGCAGCCAAGGTATAAACCTTGGCTTATTTACCTTTTTACATCCCCCATGAAAAGCTTTAGGTTTACTCTGATGTACAAAAAGAAAAATTGGTTCAAATAACGAATTTTTAACTCGAGGATAGGAGAGTAAGCCCGAACCTTTCTATCCTCTACTAAACACCCATTTTGCACTGAGCAAATAATTGCTCACCATGCCTGCCAATATGCCTAAGCTCAAAGCCAAATAGACCATCAACCCTTGCGTTCCTAGGGCGAGCGTTACGCCTTTGAACACAATAAAGTTCGGCAAAGCACTGATACAGGCACTCGCCATAAATTTTTGCCATTGAGCGAAAGGGTTGGTTTTTTCTGCTTGAGAGAAAGTCAGCCAGCGATTGCCAAGCCAAGTCGTGGTTGCTGCAAACAAAAATGCTATCCCACGAGCCAGCATCAGATCCAGACCAAACCAATGGAACAACACAGAAAAGATAAGGGTGTCGACCATAAAGCCGACACCACCTACTAGAGCAAACCTTGTTAACGAAGCAAACCTTTCCAGCGAAGCAAATTTTGGTAATTTGCGCATTCCGTTACCCAACCACACAAGTGTAGAGTGAGCGTTTCGATTTTGCTGTGAACTCATTGGTACAACTCAACGCATTTTCATGAATCATGCTATCCACTTGCTGCGATTTACCAATCAGGTGGAATTTCTTCAGATTGTTTAAGTCATTCTTATCTTCAAGCTTTTTCGCCTGACCATGACTATAGAACTGACCTGAGAACGGGCGCTTACCAATGTAGAAGACCGGAGCGTTGTCATTAATTTGCGCGAAGATGATGCGATCGCTGCGGCTATCTGCTTTGCCCATATTCAAAACCAACATCGCAATCATAAGCAGGGCTGGCAACACCGCTGCCGTTCCGGTCAGCCATTTGAAATCGTGTTTATCCACCAGCATTGCAATCAAGATACCCAATGCAGGCACACCCGGTAGCACGTAAGCAGGCAAAATATTCCCAGCCATGGTGAACAAGATCATTGGTGAAATCAGCCAACACATCAGGAAGCTAAATAGACCTTGATGATCCGTTTCAATGGCTTTGAGTACCTTACGACGTTTCCTTGCCAAGATAGGCAATACAATTGACCAAGGCGCAGCCGATTGCAGCCAGAATCCCCAGATCATCCCACGTGGTTGATCATGAGCAGAGCCATACAGGTCCCCTTCCCAACCGCTGACAACAAAACGCTTAAAGTGCTCGCCAACAATAAAGTAATCAATAAATCCAGGCGTCGCCATTTCAGCCATGATGTACCAAGGTAGAGCAATCGCCAGCATGAGCGCCAACCCCAACACAATTGGAAAACGCTGCCACAAGGCTTTGAAGGCACCGAAGAAACCATGCTGAATCACAAGCCAAGGAAACACTGCGATGCCCATGATCACGATCGCCACCGGACCTTTTGCTAACAGCCCGCAAGCCAAGCCAAAGAAACCGAGATAACCCCACAATCGGCTGTGTTTGTCTTTGCCAAGCCAGCAGTAGTAAAAGCCGACCATCGCCATGGTCATTGCCAATGTCAGTGCCATGTCTGTCATCACTGCACCCGCCGCAATTGAAAAGATGCCACACGTCGCCAATACCAACGCTGCGATGACTGCGTTAAAGCCAGCGCGATGCGCCATGGCTGCAACAAAAATAATAGTCGCGACACCCGCCAACCAATGAGGCGCGCGCACTGCGAATTCATTCAATCCAAACAACTCAATGCCGTAAGCACTCATCCACGTGAACAGGGGTGGCTTCCCCCAAAAAGGCACGCCATAATCAAACTGTGGGGTAAGCCAATTGCCTGTTTCCACCATTAAGCGCGCCATTTCGCCGTAGCGGGCTTCGGTGGTGTCCATCAAAGGGTAAGCGGCAAGTGAAATAAGACGGAGTAAAAGAGCAAACGCCAACAACAACCACAGATGGGTTTTATTAATACTCATGATTACGCGGTTTCTCCCAGTTTAAACTTCATGGTTTGGATGGATTGATGTTTTGCAGGCTGCTCGTAAACAGACTGAACAAGATAAAGAGGACGTTGCTTGGTCTCGATAAAAATGCGGCCAATGTATTCGCCCAAAAGGCCAATCGACAGCAGTTGCACACCGCCCAATGCAAGTTGGACGACCATCATGGATGGGTAGCCAGTGACAGGCTCACCAAATACAACAGTTTTCATCACTATGAATGCGCCATAGATAAAGGCACTGAACGCCACCAATGCACCGGCAAGTGTCGCTAAACGCAAAGGACGAATGGAAAACGAGGTAATGCCGTCCATTGCAAGGCCAATCAGCTTGAGGTAGTTCCATTTGGTTTCACCACAGAAACGAGCGTCACGCTCAAACTGAACCGTCACTTGCTTGAAACCCGGCCAAGAAAAGATGCCTTTCATGTATCGGTTACGCTCTGGCAACGCATTGATGTGTTTAACCACTTTTGCGCTCAGTAAACGGAAATCGCCCACGTTCTCAGGCACATCCAATTTCGCCATGCTGTTAAGCACTTTATAAAAGCAAGCGGCCGAGAAGCGTTTGAACCAAGTTTCACCGTGGCGTTCGCTGCGCTGCATGTTCACCACGTCATACCCTTCACGCCATTTTGATACCATTTGCGGGATCAACTCCGGCGGGTCTTGCAAGTCGGCATCAATCACGATCACCGCTTCACCTTGGCAGTGTTCCAGGCCAGCGCTCATGGCGGACTCTTTGCCGAAGTTACGGCTTAGTGCAATACAACGAACGTCGCTAGAAGATTGAGAAAAGTTTTGCGCGATCATTAGGCTCTCGTCTTTGCTGCCGTCGTCCACATAAACGATTTCACAGCGTTCTGGCATTTCATCCAAAACGGCGGCTAAACGACGATGAAATTCAGGTAAGACTTCTTGCTC
Organism: Vibrio sp. 1641; assembly: GCF_033339995.1. Taxonomy (NCBI): domain Bacteria; kingdom Pseudomonadati; phylum Pseudomonadota; class Gammaproteobacteria; order Vibrionales; family Vibrionaceae; genus Vibrio; species Vibrio sp. 1641. Next base: position 137,990 of record NZ_JAWOVP010000005.1, read on the forward strand.
GTTAAAGAATGGCACCACAACAGACAAAACTGTTTTAGGCTCAGTGTGTTGGCTCACCTTTGAAAAGGTTGCAGCGTGAATGTTGAAGGTTGACATGCTACTCTTCCACTAAATCCGATGAATGAATCCAGTCTACAAACATCAACGTGAAAGAGATGTTATTGACATCTTTTTCACGTCCTTAGTGAATAATGTTCGGTTAAGACGAAATCTTATTTTCGAGCACCTGCCCACTTGGAGAGAAATACATGAAACGCGTACTTTTAGTCGAAGATAATCGAGAAATCGCAGGCATGCTGTTCGATTATTTTGAGTGTGCAGGTATGGAACTCGATTATGCAGACAACGGCGAGCTCGGCCTGAAACTGGCGATGGAAAACACCTTCGACATCATCTTGCTCGACCTCATGCTGCCACGCATGGATGGCCTGACCATGTGTAATAAACTTCGCGATGCGGGCAACAACACACCAGTGATTATGCTGACGGCACTCGATAGCCGTGACGATATGCTCAAAGGCTTCCAACACGGTGCGGATGACTATCTGACCAAACCCTTCGATCTGGATATTCTAGAAGCGCGTATGATGGCACTGATCCGTCGTTACCGTGGCACTGTCGCGTCGAGCAAGTTGGCATACGGCGAAGTCTCTATCGACCAAAAAACGCGTAAAGCTTACCGCCAAGATAAACTGCTAGCGCTAAACCCAACCACATACACCATTCTGGAAATGCTTGTGAAAAGCGCGCCAGACGTAGTGACACGCGAAGAAATCGCCTTCCAACTTTGGCAAGAGAACGAGCCGAACAACGACGTTCTGCGCAGCCACATTTACCAACTGCGTAACCAACTTGATAAGCCATTTGAACAACATGTGCTGATCACCGTACCGAAAGTCGGCTTCCGCTTGGAGACAGGTGCATGATCAATCGCTTACTTGCTAGCACGCAAAGCACACAAAGTATGACAGGGCGACTCGCTCTGTTTTTCTCTTTTGTGTCTGTCGTGATTGGCATCTTCTGCTTTTTGTTGATTACCGGCTCCCTGCTTTGGTCTGAAGACCGCGTGGGTGAACGCCGTATTATGGTCGACAAAAAAGAAGCGATTGAACATTTCCAGTCCCATCCTGAGCAAGGCAGTATTCAGCTTGACCTGCTCACCACCGCCTACAACGACATCTCATTGGTTGCCGAGCGTTACCAAAAATACCTGATTGGTCAAAAGCACTTTCTTGATGAAGTAGAAGACGGCGAATACTCGCGCATGGTTTACATGAGCACTTACACCTACAAAGGCGTTGAACATCCTGTGATTCTGGTTTCCTTGATTGATGAAATCGAGATCACCTCAGAGGAATTCATTCTTGTCGTCGCTATGGTGCTGTCCATTGTCGCCGTGCTGGTGTTTCTGTTTGGTAGTCTGCTGCTGCGTTTATCACAGCGCTTGATTGAACCCGTCAATGCGCTCAAAACTCAACTCGATCATCACCAAGGCGATGCCACGCAAACTTTTAGTGTGCCAGAGGGTTCGGCCAAAGAGTTCCAAACTCTTGCGGATGAGTTGAATGAGTACCGCCACAAAATCAACCAAGTTATCAAGCGCGAGCAAGCCTTTGCACGATACGCGAGTCATGAACTGCGTACACCGTTAACCGTGATGAAAGGCTCAAGCAGCTTACTGGCGAGAAGTGCGAACACGGATTTCCAAACCCGCCAAGTGAACCGAATTCAGGATGCAACGCAGCAGATGTCGACCATGGTGGATGCCCTACTCGGCTTAGTGCGTTACGAGCGTAATGCAGATGATTCACCAGTGCGCAGCATCACCGAAGAAGAACTCAACCAAATCATCTTCCAAAGCCAAGCTCAGGCGGACGAGAAAGCACTTAGCTTTGATGTACAGATAGACGGCAACCCTAGAACGCGCGCGACCAATGCCGTGTTGACCATTATTCTTGGCAACCTGATTCGCAACGGCATCGCCGCAACACCTTCGGGATCAATTCATATCAATATGGATGAAAACACCATTTCGGTGCGCGATGAAGGTGAAGGCTTTTCAACCATTCCACATTCTGATGGGCACGGATTAGGTTTGATGATTGTGGACGATTTGTGCCAACGCTATGGCTGGCAATTTAAGATTGGTACACATCCAGAAGGTGGTTGTGAGGCAAAAATTAACCTCGCAACAGAACATCAGGAATAACCGAAATGGAAGACCTGAAACCCAGACTTTTTATCTGGGTTTAATGGCGTTACACTACGCGCCCTTTTTAAATGGCAAAGGTGACACGGTTTATTCCGTCAGCATCGACATGAAACTCTCAGAAAGTCCTATCACCCAACATAGCTTTAATGGGCACAAATTTTTCCTTAAACGTGACGACATGCTCCACTCCCACTTTTCTGGGAACAAAGCACGTAAGTTTATGACGTTAATGGAAGAGCAAAATCCCGACATCACCACGTTAATAAGCTTTGGCTCCGCTCAATCTAATGCCATGTACTCGCTAGCGGCTCTCGCCCAGATTAAAGGTTGGGCATTTGAGTTTTATGTTCATCACATTCCACCTTGGCTAAAAAGCTCCCCCATCGGCAACTATCGCGGCGCTCTCGATTTGGGTATGAAAATCACCGCCATGCAAGACATCGGTAGCGAACTTCACCCTAGTGAATACATCCACCAGGTACGAAGAGTAGATGAGTCGACATTGCTGATTCCAGAGGGTGGACGTTCCCACCTCGCTGAAGCTGGCATCAAACAGTTAGCACGAGAAATTCTTGATTGGACGCGATTGAGAGGTAAAGAGCAGTTTACGGTCGCCCTGCCATCAGGTACTGGAACGACGGCTTTATATCTTCATAAACATTTAAGCCCACACGGCATAGAAGTGCTAACTTGCCCTTGCGTAGGCGATGCAGATTACTTAACTGAGCAGTTCAACCAGCTCGGTGAAAACAGCCACCCAACCATTTTAACCGTGCGCAACAAACACCATTTTGGTCGCTTGTACGAAGAAGATTACATCACATGGAAAGCACTCTTTGAGCAAACCGACCTCGAATTTGACCTGTTATACGACCCGTATATGTGGCAATGCCTCACCCCTTGGTTGGAAGAGAACACAGATAAAACGGTGATTTATATTCACCAAGGCGGGTTACTTGGCAACGAGTCGATGTTGCCAAGATATCAACGAGAATTTGAATAGCGTGTTCAAATAAAGTTGTTGCTGATTACAGTGATTCCACTATTTGATGAGCGCCAGAATTTCTTTGAATTCAGGTGCTCGGCAATCTTCGACCATTTCATACAAACACATTTCTAACCCAGTGAGCACCACACCGTTAGCGGTTAACTTCGCAAGAGCGAGCGCTTTATTGGCAGCGGTTCGGGAAGAGACACAATCCGTGACTAATTCAACGCGATAACCGGACTGGCGCAGAGAAACCGCGGTTTGATAGACGCAAATGTGGGATTCAATACCGCAAACCAACCAGGTATCAACTTTCGCGTTCTCCACCGCGACCTTAAACGTCGCCTCTTTGCAACCATCAAACGTGTACTTGGTAATAGGTAAATGCGTGCTTTCAAGCACTTCACGAATCGGCTCCGCGGTTGGGCCCAACCTTTCTGGATTCTGTTCTAGCCACAGAATAGGCAAATCTAGTGCTTTGGCGCCCTTTACCAGTTTCGTGATATTTTCAATCAGTGCGTCGCTTTCATGCATTAATGTAGCGAGTTTGCCCTGAACATCCACCACAATCAGGCCCGTGTTTCCTTTCGATAACATTTCCATCTCCTATCTTGTGCGACCACAAACCATACTCAACAAGTTGAGCAACAGTTAATGTATCAGAACCCTTTCATGTTAGAGCAATAAAACCTAGAAAGATGACCTTCGCTCACACATTTGCCCTTAGGTAAGAGTGGTTTGAACTGACTATTTAAATTTCTCTCGAATTAGTTCAATCAAGGCTTTGACTTTATTGGGCAGAAATAAGGCCGAGGGATAAATCAGAGTAAGATGCTGCTTCGGATGCGCAAATTGAGGCAGCACCTCGACCAACAAACCATCTCGCAATGCAGGCTTGGAATGAATTTGTGGAATAAACGCGATGCCGTTTCCTGCTATCGCCATCGAGCGCAGCAAGTTGAGGTCGTCCGAGCGCAACGCCACATGCAGATCTGAATCGAGCAAATCAGCATTGTAACGATTAGTTAAAAGGCGATGCTGCTTAAGATCTTCCACCGTTTTTACTGGCGGATGCGATTCTAGATAGGCTTTTGACGCAACAAAGTGACTACGATAAGGCAAAAGACTGAACTGCACATAGCTGTCATCGGTGACTTTGACCACGCTCGGAAGAAGCTGCAAATCAAACGATTGACGCTTGAGATCGACACTCTCTTGATGGTTTTCAATCTCGACCGAAATATCCGGATACCGCGTTGTGTACTCGGTGATGATCGCGTTAAACGCGGCAGAGCTCATCAATGCGGAAGGAATGGCTAAACGCACCTTGCCCGTCAGCTCTTGTTGATATTCATGCATGGCATTTAAACCTTGCTGAATATGGTCAATAGGCTGCCCCACCAACTCAAACAAGCGTTTCCCGTGCTCCGTCAACTCAATGCTGCGTGTTGTGCGAATCAAAAGCTGTACCCCGAGTGATTTCTCTAATTCTTGCAGGCGACGACTCACTTTTGAGCGTTGTAGTTGATTCGCCTCTGCCGCTGCACTTATACCGCCGTGAACCACCGTCTGAGTGAATAGGTAAATATCATCAAAACTAACGTTCATTGTCCTATTTTTAGGTCATTTATGTTCGTATTATCATTCTACTGAATTGTGAGTGACTTCTCTATAATCCGCTATCCAATATGTTTAACGGAACTTGTAATGACGGCTGACCAAAAATTCAAACACTGGATGCGAACTTTGATTGTCCTGTTCATCGTACTATTTTTGTACATTATCATTGCTGACCGCCACGCACCCTTAACGACCGAAGGACGAGTGCAAGGATACGTTGTCCAAGTCGCGCCCGAGGTATCTGGTAAAGTGACCGACGTTCTCATCGAGAATAACCAGTCCGTTCAAAAAGGCGATGTGTTGTTTACGATTGATGATCGTAAATACAAGATAGCGCTTGAACAGGCGGAGCTGTCTCTGCAATCCGCTTATGAAAAAGAAGCAACGCTGTATTCTCAACGCGAAGCCGCTCTTGCCAATATTGCCCGCGCACAAGCAACATTTGATAATGCACACCGCGAATACAACCGCTTACTGACGTTATCGAAGCAGAAAGTCATCTCTCAATCGACACTCGATAATGCCTTTGCCCAAAATCAGGTATCACGTGCAGCGCTTAAAGCGGAACGACAAAACTTAAAAGTCATTGAGGCGCAATTAGGCGACCAAAAAGGTCAAAGCACCGCCGTTCGAATTGCCAAAAACGGCATCGAAAAGGCGCAACTTGATTTGGCAAATACCGCGGTACTCGCTCCCAGTGATGGTGTCGTGACCAACCTGCAACTAGAAGTTGGCACGATGGCAAACACCAACATGCCATTGCTGACGTTTGTACCAACAGGATCACTCTGGGTAGCCGCTGATTTTCGTGAAAAATCCGTCGCGAACGTAGACAAGACTTTCCACGCCTTGGTCACATTTGATGCCAACCCAGGTTCGGTGTACGACTTTGATTTAGCTAGCCGCGATTACGGTGTAGCAGCCGCACAACAAACGCCTAATGGCGCACTAACCAAAGTGGAAGTGAACAACCGCTGGGTACGTGATGCGCAGCGTACACGAGTGAACCTAACCAGCAGCGATGAGTTACCACCAGCACTGTTTGTCGGCTCTCGCGCTACCATTGTTTTGTACCCAGACAACAGCATTTTCTGGCAGTTGATGGCGCAAGCACAGATTCACCTCGCAAGCTGGTTCCACTTCATTTACTAGGCGGCGACAATGAAAACCTTACGAATTTGGTTCGGCTGCTCTTTAGGGCTCGCGCTAAGCATGATCTTCGGTTGGTCTTACGGATTTTTTGCCATCATGATGCCGCTGTTTATATTGGGCAGAATGGACAACTTTAATATTTCGGCTTTATTGATCGTGTTTTTCTCTGCGGTGTGGACAACCATACAAGCCACATTTTTGCTGGAATACTTGCAGTTTCATCCAACATTAATGACCGTTGCCGTCGGAATTATGATGCTGTTCAAGTGCATTGCAATGATGAACCAGAAAACCTATTTGTTTGGTTACATGGGGCTGTTGGTGGGTTCAATTGTGTTGAATTTTGCCAGCTATAACTTCATGGATATTGAAGAGTTCAACGTCAACATGTGGGTGATGGCGTTCAGCAATATTTTTGTTTGCGCATTCGCGTATTGGTTGTTCCCGGAGCCAAAATCCCCCGCCGAGCACCTTGAGATGTCGAACCCAGTAAAAAGCGATATTGACTACATCAGCCAAGTTGCTATGGGTTGGGTAGTGGCGATGGCTGCGTTTATCGTATTCCAAGTAGCGGACTTATATGACTCGCTATCCGCACAAGCTTCCATTTTGATCATCCTAACCCCAATGACTTTAGCGGGCTCGCTCGCCATGGCAAAAATTCGCATCATCGGCACCGCACTAGGCTGCATCGCAGGGATGGCTGTTCAGCTGATATTGGGCAGTTGGTATGGGCATGGGCTACTCTTTTGGCTCGCCTTTACCATTGCGATGGGGCCATTCTGCTTGTGGCTCACCAAGGGGCAAATTAAAGCGGCTATCGCGTTTTCTGCCATGTCTGCCCTATCGGTTCCGCTGACGACCTCATTGGTGCCAGAACAAAAAGACGCGTTCTTTTCGATCTTGTACCGTTTCAGCTCGATTTTCGTTGCGGTTCTGCTCACCGCGATGGTGATGTGGGTGGTGCATCACTGGATTCGTGTGATGTTGCTAAAACATCCTGAAGTTCGACAGCTAGAAATGAACTAGCGCGAAGTTACAACGTCTGTTTTAAGAAAAAAACCAAGAACCGAGCTCTTGGTTTTTTTGTTTATCTAAGGGGAAAATATTTTGAATAACTTAAGCAGACAGCTCTCTACGAACAATCTCCGCTCCCACACTTAGCGCATTGAGCTTAGCGGTTGATACTTCACGAGACAAAGGCGCCATACCACAGTTGGTACATGGGTAAAGCTTGTCGGCATCAACGTATTTCAATGCCTCTCGCAGTGTATTCGCCACTTCTTCTGGCGTTTCAATCTCGTTGGTTGCTACATCAATTGCACCAACCATCACTTTCTTACCGCGAATCAACTCAAGCAACTCAATAGGCACTCGCGAGTTATGACACTCAAGCGAGATAATATCGATATTCGACTGCTGCAATTTAGGGAATACTTCTTCGTATTGTCGCCATTCAGTGCCTAGCGTTTGCTTCCAATCCGTGTTCGCTTTGATGCCGTAGCCATAGCAGATATGCACCGCCGTTTCACATTTCAGCCCTTCAATCGCACGCTCTAAACATGCAATGCCCCACTCGTTCACATCATCGAAGAACACATTGAACGCAGGTTCATCGAATTGAATGATATCGACACCTGCCGCTTCAAGCTCTTTCGCTTCTTGGTTGAGGATCTTCGCAAATTCCCAAGCCAGCTTTTCACGGCTACCGTAATGATCATCATAAAGCGTATCGATCATCGTCATAGGGCCTGGCAACGCCCACTTGATAGGTTGCTTAGTTTGCTGACGCAAGAACTTGGCATCTTCAACAAACACGGGCTTTGTGCGGCTTACTGGGCCAACCACAGTCGGAACACTTGCTTCATAACGGTTGCGAATGGTCACCGTTTTACGGTTTTCAAAATCTACGCCGCTTAAATGCTCAATAAAGGTCGTCACAAAATGTTGCCGAGTTTGCTCGCCATCACTGACGATATCAACGCCTGCCAGTTCTTGTTCTTGCAAAGCGACACGTAGCGCATCGCGTTTGCCATCAATCAGTTCTTCACCTTGCAGTTTCCACGGTGACCAAAGTTTTTCTGGTTCGGCCAGCCAAGAAGGTTTCGGTAAGCTGCCAGCCGTTGAAGTCGGTAATAGTGTTTTCATCGTCATTCCTTTCTAGATTCTCGTTATCTTTTACGCGTAATTTGCAGACCATTGTTCAAGCACAGATTGATAAGGTTTGATGAAATGCTCCTCGGCAAATTTCCCTTGTTCAATCGCCAGTTGGCTGCGCTCTTCTCGGTCATAAACGATTTGAGTTAGCGAGTGGTCTAGGTTTTTTAAGTTTGGCTGGTAGCAATTACCGGCAACCGCGTTGGCATTGTAAATCTCAGGTCGGTAAATCTTCTGGAATGTCTCCATCGTGCTAATCGTACTGATAAGCTCTAGGTTTGAATAATCGTTCAACAAGTCACCGAAGAAGTAGAATGCCAACGGTGCAACGCTGTTTGGCGGCATAAAGTAGCGCACCTGTAAGCCCATCTTCTTGAAGTACTGCTCCGTCAACGAAGATTCGTTCGGCTGATATTCAAAGCCCAAAACAGGATGTTGATTTTCGGTGCGTCGGTATACCTTGTTGTCCGATACGCTCAGACAAATCACTGGCAGCTTTTTGAAATGCTGTTTATAAGACTCAGAATTAACGAAAGCTTTGAACAGTTTGCCATGCAAATCACCGAAGTTCGCTGGGATGCTGAACTGTGGCTGGTTTTTGTTGTGGTCCAACAGCAAAACGCTAAAGTCGTAATCACGAACGTATGAAGAGAAGTTATTGCCCACAATGCCTTCGATGCGCTCGTTAGTGTTGTGATCAACAATGTTAGTTTTGAGCACTTCAATCGATGGGAATGCTTCTCCACTACCTTGGATATCCATATCAACAGAGATGATTTCAAGTTCAACTGAGTAGCGGTCACCTTGCGCGTTATCCCAATATGCCAACGCATTAAAACGATTATCGATCATTCGGAGCGCATTGCGCAGATTCTCTCGGCGGTAGTTTCCGCGAGCCAGATTAGCAAAGTTGGTAGTGATTCGCGTGTTGTCTGATGGTTGGTAATTCTCATCAAAGCGAATGCTTTTGATAGCAAATGTGAAATCGTTATTCATCGTGAGTTGGTATCCTATTTCCTTAGATAAAGCAGACTTTTCCTAACTCTGTGCATGGGGACATTTTTTGTTTTTTGGTTTTCCCAATCGTTAGGTTGCACAGCACTTACGACGAACGGTTCGTACAAAAAACGACCGTCGCAGTGCCTAACACCAGAGCAGTCCTTTTTTTATACTTGCTTCACGAGTTGAGTAATATTGGTATTGTTTCACATTGAACATGAAGGAAATTCATAGTGGCAGTTCCAACCCTGAGAGAGCTATCGTAGATACTGTTTTTCATTGACACCAATACACGTAACTTGGCGAGCATATTGCCAATATGTGTAATTAAGAAACGGATAAGAGATTAGCAGTACGTAAACCAGTTTTAAGCCGAGAAAACGCATTGTATAAACAATACGCCAACTGGAATATAGGACAGCGTAACTTAAATAGCACTTTTCACACTCCATCGTTTATTCAAGCATTCGTTTAATTAGAAGTACGTTACATTTTATATTCTCGAAACATGATTATTTAATAATCTTATTTATTTCTTTTTCTATCTTTACCATCTTAAACGTAAAGTTTAATTTCCTGCTGTAAAAGCACATATAACTTCATACACGAGCATGGCAACTTCATTGACGGACTTTATCACTAAACTATTACATTAAGCTCTAAAAAAATAATAACAAAAAAACATAAATCACTGTTTTAATTTGAATTAAACCCATAAACCCGAGATAACCACATAACGATACTTTACTTAATTTGGTATAACAAAAACCCTAAAAATAACATGGCTAACATTTATAAAATTCACTTTTATCAATAGAAAATCTCAACACAACATTAGAAAATTAAAATTAAGCAACAACTTAAAAAGACAAGACTTAATAACCAAATTCTTATTTATTATAGTTGAGTGGTGAATTTAAAAACTATGAGACATTAATCCCACGAATCTATCCTTTTTCTTTTTTTAATAAAAAACAAGATGCACTATTTCACCGCTCATTTATTGAGCTTGAATTTATAACCTGTCCATAATTATAAAGTGCCCATCAAGATGGTTTAAAACAAAAGTCTTTATGGGCTGACTAATAGGAAAAAATAATGGAAAAACAGCATCTTTCCGCGAGTATTATCGCACTCGCTTTACTTGGTTCTTTAGCACCAGCACATGCTGAAGATACATTGAAATCTTACACTTCGACATTGCTTCAGCTTGATGATGGTGATGCACGCTCGAAAAAAATCCGCTTAATTTATTCTTTAGAAAATGTCTGGAACCAATCTTTGCTACCAAATGGCGCTAAAGAAGCCAAGTTGATCCTAAATGGCGGTTCTGGCTTCGACATGACTAATGTTCCAAACAAAGAACAAATCTATGGTTTTGCTACTGGGGGAGATTACCGTTACACCGTTCCAACGGCTTTTAAGCTGGCACTGAGCTATTTAAATGGCGCCCCTTTACGCCACATGAGCCATGCTCCAGAAAACACCATTGCAACGGCATCTGTCAGTGAGTCTCTAGATTTTAACCTTGGATTCAGTGCTTCTACTTCTCCAAATATTAGTGGGGGAATCTCCTGGAGCAACCGTGTAACGTACGACCAGCCAGAGTTTCAAACGGTTGCCGATTTTAACCAAGCTAACGAAAGCATTAATTGGTTAATTGAAAACAAGACTATCCGCCATAATACGCCAGCTAAAGACTGGTTATTGTATCGTTGGACCAGTTGTGACATGGGTAATTTGATTGATTACAATGAGTTACCTGTCGTTATGCGTTCAGATTTTAAACCACAAGTCGGCGTCGTATATAGAAAAAATGACATTCAAGATGGCCTAGATACATCAGAGGTCAAGCTGGTTGCTGGTTGGCGAAAAACCAATTACTACTTTGGTCGCGACTGGTGTAGCTGGTATACCACACCAGAAAATACCTGGAAGAAAAATCGTGATAGCAGTCAATGGACAGAGACTAGCCGAGCCGTAACTATCTCTTGGAATGACGATCTCTACCACTAACTTATTAGCCTGCGGCCACGGAATAAATAAGTGGCCGCCGTATTTACTAATGAAATAAACGGTAAGACATGACACATGACAAGTAACAAAAAACTCTTGACTGGATCGGCGCTAGCACTTGGTGCAGTACTCGCCATATTTCTGATTAATTCAAATAACAAGAATGCCCAGACCGAACCTGTTGCAAGCCTTGACGAGCAAATCAAGACAGAAGACGCTGCGACAATAAGTGTAACGCCTCCTGAGAGCAATGCTGCTCAAAAGGTGGTTACCACTCCAACACCACAAAGTGGCAATGATGATACTTCCGACGTCATTCCAGCTACACCTTGGATATCTGCCCCATTAAATGAACTGAGCAATGAACTGTACGATTTTATTGAAGCTGAACAGGTAAGTTACATCAGTACGACCGACTATCCATTCGACGAGAAAAAGCAAAAACAATTGCGAACATTAGCTAAGCAAGGGGTTCCTATCTTGTTTGACAATACGGAGTCATCCTATTTGGATAGCTACGGTGTCAGCGAAACCAAAGTCGTATCAGAGTATTTTGGTACGGCGTCTGAAGGTGATGTCATCATCGCTACCGGAGTACAGAATGCAGATGGCAGCATTCATTATCTAGTTTTGCCTTTGAAGAGCAAAGATCTCAACGATAACAGTAAATTGATTGAGGACACTAAGCTCGCAATCACTCTACTTAAAGAACAAAAGCATGACTTGATAAAAGAGAGACAAAACGAACATCGCGAATAAAAGTAAAGGGAGATAGCCTCTGTATCGCTATTTCCCTTAAAACTCAGTTCTCAATTAAGAAAAGCTCATCTCTCCCTACTTACCGGCGCTCTATCCGAAATCACCTTGCCATCTTTGATCGTGATGATGCGTTTGGTGCGTTCTGCGAGGGCGTTATCGTGCGTCACGATGATCAATGTTCTGCCTTCAGCGTGAAGTTGATTGAACAAGGCTTCAATCTCTGCGCCGGATTTTGAGTCCAATGCACCCGTTGGTTCATCCGCTAAGATGATTTGCGGATCGTTGACCAAGGCTCTGGCGATAGCAACTCTCTGCTTTTGACCACCAGAAAGCTGGTTTGGTTTATGGTCTAAACGATCCCCTAGCCCGACTTGCTCTAGCAATTTGGCGGCGCGCTGACGACGTTCTTTGGCTTTGATGCCAGAGTAAACCAACGGCAGTGCCACGTTATCGAGCGCCGTCGCGTATTCCAATAAGTTAAAGCTTTGGAAGACAAATCCAATCTTTTGGTTACGAATGCCAGCCAGCTCATTCGCACTTAAACTTGCGACGTTTTGGCCGCCAAGTTGGTACTCGCCATCGGTGGGCTTATCTAAACAGCCGAGCATGTTCATCAACGTTGATTTGCCTGAACCGGACGGGCCAAGAATCGAAAGAAACTCGCCTTGATTAATGGTTAAGTCAACGCCGTCTAGCGCGCGAACTTCCGCCTCCCCGCTTGAGTAGTATTTACAGATGTTGGTCAGCTCAACAAGCGGCTTGTTCGACATGTTCTTTCCAGAGTTATTGTTGTTATTCACTTTGTAGCGCCTCCAACGGGCTGACTTTTGCGGCTCGGTTTGCAGGTAACCATGCAGATGCCACACCAATGATCACTAAGGTGAGGATGACAATCGCGACAACGACCCACGACAACTCAGGGACAGGTTTACCCAGTTGTTCATAAAAGGCATTACCCTCTAAAGGAATGGAACTGATGGCAGACACCAGCGCGTACGTCACGGCTAACCCAAACGCCCCCCCCATCATCATTGTCAATAAAGACTGTACTAAATAGTGCATGCGAATAGCCGATGGGGTTGCACCGACTGCCATGCGCACACCGATATCACGCGTAGATCGCTTTACGGTGGCATACATCACATTGGCGATGCCAACGCCAGCAACAGCTAACGTCACGAAGCCGATAATGCCAAGGAAACTCTGCAAACCTATCAGAAACTGCTGCATACTCTTTTGCTTAAGGAACATATCATCGACTTGGACGACCTGTTCATCACTGACACTTGCCCCGTGTTTACGGGCAATCACTTGCCTGATCGTCTTTGCTAAGGCTTCTCGGTCTACATTCGCTTGTGGCTGCACATTGATGCCACCAATTTCACCGTTGACATGAAATCGCTTCCACGTCGCTAGCGGCACAAAGCTGGAATAGTTGATAAGATCCCCCAGTTCTATTTGGGCGCTGTTTTTCTCCAATACGCCCACAACAGTGAACTCCTCATTGCCGATTTTTACCTTTTTCCCCACAGGGTTGACTTGCAATGTGACTGTCGCAAACCAACTAAAGTCCTCATTCGGGTTGAATAAGTCGGCTGCCAGTTCATAACCCAGTACAACGACTTTGCGCGTCTCTTTTTGATCGAGTGGGTTTAACCATCGCCCCCCCGCCATCGGCACCAAATTGGTCATGGATTGAAACTCGCTCGTGACCGCTAACGGCTCTTGCCACGAGCTTCTGTCACCAACGGTGATGCGCTCTTTCCACTTCGCCGTTGGCGCAACGCTTTTTACATCGGGTAACGCTCGAACGACCTCTGAATCGTCCATTTTTAGTGTCAGAAACTTACCTTGGTGAAAAGCACCGTGGTCGACGGTGGCCATCCCTCCGGTCAAATAAATCAAGTTGCCGTTACCATTTTGTGCGGTTTTCAATACGCCCTGACGAATACCCTCACCTACCGCCAACATAGCAGCGATACAAAGGGTCGCCCACGCTACTGCCAGAATGGTCAAACCCAGTCTCAGCTTTTCTGCGGCCATTTCTTGGAAAATTTGTCTCATCGGTAACAACATGACTAGGCCCTCGCACTCAAAGCAATGACTGGCGTGAGACGCGATGCTCGCCTTGCTGGGAAATACGATGCCATCAATGCCAAGATAAGCGTCACAAGTAAAGACCAAGCAATGGAATCTGGCGTGATCACAGGTAAACCAATCCATTGCGGTAATGCCATGCTGCTTAAGACAGATACCACTGCATACGAAAACATCAGACCTAATGCCGTGCCCACAGCTACCAAAATAAGCCCTTCAAGAATAAACTGACTGAGTATGGATTTTTGAGTCGCCCCGATCGCCAAACGCACACCGATTTCACGCGTGCGCTCCGTGACAGATAAAAACATGATGTTGGCAACGCCAAGCGCACCGACCGCCATGGTCATCGCGCCACTCGCTCCGAGAAAAATCTGAATGCCACGCAAAATTCCACTGATGACCGCCGCACCTTCACTAAAATCGGGTAATTCGACCGCATCTTTATCACTTGGGTCAAAATGAAGCTGCTTGGCGAAAAAGTTCACAATATTTTGTCGAAACGACGGTGCATCCATCCCGTCTCTCGGCTTCATCAATACCATCCAAGGTTTCGCATCCCACAAATCGCGGTACGTTGTTTGAGGAATGAAAACCGTGCGGCTATCGCCGAATGAAATGCCAGTGTCCTCACCAACGGTTATCCCAATCACCAAAAACGGAATGCCGTTGACTTTGAGCCTATCCCCGATTTGGATTCCGCCCATTTGCGCAATTTGATCGCCTAACACCGCCACGCGAGTATGGTTGTTCATATCACTTGGTGACAGGTTTCTCGAACCAGATTGCAGCTTGCGTTGCATTAAAGGAAAGTAAGACGTGTCAATACCGCTGACCGTACTCGATAAGTTCTGTCCTTTGAGATTGGTGATATTCGCATCCCATTTGGCGTAAACGCTCGACGCCTGTTGCACGAAGCCCGACTGTTTGATCGTGTCGACTTTTTCTTGTGGTATATCAATTTGGCGCCTTGAAGGTAACCCTTGCCACGGTTTACTGGTACTCGACGGAAACACCACTTGCACATTGTTGATCATAAATGAAAACGACTGGGTCTGATGGTGATAAAAGCCTTCGCCAAGTGCGATTAACACCACCACAGAGATCACGCCCCAAGCAATCGCGATAATGGCTAGCACGCTCTTCATGCGGTGCGCCATCAACGTTTGCCAAGTTTGTTGCAATAGGCTGCTCATGAATGAAAAGCCCGAGAGATCAACGCCATGGTATCGTCATCGAGTTTCCCTGCGGTTTGCAGTAAGCCGATTCTCTTACGCCAGTAGCTGTACAAGTTGGTTTGCAGACTGTTTTTCGCCTCAAACAAGCTGTTGTGTGCGCTGATAACTTCCGACACTTCAAGCAGGCCAGCGTCGTAAAGTTTCTCTTTGCTTTGCAACACTCTGGCGCGCGACTCAACCAGCTCGTTCGCTATCAAAACTTGATTCCAGTTGATATCGACCTGCGTAAACTGCTGAATAACTCGTTTCTGAATATCAATTTCCACTCTACGCATATCTTGCTTGGCGCTTAAAATGTTCAACGATGCTTCGTCCACTTTCGCTCGCACTGCACCATTGAGGTCAATCGGCAAACTCAAACTAATCCCAGCGTTAAACTCGCCGTTTGAACGACTATCACCATCGCTGTAGCCCACACTGCCTTTGACGGTTGGGTAGTATCCACCTTTAGCTGAATCTTTCGCGAACTCGCTCGCTTTCACCATCTGCGCCGCCACCAACAGCTCTGGACTACTGTCTTTCGCCAGCTTTAGCCATTGCTCCTGAGAGTCCACCAGCATCGGTGGCTGAATCAAAGAATCCGTTCGAATTTGGTCGACACTCTCCGGCATTTGATTGATTAACGCCGCAAGCTCTGCTTTTTTCACTTCGAGATCGGCTTTTGCATTGAGGATACTTGCTTGCTCAGAGACTTGATTCGCTCGCATCTCTTCAACATCAACCGACTTCACTTTGCCTGCTCGATAGCGTTTCTCGATGATGTTGAGAAGTTCCTTCCCCTCCTCCAGCTTGGACTGCGCCAATTTGAGGTCGCCCTGTGCGCTTGCCACATCTAGGTAAGCGGTGAGCAACTTCTGCGCAAGCTCGTTATGTGATTGAGATAGCTCTAACTGTGCTTTGAGATAATTGGCATTCGCTTGATCCAGTTCCGACCACAAACTGCTATCCCAAATAGTTTGAGATAAGGTAGCGCCGTAACTGTTGGAATGGCTTGAGGACTCATTCCAATCCGCTGACGCACTGGCACTTAAACCCGGCAATAACGCACTGCGGCTACTCTGTACGCCAACCTCGCCAAGCTGGACGCCGATTTTCGCTTTTTCGTAATTTGGATCGTTCTGCTTTGCTTGTTGCCAAGCTTGTTCAATAGAAATTGCGTAGGTCGGCAAACTGAGCGTGGCAGCCAACAATGCAAAGGCGATTGTTGATCGTTGCAGCTTAACCATGCGCCGCTCCCATCATACTGTTGTCGATAACCTCTTCATCAAGCTCCACGCCGTCAAGCACTTCGACATTGATGCCATCTGACAGACCGAGTTTCACAGGTTGTTTATGAAACCCTTGTTCTGAGCTATCGGGGATCAGAACATTCGGTGCGTCACCATCAAATTGCAGAGCGCGCTCCGGTAGCGTGAGCACGTTTTCAGAAGTCTTCAGAATGATTTGAGCCGTCGATGAAAAACCAGAACGAAGCAACACATCTTGTGGGATCTTGAGTTCTCCCACTTCAACCTCAAAACCGTTATCAAAACTTTTAGCCGAAGCGTTTCCTTCTGGTGAGTTAAGGTTCTCAGATTGAATCGCTACTTTGGTTAGCACACCAGAAATCGCCACATCAGGATAAGGCGCAACCGTCAACATAACGGGCATTCCCGGAGACAACTGCGCAGCATCATGCTCACTGACGCTACCTTTAAAAATCAGACTGTTCATGTCGGCCAATGACATCATTTCAGTCGCGGCTTGGCTTGATTGAGTCGAGATGATCGGCTCTCCGACCTCAACTTTCTGGTTGAGTACCGTGCCATCAATTGGCGCGTAGATCGTCGACGTTAAACGCGCATCACCGATAGACGCCTCACCACTGCGGATGAGTTCGAGATTCTGGCGCTTTTGCAATACGTCCGCTTGCGCAGATTTGACTGCCGAGCGCGCACTTACGTATTCGTCGTAGTTACTTGGAATAATGTCCTGCTTGACCAAGCTTTCTAAGTTGGACAGTTTTTGTTTGGCGGATTCCAGATCGGCTTCACTACGCATGAGTTCTGCCGATGCATCCGTTAATGCTTGGGGGGTTGGGTTTGGACGCACTTTGATCAGCGGCTGGCCTTGCTTCACCTTTTCACCAACTTTCGCGTAAATTTCACCGACGATACCGTCGATTTGTGACTTGATAGACACGGAGTGTGCAGGGACAATTTTACCAACAGCCACCGCTTGCTTTTCAATCGTGCCTTTTTCCACAATCAATGTAGGCAGCAATTCTGGTTGAGCGGCAGATTGGAGATAGAAATACGTACCACCGCCGAGCAGCGCAATGCTCACAGCGGAGACAAGCCAACGTTTCGTCATTATTTATTCCAACAATTATTGGGTAGTCTAATGACTACTCCTAAAACACAAAGTTGAAGGAATAATATCCTGCTTTAATAGCGGTATGGTTGTCACAGTTGGTATGGTTTTGTCAGTCGCCTCTGACAATCAAAGACTAAAAAATCTCGACGAATCATTCAGCAAAGACGCTGTCTACGATGGCGACTAACATGCTCTGTAACCGCTCGTTTCAACCGCTATCAATTTCATTCTGAACAGCGTGCAAAATGGCGCAGTTCGATATCCTCCAATTGCATATCCATACAGTCTTGCGCCTCACGTCCTAGAGCAGGAAAAACTGCATGCGCTTTTAAAATGCCTTGGCTGATAAAGCCGCATTTCTCCAACACACGGATACTCGCGTGGTTGCCAATATGCGGGGCGGTGCGAATGCGCGTTATACCCAAGCTTTGCAGGTAGACAACGCCAAGTTTGCAGGCTTGGGTTGCATAGCCTTTTCCCCGATAGCGAGCAGAAATACCAAAATGGATTTCACTGCTGTCTTGCTCAGGCATCAGCACCAGACAACCAATAGGAGTTTGAGAAGTGAGTTCTTCAATAGCGAAGACTAATAGATTGGGAGACTTTTGATCATATTGAGCACACCATCTTTCGATGGCTTCAAGGGTTTGATTAACATTTTGGTGGGCTTGGCGATTGAGGAAGCGGCATGCTTGCTCATCGCCTAAATAGTTTTCAAACAGAGGAGCAGCGTCTGTTGTTTTGAGGTATCTGATTGCCACTTGTTGAGATTCAACTCTCATCATGATTTAGCTCTGATAAACATTCGGTTTCCAAATTTGCATGAAGTTTTCTACTGGAGCAATAGGAGTGAACCCAAACTGTTCGTACAACCCGTGAGCATCGCGGGTTGCAAGCATCATACGGCGTAAACCTTGTAGTTCTGGATGAGCAACAATTTCTGATATCAACAACTTACTGATGCCTTTACCACGGTGTACCTCCACAACAAACACATCGGCAAGGTACGCAAACGTGGTACGATCGGTAATTAACCGAGCAAAAGCAACGAGTTGATTTTCATCATCCAAAACCGCGAAACAGAACGAATGGCGCAATGACTTCTCAAAGCGTTCTCTTGGAATACCCTTTCCCCAATAACTGTTTGAAATGAACTGGTAGATAACGTCTAAATCCATGTCATCTAACGACATAGTAATTCGAAATCCTTGCATTGTATCCCTCAACATTGATTTATATTTTCTCAGCCACACAGACAAGCGAGTTGGCATTCGCCTCAAATACTTGCGCTGACCAAGATTGGTACTTCTCTATGATTCTGAATCCCGCTTGTTCAAGGAAACCCTCTATGTCTTCTAGCGGACGATATTTTAAATCAATGCTGGAATGCTCAATCGTTCCACTTTCAAAATGGCGCTCTTTGTTCAAATACATGATGGACGTTTGCAAGTCATACTCGGCCTTCATACCGAAATAATTCACTTCACCATAGGTTGGAGAAACATAGGTTTGCCACAGCGCCATCTCATGATCCAATTCTAGATTTTCTGGCGTTGGTAACCGCGTATCGAAAACAAATCGCCCACCTTTTTCGAGGTGTCTTGATATTGAGCTCAGTGCACCTGCTAGCATCTCGTCACTTAAAAAGGCTTGGAATGCATTCCCTGTCATTATGGCTAGGTCAAACTTCTTACCTAACGAAAACTGGGTTGCGTCGAGATGAAGAAAACGCAAGTTACTCCTGCTTTTGGCTTTGTCCTTTGCGTGTTTGAGCATCCCTTCAGAAATATCAATGCCAATGGCTTCGTTGAGTTGCTCAGAGACTGGAATCGTGACAATACCGGAACCACAACAGACATCCAATACACTTCGAGCATTGGTTTCTTCGGTTAACCTTGTGATGAAAGCAATGTCGTGATGGTAATGCTGGTCGTATTGAGCATCGTATTCAATGCCAGACCCGAATTCGGTTAAATCTTGTGTTTTCAAAAACAATCCTTGTTTGTTACTTATTTCAGCGGTGTGACTTTTTCAGCTCTAGCATCAAGTATCGACACACATAACCAACACCAGATACGTAACCAATCACATTTTCTAGGGAAACCACTTCCAACCCCGCTTGCTGACAGAGTTGCTCAACTTCACTTTCGGTATATGCCGTATGCACGACCGATCCACTATAAGTATTTCGAGGCAAATCTTGTCCATCCGGATCGTGGTATTGAAAGCTGATAAAACATCGTCCATTCGCAGTTAGCTTATGCGAAATGCACTCCAGAAGTTGTTGAGGCTCTGCTAGAAACTCAGTAAAACCAAGTGCGGTGATAAGGTCGAAGGTTTGTTCAAACAAAGGGGAAAATGGCTCATCGAGATTATGAACCGCGACGCTTTGATAGAGGTTAGTTTGGCGCGCTTTATCAACCATTTTGGACGAGATGTCTAAGCCATGGATGGCGAGTTCTGGATAGTGACTTTTTACGACATGGCCGATACTGCCAGTCGCACAGGCTAGGTCGAGAACCGAGCCTTGCTCGATGGGAAAGGTTTTTAACTTCTCAGAAATCCAACGTGGACCGACGTAGTGACTGTCATCCACCAACTTTTGATAGCGATCCGACACATCATCATACATTTTTGCTACGTTCATCGTTTCCTCCTTGATAACCAGAACGATGCTCGAATGTAGCACGCAATAAGCATCTAGACACTTATTGGTTAACTAGTTCTTTATGGTATGTGACCGACTGGTTGTTTAGGACAACAAAAAAATCCGATACTCAATATTTTGAATATCGGATTTTTATAGCGTTATCGAGCTAACCAAATTCTCGCTAGTATTCCTATCGGAGTGGTAACGCCAGTTGTGACAGAGGAAATTTCACCATTTCTTAAAACATAAATGGTTGGGGTCACGCTAATTTTCCATTCACGCATAATATCGCTTGAAGGATCGTTTATGTTTTCAAAACGATATTCTTTTGCCTGCATAAACTGCGCCACACGCTCATTTGGCCCTGATGAGCCAGAAACGCCAACTACGGCATAGTCATCACTCAGCCAGCTCACGCTTGGACTTACAAATTTACAAGCGGGACACCAAGTCGCCCAAAAGTAAACAACGACAGGTTGTTCATGACTTTGTGCGATTGCATCGAAGTATTCACCATCGCTCAATACGGAGCTCAATACGGAGCTCAATGGTGGTGCCTCCTGTTTGGGAATATCTTTGGTGCGATACCAATCCATCGCGATAGAAATAACGGTGACAATGAGCACCATCTGTACGATTTGAACGAGCCAATACCGGACTGTTCTACGCTGCTTTGTCGAACTCATTGAATGGATCCCCCACTCGCTTGTTTCACCGCGCTTAAAACAACATCATCAGTCAGAATCACAGGTAACGGGATACCTTGTGGCGCCGCCGGGCCATAGACGATGTTAAACGGCACACCGTAACGCCCATTAGCTCGTAAAAAGTCCGTTACCGAGCCGTCCGGATGCGTCCAATCCCCTTTTAACGTCGCCACATTAGGGCTTTGCAGCAATGAGTAGACAGGATCTTGCCAGATCACGCCGATCTTGTTCGCTTTACACGTGACACACCAATCCGCAGTCACATCCACAAACACCACTCGCCCATTATTGACGTGCTCTTCAATCGCTGAATTAGAAAGCTTTTGCCAAGCTAGATCATCCGGAAGTGGCGTTGCCCATTGGTCAGCAGTGACACTGCCAAGTAGTAAGCCGCCAGCTATTAACACTAACGATGCGGTCCCTGATACAGCAAGTGCTTTCTCACCATACACACGCTTAATTCTTGCCATCATGACGACAAAAGCAACCACAGCGATGAGTGCAATCCATAACATCGGTACATGATTTGCCATTAATGAAAGTAGCCAAACGCTGGTTGCCAACATCATTATGCCAAACACGATCTTAACGACATTCATCCACGAGCCAGGCTTTGGTAGTTTCAGCGCGATATTTGGAAACACAGCGACTAAGAGCCAAGGCAGTGCCATACCCAATGCTAATGCTGTAAAAGTTGCAAATAACGTTAATACGTCGGCACCCAAGGCAAACGCCACGGCCGTTCCTAGAAAAGGCGCGGAGCAAGGCGTCGCAAGCAATGTGGCAAACATACCTTGAACATAGTGACCAACTAGGGAGTTATCACCTTTCGAGGCCAGCCATGTATTGGTACCCGATGATAGACGGATTTCAAACAGCCCCAGCATATTGGCCCCAAACAAAGTGGTGACCAACACCATCAAACCTAAGAACCAAGGGCTTTGAAATTGCACGCCCCAGCCAATGGCATTACCTGTTAGCTTAAGCACCAAAATAAAACCAGCGAGAATCCAGAACGACGTTAATATACCAAGTGACGAGGCAACAAACTGAGCGCGAATTTGACGACGCTCGATACCTTGAGCGGCAACAATGCTACTTAGCTTCATCCCCAAAACCGGAAGAACGCAAGGCATAATGTTAAGAATTAAACCGCCGAGCAACGCGAATAGAAAAACACTCGTTAGAGACGTGCTCGGCAACGGTTCAACTATTGCCTCAGCAGTTGCTTGAGTGGTTTCTTCTGCTAGTAAATTGGTGTCTTTGATGGTCACAAACAGCGACTGACCATCTAACTCCACATCGCCCAGCCAAGTATCAACGATATAGCTCGCGGTGACGATGTTTCCTTCTTGATGCATTCCTTCAAGCTTGAAGCTATAGTCTCGCGTTGCTTCATCGACGCCATCCACCAGCACTTGTGGTTGTTGCCAACCCTGACTGTTCTTTAGCTTGATTTGCAGTTTCGATTGGTTCGCATCCCAACTCGCCTGAGTAACATCAATAAACGGCGATGGCTGCGGCACGTTACTCACTGCTTGAGCGTAACTGAACATCACGTCTTCATCGACTTTTAGATCAGAAGGCAAGAACGTCAATTGAATTTGATAGTCCGTCAACACACAAATCGTCGTACAAGAAGAAAGTGTCAGTACCGCATCAATCGTGACAGGTTTGGACATGTCTTCGACGTGCAGCGTCATGGGGAACAAAGTGTCGCCTTTATACCCAAGAGTCTCGATACCTAATAATTCGAATTTTTGTGGATGCGGCCATTGCCAATCCACTTTGGATAAATTTTGTGAATTTTGCCAATCAATAGATGGTGCTACGCCGCCCTCACCAGGTGAACGCCAGTAAGTTTTCCAGTCTCCGGTTAACTTGACGTCCAGATAACCAGTGATTGTTTTGGCTTGCGGATCTTGTTGACCAGTGAGCACAAAGCGCGTTTGCACTGGAGGATGTTGTGGGTTGGTCAGCCAACCTGTATCAGTAGTTTGAGCTGAAATACTCAGAGAGAGCAAACTCAAAGCAAGCGTCATAAAAAACATGAACGCAAACTGAGTCAGTTTAGTAATTTGATTCATAGTGATTCCTAGTTAAAAGACAAAGGTGCTAAATAACTGACGCTAGTGGTCAGAAAGCACGCTTTTATTCTCGGAACACACAGAAAGTCAGATGGACTCGATACTTACGGCCTATCGGTTCCGTCCAATGTTGCGCACCAATATAGGCACTGCACAACCAAATTGCCGAAGCAAAAAGACCGACAAACAGAACAACAATAAATACATCGAGTTGATGTTGAGAAAACTGAATTAACTTTTCAGACAATTTGCACTTGCTGGTTTCTTTAGTATCAATCGACTTGACGCTCGAACGCTCATCAGCAAGTGAAACCGCGGGCGATTCCGTCTCATATTTCATAGAGCATGACGATGCAAAGCCTGAATTTTGCATCAGACACACAACCACCACCCAGCCAATAATCGCCAGTAGCCATTTTGCCCGCTTATGTGGCGTGTGATGCCGTTTAGTCAACAAACTCATAAGAATTCAGATAAAGTAAGAACGAAGAAGATAATACGCGAGTCGTCATAAAGCTCAAGTTGTATCCTCTAAATAGCCTTAAGAGGCTTCACTCGCTAAGCTTTAATCTAGCTTGCCATAAATATATGCCAACTCTGCGACGGTTTTTGCCGAGAACTTCTTCAATAGATTAGCTCGGTGTACTTCAACCGTTCGCATTGCTATGCAAAGTTCGTCAGCAATACGAATGTTGCGTTTTCCTTCAATGATCAAACGTAAAATGTCTTTTTCTCTAGGTGTGAGCGACTCATAAGCCGATTTTGCTGCTGCCATATCGAGGTTTGTGGCAGACCGTGCCTGTCCCTGCAAAATGGCTCGTGCCAGTTCATCGCCTTTGACTGGTTTTTGGAAGAAATTGACCGCCCCAGCTTGCAATGCATCGACCGCCATCGGGACATCACCATGCCCTGTCAGATAAATAACGGCCAACGGGCTGTTGGCTTGATTTAAAATTTGGTGCACTTGCTGACCACGAAGGTTGGGCATTCGACTATCAAGGATCACGCATCCGGCCTGATGAATGTTCACTTTATCGAGAAAAGATTGCCCATCAGCAAAAGTCGTCACGTTGAAGTCATGCTCTTCCAGCATAAAAGCGAGAGAGTCACGCACCGATTCATCATCATCGACTACAAAAACAGATAGCTGCTTTTCACCGCTGCTCATGAATGCTCCTATGCCTAGTTCAGATTAGTTTTGATATGGAAATACAAGCTCAACCAAACAACCATGTGGTGCTGTCGAGCTGATGAGAAACTCGCCACCATGCATTTCCATTACATCACGACAAATGGCTAACCCCAGCCCGAGCCCCTCTTCTTTGCTACTCACAAATGCTTGAGTTGGATTCTCTTGCTGCAACCCTGTGCCGTTGTCCAATACTCGAATGGAAAGTTGATTGACTTGGTAGTCACTATGCAGGGCAATTTTACCTTGATAACCTGATGAGTGATATTTCTCTTGGAACAAAGTACACGCATCAATCGCGTTACTGATCACATTAACTAAAACCTGTTGTACGCCAACTGCATCGACAAGTAACGGACGAATGTTCCCTTCTGTACTGGTCACAATCGAAATATTTTGCTTCTGCATTCGAAAATGGAGCAACTCAATCGTGTCATCAATGAGTACTTGAGGATCGCACGGCGCTTTGTCGACACTACGCTTGCGGATCAACGTTCTTAAGCGCTGAATAATTGCATCGGCTCGTTCAACTTGCCCCTGTATTTTCTCAAGCACTGGGACAATATCTTCATGAGGGCGCTTTTTGGCCAAGCGAAGTAAACCGCCTTCACTGTAATTGCGAATGGCCGCCAATGGCTGATTGAGTTCATGGGCAAGACTAGTGCCGATTTCTCCGACAATCGCGACCCTTTGTGAATGTTCTAACTGTTCACTTTTCTCTTTTAATCGTAACGATGTCTGCTCCAACGCTTGCTTACTCTTGCTAAATCGATACTCAAGCCAAAAGTGGTACGCGTTCAACACAATCACAAACATGAACAGAGCCCATGCCCATTCTTGATGACTACGCAGCCAGCGTAGAGCCTCACTCCACCAGGGTTGTTGCAACGGATGGAGATCCAACGCCTGATAAAGTTTGTCGATGCTCAGCAAGCTGACGGGGGACGTCCAACCTGACGCGCCTGCCACAATAACCGCAGGGTGTTCAGGTGGCATCGCTAACAATACTTGCGCAATCTGTTTGGCGATCTGAGCTGAGCCGCGCTCTGTTTTGGCAAATGACCAGTTAGGATAAAGCGGTGTGGAAACAGCGCATAACGAGCGCTCGTTCGGCTGTTGATTTAAAACTCGGTAATTACCCGGTTGTAAAAGCCCTTCACTTAGCATCTGTTCCAATAAACAAGCAGGGACGACGGCCGCTTCCACATTACCATCACGTAATTGATACAGGTTGGCATCAATAGGAAAACCAAGATAGCGGACATCAGAAAAGAAATCGTTTGGATTAAGCCCCATTTCGACTATTTGATAGCGCATCGTTAGATAACCACCAAACGCTTTTTCTGATACCGCCGCAACGGGACGTCCTGAGACATCTTGCACCGTTTGATAACTTGAATTGGCTCGAACCACAAGCGCCGAACCAATGCCGTAATTCGAGTTTTGTGGGGCTCTGCTGGTTAGCGTTGCCATCCACGACAGCGCGTATTGCCTGCCCAATCGCACTGCCTGACCTGGGTTGGTTAAGATGAAATCCATGGTCTGAAACTTCACCGCTTCGCCCATTTCATCCAAGTTAAGGGGATGAAGGACAAAATGCACATCGGAAATTTGCTGATTGAGCCAATCAATGGTCGGTTGCCATCTCTGCTCAGCATAAAGATGGCCGCGTATCGCTAACACGCCCACTTCGACTTTTTGCTTGGCCTGTGGCTGCTCTGCTTTTTGCTCTTGCATTCCTTGCAGATCTGCTTGTTCAGAAACTGCGCCCTGAGTCAAAGATGCAAAGGCAACTAAGCAAAGAATCCAAAGCTGAAGCAACCGTGGCGTTTTGTTCATGATGAGTAGAATCGTTCCTTCGAAAGTAATGGAGCAAGAATAACAGCTACCCTTGGTAAACCACATTTGTTTTAGATCAAGTTTGATCTGGGTATGTGGAAATCCACAATATAAGCCTCGCAGTGCATTTCTCACAATGGAATCAGTCAATTCAAATACAACAAAAAAAGCAGGTGAGTTATGGATTCCACCAAACGTCGCTTTCTCAGCGCGGTCACAGCCGGAGCCGCGTTAATTCCAGTCGCTGGCATTGGCACGGCAACTGCGGGAAACATTATTCGAAATAACCAGTCCGCTGACCGAAAAGGACAAGTCGGGAAGCGTTATGCCATGGTGATAGATTTGCGTAAATGTGTCGGATGCCAGGCTTGCACTGTGGGTTGCAGCATCGAGAACCAAGCGCCAATCGGTCAGTTCCGAACCACCGTAAAGCAATACGAAGTTACGTTAGATGATGGCTCTACAGCCACGCGAGAAGCAAAAGCCTTTATGCTACCGCGCCTTTGTAACCACTGCGACAACCCACCTTGCGTGGCAGTGTGTCCGGTTCAAGCAACCTTTCAGCGCGAAGATGGTATTGTCATGGTGGATAACAGTCGCTGCGTCGCCTGCGCGTACTGTGTACAAGCTTGCCCTTATGATGCTCGTTTTATCAATGAGGACACGCTCACCGCAGATAAATGTACCTTCTGTGCTCACCGTCTAGAAAAAGGTCTATTGCCTGCCTGCGTGGAAACCTGTGTTGGCGGAGCACGTGTAATTGGTGATTTGAATGATCCATCAAGTGAAGTCCGCCGCTTAATTGCGAAGCACCAAGACGATATCAAAGTGCTAAAACCCAATGAAGGCACCAAGCCTCACGTGTTTTACATCGGCATGGATGAACGCTTCACCAGCCACATCGACGGACAACCTGCTATTTACGACCCACAAGGAGATCGCGCATGAACATCACCGAAGTGTTAGTCCAACCTCAAGCGATGGCTTGGCTCCCGTGGGCGGTGCAGTATTTCTTCTACATCGGTTCGGCTTATGCGGCTGCTGTTTTATTCCTAATCGCCCTATTATTTGAAAAACACACCAGTCACAGACTGCGCGCTGCGCTTGTTCTGACGCTGGCCATCGGCGCCATCGTGGGGCCATTAGCGTTAACTGGCGACCTTCACCAGCCGGGACGCGCATGGCATTTTTACGCACACATCACTCCGTGGTCATGGATGTCTTTAGGGTCGCTTTTCTTGCCTGTTTTCTCAGGTTTAGCGGTAGTGACTGCATGGCTGTATCTCCGCGAGGATCTGATCAACTTACGTAATCAGCCAGGGAAAGTACTGCCTCTAATTTCAAAGCTGTCACTGGGTGACTGGGCGCTCTCTCGTAGAGTCATGCTTATGGTATCTGTTATCACGGTGCTATCAGGCATCACCATTGCAGTCTACACAGGCGCTGAAATTGCAGTCGTTAAATCGCGCTCTTTATGGCACCAACCCGCGTCGCCGGTTCTTTGGTTTGTCACTGCGTTTATGAGCGCGGTCGGATTTTCTCTGTTGATTTGGCTCTTG
Source organism: Vibrio sp. 1641 (assembly GCF_033339995.1). Classification (NCBI taxonomy): domain Bacteria; kingdom Pseudomonadati; phylum Pseudomonadota; class Gammaproteobacteria; order Vibrionales; family Vibrionaceae; genus Vibrio; species Vibrio sp. 1641. The sequence goes on from NZ_JAWOVP010000005.1 coordinate 165,614, forward strand.
CTGCCTAGTCAGTCAAAGACGCTGACATCTGGCGATACTAATTTACTTAAAAAATCAGTGGTTACCAGCGGTGTATTAACGCTGATACTGCTACCGATTTGGGCATCCAACAATTCCGCATTTTCGCTCTATTCTAGCGAACAATGGATGCACAACATTGCCCTGCTCACTTTTGTCGTTTTAGGTTGTGTTTTGCTCGCTTTCATCTTCTTGCGCGATACCAAAAAGTCCGCATCAGCCAGATTTCGTCACGTCATAGGGCTCAGTTTTGTGTCTGCTGCCGCACTGGCAAGTGCATGGCTGATTCGCTGGTTTACCATCATGGAAGTGCAAACCATCGCCAAGTTCGATGCAGGGCTGTATCCATACCAACTCACTATGGATGGAAATGGCTGGATAGGCATTATCGGCATGCTCGGATTATGGCTTGCACTGGCACTGCTCGGTTCGGAGCTGGTTCAGCCAAAACAAAAGATCGAAGTAAAAGCCTCATCACTCACCTTAACTGAACGCTAATCAAAGAGGATTTCATCATGGATAACAAACGCCGTCAGTTTTTGAAATCAGGCATTGCAGTGGGTGGGCTTGGCGCATTCGCTGCGGGTTACGCCACCACCACCAAACACATGGTCGAGGGTGCGCTCGAAGGCACTGCGGGAGAAAAAACGCGTGATATTCACCACGGTAACTCGCTTGAACCAGAGTACACGGTCAACAGCAAAGGCAACCTAATCCCTAATCCAAATCAGCGCGTTGCACCATCGATGTGTTTTGGTTGTTGGTCACTGTGCGGATTGCGTGTACGCATTGATAACCGCAGCGACGAGATTTTGCGCATTACTGGCAACCCATATCACCCACTCTCTCATCAGCAACACATGCCGTTCGAAACGCCAGTCAAAGATGCTTATTTAAGTTTGGCAGGAGAAGCGGGCCTTGACGGTCGTTCAACAGCATGCGCACGTGGCAATGGGATGTTAGAAATTCGCAACAGCCCGTACCGCATTACTCAGCCACTGAAACGAGTTGGAAAACGCGGCGAAGGAAAATGGATTCCGATCAGCTACGAGCAATTGATAGAAGAAGTCGTAGAAGGTGGTGATTTATTTGGTGAAGGCCATGTTGATGGCTTACGCGACATTCGCGATTTAACAACGCCCGTTGATCCTGAAAACCCAGAATATGGGCCGAAAGCCAACCAATTGTTAATGACCAACGCCGGTAACGAAGGCCGAGACGACATATTCAAACGCTTCGCGTTCAACAGCTATGGTACACGTAACTTTGGGCATCACGGCTCTTACTGCGGCTACGCATTTCGTGCTGGCAGCGGCGCATTTATGAACGACTTAGATAAGAACGCACACTTAAAGCCAGATTTTGATAATGCGGAATACATCATCTTCATCGGTATGTCGCCTGCGCAAGCTGGCAACCCTTTTAAGCGTCAGGCGCGCCAACTCGCCAATGCGCGAACAGAAGGTAGCTTGGAATACACCATCATCACGCCAAGTTTGCCTGCGGGTTCATCGAGCTTGGCCGCCGGTGACAACAACCGCTGGATACCAATCAAACCGGGCACCGACTCTGCCCTCGTGCTTGGCATGATCCAGTGGATCATCGAAAACCAACGCTACAACAAAACCTTCTTGGCGCAGCCGGGGGCAAACGCGATGAAACGAGCCGGCACCGCGCACTGGTGTAATGCTACGCATCTCGTGATAAGCGATAATCAGCACCCGAGAAACGGCACGTTTTTACGCGCGTCGGACTTGAATCTGCCATTCGAGGGCGAAGCGTTGTCTGACTCCGACCCGTACGTCATCGTGGATGAGCAAAGCGGCGAATTTGGTGTTCATACCCAAGCTGAGGAAGCGGCACTGTTTGTCGATAAAACGGTTTCGCTTGCATCGGGCGAAGTGCGCGTAAAATCGTCTCTACAAAGACTCAAAGAAGAGGCGTTCAAATACAGCCTTGCGTTCTACAGCCAACAATGTGAAATCCCTGTCGAACAAATTGTTGAACTAGCAAAGCGCTTCACCAGTCACGGAACAAAAGCGGTGGTCGATACCCACGGTGGCAACATGCACACCAATGGGTTCTATAACTCGTTTACCATCATGATGCTCAATGCGTTGATTGGTAACATAAATATGAAAGGCGGCGCGATGGCCAAAGCGGGTGGCTACCCAACTTCCGCTGCGGGTCCTCGTTACGACTTCACCAAATTTGCTGGCAAAGTCGGCCCGAAAGGCGTCTTTTTGTCGCGCAGTAAATTCCCCTACCACAAAACAAGCGAATACAAACGTCGCGTTGAGGCTGGTGAATCCCCTTATCCAACTCGCGCGCCTTGGTATCCGTTTGCCGCGCCACTGCTGACAGAGCACCTATCTGCGGCTATTGATGGTTATCCATACCGCGTAAAAGCGTGGATCAATCACATGGCGAACCCAATGTATGGTGTACCCGGTTTGAAAACGCTGCTGGAAGACAAGCTTAAAGATCCAAAACAACTCGGTTTGATTGTGTCTATTGATGCGTTCATTAACGAAACCACCGCGTTGTCGGATTATATTGTACCTGACACGGTCACCTACGAAAGCTGGGGTATGGCAACGCCTTGGCACGACGTTCCGGTGAAAACCGTCACCGCTCGCTGGCCGATTGTGGGAGCGCGAACAGAGAAAACCGCCGATGGTCGTTCAATTTGCTTAGAAAACTTTTTGATTGATGTCGCCAAGAAAATGCAACTGGGCGGCTTTGGTGACAACGCGATTCAAGATGCGCAAGGGAATTGGCACGCTCTCCACAGCGCTGAAGATTTCTACTTACGTTCCGCGGCAAACTTGGCTTATGTGAAAGGCGGGGTGCCTGAAGTTTCGGCAGAAGACATTGCGTGGTCCGGCCTAGAGCGTTTAATGCCAGCCATGCAGAAGACGCTGACAGCGGATGAGATGAAACGTGTGGCGTTTATTTTTGCTCGCGGTGGACGTTTTGAAAATGCAACCGAAGCGTATCAAGGTGAGCAAATGAAGCACAAATGGACACGACCTGTCGCGATATGGAATGAACGTGTCGGCAGCGCAAGAAACACCATGACCGGTGATTTCTACACGGGTTGCCCAACATGGCATCCACAAAAACTGGCCGATGGCACATCAATGGAAGACCAGTTCCCAAGCTCAGAATGGCCTTTCAGCCTGACGAACTTTAAATCCAACATTCACAGTGCGGTATCCAACCTATCGCCAAGGTTGAACTCGATTAAAGGCGTAAACCCAGTGTACATCCATCCAATCGATGCCGAGCGTGCGGGCATTAAAACGGGTGATGAGTTTGTTATCGAGACACCATCTGCAAGCACCAAAGCACTTGCGATGATAGTCAGCGGGATTCGCCCTAGCACACTCGGATTTGAACATGGGTTTGGTCATACCGAGCTAGGACAACGCTCGCACTGGATCGGCGATAAACAACAACCCGTAAAAACGCGCAGCCAAGATGGCGTCAACATTAACGACATTGGCTTAATTGATCCTACCCGAGAAGGTAAAGGTGTATTGTTGGATTGGGTAGTGGGCGCGGCGGCACGTCAGTCCCTGCCGGCCAAAATCCGCAAAGCGTAACGCCGCACGTTAAGACGTCTCTACCACTTAGAGCTGCCGATTTGTGCAGCTCTTCACCACTTTGTTTTTTATCGCTTATAGAACAACCAATAAAAACAAATACGGCCATTTACACTTATTAAATATGTGGAAATCCACAATACCTTTCATTATTGACAAGGCCGACAATATTGTCCAAGTGACTACCAAGTAGCACTTAGACATATTAATAAAAATTAAAGTGAGTCAGCATGTCAAAAATTCTTCCAGTGGTGGTGGCCTGTTTGTTAGCAACCACTATGGGCGCAAGCGCCTCGTCTATTCCGGAAAAAGCCAGCGTATGTAGCGGTTGTCACGGCCAAGATGGCATGGGACAGCCAAATATCGCGCCGATGATCGCTGGTTTAAACGCGAATTATCTCAACACTCAAATCGAACTATTCCTTAGTGGCGAACGCCAAAATGTGGTCATGCAAGGCATGGCGAAGGAACTCAGCGATCCCGCAGATCGGAAGGAAGTTATGGAGTACTTTGCTAACCTCCCGAGCTATGAGTTCACGAATCCAGAACAACGCGGCGACCAAGCTGATATTCGTAACCCGTATCGTAAATTAATTTTCCAAGGCGATTGGGATAGAAATATTCCAGCTTGCGCAACTTGTCATGGAGCCAGCGGTATGGGCGTCGACAAGTTCCCTCGCCTCGCAAGCCAACATGCTGATTACTTAAAAACGCAATTGATGGCATGGAAAAACGGCACTCGCAGTGGTGACCCGCTCAATATGATGGGGGCCATCGCAAAAAATCTCACTGACAAAGAGATCGAAAATCTTGCTTACTACTTTGCCTCATTACGTTACTAGGAGCAGTCATGAAACGTTTCTATTCTTTGTTCGCACTGCCTTTCATTTCTACGCTCGTACTAGCTAACGCTCCATTACCGGACCGCCAGAAAGAGCTACCTGCGATAGAAAAAGAAAAGCACGGTGAATACTTAAAACCGCGTGATCTCAGCACAATCCCAAACACCGCATTTGGTGAGCAAGTAAAACGCGGTTACTCGCTCTTTGTTAACTCACAGCAAATGCGCGGAAAATACGTTGGCAACGAACAAAACTGTGTGAACTGCCATATGGAGGCAGGACGAAAAGCAAACGCTGCGCCACTGTGGGCAGCTTACATGGCATACCCGGCATATCGTAAGAAAAACGATCGCGTAAACAGCTATGCTGACCGTATCCAGGGTTGTTTCGAGTATTCCATGAACGGTAAAGCGCCCGCTTACGATTCGCCAGAAATTGTTGCCCTTAGTGCTTACGCCTACTGGTTAGCGATGGGCGGTGTGCTTGACAAACATGGTATGGCGGATGAACCCATTCCAGAGCTAGACGCAAAAGCGTTGCAAATTGGTGGAAAAGCAAAAGACTTTCCGTTGCCCGAAGCCATCGCACAAGCATTACCAGTTGAAAAGCGAGGTAATCTCTCTGGGCGTGGCTACCCAAAAATCGCCGCCCCTGAGCAAGAACCATCAATAGAGCGAGGCGCATTGGTCTACGAAAAGAACTGTGAAACTTGCCATCGCGCCGACGGTTCAGGCATCAAAGACACCAACGACCATTCATACATTCCACCACTTTGGGGCGAATATGCGTATAACTGGGGCGCAGGTATGCACCGGATTAACACTGCAGCCTATTTTATTTACGAAAACATGCCGCTTGGGAAAAGTGTGCAGCTGACAGAGCAAGAAGCATGGGATGTCGCAGCATACGTCAACAGCCATGAGCGTCCACAAGATCCTCGATTCAAAGGCAATGTCACCGCAAACGCGGAGAAATATCACCAGCACCAAGGCTATTACGGCAAAAGGCTCAACGGTACGCAAGTCGGCTCCAATGCCTTTAAGAGCGGAACGGTCAAGTAAAGTACAACTAAGCACCTTAAATAAAATGCTCTTTTTCCCTGCTCAGATTATCTGGGCAGGGTTACTTACCCTTAAAAACAAGTAGTTACCCCCTCCAATAAACCAAGCAACATCATATTACTTTCGGCTTCCAACATACTCATCTTCGCCGTAAAATCTTGTACCAAACGCGACTTCGTTTATGTCTTAGATCTCCCATATGCTCTAATGCCAAAAGTAAGAAACTCGTAAACTCCTGAATCAAAACAAGCGTGCCCAGTGAAAAAAGAGTATTCTTAAAGCAAATGAATCTAAAACCTACCCGATGAGTATTCAACCTAATTCCCGTCAGTTAATTTCATGCGAAGAGTGCGGCCTTGTTGTTCGCATTCCCGATATCGAACAGGGGCAAAAAGCACAATGTCCTCGATGTTCGCATTCGCTGACTAAAGTGAATGCCAAGCCTTACCAAAGCGTGATCGCCATATCATCGGCATGTTTGATCATGTTAGTGCTAAGCATTTCTTTCCCTTTTATGTCGTTCAGCGTGCAAGGGTTGTCGCAAGAAATCACCTTGTTGCACGCTGCCAAAATGCTGGCTGAGTTTCAAAATGTGCTTTTGGGTGTGCTGCTACTCGCAACAGTTATCGTTTTGCCTGCAATCTATGTTGGTCTCATTCTCTTTCTTCACCTTGAAGCATTAAAAGCACGTAAACATACCCCCTCTAGAAAGCAGCAACGAATGGCAAAAGTTTTATGCCGTCTTCTGTTTCGAGTCGAACCCTGGTTAATGGTGGATGTCTTTTTGATTGGCGTGTTGGTCAGCTTAATTAAAATCGCTTCCCTCGCAGACATAGGAATGGGCACTTCATTCTGGGCGTTTTGTGTATATACCGTTCTGGTAGTCAAATGCATATCAATGGTCGACAAAAGCTGGCTCTGGGGGCACTTTATTCCAGCTATCGAGCTATCTGATGTAAAAGAGGGTGATACGCACCATAACCACAACCATATTGGTTGTCATACGTGTCACCAGCTCAACCCTATTGAAGCTAAAAAACACCAACACTGCATTCGTTGTAAAAGCCCTATTCACAAATACAACCCCGCAGACAATTTACAAAAAGCTTGGGCGCTTTTGTTTGCTTCAGTCATTTTCTATATCCCTGCGAACCTCTACCCTATGATGTACACCGTAAGCCTTGGACATGCAGAAGGTTCAACTATCATGGAGGGGGTAATATTGCTTTGGCATTTAGGTTCTTACCCTATTGCGATGGTAATTTTCTTTGCTAGCGTATTTATTCCAATGGCGAAAATGCTGGCACTCGCGTGGCTGTATTACAATGCGAAAAAAGCGCGATATCTTCCGCACGAAGAGAGTATTTCACGCTTAAAGATCTACCGCATAACTGAGTTTATTGGTCGTTGGTCCATGATCGATATCTTCGTCGTCGCGATCTTAGTTGCACTGGTTCAGCTGCAAAACTTAATGGCGATTTATCCAGGTCCTGCTGCGCTCTCTTTCGCGGCAGTGGTCATTTTTACTATGCTTTCTGCAATGATATTTGACTCACGTTTGTTGTGGCAATTGCCACAAAACGAAGTGCAGGAGCCGATTTCTGACAACTTAAACGAGAAAGCCAAATATGAGTGATGAGAACAACGTAACCGCTCAAATAAAACCGCAAAAGCAGATTTCTGCGATATGGATTGTCCCGATCCTTGCGCTAGCCATGGGAGCGTGGATGCTGTTCCAATATATCAACAGTACAGGCCCACAAATTACTCTCCAACTGCCAACCGCAGATGGGATTGAGGTTGGCAAAACCGAAATCCGAGCATTGAATGTAAAAGTCGGACTGATTACTGAAGTCACTCTCAGTGAAAATTACGATCACATCATCGCTAAGGCACAAATGAACAAGGATGCAGAACGCATGCTGCGAGATGACACCATGTTTTGGGTGGTGAAGCCTCGTATTGGCCGTGATGGCGTTTCAGGTTTAGAGACCTTGCTCTCTGGCGCTTATATCCAACTTCAGCCGGGTAAATCTAAAATAGAGAAAGAGCGCTTTACGGTCTTAGATGTTCCCCCAGTGGCCTCTCCTGATGCAGAGGGGTTACGCCTTGTGTTAACACACCGCGAGGCGGGTAAGCTAGGCGTTGGTGACCCCGTCATTTATAAAGGCTTTACGGTTGGTCGTGTAGAGAAAACTAGCTTTGATGTTGACACTCGCAAAGCGTTATACCAACTCTTTATTTTCAAGCCTTATGACAGCTTAGTGCGCACTCGTACCAAGTTCTGGCTGAATTCTGGCGTAGATTTACAGCTCAATGCTGAAGGGTTCGAAGTCAAGTTTGGCTCATTAGAGAGCATGCTAACGGGTGGTGTTACCTTCGATACCGTTCCAGGTCTTGAATCCGGTGAACAGCTCACTGAAAATATGGTCAACTTCCGCTTGTACGATGATATTAAACAACTTCGAGAAGGCATGTACGATGATTATATTGAATTCGTTATGCTTTTTGATGAATCGGTACGAGGACTTAAACGTAAGGCACCTGTCGAATATCGAGGCTTGAGAATTGGTACTGTGATGCGTGTACCAATGCGACTTCCAACCCCAGAAGAGAACTTTTCTGCGAAAAAAATCCCTGTATTGGTACGTATCGAGCTCGGCCGTGTTTATGGCGATTTCCAATCCCAATCTTTACCAATGTTAAAAGATAAATTGAAGAGTGAGTTTGCTAAAGGCCTACGTGGTACTTTAAAAACAGGTAACTTATTAACAGGCGCACTGTATGTTGACGCCGACTTCTATCCAAACGACGAGCCTTACGTACCGAGTAAGTTTGCTGATTTAGATGTTTTCCCAACCATGCGTGGTGGTTTTGCGCAGGTTCAGCGCCAAGTGAACGACTTCCTAAATAAGATTAATAACTTACCAATGGAAGAAACACTAGACTCTCTCAATTCAACGTTAAAAACGTCTGAAAAAACGTTAGCTTCAGCAGAACGCGTGGCGGACAGTATTGATAAACTTTTGAATCAAAAAGAGACGCAAGAGATCCCAACAGATATTCGCCAAAGCTTACAGCAATTACAAAAAACACTCGATGGTTATGGGCCCAACTCAACCATGTACAGCGAAATGGAAGCCACGCTAAAAGAATTAGAAAGCGTGATGACAGAGTTTAAACCCGTACTTAAACAGCTAAACGAAAAGCCAAACTCTCTCGTGTTTGGAGAAGATGAAATCAGTGACCCAATACCAGTTAAAGGCAAAAACTAATGAAACGAGTATTCTTTCTGTCTATCGCGCTATTTGTCGGTCTAACGGGTTGCAGTAGCGCTCCGCAAACTAAAGGAGCTATGTACCTTCTACCTAAGGCGGAACCAGTGACGCTGAGCTCTTCTGATATCGCTCAGCGCCCAACTTTAGTTGTTCGTCCAGTGACATTGGCGAGTTATTTGAATGATAATGGCATTGTTTATCGAACCTCTGAGACCCAAGTTATTCAGGCGAAGCACAATCAATGGGCGCACAGTATTTCTGAGCAAATCACTCAGAGAGTCGTCGCGGAACTACGTCACAAGCAAAGTCATTACTGGCCGACTGAAATGAATAATCTGTTGGATCAAAGCGGTGAAGCCAAACTCCAGCTTACGTTAAATAAATTTAATGGCAGCTACAAAGGTAATATCGAAATTGAGGGGGAATGGTTACTCATTAATGCCGAAGGTAAGGTAGAAAACAGCGCGCCAATACAAATCTCACAGCCGCTTCAAGATGAGGGCTATGAAGCGCTCGTCAACGCTTTATCCATAGGCTTAGAAAGCCTAACCTCAGACATTGCCAAACAACTCTAAGTCAATGTTAATTACAGGGAAGCAAGTTGCTTCCCTTTTTTATGCAGAGTGTAGCGACTTCTACTAAGCTGAAAGCTGACGAAAAGCCGAAAAGGAAATTGGATGAAACCATGTAACCTGCTATCACTCTCCTCACTCATTCTTGTATTACCTACATCAGTAGCGCTCTCAGCCGAGACACAAGAATCTCGTTGGCGAAATAGCATAGAAGTGTACATGCTAGGACTGAATATCCACGGGGATACCAGTATTGGTCGCTTTTCATCAGAGGTGGATGTCGATCCTAAGTTCATCGTAGACCACCTCGATATTGGGGCGATGTTGCGATTCGAGAGTATTTACCAAAGTAAGTGGGGCTACTACATAGATTATAGTTTCATGAACTTAAGTGGTGATGTTAATAATATCAAGGGCGCTCTGCCTAACGCTCGTTATCGTGCGGACATCGAAATACGGCAAGGTGTTCTAGAAGCAAAGGCATTCCAACGCGAACAATATTCATTTGGTAAACTGGATTATATGTTTGGATTACGTTGGTGGGACAATGACATCACCGGCAAGCTGTATCGTAATGACAACCGGGTACTAGAAGATAGACTGTCATTACAAGAAGATTGGGTCGATTTTTTAGTTGGCTTGCGACTCATTGATGAATTGAGCGAAAACTGGCGATTTCATGCCAGCATCGACGCCGGACTTGGCAACGATACTCACTTCACTTATGCCATTCAAACTGGTGTTCGTTATAGCTTTAACGAATGGTCTGATCTCAACTTAGCTTACAAGTCGACCTGGGTCGATTACAAAAATGAAGAGGTATTTGAATATGATACGGCTTCTCAAGGGCTTTTAGTCGGACTTGGCTTTTACTTTTGATCAGGTGAAATCCTAGCCTATATTCAAGCGTTGTAACGTGTACTAGCTCTAGGTACACGTCTAGTGCCACGTTACAGATGCTTAAATAAGGCAAATTGATCTTCATCAGACTATAAATTGCTCTTCGGTGCTACTCTCTGTCACAAAATATAAAACCCCACTCTATGACCTCATATAGGTCTTGTTGATAAGGTTCCCGAGTAGCAATGTCGATTAACATTTCCGATTTAACCACCGCCCTAAATAAGGTGGAGCATATTCATAAAGTGCAGCTTGAAAACGTACATCAGTTCTTCAAAGCAAACGAAGCTTTCTCGTTGCAAACATTCAGCCAGCTGATATCAAGCGACTCGCTTGATGATCGATTTAAAACCATCGATAAAGCGTTCTCTTTGCTTGGTGATGCAAAAACCTACCTTTTAGAAGCGTCTTACCTTATTAAGTAAAAAAGAAAGCCCCGATAAAATTCATTACCGGGGCTATCATTTTCTATCTAAACTACTGATTTACAATTTGTAACGATCATCAATTACCGTTAATTCTGGGAAGGTTTTACCCTCGTCCATCGCTTCTTCTGTCTCTTCTTTTACTTGGTTATCAATCCAGAAATTACCGATATCCATTGGATGAAGCACCCATTCTGTCGCTTTTGTCATGCCGTTTTTAGGAATTTTAACCCAGCGCCAATGAGCAACTCGAGAATAAGGCACCATGTAGCCAGGAACGATGATGTTCGCTTTGCTGACATAGTTTTGGATTTGATGCGACAAGTCGTAACGCTTCTCCTGATCAAACTCAGAATCATACGCTTCAATTAACTTGTCTAGCTCAGGGCTGCTGTAGTTGGTGTGAGCATTCGTTTGTGGTCGATTTGCATTATCCGAGTGTAGGTATTCCCAATACGCAGGGATCTCACCAGAGCCCATATTCAAAAACGCTAGCTGATGCTTTTTCTCAAGAATGTATTTAAACGCAGATGAGCCATCCACCAAGTTTAACGTGAACTCAAGACCAGCAAGTTTCGCTTGCTCTTTCAGGTATGCAATACGCGGTGTCCAAGAGTTGTATCCGTAGGTGATAGCAAAGCTCAAGCGTTGGCCCTTGTCGTTAACACGAATACCATCTGCGCCCACTTTGTCAAAGCCCGCTTTTTCGAAGTGTTTAACCGCCGCATCAGCATCAAACTTTGGCGGTGTATTGTTAGGATCATCGTATTCGCCATGACCAAATCCGAGTCCATGCGGTTTACGTGAATAATCTCCACGCATGATGTTTTCAATCATGCCGTCATAGTCAGTGGCTGCCATAACACCTTTACGCACTTCTAGGTTATCCAACATCGGCATCGCTGTGTTCATCCAAAGACCACCAGCTCCTTGCGGTGCTTCGTTAAAGCCCCAGTACTTTTGGATATAGCCTTTTTTGTACACATCACTATTGGTTTTGTCATGCCAAAAGCTTGGTAGCACCATCTCAAAGTAGTCTAAGTTGCCTTTCTCAAAGTGCTTCATGGCAATATCAGGATCGCGAATTACCTTAATGCGAACCTTTTCAACGTTATAACGGTTTTTATAGTAGCGGTTGTTGTATCCCCACCAATCTTCACCGACATGTTTGAATGTTACGCTCTTACCTTTCTTCACTTGATCAATGTAGTAAGGCGCTGCGGTTGGCTCAGATTTAAAGTTAAACTTTCTGACGAAGTTATCAGGCATGCCATCGTTATTTGCGTCCTTTTCTCCTTCAAAGAAGTGTTCAGGACGAGGCTGAAAACCATTACTTGGCATGTTAATCATAACCATAAGTGAGTCATGACTTTGAGCTACAGCAAGATTGACTTTGATCGTGTAGTCATCAATTTTTTCAACACTCACAATACTGTTTGTGAAGAAGTCGTTATACCACGGGTCGATAATGTCTTTTGACGTGTAGTACTTCATCATAAAGACGTAATCATCTGCTGTAATTTTTTCACCATCTGACCACTCGGCCGTTTCGTCGAGTTTAAAGAATACGGTTTTGTTGTCCTCTCCAAATGCCCATGACTCAGCAAGTTGAGGGATCCATTTGCCAGTATTTGGATGACGCTGAGCCAGTTTTGGTGAACCATCCATTAAGTATTGGCGCAAACCTGAGTTCGCATCTGGACCAACACTTCGTAATGTTTGCGGAAAGCTCTGAATGTAAGTGCGATAGGTGCCACCTCGTACCGCTTCTTCAGAGGCAAATAGAGGTTCGTTGTTGTTTGAAATCCATTCGATATCAGCTGGCAATTCTGCCGCACTCAGTTGAAAACTGGCAGCGGTCAGTGTTGCTAGTACTGAAAATGGCAGTTTTTTAGTCATGTTTCTTCCTTGTTGTGTTTGCGCACTAAGGTCGTAACAAGGAAGACAGCGTGTGAAAGCTCACAGAAAGCTGCGATTTAAAATACGCAGATAGGAAATAATAGGAACGTAATATGAAGTGACGTCCTGCCAGCTTCTATATTAATTTCAAAGAGTTTCACTAGGTCATCCTAGACCTTACAACGCAGTGAATGCATCTTCGCCATAGTATTCTTTAGATATTTGTAACGCAAGCCATCAATAACACATGATTGCATTTTCGAGGCATCACAGTGAGTTATGTTACAAAAGTGTGATCGACATAGTACCAAGCCCTACTTTACTCAGAATAAACCGCAGAACCTTTATCTCAATTGGCCCCGATATACCAGTTACAGCGAGTAAATGATCAGACATAGCTGGTTAAAAGGAATGGTTGTTTACCGCGATCAGTATTTTCATTCGATATAAAAAGTGAGGCATCCAGCCTCACTTTTCTCCATACAATCGAGACAGTGCTTACATGTTAGATAAGCTCTCATTGATCGACTTCAGCACTTCTGCAGGATTTGACGCTTGAGTGATAGGGCGACCAATCACAAGATAATCTGAACCTGATTGGATAGCGTCTACTGGCGTCATGATACGGCGTTGGTCACCTTGTTCCGAGCCAGCAGGTCGAATACCAGGGGTCACTAATTTAAATTCTTGGCCTAGTTCGCTCTTCAGTAGTGAGGACTCTTGCGCTGAACATACGACACCATCTAAGCCCGCGTTTTTGGTCAAGGTTGCTAGACGAATCACTTGCTCCTGAGGCGCAACATTCAAACCAATACCAGCTAAATCACTTTGTTCCATACTGGTTAGCACCGTTACACCGATAAGAAGTGGACGATCTTTACCATATGGCTCAAGAATTTCACGTGATGCCGTCATCATACGCTCACCACCGCTCGCGTGTACGTTCACCATCCATACACCCATTTCAGCCGCAGCGCGAACTGCTTTCGAGCAGGTGTTTGGAATATCGTGAAATTTTAAATCTAGGAATACCGAGAAACCACGTTTATGGAGTTCACGTACAAAATCAGGACCAAATAGCGTAAACATCTCCTTGCCAACTTTTAGTCGGCATGACGCAGGATCAATTCTATCTACAAACGCAAGTGCATCTGCTTGGTTATCATAATCCAGTGCGACAATAACTTTTTGGTCGATCATTTCATCTCCTAACTGTTTTGGTTCTTATTAAATAAAAAGTTAAAAAAATGCAGCGGACAGAAACTCTGCCAGCTGCATTAAGAATTATTCACCATCCAATCCGCGGATTGGCTTGATCGTCCCCCATCCTTTACAGGACGGACAATGCCAATAAAGGGAATGGGTAGAAAATCCACACTTCCGGCATCGGTAATGTGGTTTCACTTTTAACTGTTCACCCACCATCGCTTGTAGTGTTGATAGGCTGTCTTTCGCTCGACCATCTTCTGCTTCTGCAATGTGGTAGTCAATTAAACGGTAGAAGCCCTTCATGGTTGGATTTTTCAGCAATTGTTTCGTCAGTAACTCTTGAGCAGCCCCAACGTTCTCGTGATGAGCAACTAATTGAGCCAACATCAACTCGGCTGATACGCCTGCTTTCTTATCAATGCAAGCTCGCAGAAATTCGACAAGTTCATCTTCCTGACCCAGATGATGATAGCATTCTGCAATAGTTGGCAAGACATCACTGATAAAGTCTTTATCTTGCTCAAGTACCCCCGTCAGATATTTGATGGTGTGCTTATAGTCTTCAGACTCTAGGTAAATTCGTCCCAAAGCAATACTTGCTCGAACACACTTCGGGTCTTCCGCTAACGCTTTTTTAAAATGCTGTATTGCCTTATTAGTATTCCCATCAGCTTGGTCGAGCATGGCTATTTCACACCAAAAATGGGCAATATTTGCACGCATCCTTGAGCGTTTATTACCTAACTTAGCCAATTGGTTCGCGTAATAAATCGCCTTTTCCCATTCTCGTGTTTGCTGATAAATGGTCACTAATTGTTGAAGAGCCGCCTCTTTGTAATCTGGCTCTTCGACTAACTGTTCAAAGATTTTCTCTGCACGATCAAGAAAACCTGAGACCATGTAGTCTTTCGCTAACTGTTGAAGGGCGAGGTTCTTTTGGTCCAGTGTTAAGCCTGAACGAGAAATAAGATTTTGGTGAATTCTGATTGCGCGGTCGACTTCACCACGAGACCGGAACAGGTTACCCAACGCAAGGTGAGTATCGATGGTCTCGTTATCAACTTGGAGCAATTCAATAAAGTGATCGACAGCCTTATCTGATTGGTCAGAGAGCAGCAGATTAAGACCCGTCATATACTGACGAGAGATTTGATGAGATTGCTTCTGCTTGTCTTGCTGAGCGCTGCGATGCCCCATATACCAGCCATACGCAGCAGCTATAGGCAACAACAAGAAGAGTAGTTCAAGCATTAAAGTTAAGCCTTATCCTTATGCCTGTTTTTCAATGGCTGGCTTATCAGCAGCGTTGTTTGATTCAGTTGGTTCGTACTTTTTCAGTTTTTTCTTTAAACGACGGACCTGTAGCTGAGTTTTCAGTTGGATGCTACCAAATATAACCCACGCTAAAGCAAAGCCAACCACAAATACTACACCTAATAGCGTAGATAAGTGGAACTCTCCTTTTGCTAGAAGATAGTTAAAAGTCACGAGCTCTTGGTTTTGGGAACCTAACGCCAATGCAATTAAAAAGAGAGCTAAAACAGCAACGATTTTTATAATTTTCATGTTACATCACCCTTCTAGGAGTAAGTCGGTAAGATTATGCAGGAAAATGCTTCTTCAGACTACGTATATTAGCAATAATCTATACCCAAGTAACCTCAAGATGCTTAGTTTGTAGACATGCTTAGAAGTTAAAGTTATTTGGGTATAGAAAGCAGCAAAGAAAACAGCTGAATCCACAATTAGATTAGTAAACGATCTTGGATGTATGACTAACTTGGATACATTACAAAAAAGCGGCATACACAAACGTATGCCGCTTTTTTCAAACTAATAAGAGTGCATTAACCAATATTTACACGCTCACGAAGTTCTTTACCAGGTTTGAAATGTGGAACGTATTTACCTTCCAATTCCACTTTATCGCCCGTTTTAGGGTTACGACCTACGCGAGGCTCGCGGTAATGAAGAGAAAAACTACCAAAGCCACGGATCTCGATACGGTCACCGCTCTCTAGTGTAGAGGCCATGTGCTCTAAAATATCTTTTACAGCATCCTCTACCTCTTTCGCTGATAAGTGTGTTTGCTCAGCGCAGAGTCTTTCAATCAGTTCAGACTTAGTCATAGTTGCCCTCTTTGAGTATCTTTATCACTTATTATAGTAAGTAATACTAATTCCAACAAACACTTGCTGACAATTCTAGACAAATTTTATGCAAAATGCGCAATGAAGAAATGCCTTTTATTAAGATAGTTTACTGTCATTAGTATTACTACTTAAATATGACCAAATATAAAAAAGGAGCCTTGCGGCTCCTTTTTTGCTTAAGCGAGTATATTATTCGCCTTTAGCAGCTTTGAAAGCGTCAGCCATTGCGTTACCGAATGCATTGTCATCTTGCTTGTTGATAGATGCCATTGCTTCTTGCTCGTCAGCTTCGTCTTTAGCTTTGATAGATAGGTTGATTACGCGGTTCTTACGGTCTACACCTGTGAACTTCGCTTCAACAACATCACCAGCGCTTAGGATTAGAGAAGCATCTTCTACGCGATCGCGTGATACTTCAGAAGCACGGATGTAACCTTCAACGCCTTCTGCGATTTCAACAGTAGCGCCTTTAGCGTCAACAGCAGTTACAGTAGCGTTAACTAGAACACCTTTCTTGTTGTCAGCAACGTAAGCATTGAATGGGTCATTTTCCATTTGCTTGATGCCTAGAGAGATGCGCTCACGCTCAGCGTCTACTGCTAGAACAACTGCAGAGATCTCGTCGCCTTTCTTGTACTCACGTACAGCTTCTTCGCCAGCAACATTCCAAGAAATGTCAGATAGGTGAACTAGACCATCGATGCCGCCTTCTAGACCGATGAAGATACCGAAGTCAGTGATAGACTTGATCTTACCAGTAACTTTGTCGCCTTTAGCTTGTGCTTCAGCGAATGACTGCCATGGGTTAGCTTTACACTGTTTCAGACCTAGAGAGATACGACGACGTTCTTCGTCGATTTCAAGAACCATAACCTCAACTTCGTCGCCAACATTAACAACTTTAGAAGGGTGGATGTTCTTGTTAGTCCAATCCATTTCTGAAACGTGAACTAGACCTTCAACGCCTTCTTCGATTTCAACGAAGCAGCCGTAGTCAGTTAGGTTAGTTACGCGACCAGTTAGTTTGTGACCTTCTGGGTAACGCTTAGCGATTGCTACCCATGGATCTTCGCCTAGTTGCTTAAGACCTAGTGATACGCGAGTACGCTCACGGTCGAACTTAAGAACTTTAACTTGGATCTCGTCACCAACGTTAACGATTTCAGATGGGTGCTTAACGCGCTTCCAAGCCATATCAGTGATATGTAGAAGACCGTCAACGCCACCTAGGTCAACGAACGCACCGTAGTCAGTAAGGTTCTTAACGATACCTTTAACTTCAGAACCTTCTTGTAGAGTTTCTAGAAGCTCGTCACGCTCAACGCTGTTCTCTGATTCGATAACTGCACGACGTGAAACAACTACGTTGTTACGTTTTTGGTCAAGTTTGATAACTTTGAACTCTAGCTCTTTGTTTTCTAGGTGAGCAGTGTCGCGGATTGGACGTACGTCTACTAGAGAGCCAGGAAGGAAAGCACGGATACCGTTTAGTTCAACAGTGAAACCGCCTTTAACTTTACCGTTGATGATACCAACAACAGTTTCAGCTTCTTCGTAAGCTTTCTCAAGTACGATCCAAGCTTCGTGACGCTTAGCTTTCTCACGAGAAAGTTGAGTTTCACCGAAACCATCTTCAACAGCGTCTAGAGCTACGTCTACTTCAGCGCCAACTTCAACTTCAAGTTCGCCAGCAGCGTTCTTGAACTGTTCAGCAGGGATAGCAGATTCAGACTTAAGACCAGCGTCAACAAGAACGAAACCGTTCTCGATAGCTACTACAGTACCTTTAACGATGCTGCCTTGTTGGAATTCTGTTTCGTTTAGAAACTCTTCAAAGAGTTGAGCAAAAGATTCAGTCATTTAATTAATCTTCAATAAATTAAACTTCCACGGGTATCCTACCGCATGGGGTTATTAAATTCGCCAGTCATCATCCTTGCGACCAACGCTCTTAGCCTAGTCGAGTATTATTACTCAGCTAGCTTCGATTCGATATATTGTAGTGCCTTTTCTACTACTTCGTCGATAGTCATCGACGTAGAATCTAGCACAAGCGCATCCTCAGCAGGGCGTAATGGCGCCACTGGGCGGTTACGATCTCGGTCGTCACGCTCTTGGATCTCGCTTAAAAGGTCAGCAAATCTAACATCTAACCCTTTCTCTTGCAACTGTTTAAGGCGTCGATTTGCACGCTCTTCAGCACTCGCATCAAGGAAGATTTTTGCTTGCGCACTCGGGAATACAATTGTGCCCATATCACGACCATCAGCAACCAGACCCGGAGCGGTCTCAAATGCACGCTGACGACGTAGTAATGCTTCACGAACACGTGGCAAAGCCGCAACTTTAGATGCTGCCATACCCGTTTCTTCTTTACGAAGCTCCCCTGACACGTCTTCGCCTTCTAGAATGACCTTAACTAAGTCACCTTCCGCGATAAATTGAACGTCTAGGTGTGTTGCTAGTGGGACAAGAGCATCTTCTGACTCGGTGTCGACACCGTGGTGAATCGCAGCGAGTGCAAGTACACGATAAATTGCGCCAGAATCTAAGAGTTGGAAACCCAATTTTTTCGCCAGCAACATACATAAAGTGCCTTTACCTGCACCACTAGGTCCATCTACGGTTACAACCGGAGTTTGAGAGGACATGTTCTTCTCCACCAATAGTTTCTTTTCAGCAATTTGCTCGGTTTTCGAGGCGCACATTATACGGGTAATCAGTCTTTGGAGCGAGGAAAAATGTCGTGTAAAGCATTACACCTAATGCGTAATTGGATTCATCAATAAACATAAAGTTCAACAAAAACGGCGAGAGCTTCCGCCCTCGCCGTTTTAAATGTCATGAACTTAAGCTCGATTAAACAATCGGATTTTGACCACGCTCAGCTAACTTTAAAATCACACTATCAGCGACTTTACCCGCCACACCTGCTAGCTTGTCGGCCAGTTTTTTCTTTTGTACATAATGCACAGAAAGTACAGTTTTATCTTTGCATGCCGCAACAACGATATCATCAGATGTACTAATGTCATCCACCAAACCAAGCTCTTTCGCTTGTGTACCGAACCAGTGCTCACCAGTGGCTACTTTGTCTAGGTCCAAACTAGGACGACGCTCACGAATGAAGTCTTTAAACAAGACATGTGTTTCTTCAAGTTCTTGCTTAAACTTATCGCGCGCTTTATCGGTATTCTCACCGAACATCGTTAGCGTGCGTTTATATTCACCCGCTGTTAGTTGTTCGTACTCAATGTCATGTTTCTTCAACAGTTTGTTGAAGTTAGGAATTTGTGCGATAACGCCAATAGAACCCACAATTGCAAATGGTGCAGAAACAATTTTATCTGCTACACATGCCATCATGTAACCGCCACTTGCCGCAACTTTGTCAACAGAGATGGTCAGAGGAAGACCCGCAGCTTTGATTCGGTCCAGTTGAGAAGAGGCAAGGCCGTAACCATGAACCATACCACCGCCAGACTCTAAGCGAAGTAACACTTCATCACCTTCACGTGCGACAGCCAAAATAGCGGTGATTTCTTCACGTAGAGACGCGACTTCTTTTGCGTCTATGCTACCGTTGAAATCAAGAACAAATAGGTGTGGTTCACGCTTGCTATCTAATGAACCGTCTTTGCTCGCTTGTTTGATTTCTTTCTCGCGAGATTTGTTCTTCTCTTTTTCTTCTTTCTTGACGGCTTTATCTCGAGCCTTGATGAAAGCATCGTCATGCAAATGATGCTCTAACTGCTCAACAGATTGTTTGTGTTGCTCTGAAAGGTTGGTAATCTCTAACTCCCCTTTCGCCGCACCCGATTTGCCACCAGCCGATTTTGCAATAATGAGCAGAACAATTATCGCAGCAACCACCGTGATAATTTTGGCCAGAAACAGACCATAATCTAATAAAAATTCCAACGAGAGCTCCTTTATCTCATTTCAGATGATGTTAGTATGTTACGCAGAAACATCAGCGAGAAGGCAGCGCGGTTTGTAACCACTTGTTCTGATTGATAGCATACCTAACGAAAGTTCTGGAATTGGTATAACACATGAATTGGTGTATTGTAACCATCTTGTCACGATTACCAAGATTTTCCATTGAGAAACAGGCGTTTTTTAGCGTCAATTAACTATCATGGACCCTCTTACAATAATAAGGATTTATCGCCGTGAACTACTCCGTTTCAGCTGATGCTCTAAAAGGTAAAGTCATTCTTGTTACTGGCGCTGGTAATGGCATCGGCCGTCAAGCCGCGCTTTCTTATGCCGAGCACGGTGCAACTGTTATTCTCTTGGGTAGAAATGTGCAAAACCTTGAATCTATCTATGATGAGATTGAAGCTGCTGGCTATCCACAAGCAGCTATCATTCCATTGGATCTCAAGGGCGCAACTCAGCAGAATTACATTGATATGGCAGAGACAATCGAAGGACAGTTTGGTCGCTTGGATGGTCTATTACACAACGCAGGTGTCTTGAGTTCGCTGTGTCCATTTGATCAAATCAAAGAGGAAGACTTCGACGATATCATGCAGATCAACGTGAAAGCCGAAGTGCTAATGACTCAAGCATTACTGCCTGTGATGCGTAAATCAGAAGCTGGGCGTATTATCTTTACCTCTTCAACCGTCGGCCACTCTGGCCGCGCATTCTGGGGGCCATACGCTATCTCTAAATTTGCCGTAGAAGGCATGATGCAAGTTTTAGCTGACGAGCTGAGTGATACACCGATCCGCGTTAACGCAATTAACCCTGGTGCCACTCGTACTCGCATGCGTGAAAAAGCATATCCGGGTGAAGATGCGAATACTCTCAAAACGCCACTGGATATCATGCCGCTATATTTGCACTTAATGGATCCTGCGGTTACCGATGTGAACGGTCAGTGCATCGACGCTCAACCGAAGCGTAAATAACTCATTCAGGTTACCTCACATAATCGATTGAAAAGGCAGCAAACGCTGCCTTTTTTCATTTCTCTCTTCATAAAAATCTTGCGACTTTCTCCCACAGAAATATACTGTACATATATACAGGTATTTATTATGCAAGATATTATTCAGAACTTAAAAAGCCAACACCTTGTTTGGCAAGCAAATTTAACGAAAGCAGATCCTCAGCAGTTGCAGACTAGTTCCGGTTTTTCTGAATTAGATGATTTGCTCGGCGGAGGCTTTCCATCTCATGGCGTAGTGGAGATGGAATCTATTGGTAGTATTGGTGAATTGCGTTTGCTCGCTCCCTATTTAAAAGCCACTCAGACCAATGGTATGACCGCATTTATTCAACCACCTGCGCTAGTGAATTCTCTGTTTTTACACTACATCGGGTTGGATATAAACCAAGTGTGGGTTGTTACTCCAACTCACCCCAAAGATGCTCTTTGGGCTGCAGAGCAATGTCTGAAAAGTGGGGTATGCAGTAATGTTTTGTTATGGCAAGAAGAGCTTGAAATACATCAAGTGAAACGCTTACAGGTAGCAAGTGAACAAGGGAGTTGCCCTCTCTTTATGCTTAAAACAGATACTATCAACCGCTTGTCTTTGCCTGTGTCACTCAGTTTAAAACTGAAAGGCGACGAGCAAGGGATTAATGTTGAAGTGCTGAAAAGGAAAGGAGGCTGGAATAGAGGTAGCGTTAGTATCGGCTTCCAACACCATTACCCGCAACTGGTGAAACCATCATCTGAAACTGTGCACTCGACTGTGGTCAATTTCCCACTGGCGAACCAAGGTTAGTGATATGGCTCTGTGGATTTACTTGCACTTCCCTCGCCTGCAGCTAGACGCACTCTTTGGTGATAACCAAGAACAACCCGTGGTGATTGTCGAAAGCCAACGTTGCCAGATTCTTCAATACAACGAGATTGCCGAACAACAAGGCATTAAGCCTGGTATGGGCCTAGGCAGTGCTGCGTCCTTGTGTCGAGATTTACAAGTGCATCCTTATCATCCGCACACCGAATTGAGCAAGTTACAAGAAATTGCTCAATGGCTGTATTTGATCACATCTGACGTTGTGTTGATGCCAAACCAAGGTATTTTGCTGCGTGCTACTCCAATGCTCGCTCTGTATGAAGGGCTTGAAAACTATTGGAATAAAGTCAGAGCTCACTTATCGGAGCTGAAACTGAGTTTTCAATTCGGATGTGGTTTTTCGCCTTTTGCTGCCAAATTGATGGCAATATCAGGAGCGAACGTCATCAGTGAAGACAAATCTGCCATACAAAAAGCTTTATCACCACTACCGTTAAAACTGACAGATTTATCAAACGCTACCGTAGAGAAGTTACAACGTGTAGGCGTCACCACATTGCAAAACCTGCTTGAACTGCCATTGCAAGACATCGCACGACGCTTTGATATCGATTTGGTGAACTACGTTGGTCGACTGACTGGGCAGTTTAAACACCCTGTCGACTTTTATCACCCTACCGAATCCTTCCAAGTTTATTTAGAGCTCTTGTTTGAGATCGAAAACGTTCAGTGGATTAAAAAGCCGTTGACCAAATTACTTCGTCAACTCGAAACCTTTCTAAAATTAAGAGATAAGGTCGCTTTTGAACTGTGTTTAACACTCCACCAGCGTGAGAAACAAGAGCAACACCTTCAACTCACTTCTGCGCAAGGTGATTACCTATGTCAGCGTTGGCAACAGTTAGCGAGTTTAAGCTTAGAATCACTCTCGCTTAATGGCCCAGTCACAGGGCTAACGTTAAAAGTCATCCGTCAAGGTGAGCCTCTTAGTGCATCACGCGATCTCTTTGCTGGGCAGAAAGGAAACATGAATGCTTTAGAGCTGCTCTCTTTACTGCAAGCTAAATTGGGAAAAAGTGCCGTTTTAAAACCCAATATTGCTTGCGATCCTAGACCAGAAAAGGCCAGTCAGTATCGCCCTGCTGATGCTCCGGATGAAAAGGGGCACGCCATACCATCCATACTACGCCCAGCAATGCAATTACCGACTCCCATTGTATTGCAAGAGCAAGTTTCTTTGGTCCACGGACCTGAGCGAATAGTTTCTGGGTGGTGGGATGGTGATGAGATCATGCGTGATTACTACATTGCACACACCAAGCAAGGCCGCTGGTTATGGATATTTCGCGATCAGCACAAGCACTGGTTTCTTCATGGCTATTTTTGTTAAATCGACAGTTATTTTTGTTGGGTCATTATGAGTTACGCGGAACTATTTTGTCAGTCTAACTTCTCTTTTTTGACTGGGGCTTCTCATGCAGAAGAGCTGGTACTCCAAGCTGCTTTCTATCGCTATCAAGCTCTAGCTATAACGGATGAATGTTCAGTCGCGGGCGTTGTCAAAGCCCATACGACCATCGAACAACATAAACTCGATATCAAACAAATCGTTGGAAGTATGTTTTGGTTAAATGATGAATGCCAAATCGTACTGCTTTGCCCTTGTCGCAAGGCTTATGCCGAGTTGTGTCGTATCATCACAAACGCAAGGAGACGCAGTGAAAAAGGCAACTATCAACTGTTCGAATGGGATTTGATGTCGGTTCGACATTGTTTGGTATTGTGGCTGCCCACACATCAAGAGAGTGATCACTATTGGGGGCGCTGGCTCAATCAACACCACGCTAATCGTTTGTGGGTAGCGATTCAGCGCCATTTGAGTAACAACGATACTGAGTACATTGCGCACTGCGAGCAGTTAGCACATGAATTTCAATTACCTATAACTGCCTGCGGAGGCGTTCTCATGCATGATGTTGAACGCTTGCCATTACAGCATGTACTTACTGCTATAAAACATGGGTGTAGCGTCGATAAACTCGGTTTTGACCGTATTTCGAATACTGAGCGAGCGCTTCGTCCTTTTAAAAAGTTGATTCGGATTTACAAACCAGAATGGCTGGAAGAAAGTACTTACATCGCCGATTTATGCGAGTTTAAGCTCTCCGATTTAAAATACGAATATCCTACCGAGCTGATCCCAGATGGTTATACACCCGACTCTTACTTACGTATGTTGGTCGAACGTGGTAAAAAGCTGCGTTTTCCTGAAGGCGTGCCAGCAGAAGTCAATCAAACCATCGAGAATGAACTGGCGCTTATTCAAGAGCTTAAATACCACTACTACTTCCTTACTATTCACGACATCGTAATGTTTGCGAAACAGCAAGGTATTCTTTACCAAGGGCGAGGTTCCGCTGCAAACTCTGTAGTGTGTTATTGCCTGGAAATTACCGCCGTCGATCCTCGACAAATCGCTGTCTTATTCGAACGATTTATCAGTAAAGAACGTAAGGAACCGCCGGATATTGATGTAGACTTTGAACACGAGCGCCGTGAAGAAGTTATCCAGTATATTTACAAAAAATATGGCCGTGAGCGTGCAGCACTTGCTGCAACAGTGATCAGCTATCGCTTTAAAAGTGCCGTGCGTGAAGTCGGTAAAGCACTAGGGATTGAAGAGACCCAATTAGATTTTTTCATTAAGAACGTTAATCGCCGAGATCGCAGCCAAGGCTGGCAAGCTCAAATTATTGAACTTGGCTTACAACCAGAATCTCTCAAAGGGCAGCAGTTTATCCAATTGGTCAACGAGATCATTGGCTTCCCACGCCATTTATCTCAGCACGTAGGTGGCTTTGTAATTTCATCTGGCCCTTTATATGAGTTGGTACCTGTTGAAAATGCCTCGATGGAAGATCGCACTATCATTCAATGGGATAAAGACGATTTAGAAAGCTTGAAGCTACTAAAAGTCGATGTACTCGCACTCGGCATGTTAAACGCCATCAAAAAGTGCTTTCAACTGGTCGAGAAACATCACCAGCGCTCCCTCTCGATTTCCGAGATCACTCGCCGACAAGATGATCCACACGTGTACCGCATGATCCAAAAAGCTGACACGATAGGCGTATTCCAAATTGAATCTCGTGCACAAATGAGCATGCTTCCTCGCCTAAAGCCTGCTTGTTATTACGACTTAGTGATTCAAATTGCAATTGTTCGTCCAGGCCCTATTCAGGGTGATATGGTGCATCCTTTTTTAAAACGACGAGATCACAAAGAGCCTGTCAGTTATCCATCGGAAGAAGTAAAAAGCGTTCTTGAGCGGACTATGGGCGTCCCTATTTTCCAAGAGCAAGTCATCAAGCTAGCCATGGTAGCCGCAGGGTTTAGCGGCGGCGAGGCCGATCAACTCCGTCGAGCAATGGCATCATGGAAAAAGAATGGCGATCTCGCTAAATTCAGACCAAAACTGATCAATGGTATGCAAGAGAGAGGTTATGACTTAGCGTTTGCTGAGCGCATTTTCGATCAGATTTGCGGCTTTGGTGAGTACGGCTTCCCTGAAAGTCATTCAGCATCTTTCGCAGTGCTGGCATATTGTTCTGCATGGTTAAAATATTATTACCCAGCCGAATTTTACACTGCATTGTTGAACAGCCAACCAATGGGATTTTATAGCCCATCGCAATTAGTACAAGATGCTCGCCGACATGGCGTCGAAGTATTGCCGGTGTGCGTCAATCATTCAAAATATCAACATCATCTCGTCTCACGTCCGAATGGCAGGCTCGGCGTGCAACTTGGTTTTCGCTTGGTGAAAGGCTTTAACGCAGAAAGCGCACAAAGGCTTATTGAGCGCAAACCACTTAATGGTTACCGATCGATTCAAGAAGTAAAGCAGATATTAAGAAGCCGAAGTGACATTGAATTATTGGCTTCAGCCAATGCATTTCAGGCCTTATCGGGAAATCGTTATAACGCTCGCTGGGCAGCAATGGATTCCTTATCTGACCTACCATTGTTTCACAAGGTCGAAGAACCCAATGTTAGCTACCAGACTCAACCTTCTGAATATGAAAATTTAATTGAGGATTACGCAAGCACGGGACTATCTCTTAGCCGCCATCCAATTAAATTATTAGAAGAAACGGGCAAACTCCCTCACTTTACCCGCATGAGGCAACTGACAGAGAAACCGCATAAGTCACTGGTCACAGTGGTAGGTGTGGTAACAGGAAGACAATCTCCAGGCACCGCCGCTGGCGTGACATTTTTTACGTTAGAAGATGACACGGGCAACATTAATGTGGTCGTTTGGCAAGCGACAGCACGAGCCCAAAAGCAAGCGTATTTAGGCGCTAAAGTATTAATGGTGAAAGGCATTCTTGAAAGAGAGGGAGAAGTCACGCACGTTATAGCTGGCAGGTTGATTGATTGCACGCACTACTTGAACAATCTACAAAGTAAATCTCGGGATTTCCATTAGTACAGAGGAATTAAGGAGAGAGATGTTAAAAATCAGAGAGAGGTGCGCTCCCTCTGATTTCACTAGATCTAATCATGCACTTTTAGAAAGCATCTGGCGTAATCGGTCTTGAGCAACTTCAACCAGCAGATCCGGTTGGAATTTAGATATAAAGCGATCACAGCCTACTTTTTGTACCATGGCTTCATTAAAACTACCGCTCAGAGAAGTGTTCAATGTGATAAACAACTTAGACATACGTGGATCTTGGCGCACTTCATGGGTCAGTTTATAACCGTCCATTTCAGGCATTTCAGCATCCGTAATCATCATCAACAGCTCTTTTTCTACATCTTTACCTTCATCACACCAACGTTTTAAAACCGTTAACGCTTCTAGCCCGTCACGACACTCGATGATATTCATACCCAATTGAGAAAGCGTATCGCGAACTTGATTACGAGCTGTAGAGGAATCATCTACAATCAGAACATTACGCCCGACCATTGCTTGGGCCAATTCTTGATCGAGAATGTCCTCCGAAATAGTCACGTCATAATGCACGATCTCTGCTAAAACTTTTTCAACGTCAATAATTTCGACAATTTGAGAGGCATCCCCCTCTTTGATTTGCGTGATAGCCGTGAGGTAATTCGAGCGACCAGACGTGGAAGGAGGCGGCTGAATTTCAGTCCATGCCGTATTAATAATGTTTTTAACCGGACCGACTAAGAAGCCCTGCACCGTGCGGTTGTACTCTGTCACGATCAAATTTTCTTCTTCCGCTTCACCACGTAAAGCAGGAAAACCAATTGCGCCTCGTAAATCAATCACTGGTACCGCTTCACCTCGTAGAGAAGCAACCCCACGAATATTGTAGTGCGATCCAGGGAGCTTGGTTAACGGTGGAAGCTTGATGACCTCTTTCACTTTGAACACATTAATCGCAAATAATTGGCGACTATTTAAAGTAAACAGCAGAAGCTCTAGTCGATTTTCACCAACCAAGTTTGTACGCTGGTCAACCGTATTTAACACTCCGGACATACTACTACCTAAATTATGGATAATTCTTATTTTACTCGAAATCAGTACAGACACAGCAAGGTTATATAACCAAATAACCTTAAAATATTTGGCTTTTCGAGCACAGCTTTAAAGTACAACAGTTTTAGCGTATTACTTCTCTTCGCATCAGACGCAAAGTCACGCAGCACATTGAAAGCCATTTTGTTTATTTACTTGAGCTTTTTAGGAAATTACATGAATGGCGCAGATATAGCAATGCAGCATAACTCAAATTCCCTTTCTAGTAATAGGCGATCAAAAAGGGTGAGCCGTTAAGTCTCACCCTAAATCACCTACAAATGCAGTCTCAACAGCCAGGCACATCATCATGTTAAAAAGTACTTAACCTTCCACAACCTTCATCAATAGTTGACCATCGTACAACGCTTGCTTAATCAACGCGGCACCAGGCATTGTGGCTTGCTTATAGAAACGAGACTCCACCAGCTCAAGATCTTGGTGATAAACAGGTAAACTCTGCTCTTCGATACAGCGACGAACCGCAGGATAAAGCACATCTTTTGCTTGGTTAATCACACCACCGATCAAGATTTTCTCAGGGTTAAATAAGTTGATCACAATAGCAATTGCAGAGCCTAAGTAGCGTCCAAGTTTTTCAATCACATCGACGGCCAAAGGATCACCGTTTGCAGCGGCTTCACAAATGCTCTCAATACTCATTTCCTCTTGTTTAGCAAGAACAGAGTCTTCGCCATCAGCGATTCGTCTTACGACTTCTTCACGAATTGCTTGAGAACTGGCAACGGTTTCCAAACAGCCAATATTGCCGCAATGACAACGTTTTCCATTTGGGTCAATTTGAATATGCCCGAGTTCACCAATGTTACCATGACGGCCTTGCAAAACGCGCCCATCCAGAATGATGCCCGCACCTAAACCGTGGTGGATAGAGATAAGAACGGAGTTATCATTATCTTGAGAATGACCAAAAAGCTTTTCTGCTAATGCCCAAGCTCGCGTGTCATTGGCAATGAAAACTGGCAAGCCTGTTGCTTTGTATATCTCTGGTCCAAGAGCAAGATTTTCGACATTGTAATGAGGCATCTGCAAAACGACACCTTGCTCTGAGTTCACGAGACCAGGCAGCGTAAGGGCAATACTGGTAACCCGATCAAGTTGATCCGCGTAAGTCTGAAAGAATTCATCAATTTCGTAAAGCAGGCGCTCAAGCACATCGTCTTGATCAAGCTCGTGTATCTCGATTTTAGTATCGATTAGTACATCACCGCCTAACTCATGCAAAGCAATGGTTAAATAACCCCGCCCCAAACGCATTGACAAAAATTGCCAGCCTTCATTATTGACCTGCAAACCGACAGCAGGTCGACCACGACTCGTCGCTTCTTGTACTGTCGTTTCATGAATCAAGTGCGCTTCAATTAATTCTCGAGTGATTTTGGTGATACTAGCAGGAGCAAGCTCACTCTGCTTGGACAAATCAATTCGAGAAATAGGACCTTTTAGGTCAATTAGTTTATATACACGACCAGCATTGACCTGTTTGATATGATCAATATGGCCCGGTTGAGCCATGTACATCTTGCACTCCGAAATTCTATAACGGGACAATTTTTTTACTTTGCGAACTAATTGTGAAGTGAATTAATAAATCCCCGTGACAAGCATCACGTATAAACCTGTTTGTTTGTGTATTCAATCAAATAACGAAGAATCTACTCCTGTTAAATTGTTTGAAAAATAACTTATTTTTATTCACTAAATTATGAAGTAGTGCCTTTAAAGCAGCGCATTTTTATCAATAAGGCCATTGCCTGTCGAATATCTGCCTGTTTTACCGGGGTTACTCTTAATGTAAACATTCTGTGCATATACTTATATTCAAGTAGCTTTAAGGTGTGGGCTCAGCAACGAGGCTAACCTTGAGAGCGATTGCGTAAAGTAAGGATAGAGTTCAAGTTACCTGTACACACACATTCATCGGAGAATCTATGACTTCCAAATTAAGACGAACAAAAATTGTCACTACGCTGGGTCCTTCAACGGATAAGGACAATATACTTGAGGAGATCATCAAAGCCGGTGCAAACGTTGTCCGTATGAATTTTTCACATGGAACCAGTGAAGACCACATTCAACGTGCGAACAAAGTCCGTACCATTGCAGCAAAACTTGGGCGTCAGGTTGCAATTCTTGGTGACTTACAAGGCCCTAAAATCCGTGTATCAACGTTTAAAGACGGCCAAGTCATTTTGAATGTGGGCGATAAATTCACATTAGATAGTGATTTACCAAAAGGTGAAGGCAATCAAGAATCTGTAGGGTTAGATTATAAAGAACTACCGCAAGATGTTTCACCAAATGACATTTTATTACTCGATGATGGACGCGTTCAGTTGCAAGTTACTAAAGTAGAGAGTAATAAAGTTCATACCCGTGTGATTGTCGGTGGTCCATTGTCCAACAATAAAGGGATCAACAAAAAAGGCGGCGGATTGTCAGCGGATGCGCTCACAGAGAAAGATAAAGCTGATATTCTTACCGCCGCAGCAATTCAAGTGGACTACCTTGCTATTTCATTCCCACGTAACGGCGAAGACATGCATTACGCTCGACGCTTAGCCAGAGATGCAGGCCTTGAAGCCATGTTAGTGGCTAAAGTCGAACGAGCAGAAACCGTCGCGACCAATGAGTCTATTGACGACATTATTCTCGCATCCGATGTGGTGATGGTTGCACGTGGTGACCTTGGTGTAGAAATCGGTGACCCTGAGCTCATTGGTGTCCAGAAAAAACTGATTCGTCGCGCACGCAGTTTAAACCGTATCGTGATTACTGCGACACAAATGATGGAATCCATGATTACTAGCCCAATGCCAACGCGTGCTGAAGTGATGGATGTGGCCAATGCGGTTCTAGACGGCACTGACGCGGTGATGCTGTCTGGAGAGACTGCTGCAGGTAAATATCCTGTAGAAACGGTCAAATCCATGGCCGAAGTATGTGTGGGGGCAGAAAAAATGTCGGAGGCAAGTCTATCTACTTATCGCTTAGATAGAACCTTCGAAACCGCTGAAGAAACCATCGCAATGGCAACCATGTACTCTGCGAATCACATGGAAGGAATTAAAGCGATGATCTCGTTAACTGAGTCTGGCAGGACTGCGTTGATGATGTCTCGCTTAAGCTCTGGCTTGCCAATATTTGCCTTATCACGGAATGAATCGACACTAAATCGAGCAGCATTATACCGAGGCGTGACACCTGTATATTTCGAGTCAAAAAGTGATGCGGGTTTACCAACAGCTCAAGCAGCGATTACTAGCCTTAAAGAGCAAGGGTTCTTGCACAAAGGTGATTTAGTCATTATTACTCAAGGCGATGTAATGGATGTTGTTGGCTCAACCAACTGCATGCGCATTCTACAAGCGTAGTCGTTATACCTAACTGGAATTAACCACAAGAACCCGCAAATAAGGCTCCGAAAATGGAGCCTTATTTATATGCTTTGTATATTGCGCACATCGTGAACGTAAGAAGGTTTATGCAGTCTCTCTACCATCAATTTCAACATCCAGCTGGTCATAGAGTTGAACTAGGTTAAACCCAGCTTGAAGCCCAAGTTGATAGTCATGCTCTAGTGACTCTTGGTCACTTAACAAAGAAGAAGAACGAAGTCCCTCTTTAGGCGCAACTTGTAAAATAAAAGTGTCGTCAGGTGGAGCAGATATAAAGGCCTGAGTGAGCTCAAATGTTTGATAATGAATCATCAGCATGTCGGCTAAACCTGAATCAAAATTCTCACCAATCAGATGACTTAAACGATACAAGTTATCGGCACCGAACAACCAACGGCCTCCATTTAACAGCATTTTCCCTGCAAGCTTCGATTGATGTGCTGCATTAATTTTTTGTTGGAAGAACGACGCCCAATCCAGCTTCCACTGATTCACTTTTTGCTGCCATGATTGCTGTACTGAGTTGATAGACTCTCGATACCATTCGACAGGCACATCCCCCACTTCACTTTGGGCTCTCGCTTCAATCTCTGAAAACGGCTCTGTGCGAATGACAATAATGTTGCGAGCATTCTGACGCCACGCTTCTTGAACAGGGATAGAGGCAGACACGCCGCCATCAACAAACTTATTGCCATTTACGTCGACAGGTCCGTGGTACAACTTGGGAATCGCACATGTCGCTAGCATAGTGTTAAACCACGAGTCATCCAAGATTGGTAGATATTGATCTGATAGCGTCTCTATATTCGTTACCGCAGCAAACGCTCCTCGTTTTCCCAATGCGCTGCGACCTAAATCAAGGTCAAGCTTGTATGGGAAATCTTGAATCCGTTCTAATGCCCACTCTAAACCTAAGTACTGCTGCTTTCGGATATAGCGAAACAGATTAAAAAATTCAGGAGACGTTGTCAGCTCGGTAATAAAAGCTTTGCCCATGCCATGTTGACGACACAAGTAAGAACATAAGTTAAGTGCTCCGGCAGAGGTGCCATAGAATTCATCGAAAGGATCGAAGTTGGAAAGTAAAAAGGCGTCTAAAACGCCAGCGGTAAAAATCCCTCTCTGCCCTCCACCTTGCGTGACTAAAGCAGTTTTACCATGCCTAAAGTGCTCATAAACTTTTACATCAAGCTCTGCATGGCTTTCTGTGATTATACCGCTGTTACGTATCATAGGCTCACGCCGTTTTGTTAAAACGTTTGGTAAAAGTGGTTATCTTAAGCTGTTGTAATAGCAATGATGCCAAATGACAAAAGCACTGCAAAAACAGTCACCACAATGATTAATGCGGATTTTAGATCGTGTTCCATAAACACCTCCTTAATATGTAACAAATTAATAACACCGGTGTGAAATATGTTCAAGATTTGCTTAATTTAGTCGCGCAATTTTGACTAACCCATCACAATTAGCTTAGTCATAATAAGGAGATAGGGCATGAACCAAAAACTCAGCTGGCTAGTAGGAATCATGATGATGAGTACTGCTATCAATGCACAAGCGAATATCATCGTTACACCATACATAGGCTATACAGGAGGCGGCCAAGTAGAGGATGAAAGTGGTAATACATACGATCTCGACCCCGCAGTGAATTACGCTCTTTCAGTCGAGACTCCCTTAGAAAAAGGAAGGATCGGATTGTTTTACTCCAATCAATCGACGGAACTTGAAAAGCTGTCCAACTCAGCAGATATACATTATCTGCACTTCCAAAGCAGCATGTACTATCCTGTCGCAGAAAATTGGCAAACCTATATCGGTGTAGGTTTGGGCGCTTCTTATGCCGATGTGGATTGGGTAGACAAAAAATACGGATTTTCGGCTAGCGCTTTTGCAGGACTGGAATATGAATTTTCAAAGAACTTTGCATTAACAGCCCAACTGAGATGGTTAGGTACGGTCGTTGATAACGATACATCTGGCGCCTGTACTCTACCTAATGACGGCTCAAGCTGTATCATTAAGTTCGATACTGATTGGATGAACCAATTCCAATCAAATGTCGGTTTTAGTTTCCGCTTCTAATTTTTATACATGTTCCTCTGTAGGGCTCGTCACAAAGAACGCTGAACGAGTCCTGCACAGAGCCGATAAAGGACATCGTCTAAACACCATTGTTTGGCAAAGTAACGAAGCATCATCTAGATAGGTGCACAAAAGATAGCCGTACGCCCTAATTCATCAAAATAGTCTTAAACACCAAAGCAATTATTAGATCCCAGTCATTTATTCCAGACAAACAACCACACACCCACATAAAACCACAATCAAACTCAAATTTAACAAGATTAAAACCAGACAACGCATCTGAATTAACATTTAGATTCTATTGCGCTAAGTATTATTAGAAGTTAGTCTGATCAGTGAAAACAGATAAATATTTCAGTTTTATCAAACACACATCAAAATTTTAAGATTAATAATCTACTTTCTCTTACAGTAGCCAGAATATAGCTCTATAAAATTATAAGAAGTTAGAATTAAGGATAGAAAAGCTGATGGATAACAGCGGTCCTTTCTTCCAACTATTTGCGCAATTATTACTGTGTTACGTAGAGAGCTTCATTCCTCAGGGAGTCTTATAGGAGTCAAATATGAAGCGAGAACAATGGGGATCCCGGGCGGGATTCATCTTAGCAGCAGTTGGGTCTGCTATCGGTTTGGGAAACATTTGGCGTTTCCCATACATGGCCTATGAAAACGGTGGCGGCGCATTTTTTATTCCTTACATTTTTGCCATGATCACTGCCGGTATTCCATTTATGATCCTTGAGTTCAGTATGGGACAAAAATACCGAGGCTCGGCACCAAAAACACTTGCGAAAATTCATTCTAAATTTGAATGGCTTGGCTGGTTCCAAGTTGGTGTGGCTGCAGTTATTGCCGTTTACTATGTGGCTGTTATCGGTTGGTCGATTTCTTACTTTGGGTTGTCGTTCACTCAAGGTTGGGGAACCGATACCAACGCATTTTTCTTTAGTGAATACCTAAAGCTAGGTGACAACTCACCAACAGACTTAGGCAGTATTCAATGGAAGATTGCTTTATCCATGGTAATTGCTTGGGCAATTACTTACACCGCCATTGCCAAAGGCGTGAAATCAGGAATTGAACGAGCATCTAAAATTATGATGCCAATCCTATTCTTGATGGTGATTTTCTTAATCGGACGTATGATTTTCTTGCCAGGAGCTCTAGATGGCGTGAACTACATGTTCGAACCCGATTTCAGCAAAATTTGGGATGTGAAAGTATGGGCAGCGGCATATGGTCAGATCTTCTTTACGCTAAGTATCGGCTTCGCCATCATGCTAGCTTACTCTAGCTACCTACCAGAAAAGTCAGACATAACGAATAACGCGTTTATGACCGTGTTGATCAACTGTGGCTTCTCGATCCTAGCCGGCATCATGATCTTCTCAGTATTGGGTTACATGGCTCAAGAGCAAGGTAAGCCGTTAACAGAGGTGGTATCTGCAGGCGTTGGCTTGGCTTTTGTTACTTTACCTGCGGCAATTAACCTACTACCTGCCCCATATATTCTTGGTCCACTGTTCTTCTTTGCACTGGTGGTTGCTGGTCTAAGTTCGCATATTTCAATTATGGAAGCCGTAACTTCAGCCATTATCGACAAGCTGAAGTGGAGCCGTAAAAAAGCTGCAAATGTTGTGATTGGTATTGGCTTCGTTGTCTCTATGGCGTTTGCTACCAATGGCGGTCTGCTGCTACTCGACCTAGTAGACCACTTTGCAAACAACGTTGGCATCATGGTTGGTGGTCTGGTTGAGATTGTCTTGATGGCGTGGCTATTGAAGCGCGTGCCAGAAGTACGTAATTACGTTAACGAGCGCTCTGATTTCTCTGTTGGTCAATGGTTCGAGATCTGCTTACGCTTCGTTACACCAATCATGCTCGCCATTATCTTAGCGACCAAGCTATACGCCCTAATTACTGAAGGCTACGGTGGCTATGATCTAACTTTAGGCTGGGCACTTATCGCCGCACTCTTTATCTTTGGTCTAGTGATCAACGCAGTGAACCGCAAGGAGACAGCAAAATGACAATCAGCGCAATTATTATGATGGTTATTGGTTTAGGTATCACTTGGGGCGGCGCTGCCGTTTGCATTAAGCGAGCCATGAATAAACAATAGAACGTTAAGTTCCATACAAAAAAACGCCGGTAGTTACCGGCGTTTTTTTATACATACATTAGTTCAATTCTAGAAACTGTACTTGATGCCAACGGCGCCGCCAAGTTGCAAGTCAGCACCTTTGTAAAGATCTAGCTCTGGGTGTATTTGGCCATAAAGGTCCCAGCCGCGTGATAAATCCCAGTTCACACCAAGTGGTACTCTCACACCAAACTCGTCATCCCATTCATACCAGCCACCAACGCCGACATACCAAGTCACAGGCATGTTTTGATCGAATGTTCCACGCTTAGCGATGTAATCAAACGCCATACCATCGTTTCCGATAATGCCACGATATTTGTTATCTAACTCTACAACAACACTTAATTGTTGATCGACAGCCATACCAACTGATAGATCCGTTGGTTCGCTTGCCGCCATTGCCGTACTAGAAACTAGTCCCAAAACTAAAATGAATTTGTTCTTCATACACGTTATCAATTATTCAAAAAAACATTATTCGCTATTCAAACATAATGGCATATCAATATGTCAACGATGGGTAAGCTCGATGTATGAAAAAGCTGACAAAAGTAAAGATGAGTTTAGGATCACACTAAAAAAGGAACTGTCAGTTAATAAAATAGGAACTAAAAAAGGAGGCCGAAGCCTCCTTTTATGCATTACTATGAATGACTGCGATTAACCGTGGTTACGAATCCACTCATCCATTTCAGTTTTTAGGTTATCAGACTTAGTACCGAAGATAGCCTGTACACCACCAGCTACAACTACAACACCAGCAGCGCCTAGTTGTTTTAGCTTGTCTTGGTCAACAGCAGCTGTATCTGCAACTGCTACACGTAGACGTGTGATACATGCATCTAGACCAGTAATGTTAGCTTTACCGCCAAACGCTGCAACCAGTTCACCGCCCATATCAGAGCCAGAAGTTACAGCTGCACTTTCCGTTTCATCTTCACGGCCAGGTGTTTTTAGGTCAAGCGCTGTGATTACACCACGGAACACTACGTAGTAAATTACTGCGTAAACTAGACCAACGGCAATCATTAGCACCATCTTCTGAGCGTTACCAGATAGAACTAGGAAGTCGATCAGACCGTGAGAGAAAGAAGTACCGTGTACAAAGCCTAGAGTGTTCGAAACGATGTATGCAGAACCAGCTAGTAGAGCGTGGATACCGTATAGTAGTGGAGCAACGAATAGGAATGAGAATTCGATTGGCTCAGTAATACCAGTTAGGAATGAAGTCAGTGCAGCTGACGCCATGATACCCATTACTTTTGCACGGTTTTCTGGTTTAGCACAATGAGCAATTGCGATTGCTGCAGCTGGTAGACCGAACATCTTGAACATGTAACCACCCGCTAGCTGACCGAAGCCATTACCAGCAGCACGAGATGCTTCATCAGCAACTAGGTAACAAGTTAGTACACCATTTTGAGCTTCACCGGCAGCGTTAACACAAGAACCTGCTTCGAAGAAGAACGGTACGTTCCATACGTGGTGTAGACCGAATGGGATTAGAGAACGCTCAACAACACCGTAGATACCGAATGCTAGCTGTGGGTTTTGGTGTGCAGCCCAATCAGAGAATGCAGAAATTGCACCGCCAATTGGTGGCCAGATAACAGAAAGGATAACACCTAGGATGATCGCAGCAAAACCAGTGATGATTGGCACTGCGCGCTTACCAGCGAAGAAGCCAAGGTACTCTGGAAGTTGGATTTTGAAGAAACGGTTGAATGCCCAAGCAGCCACACCACCGACAAGGATACCACCTAGTACACCTGTATCGATTTTCTCAACACCCATAACGCCCGCCATTACACCTAGCGTTGCCGTCATGATGCCGTAACCAACGATAGCTGCAAGACCTGCAACACCGTCGTTGTTAGTGAAGCCTAGAGCTACACCTACTGCAAATAGAAGTGCCATTTGGCCGAATACTGAACCACCAGCTTGTTCCATAAGATTAGAAACGATCTCTGGAATAAAGCTTAGATGGGCAGCACCCACACCTAATAAAATACCTGCAACTGGTAAAACTGATACTGGAAGCATCAGAGCCTTACCAACTTTTTGCAGGTTAGCAAAAAGGTTCTTAAACATGTTTATGCTCCTGATAAATTTATAAGTATTATTTGGGCACTAACGGCACACCCCCGTAGCCTAAAGGTTAGCACCCAATGAAAATGTAACCACAACTGCATTATATTTTCCGGCTCTAAATATATATTGATGACCCTCAAACTTTCCACACAGTTACGAAATTTAGTTTCAAAACAAGTCTTGGATCACACCCAAAAACAGCCGATGAAAAGGTTTGCATTGCACTTATATTACTGTTTTATAAAGAATTAATTATTTATATAATTAATTTTAAGGCGTAAATAAAATACGCCTCAATGTTATTTTTAGTAACAAAATTACATTTGTGATTTTTGAATGTTATTAAATCAACATTTTTAGTAAACATTAAACTCGTGAGCGTATCTGTTGTTTTTATCAACAAAAAAGGAGCCTAAGCTCCTTTTTTATGCTCTTATTATTTTTTCATCGCAAAAAAAGATTTCGGAAGTTTTCGGTGGTTTTTTGTGCCACTTCAGAAAGAGAGCACGATTTGAGTTGCGCAATATAAGAAGCGACTTCGACAACGTAAGCGGGTTGATTCTCTTTGCCACGATGAGGGACAGGAGCCAAGTAAGGAGAATCTGTCTCAATAAGAAGCTTCTCTAAAGGTAGAGTCTTCACCACTTCTTTTAACTCTGTAGCTTGACGGAAAGTAACAATCCCCGAGATAGAAATATAAAACCCCAGCTCCAGTGCAGCTTCAGCAAATGGAAGATCTTCTGTAAAACAGTGGATAACACCACCACATTTCTCTGCCCCACCCTTACGCAAAATATCTAGAGTATCCGCACGTGCGTTTCTGGTATGGATAATTAAAGGTTTGTTGAGCTCCACTGCAAGATCAACGTGTTGCTCAAAGCGCTCTTTCTGTAACGCGGCCGTTTCGGGCTTGTAATGATAATCTAAACCCGTTTCGCCAATAGCGACGACTTTTGCATTCGACGCATGGTGGCGCAATACGTCCATCGAAAAGTCGCTTTCAACATCAAGTGGGTGCACACCGCACGAAGCATAAACATTGTCATAAGGCTCGATCATTTCCATCATTTTCGGGAAAGAATCCAGCGTTACTCCAACAGAAAGTAGCTCAGTTACGTTTGCTTGTTTAGCTTTGTTAATAACGTCTTCCACATTGATGTGGAGATCGTCGTAATTCAATTTGTCTAAATGACAATGAGAATCTACGAACATAATGCCTCTCGTGATTCAATTAACCAATTCATTGATAGTAGCTCAAGGTTCAGGCCAGGAAAGGCTTGCACCTGAGCTTTCAGGTTCATCAGCGCCTTCGCTGATGAGTACAAACCGTTATAGTTGTCCGGTTGAAACTTTGTCGCGCCCGGAAGCATTTGAGCTTCTGATACACCAAACTGCGCTTTCTGAGCATCTGTCAGTAAATACCATGCCCAGTCTAATGATTGCTCTGAGTGTTTAGCGATTAAAGAAGCACACTCAGAAACGTCTGAAACAGGCGAAGACATTGCCTTAATAAAACTGCGTTCAAAAGCCAAGTAAGCTTCGAGCTCACCATTATTTAACGCATCCAATGTTTTTATTGGAGATCCCATATTCAGTTTTAAGGCATAAGCAGGAACTTGCTTCGCCCCTTGTTCGTGCATCCATTGCATTGCTTGTTCCGCTGACGGAGGCGCAACAACCCAGTGTTGACAACGGCTACGAATCGTTGGGAGCAGACGCTCCTGATTGTGGGTAACGAGCAAAAACAAGCACTTTTCCCCAGGCTCTTCTAGCGTCTTTAACAGCGCATTCGATGCCGACTCGTTCATAGAGTCCGCCGATTCTATTACAAATAGGCGGTAACCATTAAGCTGAGATGATTCCTGAGCAAGACGGTTACAAGCGCGAATTTGGTCCACCGTTATCGCCTTTCCTTCTTTCTCTGGCTTGATCCAGTGTAAATCAGGGTGGTTTTGAGATTGATTTAGCTGGCAGCTATGACAAAAACCGCATGCTTCACTCGCGTAATTTTGGCAAAGAAGTGCTTGGCTAAAAAACTCGATAAGTTTTTCGATGCCCAAGCCCTGCTCGCTTTGTAATAAAAGCGCACCTGGTATTCTGTCCGACTCTAACCCTACTTTGAGGTTATCCCATATTGGCTGTAGCCATGGATAATCATTTAACATGAGTCACCTAAATTTACGTTTCACTTATTGACGAGCTAGCCACTCGTTTAGAGCGTCCCGAATATCACGCGACACGCCTTCAATCGTCTGTTCTGCGTTAATGATAACGATGGAAGGATCGGCATGAGCAATCTCCAAATAACGCTCACGTGTACGCTCGAAGAAACTAATATCCATCTTCTCTATACGATCTAACTCACCACGCCCACGTGCACGCTCAAGCCCAACACGAGGGTCAATATCCATATAGAGAGTGAGAGCAGGTTTAAAATCACCAAGCGTTGTATCCCGGAGATTTTTCATTAACGATGCGTCAATCTGACGGCCACCACCTTGATAAGCTTGCGACGACATATCGTGTCGGTCACCAACCACCCACTGACCGTTTTCCAAAGCTGGTTTGATCACGTTCTCAACCAACTGAACACGTGCAGCGTACAGAAGAAGCAACTCCGTCATGTCCTTAAGTTCTTCGCCTTCGTGCTCTTCTTTCACCAGAGCGCGCATTTTTTCCGCTAGCGGTGTGCCTCCTGGCTCACGGGTATTTACGATATCTTCAATACCAGCCGCTTTTAGCGTACCTAAAACGGTTTTAATCGCAGTGCTTTTACCCGCGCCTTCTAGGCCTTCAACGACAATAAAGTTTGCTTTCATCATTTGTTCTTTCTTAGTTCTCTTAAATAGGCACGAACAGCACGGTTGTGCTCAGCAAGGGATTTCGAAAATACATGTCCGCCCTTTCCACTTGCTACAAAATATAAATAGTTGCTGCTTTCTGGATTCAAAGCCGCTTCAATGGAAGCTTTACCAGCCATCGCAATCGGTGTTGGTGGCAAACCATTGATGGTATAGGTGTTATATGGTGTCGGCGTACGCAAATCTTTCTTACGAATGTTGCCATCGTAGGCGTCACCCATACCATAAATAACTGTCGGATCAGTTTGTAACCGCATGCGTTTGTTCAATCGGTTGATAAACACAGAAGCGACGCGCTCACGCTCAGAATCAATAGCCGTCTCTTTCTCGATGATAGACGCGAGAATCAAGGCTTCATATTTATCCTGTAATGGCAGCTTTTCTTGACGAGCTTCCCAGCTAGCGTCCAGTATTTTATTGAGTTTTCGATGCGCTCGTTTTAATAACTGGCTTTCACTCGCACCCGCTGTGTAATGGTAGGTTTCTGCTAAAAACAACCCTTCTAGCTTTTCTCTCTCAATTCCGAGCTTCGCAGCCATTTCTTTTTCTGACAGTTCGGTTAAATCATGCTTTAAATAAGGAGCACTTTTTAGTTGATCTACCCATTCAGAAAAGCGGCTGCCTTCAACAAAAGTGATCGCAAACTGGTATTCTTTTCCATTATTCAGATGCTCCAATGTTTGCGAAAGCGACATACCAGGCTCAAGTTGGTAAGTACCCGCTCGCACTTGCAACAATTCTGGATATAAGTGAGGAATTAAACGGATATACTCCGATGTTTCAATCACCTCATCTTCAACTAAGGCGCGCATGACATGATGAAAGCTTGTACCACTTTCTACAGTAAACAGCTGAGGTTGTTCCAATAGAATAGGCTTTTCAACGTATTGTTTAGCCTGTGAAATTATATAAAAAACAGCTGCTGCGCCTATCACTGCGATCAGCACAACAAAAGCCAACAGTTTTTTAATCACGTAGTTAAATTCCCTTGCAGTCGTTGAGTCAATTTTCCTATCGGAAATATAGTCTTAGAGTTCGATGTCACTATGCTGCGAATAGGTGCGACACCTAATATTGAGTTACACATGAAAGCCTCGTCAGCACTCAGCAAATCTGGAAGTATAAAACGCCCCTCGATGACTTCAATATGACTTACTTTAAGTAACTCAAGCACCTTACGACGCATTACGCCCGTAACGCCTGATAAGGTCAGATCCGGCGTAAATACTTTATTACCTTTAACCCAAAAAAGGTTGGCCATTGTAGTTTCAATGACATGGTTTTGCACATTTAACGTTATTGCATCTGCAAACTCTGTATTGTCGATTTCAGCCTTGGCGAGAATCTGCTCTAAACGGTTGTTGTGCTTATGTCCCGCAAGTAAAGGTTGAATCCCTAGACGAGTATTACAAACGCCCAAGTCCACACCTTGTTCTTGCCAAGATGAATAATGAGAAGGAAACGCAAAATTGGAAATCGTCACGATAGGGCTTTCAATCCCATTAGGGCTATACCCTCGCCCGCCAATACCGCGGCTAACGTGAATCTTCACCCCCGCTCGTGTGTCAGATAAAACCGCTTTGCTTGCCCAATCATGCACAACTTTCCAGTCAGGTGAAGAGATCTTCAAAGCGTCAAGGCAAGCACTCATGCGCTCAGTATGTTCCTGCCAGTAAACCAACTCTCCATTTTGGGTCAGGATGGTGGTAAAGCCTCCATCACCGTATTGGAATGAGCGATCACCTAGCTCTACATGCGTTTGCGGAACTCCATTTACCCAAAACATTCACGTACCTTCAAATTAGCAGACAACAAATAAAACAAAACGGCTCAATGCTAAGCATCGAGCCGTTAGAATACAAGTTTCGCTTATCTAAATTAGGTTAGATAGTGTTACTCAGCGAACTTCTTGAAGATCAAAGAACCGTTTGTACCACCAAAGCCAAACGAGTTACAGATAGCGTACTCCATACCTTCAACTTTGCGCGCTGTATGCGGCACAAGGTCGATGTCTAGACCTTCTTCTGGATCATCAAGGTTAATGGTTGGCGGAACAATTTGGTCAACCAAAGACATAACCGTGATAATTGCTTCAACAGAGCCAGCAGCACCTAATAGGTGACCCGTCATCGACTTAGTTGAAGACACAAGAACTTGCTTCGCACCTTCTTCACCAAGAGCACGTTTCACGCCCTTGATTTCTGCAACATCACCAGCAGGAGTAGAAGTACCGTGAGCATTCACATAACCTACTTGAGTACCTGTGATGTTAGCGTCACGCATCGCCGCTTCCATCGCAAGTGCACCACCAGAGCCGTCTTCGCTTGGAGATGTCATGTGGTAAGCATCACCAGACATACCAAAACCAACCAGTTCTGCGTAAATCTTCGCGCCACGTGCTTTTGCGTGTTCGTACTCTTCAAGCACCATCATGCCAGCACCATCACCTAGAACAAAACCATCACGGCCTTTATCCCATGGGCGAGACGCTTTTTGAGGCTCTTCATTACGAGTAGATAGTGCTTTAGCTGCACCGAAGCCAGCCATGCCAAGAGGCGTAGAAGCTTTTTCTGCACCACCAGCAACCATCGCATCTGCATCGCCGTAGGCAATCATACGTGCTGCA
The DNA here is from genome assembly GCF_033339995.1 of Vibrio sp. 1641. Lineage (NCBI taxonomy): Bacteria > Pseudomonadati > Pseudomonadota > Gammaproteobacteria > Vibrionales > Vibrionaceae > Vibrio > Vibrio sp. 1641. The sequence continues at coordinate 208,138 of NZ_JAWOVP010000005.1, forward strand.
TGGCCGATATTATGCAGGCCAGTAGTACATGCGGTAGAAATCGCGATATTTGGACCACGAAGACCACGCATGATAGATAGGTTACCTGCAACCATGTTTACAATGGTCGAAGGAACAAAAAATGGGCTAACTTTGCGAGGGCCTTTGTCTACTAATGCAGTATGGCCAGTTTCGATAAGGTCAAGACCGCCAATGCCTGAGCCGATAGCAACACCAACTCGAGCCGCATTTTCTTCGGTAATTTGTAAGCCAGAGTTATCAAGAGCTTGAATACCCGCTGCAATGCCGTACTGGATGAAAAGGTCCATCTTACGAGCATCTTTTTTAGACATGTACTCTGTGCAATCGAAATCTTTAACAAGACCTGCAAAACGAGTTGAGAAGTTCGTAGTATCAAAGTGCTCGATATTTACGATACCACTTTGACCTTCTAGCAGGGCTTTCCAAGATGATTCTACTGTGTTGCCTACCGGTGACAACATACCCATGCCAGTGACAACTACACGACGCTTGGACACGATATAATTCTCCGGGAATTGAATATTTCTATGAGAGGATAGAAGAAGTTAGAAAGAACACAGGCGGTCTAGGAGACCGCCTGGGAGAGCTAATTACTGAGCGCTGTTTACGTAGTCGATTGCAGCTTGAACAGTAGTGATCTTCTCAGCTTCTTCGTCAGGAATCTCAGTGTCGAATTCCTCTTCTAGAGCCATAACTAGTTCTACAGTGTCTAGAGAATCAGCACCTAGATCGTCAACGAAAGAAGCTTCGTTTTTAACTTCTGCTTCGTCTACACCTAGCTGTTCAACAATGATTTTCTTTACGCGTTCTTCGATGTTGCTCATTTTTCTTTTCCTTTACAGATTTCGCCTAATGCGATGATTCCGTAGTTTATTCGAACTATTGAAAGTTGCAAGGGGGTCCTTGCTGGTCAAACCACAAAATTAGCGAATTTAACCGAATTTCAATACATTTTTGACTTAAATCATGCACAAATCTTGCGCATAAGCATGAAAAGTTCATGACAGTTAACTGCAACTATAGGCTATTTTTCACAATGTAAAATAGCTTATTTTGCATAAACTGTCGCATTAAACCATGTACATGCCACCATTTACATGCAAAGTTTCACCAGTAATGTACGCTGCTTCAGGAGAAGCAAGGAAAACTACTGCTGATGCAATTTCACGTGGGTCACCTAAACGACCTGCTGGCACGTTCGACAATGTTGCCGCACGTTGGTCATCATTTAGTGCCTTAGTCATGTCAGTTTCGATGAAACCAGGAGCAACAGTGTTCACTGTTACACCACGAGACGCAACTTCACGAGCCATTGATTTAGTAAAACCAATCACGCCCGCTTTCGCTGCTGCGTAGTTAGTTTGACCAGCATTACCCATGGTACCAACAACAGAGCCTACGTTGATGATACGACCCGCACGTTTTTTCATCATACCGCGTAAAACCGCTTTAGACATGCGGTAGATTGGCGTTAGGTTGGTATCGATGATGTCGTTCCACTCATCATCTTTCATGCGCATCAATAGGTTGTCACGAGTAATACCAGCGTTATTCACCAGAATATCGATCACACCAAATTCTTCGTTGATCGTTTTTAATGTCGCTTCGATAGACTCGACATCAGTCACGTTAAGCGCTAAGCCTTTACCGTTATCACCAAGATACTCGCTGATAGCAGCCGCACCACTTTCAGAAGTAGCAGTACCGATAACCGTAGCACCTCGCTCGACAAGAAGTTCCGCGATCGCGCGGCCAATACCACGGCTTGCGCCGGTAACTAGCGCGATCTTACCTTCTAGATTCATCATGTTGTGTTTCCTTTTCTTATCGCAAATTTATCGCTTGATGGATTACTTCGCAGCGTCTAGCGATGCGATATCATTCACTGCTGCTGCAGTTAGCGTTTTCACGATACGTTTTGTTAGACCTGTTAAAACTTTACCAGGACCAAGCTCAAGAAGATTTTCTACGCCTTGTTCGTGCATCAGTTCAACTGTCTCAGTCCAACGAACTGGGCTATGTAGCTGACGAACAAGCGCATCTTTGATTTTTGCAGGATCTGTCTCAGCAACCACATCAACGTTGTTGATAACTGGCAGCTGTGGTGAGTTAAATTCGATAGACTCAAGAGCTACAGCAAGTTTTTCCGCTGCTGGCTTCATAAGTGCACAGTGTGAAGGTACTGAAACAGGAAGAGGAAGCGCACGCTTCGCACCAGCTTCTTTACATAGCGCACCAGCTCGCTCTACTGCGTCTTTGCTACCAGCGATAACGACTTGGCCAGGCGAGTTAAAGTTTACTGGAGAGACCACTTCGCCTTGCGCTGCGTCTTCACACGCTTTTGCAATCGCATCATCAGCCAAACCGATAATCGCGTACATTGCGCCAGTACCCGCTGGTACTGCTTCTTGCATAAGTTGACCACGTAATTCAACCAGCTTGATGGCTTCTTTAAAGTCAATAACACCCGCACATACAAGTGCTGAGTACTCACCTAGGCTGTGACCGGCTAGGTTTGCTGGTTGCTCTAAGCCAAGTTCCTGCCATACACGCCAGATTGCAACAGATGAAGCTAGCAAAGCTGGTTGAGTACGGAAAGTCTCGTTTAAATCTTCTGCAGGTCCATTTTGAACAAGCGCCCATAGATCGTAACCTAGTGCGTCAGATGCTTCTGCAAATGTTTGTTTTACTACGTCATATTGTTCGCCTAGTTCTGCAAGCATACCTACAGCTTGAGAACCTTGACCTGGAAATACGATAGCAAACTTGCTCATGTTGTTTTCCTTTAAGCAAAGTAAAAAGAAATAAGATGCACCAAGTGCACCTTAAATTTTGAATTCTTGTGAAACTTAGAACTTCACAAGGGCCGAGCCCCAAGTGAATCCGCCGCCAAACGCTTCAAGAAGCAGAGTTTGACCGCGTTTAATACGACCATCACGTACCGCTTCATCTAGTGCTGTTGGCACCGTCGCAGCTGATGTGTTGCCGTGTTTATCAAGTGTAATCACGACTTGGTCTAGTGACATCGAAAGTTTCTTCGCTGTCGCTGAAATAATGCGGTAGTTCGCTTGGTGCGGCACTAGCCAGTCTAGTTCAGACTTATGCATGTTGTTGGCTTCAAGCGTATCTTTTACTAGTTTCGATAGCTGAGTTACAGCGACTTTGAATACTTCGTTCCCAGCCATATGAAGCCATTTATCCGCATCTTGCCCCCGCACAGGTACAGGTAGGCTTAGAAGCTCTCCGAATTGACCATCCGAGTATATGTGGGTAGAGATAATGCCAGGCTCTTGGCTAGCGCCTACGACAACGGCTCCGGCACCATCACCAAATAGGATAATGGTTGAACGGTCTGTCGGATCACACGTTTTAGACAAAGCATCTGAACCAATCACAAGTACGTTTTTGCACATACCAGATTTGATATGTTGGTCTGCAACAGATAATGCGTACACAAAACCAGAACAAGCAGCGGCTAAGTCAAAAGCTGGACAACCTTTAATGCCAAGCTTTGCCTGCACCTGACACGCAGATGAAGGGAAAGTATGGCTACTGCTCGTTGTGGCTACGATAATCAGGTCGATATCGTTTTTATCAATACCCGCCATATCGATAGCGTTTTCAGCTGCGTAGAATGCCATGTCTGCTACAGTTTCGTTTTCTGCAGCAATTCGACGCTCTTTAATACCCGTGCGAGCAACGATCCACTCATCACTTGTATCTACCATTTTCTCTAGATCTGCGTTTGTACGCACCTGAGATGGCAGGTAGCTGCCAGTACCTAAAATTTTGCTATACATGAAGACTAATAATGCCTCTCGAGTAAAACCGCTTCCAAACGATCGCTAATACGGCTTGGTACTTGTCGTTTGACCTCGTGTACTGCCTCGCCAAGTGCATTGACAATCGCAGATACATCCGCACTTCCATGGCTTTTTATGACAATGCCGCGCAATCCTAGCAAACTTGCGCCGTTATACTGGTCGGGGTTCAGTGTTTTTAGTTCATTAAACAGCCTAGAAAACAACTTTCTAGCTATCCAACCCTTTATCGTTGATGCCATTATGCTGGTTTTAATTTTTTCGATAAAAAGTTGAGCTGTTCCCTCACTGGCTTTTAAGCATACGTTGCCGACAAATCCATCACAAACAATGACGTCCGCAACATCATGCAAAATTTGATTACCTTCAATATAACCGACAAAGTTAATCGCATCGGTCTGAGAAAGCATTTCTGCGCAACGTTTGACTAAATCGTTACCTTTAATCTCTTCTGCGCCAATATTGAGTACAGCAACGCGAGGAGGACGACCCAAGTGTTCTTCAGCTAATGCACTGCCCATTACAGCAAATTGGAACAAGCTATCAGCATCGCACGATACATTCGCCCCCAGATCCAGCATCCAAGTACGCTTTCCGGTAATCGTCGGTAAAGCGGAAACTAAAGCAGGACGTTCAATGCCAGGAAGTAACTTAAGAATGAAACGCGATAGTGCCATTAATGCACCGGTGTTGCCACCACTAACACAAGCATCCGCTTTCTGCTCAGAAACCAAATCGATAGCCATACGCATAGAACTATTTTGGCTATTACGTAACGCCAATGAAGGTTTTTCTGAGTTCGAGATAACTTTCTCGCTGTGAAGAATAGTCAAGCGGGAACTGGTCGAGGTACCGAGTTGAGATAATTGAGACGTGATCAGAGATTGATCACCAATAAGAATCACTTTTAGCTCTGGGAAATGAGACAGTGCCTGCACGGCGGCAGGCACTGTTACGCGTGGACCGAAATCCCCGCCCATTGCATCAAGTGCAACGGTAATACTTTGCAAAGGTTCAACCTTACTTGTTGATAACCTTTTGACCACGGTAGTAACCTTCAGCAGTTACGTTGTGGCGTAGGTGAGTTTCACCAGAAGTCGCGTCTACAGATAGAGCAGCTGTAGTTAGCGCATCGTGTGAACGACGCATACCGCGCTTAGAACGAGTTTTACGGTTTTTCTGTACGGCCATTGACCCTACTCCTATACTATTGGGTTAAAAACCTGAAGAAGAATCGGCTACCACACCTATTACTTTTTCAGACTTTTCAAAACGTCGAATGGATTCGGTTTTTCTTCCTCAATTTCTTCAGGAATCTCACCAAAAACCATGTTATTTGAATCAACGCTACAATCCGCTTCATCGTGCATCGCAATTTGAGGTAATGCTAAGATGAACTCGTCTTCAACAAGTTGTATGAGGTCTAATTCACCATATTCATTTAGATCTACCAAATCATAAATTTCTGGTGCTTCCTGTTCTGTTTTCTCACCGTAGTAAGGAGTAGAAAGGAATTCAACTTCGCACTCATGTGCGAATACCTCATTACAACGCTGACACTCTAAATCGACTTCGATGTTAGCTTTACCAGAGATAACAACGAGTCGCTGTTCATCCATCCCAAATGACAATGAGACTTCTGCGTCGCGTTTTACGCCTTCAGTTGTTTCCACTAAGCGCTTGAAAAGACTAGCTTGGATGATGCCATCGTAATCCAATCGTTTCTGTGCAGCTTTAGCTGGGTCAACCGTTCGCGGTATTTTTACCTTTTGCATAGGGCGCGAATATTATCTTCCAAATCAAAATTAGTCAAAGAAAAAGGCAAAAAAGTTGTACTTTTTTACGCTTAACATACAGAGCATTAGCCAGAATCATTTTTGATCGATTATCCTATTGGAAATGCTCCCACGAATTGTAATTCAAAATGAAAAATTACCAACTGGTTTTAGCCTCAACTTCCCCTTTTCGTAAACAACTGCTTGAAAAGCTCTCACTACCATTCGTTTGTTTACCACCTGATTGCGATGAAACACCTTTTGACCAAGAAACGCCAACTGAACTTGTGCAGAGACTGGCCCAAGAGAAAGCAATATCTTGCCAGACGGATAAAGCAAGTTTAGTTATCGGCAGTGACCAAGTTTGTGTCATTAATGGTGAAATCGTTGGCAAGCCTTTAAATAGAGATAACGCGATAAATCAACTTTTGGCTCAAAGTGGAAAAGTCATCACTTTCTATACTGGTCTTGCGGTACATAACACCGTGACAAACCATACAGAAGTCGGCTTTGATTCTTTCGAGGTGCACTTTAGAGATTTAACGCTTGAACAAATCGAACGCTACGTCGACAGGGAAGAACCTTTTTACTGCGCAGGCAGCTTTAAAAGCGAAGGCATGGGAATTTGCTTGTTTACGAAATTAGTCGGTAAAGACCCGAACACACTTGTCGGACTACCATTGATTGATTTGATTGATATGTTGAATGTTCAAGGACTCGATGTCCTTTAACCCAAATACGATAAAAGGGAGCCACAGGCTCCCTTTTGCATCCGCGAGGAAAACATGGTTACGCGTTTCTTAAACCCGCCAACACTTTTTCTAGTTTCGGTTCCATCGGTGCGTTGATTTCCATCCACTCATCATTTGATGGGTGTTGGAACTTGATGTTTGCCGCGTGTAGGAACAAACGATCTAAACCAACTTGACCTGTGTAAGCATCAAAGCGACGATCACCGTAGCGATCATCCCAAGCGATTGGGTGACCAGTGTATTGCGTATGAACTCGTATTTGGTGAGTTCGACCAGTAATCGGACTCGCCTGAATCAATGTAGCTTGTTCGAACTTTTCCAAAATCTTAAAACGCGTTTCTGACGGCTTACCATTAGGGTTAACACGAACAATACTATTCACTTCGTTTTTGAGCAGTGGCGCGTTCACAACCTTACAACTGCTTTTCCATTGCCCCATGACAAGAGCTAAGTAAAACTTCTTTACTGTCTTTTCACGAAACTGGGCTTGCAAGTGACGAAGTGCAGAACGCTTCTTAGCAACCAGCAAAATCCCTGAAGTATCACGGTCAATACGATGCACAAGTTCAAGAAAGCGAGCTTGAGGACGCAGAGCCCTAAGCGCTTCAATCGCACCAAACTTTAAACCACTGCCACCATGCACCGCGGTGCCAGATGGTTTGTTTAGAATCAACATATGATCATCTTCGAAGATAATCATATTTTCCAACTCAGCGACTTTGTTAAGTTTCGTACTTGGTGCGACATCATCATCTTTTTTCTCGACGGTCACCGGTGGAATACGAACGAGATCGCCTGCTTTTAACTTGTACTCTGCTTTTATACGCTTTTTATTTACGCGCACTTCGCCCTTACGCACAATTCGGTAAATCATGCTTTTAGGAATGTCTTTTAATTGGTTGCGCAAAAAATTATCAATGCGCTGACCCGCCATATCTTCGTCAATGTCGACGAACTGGACTTTTGTTCTTATTTCGTTCATGGGCGGTATTGTAAACTCAATTTCGTGCGACTTCACATTATTCTTGTCGTAAAAGAAACACTCGGTGGCACATACTGGTCTAAATTTCGCCAAGCTTTTGTTTAAATTATTAAAACTCTCAATCAAGTTCTCAATTTGTTTTCTGTCCTGAACAGTTTGCACATCTCAATTGCTTATGAAACAACCTGTTATAAATTAGAAATTTTGAGTTTAGCGGCAAATTTTCTATCGTTTGCGTGAAAGCAGATTGCTGATAGCCACGCGCACTGCTATAGTTCACAGCTGCTAAGGAAGGTTTGGTTACATTTTATTCATTACCAATCATTTATCCTCAAGCAATGTGAGTAGATCGTTGAAGGTCGAGTGCAGCATTGGCGTGAGACACATCGAATTCAACACTCTTGCCACCCTACTCCTCGCATATTCACGTTGAGTACCTACCGCCCAAATAGCGGGTCACAAGTCTACGTTTCCAACAGAAACCACAAGAGGCTTGTGATGACTGAAGTGCCCGAGAGCATCCCCTTCCAGCCGGGAGGCTGCAAAATACAAGCCATGGGATCAGGCACCGTGAAAGAGCGAAAAAACAGTGGCAAGTCGACAAGAAAGATATAAAAGAAAAGACAACGAGAATTTTCAATGAAAAGAATGTTAATTAACGCAACTCAAAAAGAAGAGTTGCGTGTCGCTCTGGTTGATGGCCAGCGACTTTTCGATCTTGATATCGAGAGTCCAGGTCATGAATCTAAAAAAGCGAATATCTACAAAGGACGTATCACACGTATCGAACCAAGCTTAGAAGCCGCATTTGTTGATTACGGCGCCGAGCGTCACGGTTTCCTCCCTCTCAAAGAAATTGCCCGCGAATATTTCCCTGAAGGTTACACCTACCAAGGTCGTCCAAGCATCAAAGAAGTGCTAACGGAAGGCCAAGAAGTTATCGTTCAAGTGGAAAAAGAAGAACGTGGAAGCAAGGGCGCAGCTCTTACTACTTTCATTTCTCTTGCTGGTAGTTACCTTGTTCTGATGCCTAACAACCCTCGTGCTGGCGGTATTTCTCGTCGAATCGAAGGTGACGAGCGTACTCAACTAAAAGCCGCATTAAGTACTTTGGAACTGCCTCAGGGCATGGGCCTAATCGTACGTACTGCTGGCGTTGGCAAGAGTGCTGAAGAGCTTGAGTGGGATTTGAATGTACTACTTAACCACTGGGGTGCAATCAAAGGTGCAGCGGACTCTAACCCTGCTCCATTCTTAATCCACCAAGAAAGTAACGTTATCGTTCGTGCAATCCGTGACTATTTGCGTCGTGATATTGGCGAAATCTTAATTGATAGCAACACCATCTACGAACGTGCAAAAGAGCACATTCAATTGGTGCGCCCTGATTTCCTTAACCGCGTTAAGAAATATGAAGGCGAAGTTCCACTATTCAGCCACTACCAAATCGAAAGCCAAATTGAATCGGCTTTCCAACGTGAAGTGCGTCTGCCATCTGGTGGTTCTATTGTTATTGACCCGACTGAAGCACTAACGTCTATCGATATCAACTCTGCTCGTGCAACCAAGGGCGGCGATATTGAAGAAACAGCTCTAAACACGAACCTAGAAGCAGCCGACGAAATTGCTCGCCAATTACGTCTACGTGACTTGGGTGGCTTAGTGGTTATCGACTTTATCGATATGACCCCAGTTCGTCACCAACGAGAAGTAGAAAACCGTCTACGTGAAGCCGTTCGTCTTGATCGCGCTCGTGTACAAATCGGTCGTATTTCTCGCTTTGGTTTGTTGGAGATGTCACGCCAGCGCTTGAGCCCTTCTCTTGCAGAAGCAAGCCATCACATCTGTCCTCGCTGTAGCGGAACTGGTGTCGTTCGCGACAACGAATCTCTAGCACTTTCTGTACTTCGTTTAATTGAAGAGGAAGCGCTAAAAGACAACACAGCACAAGTACTTGCAGTCGTACCTGTGCCAATCGCCTCTTACTTATTGAACGAAAAACGTCGTTCAGTAAACCATATCGAACGCATTCAAGAAGTGAAAATTACGGTTGTTCCTAACTCTGATATGGAAACACCGCACTTTGAAGTTATCCGTGTTCGTGAAGGCGAAGAGTTCGATCTGATTTCTTACTTACTTCCTAAGAAACTGGAAGCAATGAAAGAAGCAGAAGGTAAAGAGCCAGCGGAAGTTGACGTAAAACCAAAACGAATTGAAGAGCCAGTTCTTAAAGGCTTTGCTGCTCCGTCTCAAACCGCACCTGCACCAGCAGCTAAACCAGCTCCTGAGGCGAAGAAGAAAGAACAAAACGTTGAACAAGAAGAGAAACCTGGATTGTTCAGCCGTCTGTTTAAAGCACTTGGTAGCTTCCTATTCGGTGGTTCTGAAGAAACAAAAGAAGAACAGAAACCTCAGGAAGAGAAAAAACCAAATCGCGATAATCGACGTAACAAACGTGATCGCAACGATCGTCGTCGCAATAACAACCAGCGTGATAATCGTGATAACCGCGACAATCGCGATAACCGACGTCGTCGTAAGCCTCGTGATGAGCAGGCTAATGAGCAAAACGAAGCTCAACAACAAACAAATAAACCGCAAAACCGTAACCAAAAGCGTAAACCTAAAGCTCAACAGGCAGATAAAGCCCAAGAGCAGAAAGCAAACGCAAAAGTAGCGGAAAAAGGTCTGCAGCTAGCAGCGGAAGCTCGTACTGAAACAAAACCAGAAGAGAGCAAACCGAAGCAGCAAAATGCGAAAGCAGAAAAAGTGAAAGAGCGCCGCCAACGTCGCAAATTGAACAAGTCTGTACGCGTTAAGGACCAAGAAGCTATTGAGAAGAAAGCCGAAGAAACAGCGGTTAAGACTCAAGAAACGGTTGAAGCTAAAGTTGAAAAGCCAACAGAAGCAGCGGTAGAGGCACAGCAAGACAACAAGCAAGCAGAGTCTAAGCAACGTCGTAATCGTCGTTCACCACGTCACCTGCGTGCAAGCGGCCAGCGTCGTCGCCGTGGCCGTGATCGCCGCCCTAACCCATTCCGCCTACGTAAGGGAGGTGTCGCTTCTCCTGAAATGGCTATGGGTAAAGTAATGCCACGTTACATTCCGAAACCAGCACCTAAGAAGGAAGAGCGAGTTAAGGAAGAAGCTGTAGCAGCAGTACCTGCAATCCAAGGTGGCTTTGCTTGTCCAGAAATGGCAATGGGTAAAGTGATTATTCGTCGCGAGCAGCCTGTCGTAACAGATGCGCCAGTTGTTGAACACAAGGTTCAAGAAACCGTTGAAGCGAAAGTGGAAGCTCCAGTAGTAGAAGCACCCGTTGTGGAAGCACCTGCTGTGGAAACAGTAATCACAGAAAAAGCTGAATCAGCAGTAATAGAAACAGCCTCGGTAGAGCCTATCGTTGAAACTCCTTTAACTGAACATGCTGAACCGGTTGATGCCATTGTAGAAACGGCACCTACTGAAGAGCCTATCGTTGAAGCAGAAAAAGAGATTGCGGCCGAAGCGCCAGTAGATAAACCAGAGCCTAAAGTCGAAGCCATTAAAGTTGCGGCTAAGCTAAACGCTAGCGCACCGATGACGAAAGCACCTGGCCCTCAAGAGCTACGCGAAATCACGGTTGCAGCAGCACCGTTCAAAACCGAACGTTACCAAGCTAAAGGTGCTGGTAGCCAAGTGGCTAAAAACCGTGCATCGGCAGAGATGACAAAGCCTAACTTTAACTAGGCTAAATCATTACGTTCAACTGCTTAACGGCATAAATAAATTAAAGGCTACCATCTGGTAGCCTTTTTTATCTTCATATTTGCCCAAAAAATTGTTCATATAAATACCAATTCGTGATCACATTTGTACGCCATTATTCGTATCATTCTTGAACTTAATCACACTTTTCGGTAGCATGCGCCGACTCAAGTTTTCGACACCATTCTGATGCTGCTCTTTTAATACTACGGTTTACACTGCAATGTTTGATTAAAATTCAACCTTCCAGTGGCTTGTGCAAATACGAATATGTGTCGGGTTTAACTCATTGCAAAGAGAACTTAAAAACAAACATGTTCGAATTTCCCCAATTTTCTAAGCACTCCGTAAAAAATGATGTGCTATCAGGCTTAACCGTTGCGCTAGCATTGGTTCCTGAAGCTGTCGCATTTGCGTTCGTCGCAGGCGTAGATCCGATGGTCGGTCTTTACGCTGCATTCATCGTTGGTCTTATTACTTCCATTTTCGGTGGTCGTCCTGGCATGATCTCTGGTGCAACAGGTGCCATGGCAGTCGTAATGGTTTCGCTTGTCGCGACTCACGGTGTCCAGTACCTATTCGCAGCCATCATGCTCGCTGGTATTCTTCAAATTGCCGCTGGTATGTTTAAATTGGGTAAGTTCATCCGTATCGTACCTCACCCTGTGATGATCGGTTTTGTGAACGGTCTGGCTATTGTTATCTTCCTAGCTCAGTTGGGTCAGTTTAAAGCGCCAGACATCAACGGCATGCTTACTTGGCTACCACAAGACCAGATGCTGCTAATGCTTGGTTTGGTTGCGCTGACTATGGCAATCATTCACTTTCTACCAAAAATCACAACAGCTGTACCCTCTTCACTTGTTGCGATCGTAACGGTGACGGCTTTAGTGGTTGGCTTGGATCTGGAAACTCGCACTGTTGTTGACTTCCTGCGTACAATGTCTGGTGATGAAGCTGCAACACTCGCAGGTTCACTACCAACCTTCTCTATTCCTGCGGTACCATTTACACTAGAGACACTACAAATCATTCTTCCATACACGATCATTCTCGCGGCCATTGGTCTAATTGAATCTCTACTAACACTGACAGTTTTAGATGAGATGACGAATACTCGTGGTCAATCTAACCGCGAATGTATCGGTCAAGGTATGGCAAACATGACGTGTTCTGTGTTTGGCGCAATGGGTGGTTGTGCGATGATTGGTCAGTCGATGATCAACGTAAACTCAGGTGGTCGCGGCCGTCTATCTGGTATCGTTGCGGCTATCGCTCTATTGATGTTTATCTTATTCGCTTCTTCGCTAATTGAAATGATCCCACTCGCTGCTCTGGTTGGTGTGATGTTCATGGTTGTCATTGGTACATTCGAATGGGCAACATTTAAGCTAGCACGCCGCGTACCGAAGCAAGACTTCTTCGTTATTGTTCTTGTGACCGTTGTTACTGTTCTTACTGACCTTGCTGTTGCCGTAGCGGTTGGTGTTATCGTTTCTGCATTAATGTTTGCATGGCAACACGCTAAGCACATCTATGCCGACACGTGCTTAAACGAGGAAGGTTCAAAAGAGTACAAGATTCACGGCCCTATTTTCTTTGGCTCTGCGGCTAACTTCCTGGAGTTGTTTAACGCGCCTGAAGATCCAAAAGATGTGATTATCGATTTTGCAGACTCTCGCGTGACAGATCACTCTGCAATTGAAGCCATTGAAACACTGGCTGAGCGTTACAATGCTCAAGGTAAAACGCTGCACCTTCGTCACCTAAGCCCAGATTGTCGTAAACTTTTGGACAAAGCTGGCAGCTTGGTTGAAATTAACGTGAAGGAAGACCCAAGCTACAAAGTCGCAACCGACATACTAGCGGGTTAACACGAATAAAAAGGGATGAGCTGAGCTCATCCCTTTTTCTATTGTCTTCAAGCACGGCGATTATAGCTTCTTCAAAATTGCGTCTGATGCCTCTTCGATTAAATCAAGCACCAGTTCAAAGCCATCTTCCCCACCATAATATGGGTCCGGGACTTCGTCGTAACCTGACTCAGAATGACTTAAAAATAACGATACTTTGTGTCGATACTTCAACGGACAAATATCCAATAAATCGGCCAAATTTGCTTTATCTGCGGCTAATATAAGGTCAAACTTTTCAAAGTCATCAATGGTGACTTGGCGCGCTTGCATTCCTTTAAAAGAATAACCTCGCTGCTTTCCTGCTGCCATCGCTCTTGAATCCGGTCGGTTTCCTGCGTGGTAGCCAATTGTACCTGCCGAATCAACCTCTACTTCAACGCCTAGCTTTTGAGCTTTCGCTCTTAACACTGCCTCTCCAGTTGGTGACCGACAAATGTTTCCCATACAAACAACAAGTATTTTCTTCATTTTATTCCCTGAATTATCGGTGGTTTTTCTTCACGATATGTTGGTCTATCATAGCGAGATAAATCAATGAACCCAAATTAACTTGGGCACAGCACGAAAAGGAATTGAGGAAGTATTATGTCTATCGAAGAAAATAAAGAAGCACGCCATAAAGCTCGCCAACAAAAAGTCAAAGAACAGGTAGACGCAAAAATCGCTGCTGCTCAAGAGGAAAAAGGTCTGCTACTGATCATTACCGGAAATGGTAAAGGTAAATCGACATCAGGATTCGGTACGATCGCACGCGCAGTGGGTCATGGTTTGAATTGTGCTGTCGCGCAGTTTATTAAAGGTACTTGGGACAACGGTGAGCGCAACCTACTTGAGAAACTCGGCGTTGAATTCCAAGTAATGGCAACCGGCTTTACGTGGGAAACTCAAAACAAAGCCGCTGATACCGAAGCAGCGCAAGGCGTATGGCAAGAATGTAAGCGCATGCTGCAAGACGACTCTATCGATGTCATCTTGTTTGACGAGCTAACTTATATGGTGAGCTACGGCTACATCGACTTAGACGAAGTGGTCGAAGCGCTGAGCAACCGACCTAAAATGCAGTCGGTTATTATTACTGGGCGTGGCGCACATCGAACCCTGATTGAAATGGCCGATACCGTTTCTGAAGTGAAAAATGTAAAGCACGCATTTGAATCTGGCGTAAAAGCCCTCAAAGGCGTCGATTGGTAACACTCGCAGAGTAATTTAAAAAGGGTTGGCAAAATGCCAACCCTTTTGATTTTCACGCACGGTTAGTTGAAAAGATTCTTCAATAAACCATCGACCGCATCTTTGGTTTTCTCGTCTTTGATTTTGTCCGTTAGCTTCTCTACGCCACGATCGATTTCTTTCTGAGCTTTCTGCTTCAGAACATCATCGAATACGAGCTTGAATTTAGGTTCTGCCCACTTACCAGACACATTGATTGGAATCGTGATGTCTTTCAGCTCATCTATATCTTTACCGCCCTGGCCTTCTAGGCTGCCTACAACTGACGTGCTGATAGTAAAGTCGACTGTTTCATTAATGTAGTTTGCGGTACCTTTACCACGAACACGTAACAATGGAGACTGAGCTTGCATATTATCCGTTGATACAACACCTTTGTTGAGTTTCAATGTCGCCGTCATCGCACTGAAGTCTGTTTTCTTAGCTTCATTGGTGCCTTCAACTTTTTGCCCTTTAAATTTCGCATAGTTTTCACGAATCAACTGAGCAACGTTGATGCCATTCACCGCACCGTCAGCAAAATTGATAACAACCGTACCAGATAGATTCTTCTTGATACCGGTAGGCGTGAGACTCTTACCTGTAACATTCACATCAATGTTACCTGTCCCTTCAAGTTTGTCGTTTTCAGCAACGTCTATAAGTAGCGGTTGAACTTTCACGCCTTTGATTGACTTTTTAACACTGTAAGTCGCTGGTGATTGGCGTGCATCTAACTTCGCTGTCGCTGAGATTGAGCCTTGGTACAACTTCGAACTAAAAGATGTAAGCTCAAACACGCCACGATTTACAGTGAAGCTCGTTTTTACCGCTTCCATCTTCGCATTTGCCGCTTTGAATTTGTCGATGGTAATGTCACCCTTTACATCTAACGTTTTCAACGCAGACAAATCAGGCTCAACCTCAGGTCCGGCAGGAGCACTCTCGCCACCAGAAGCAGGCTTATTACCTTCGGCAGCTTGCTTATCTAACCCTAAAAACTCATCAAGATCGATATTGGGGCTATGGAGAGCAAAGCGTACTTTAGGAATATCACCGAGTGTCACATCTGCCTTACCATCTAGGGCGATAGCATTCGCTGTTAACTTCTCTAGAACAAAACTCAGATGGTTTTTCGTTAGGTCGAAAGACAGATCAGACACCATGTCGACTTTCATCGGGGACTGAGGTAAAGCATCACCCTCAAAAGTCGATTTAAGAGTTAACTTATCCAACTGTACTTTGCTGATAGCCTTGTCCACGCTAAGTTGACCAGCACCCTGCATATCTAACTTCATACCACCAGCGACACCCTTAATGGCATAAGTCAGGTTATTTACTTTATCGAATTCAAACGTGTCTAAACCGATCGTTGCCGATTCAATTTTATTGGCAGGGTCAGAGTATGTCGCATCAAAGTTGATGTTCTTTAGCGCGTAGTTTGCCAAACCTTTTTCTAGCTTAAAGTCTGCCTGACCTTTCGCGGTGAACTTTTGGTCGTTCATTTCGCCCTTCACGCCAAAATCAGCCGTTGTCCAGTTGTCAAAAGCGAATTCGGAAAGGTTTAATGAAATATCATAAAGTTTGGTGTAACTACCGGCTTGCTTATCCTGCATTTCTAATGAACCGTTAGAAACCGTAACGCCAGCAAGATTAATACTCCAATCAGAACCAGAAGTTTGCGTTTCACCATTTTGCGTAGGCGCAGCATTGCTCTCTTGTTCTGCTTGTTGTGTTTGGGCTTTCGTCAATGCATCAATATTCTTGCTGCCATCTTTCTTGGTTTCAATGTAGAACTCAGCACCATCAAGCGTGACGTTTCCAATTTCAAGCTGTTGACTAAAAAGTGGCATAACAGAGATGTCTACACCAACGGTATCAACTTTGAATAAATTGGGTTTACTAAAGCCTTGTGGGTTTCGCAATTCTGTATGTCCCAACTCAAAGCCAATTGATGGGAAAAATTGCCAACTGATATCCCCTTCAATCACCAACTCTAATCCCGTTTGCTTTTGCGCTTGCTCAACAATAAGGGGTTTAAACTGATTCGGGTTGACGAAGATGGTTAACGCTAAAATTGCGACCAAAATGACCACAATCGGTATTGCTAGAATTAAGAGCAGTTTCTTCATTTGTTTTTCCTTGCTCGAGTGTTTTTACAATTATAAGCGCAGACTCCATTTGCCGCTGACAGTTCCACAAAAGCGTGAAAAGTGTCTGGTTTTAACCTGCAACTGACTAATTTAAAAACAAAAAAAGAAGTGGCACTTAAGGTGCCACTTCTTCTCCTAAAAATAAAGCGATATAGCCGTCTATAGGCTTAAGCTTTCAAAAGTCTTGCAATGTGAGCTTTTAATACATCAATTGCGATACGGTTTTTACCACCGCGAGGAACAATAATGTCCGCATATTGCTTAGAAGGTTCGATAAACTGCATGAACATCGGACGTACTGTTTGTTGGTATTGCTTAAGAACAGACTCCATAGTTCGGCCTCGTTCTTCCACATCACGCTTAACACGGCGAAGCAAGCAAATATCTAACGGTGTGTCCATAAATACTGTCGCATGCATCAAATCACGAAGACGAGGGTCTGTAAGAAGAAGGATACCTTCTAGAATGATCACCTTTTTAGGTGTCATTGTGGTGGTGTTAATTGTTCTTGTGTGCTCAGTGTAGCTGTACTCAGGCACTTCTACTGCTTCACCACGTACCAATTTTTCTAGGTGCTCACACAGTAGGTCGTGGTCCAACGCACTCGGGTGATCGTAGTTCGTCTTTACTCGCTCTTCCATGCTTAGGTGGCTTTGGTCGTTGTAGTAGCAATCTTCCGTGATGACACCGATTTGATGATCGCCTACTTTCGCGCGAAGCTCATTATAAATAGTGCTCGCGATCAGACTTTTTCCAGAAGCAGAAGCGCCAGCAATACCTACGATGACGCATTGATTATTATCAGACATTAGTTTGCACCCGATGATGATTTCTAGTCACATAAAAAGATAAACTGCCTGATTATAGGGAGTTCACCCCATAGTTACTAGTTGGAATTAGGGTTTAGTCATAAGTTTCTGCCTGCTCAGAGGATTAACCTCCGAGCAAACGTTAAAATGTGCAATTATCAACCAACAGGCATAGTAAACTTAGTTCACCATTGTAAAGCTAATCGCATCTGGTTTTGCTTTGCCTTGCCAAAACATCGTGCTACATACGCGATCGGCAAGTTGCTTATAATACCCTGCATGCTCACTTTCTGGGCGTCTTGCTACCGTTGGCACGCCAGCGTCAATATCTTCTCGCATAGAGATATGAAGCGGAACTTGTCCTAACAATGCTAAGCCAAATTCTTGCGACATTTTTTCAGCTCCGCCCATACCAAAAATATGCTCTTTCGCGCCACATTGACTACAAATGTGATAACTCATGTTTTCCACAACACCAATAACCGGGACATGGACTTTGTTAAACATTGCCGCTCCCTTCCTTGCATCGGCAAGGGCTAAATCTTGCGGCGTTGTGACTAGCACGCTACCTGTTACCGGAATTTGTTGTGACAGCGTCAATTGAATATCCCCCGTACCTGGCGGCATATCAATCACCAAATAATCCAAATCTGGCCAATCTGTTTCAGTTAATAACTGCGACAATGCTTTTGAAGCCATTGGACCGCGCCATATCGCCGCTTCTGATTTATCCACCAAATAACCGATAGAATGAGTATAGATGCCGTGAGCAAAAATGGGTTCCATCCACTTGCCATCACGAACTTCTGGTTTAGCATCTTCTTGCCCCAACATCATAGGTACAGACGGACCATAGATATCTGCATCCAACAATCCCACTTTCGCCCCAGATTGAGCAATCGCCAACGCTAAGTTAACTGCGGTAGTAGATTTACCAACGCCACCTTTCGCAGAACTGACAGCAATGATGTTCTTAACACCCTTAACCGAGTTAGCCACTTGAGTTTCTAAAGCTTTAACTCCAAGGCGAATATTAAATGGGAATTCAGCCACTTTACCCGAGGCTCGCTGCTGTTTGATCCAGTCATGCAGTACGGTTTGAAGCTCATTACTTGCGAATGGCAACGTTATATCAATAGAACCCTTTGTCGTAATCGAAATTGCGCCATGAGTATCTGCCCAGTTTTCCACCAACTGTGGATGTTGGAATTGGTTAAACCAGTGACAAAAATCTTGTTTTGAAGTGAACTGATGCATAAGCCCTCCTTTTAGATGTCATGCTACCACCGTCCAGGCTCAACCAGAACCCCAAAAAAACTAAGGCATTCCGCAGTTTGACACCTTGGAGTTAGTCAGTTCATGGGGTAGTATTATCCATCAAAATTTATTTATACCTATCAAGAAAAGCGAATATTAAGTATGGCAAACGATCCAAAAAACTTTCCGTCAAGGAAAATGCTGGTAACTTGTGCCCTTCCGTACGCTAACGGTTCGATCCACCTTGGTCATATGCTTGAGCATATCCAAGCGGACATTTGGGTTCGTTACCAACGCCTACGCGGCAACACTGTAAACTTCATCTGTGCTGACGATGCTCACGGCACACCAATCATGCTTAAAGCGCAACAGATGGGTATTACTCCTGAAGAAATGATTGCCGCAGTTAGCGAAGAGCACCAAAAAGACTTCGCTGGATTTGATATCAGCTTTGATAACTACCACAGCACGCACTCAGATGAGAACCGTGAGCTAGCGTCACACATTTATCTTGAGTTGAAGAAAAATGGCTTTATCTCTAGCCGCACTATCTCTCAGCTGTTCGATCCAGAAAAAGAGATGTTCTTACCGGACCGTTTCGTAAAAGGTACCTGTCCAAAATGTAAGTCTGAAGACCAGTACGGTGACAACTGTGACAACTGTGGTGAGACTTACAGCCCAACAGAACTGATCAATCCTAAATCTGCGGTTTCTGGTGCGACGCCAGTAATGAAAGATTCAGAGCACTTCTTCTTCGACCTGCCCCAGTTTGAAAGCATGCTAAAAGAGTGGACTCGCTCTGGCTCGCTACAAGCTGAAACAGCGAACAAAATGCAAGAATGGTTCGAATCTGGTTTGCAGCAATGGGATATCTCACGTGATGCACCATACTTTGGCTTCGAGATCCCTGGTGAGAAGAACAAATTCTTCTACGTATGGCTAGACGCGCCTATCGGCTACATGGGCTCTTTCAAAAATCTATGTGACAAGCGCGACGACCTAGATTTCGACGAGTATTGGAAAAAAGACAGCTCAGCAGAGCTGTACCACTTCATCGGTAAAGACATCGTTTACTTCCACAGCCTATTTTGGCCAGCAATGCTAGAAGGTTCTGGCTTCCGCAAGCCTAACAACGTATTCGTACACGGTTACGTAACCGTAAACGGCGCAAAAATGTCGAAGTCTAAAGGTACGTTCGTAAAAGCAAGCACGTACCTAGAGCACCTAGACCCTGAGTGTCTACGTTACTACTACGCTGCGAAGCTAAACAGCCGTATCGACGATCTAGATCTTAACCTTGAAGACTTCACTCAGCGCGTAAACGCTGACGTTGTTAACAAGATCGTTAACCTGGCATCTCGTAACGCAGGTTTCATCGCGAAACGTTTTGAAGGCAAACTGTCTGACAACTTTGCAGAGCCTGAACTTTACAACGAATTTGTTGCTGCTGCTGACCGTATCGCTGAGCTTTACGAAACGCGTGAGTTTGGTCGTGCAATCCGTGAAATCACGGCATTGGCAGACAAAGCTAACCAATACGTTGATGAAAAAGCACCGTGGGTTGTAGCAAAAGAAGAAGGCAAAGATCAGGAACTACAAGACATCTGTTCTGTCGGTATCAACCTGTTCCGCGTACTGATGACTTACCTGAAACCAGTAATGCCATCGCTAGCTGCGCGTACTGAAGCGTTCCTAAACCAAGAGCTAACTTGGGAAAACATCGCTGCTCCACTAACAGGCCACGAGATCACTAAGTTCAAAGCACTGTTCAACCGTATCGATCCGAAGAATGTTGAAGCGATGATCGAAGCGTCTAAAGAAGATGCGGCGGCAGAAATGGCGGCGAAAGAGAAAGCTGAAGCGGAAAAGAACAAGGCTAGCCAAACCGAGCTAGACAAAGAACCAATCGCTGAAGAGATTGAGTTCGATGCTTTTGCTGCAGTAGATATGCGTATCGCTCGTATCATCTCTTGTGAAGAAGTACCAAAAGCCAACAAACTGCTTAAATTCCAATTGGACATCGGTGGTGAAACTCGTCAGGTATTCTCTGGCATCAAGTCAGCTTACAAACCTGAAGAGCTAGAAGGCAAGCTAACGGTAATGGTAGCAAACCTAAAACCTCGTAAGATGAAGTTTGGTATGTCTGAAGGTATGATCCTAGCGGCAGGCCCTGGTGGTAGTGACCTGTGGATCCTTGAGCCACACGAAGGCGCTCAACCTGGCATGCGCGTAATGTAAGTATCTTTATTGAAAAGGCTTAACTAAATCAGTTAAGCCTTTTCTCGCAGTTAAGCTTATCGATTAAGCTTGATTGTACTACAAAGAGAATTCTTCTGGACCCCAAGTAATAATCGCGCCACATGCAAGGAAAAGTACAAAGCTGATCGTGACTACAAAAGCGAGAACTCGATCAAATGTCGTTGCGTATTTTAGTATTAACTGATCATCTACAAGTGATACTTTCGCAGGCTTGCCTCGCATTAAAACTGTAGTATACATTGGGAATCTAACCCCCCAGGTATCTCTATCCCAACCGACAGGGCCATGACCATCCTTCGACATCTTTTTCTCGATCCGCTTTACCGAAACACGAATGAAAAGCAAAGTACTAACTAACCAAGTACATCCGATAATCATATTTGTCATATCAAAATAAGACACGTTGATCCCTTTAATTCCAATGAATGTTAGAACTAACTTCATAGGCACCTTTGGCTAAATTTTGCCCTGCACTATCAGCCATCTTAGCTGCTGCATAGCCGACACCTAAGCCTACACCAATTAAGACTACGACTCCAAATGGGCCAGCAGCCAAAGCGATTCCCATTCCAGATGCAATCACTTTGGATGTGGTCCAAATGCCAGCAGCGTTGCTCGCACCAAACCCAGCAACTTCCATTGCCGCTCTTTTTTGCCAATTTTCTCCGTTATTCTTGGCATTTCGAACATTGTTAAAGCGAACACCAGCATCAATCATGATGATCTTTTTACCTACAATACTAGAGCTTTGTTCAAGAACTCGAATTGAGCGGATGTTAGCTATAGATGTTAAATGTAACTTAGTTATATCCCTACCGCTTCGCGCGATATTGACAGCCCTATTCGGGTTGCTCCAAATGTTACCGCGGCTACTTTTAATTCGCCCTGCATAATGGGCAAGTTCTTTTGTAAATTTTGCATTCAAAGAACTATGAGCTTCTTTAACTCTATATCCAAGCTTCACAAGCTCCTTTTTCTGCGCACCATTTCGTGAGGCTGTACGTACATCTAGTAAGGCATTTTGATATTTGAGCAAAGCTTTCCCGAAATTACTCAATCTGACTTGCTTTTCATTAACAGCAGTAGCGGCAGCACCTACTGCAGTATACTCATCGATTTTCCCTCCCATAGTATGATTAGTAGCATCTAAAAAAGGCTTAATCTCTTTTTCATAGAGGAGGGCTACCGCTTGTAAGTTTTCATCGCCAAACTCACTTGTTAGATTGGCTACATTTCTTTTGGTTTCTTGTGACCAACTTTTTACAGTATCAAGAGCACAAGCTATATCAGGTCTCTCGCTACGCAACTTAGCTATGTTGATCACAGAGCCTTCGTTCAGTATGAAAGGAGTACCTGCGGGAATAAAACTACCAAATATATGTGGGTTGTCCTTACGAAACTGAAGGTACCTATCCTCATCATTTGTATCGATAGGGAGCGTTATCTTTGAGTGAGTACTGAAGCATAGGTCGAATTTATTAGACAAATTAATTACCTCGAACAATCAACAAAATAGACAACTTATATCATATGAAGTGTTCGAATATTTTAATTTCTAAACATTGTGACTTGAATCAGACTAAAAAGTAATCAATATGTAACTCACAAAGAATAACGCGTACACCAAGCATCGACACCGAATAATCAAACATATTCACAAATTTGGTGAATCCATGCACCAACAACGACCATTCAAAAAGAACATTCAATATAACCAATTGTTTAAATTGAGTTTTTGTTTGGCATCAAAACTGCAATCTTCCTTGTTAGGTCCAAACACTAACAAGGAGTTGGTTATGTTTGTTTTGATTTCCACACTATTGTCCATCGCTATTTTAGCCGGAATATATCACTTATCTTCTAAACGAGAGCAGCAACATGCGCGCAAATATCAGCTGTTAACATTATTACGAGATGTTGTTCACCTTCTGAGACACCACCGAGCTGCTACTCACTACTCGCTTCAATTCCAACAAAACGATCAACAAAAATTGGACGCTCTTAATGATGCTCTGACTAACAAGCTTCATCTTTTAGTCGAAACCTCACGGTTTGAAAACAAACCCATGTATCGCGTATTACAGATTAAAGTAGGGAAACTACTTGAACAATGGGATGCCCATAGTGTTGCAAGAAACCAGATGGAGCATGGTAAGTTGATTCGTCATTGCTTGTTTTTGATGGATGAAGTAACCATCGCATGGCTAGCGGTTGAGCAAAGAGATGACTTGCATAATGAGTATCACATGAACTGGCAAAACATTATGGATAGCTTGGAGACCCTGACTCAGTTACGAATCAGCATTCAAGATTTAGGAGAGCAAGGCGGAAATGAGCGTTTCAAAAATTATGCATCGGTCATGATGCGTAAGCTAAACCAACTAGCGGTTATCGCTCCACTTAGCATTACCTCTCCTGCTTCCACGCGCTCAATACAGACGCTAAATGAATACGTGACAGGGAGTCATGTCGACTTAACAGAAGCAGAGCTTTATGGCGTCACATCGGACTTGTCATTGACCATCTTCAATACTTACGACCATGTCCTTTCAGATGTCGTAGAGTCATTATATCTACCGTTACCCAGACTCTCACTAGCAGGATAAACGTTCCATACCTTATTATTGGTGCTTGGTTCGTCGCCGACTTATAAATAAAAACAAAAAAACCGCAGGCCTAAGGCACTGCGGTTTTCGTTTATTCAACTTGTCAGCGCTTAGCTGTCGTCTTCCGTGAAGTTCGTTGGTAATTGCTTTTTCATTTCGTTCCAGATCAACGCACTTTCCATACCATAATGACGAATCACTACTGGTAGTTGCTCACGCTGGCCACTTTCACAAGTTTCGAGCAATTGATGGTAAAACTTCAGAGCTAGCTCACGAGAAGCTGGATTTGAGAAGTAGTAGCTACCGACACGATCGTAGAGCTTCTTCAAACCATTAAAGATCAAACCGTAAATTTGATTTCCTGAATGGAATGCTAGGCGCTGGAAAAGCATATAATCGTAAAAGTTGAACGTTTTAGCAATCAAGATTTCTTGACGCTTCGCTTCATCTTTCTCGTTATCTTCTTTCACATTCTGCAGAACTTTTTCAGCATACGGCGAAGAAGCGATGAATTCGTCCCAGGAAGCCGCATTCATTAAAGCTTCACAAGATTCGATTACGTTCTTAATTGTACGCTCAGAGCTCTCTTTGTTCGCTTTAAATGCATAGCGCATAAAGATAGGACTGATGTTAGTACGTGCCGCAAGCAGATCTTCTACAATGTTTGTCGCATTATCAACGTCTAGCGTCATTAAAGTATCCAAAATATGCAGACCAGAGGTCTCCATAAATTGGTTAACTTTCGTAGGTTTGCCGTGCTGGATAGTCAGCCATCCATCACGGGCTAGTCGTTGAAGAACCTCTCTTAAAGTCGTTCGAGTAACACCAATCAGTTCGGACAGCTCGCGCTCAGCAGGTAAAATTGAGCCTGGAGGAAAACGGCCGTTCCAAATGCTCTCGATAATATATTTTTCTGCGAATCCCGCAGGGCTTTTCGCCTTTATGACCATTCTACTTTTTATCCAATATTGATTTCTGAGGGTCGATACTACTCATCATACCACTACTTAGCGGTTTGAGAAAATTTACGATCAATAGTGGAAACGACTCCATAATATAGAGTTAATACTCTATATGTTGTGTCAATTTAAGAGGCTCTAACATGCGAGCGAAAGCAGTAAAATATGAATTTTCATTTAATTAAACAGCTCACAAATCTCGGAGAAATAAAGACAACCGTGTCACATTTTTATATTCAAAATATGAAAAATTACTTTGTATATCACAGTTAATATTCTTTCTTAATTTGCCTTTTCTCGTCACTGACCGTCATTTAAAATCCAAGAGGATTTTTTTAAGACTTTCATGGTATAGTAACGCCGTTTTGATCGCGTTATTACATTTAAAAAGTCATTTTAGTCGGTAGCATCACGTTTTGTTATTGACTAATAAATGCCTGAGTGTAGAGTTTGCGGTCGAAAGTGAGCGGTGCTTGAGTTCAGGGGAAGTAACTTGGCAAGACTACAATAAACAAAGGAGTGTTGTTTTACTAAGTTATTGTTTTTAAAGACTAGTCAATAAGTCTAACAAACAGATACTTAAGCACTATTGTAGTGTCTATTCATAATTTTGTTATAAAGAGAATTATCATGCCGATATCGCTCGGAAACGCTTTTATCAAGAACTTCCTTGGTAAAGCGCCTGATTGGTACAAAGTTGCCATTATAGCCTTCTTAATAATTAACCCGATTGTATTCTTCCTAATAAACCCATTTGTAGCTGGATGGTTGTTGGTCGCTGAATTTATTTTCACGCTAGCAATGGCATTAAAATGCTACCCATTACAACCTGGCGGTTTACTTGCTATTGAAGCCATTGCTATCGGCATGACTAGCCCTGCGCAAGTTAAGCACGAATTAGTAGCAAATATCGAAGTACTGCTACTTCTGGTATTTATGGTTGCGGGCATCTACTTCATGAAGCAGCTATTGCTGTTCATTTTTACCAAAATTTTACTTGGCATTCGCTCTAAAACCCTACTATCACTCGCGTTCTGCTTTGCTGCGGCATTTTTGTCTGCATTTTTGGATGCCTTGACGGTTATCGCCGTTGTTATCAGCGTGGCGATCGGCTTTTACTCTATCTATCACAAAGTGGCGTCTGGTAACCCTATCGGTGACCATGACCATACACAAGATGACACGATCACTGAACTAACGCGTGATGACTTAGAAAACTATCGTGCGTTTTTGCGCTCTTTGTTGATGCATGCTGGTGTAGGTACTGCCTTAGGTGGCGTAACCACGATGGTTGGTGAACCTCAAAACTTAATTATTGCAGACCAAGCGGGTTGGTTATTTGGTGAATTCCTAATCCGTATGTCTCCAGTGACACTACCTGTATTTTTCTGTGGTCTCATCACTTGTGCTTTAGTTGAAAAGCTTAAAGTGTTTGGCTACGGCGCGAAGCTTCCTAATAACGTTCGTCAGATCCTCGTCGATTTTGACCGTGAAGAGCGTAAAACGCGAACAAATCAAGATGTCGCAAAACTCTGGGTTCAAGGTCTTATTGCGGTTTGGTTGATCGTTGCACTCGCTTTGCACTTAGCGGCTGTCGGCTTAATTGGCCTTTCTGTGATCATATTAGCGACCGCATTTACTGGTGTCATTGAAGAGCACTCCATGGGGAAAGCGTTTGAAGAGGCCCTGCCCTTCACTGCACTGCTTGCAGTATTTTTCTCGATCGTTGCTGTAATCATTGACCAAGAGCTGTTTAAACCAGTCATCGATGCGGTGCTTGCCGTTGAAGATAAAGGTACTCAGCTAGCTCTGTTCTATGTGGCGAATGGCTTATTATCGATGGTGTCGGATAACGTGTTCGTTGGTACGGTTTACATCAATGAAGTAAAAACTGCACTCATTGAGGGTCTCATTACTCGTGATCAGTTCGACTTACTGGCGGTGGCAATCAATACTGGTACTAACCTGCCTTCTGTTGCAACGCCAAACGGTCAAGCGGCATTCCTATTCTTACTCACATCGGCTCTCGCTCCATTAATTCGTCTGTCTTACGGTCGAATGGTTATCATGGCGCTGCCTTACACCGTCGTTCTTGCGATTGTCGGTCTGATGGGAATCATGTTCTTCCTAGAGCCTGCAACAGCTTCTTTCTACGAAGCTGGTTGGATTTTACCTCATAGTGGTGATCTGACTCCCGTAGTATCCGGTGGTCACTAAAATTTGAGTTGATTAGGAAACTTATCCACGATAAAAAGCTCTGAGTATTCAGAGCTTTTTCTATTTCAGACAGGAACAAAAACGTGACTATTTTAAATTCACTTAACCAGTTTTCAAAGGGACGTTTATCGTGGCTACTGCTTCTGCTATTCGTCGTTTTCTTTGAAGCATGTGCCCTCTATTTTCAGCACGTCATGATGCTTGCACCATGTGTCATGTGTATTTATGAAAGAGTCGCGATGATGGGAGTGGGCGTCGCTGCAATGGTTGGTATATTGGCACCCAAGAACCCAATTTTCCGCTGGCTAGGTTTGATAGGCTGGGGATTAAGTGCTTACAAGGGTTTGTTACTTGCGATGCAGCACGTTGACTACCAGTTTAATCCATCACCATTCGCGACTTGCGATTTATTCGTCACATTCCCTAGCTGGGCTCCGCTCAATCAGTGGGTTCCTTGGATGTTTGAAGCATATGGTGATTGCTCTAAGGTTGTATGGCAGTTCCTTGATTTATCAATGCCACAATGGTTAGTCGTAATTTTTGCAGGCAATTTAATCGCTTTGGCATTAATTGTAATTGCACAATTCTTCCCTGCAAAACGCGTTAATCCAATTCGTTAATCCTACTGACGCGTAAAAATTAACAAAAAGCCGACCATCTGGTCGGCTCTTTGTTAAGTGGATAGCGCGGCGATTCGATTTAGCCGCGTGATTGACCACAGCACTGCTTGAATTTTTTTCCGCTCTCACAAGGACAGGGATCATTGCGCCCGATACCTTTGAATGGGTTTAGGCTTTGAGCTTTATTTCCTACCATCAACTCATCCGCGCCCAGCGCGACTTCACCGACCATTAAATCAAGCTGGTCGACTAAATCTGTCAGGGCCGGTGGCGTTTCAATACCTGCGTCGCGCATCTGTTGCTGCGTTGCTGGCTCATCGATAGCCAGCATCAAAGTGGTCAGTAATGCTTGCAGCATACGCTGTAATCCATCATTGAGCTCAACGTCTTGCCACTGTTCTTCAATCATTGACCAAACAGACATAAAGCCTTCGGCAAAATCAGCAAGTTGTTCAGGTTCTTTGCCTGTTAGCTCTAGCACGGAATATTCGTTTCGTTGAATTCGGTTATGCTGCTTGTGAATTTGCTCTTCCACAGCTGGTTGAATCGCTTTGAATCCCTCACCTAATAGCGGCTCTAACCACTTTTCAGGAGCGAGTGGTTTTGTCGTCAGATTCGCAGCTAACACTGCGCCTTCGATAAATAGGCAAGATTCATCGACGTGAACTTCACCTTTTTCAATCAATGTGTATTGCATGACATCTGGTTTCCCATAAATTTGGCGGCATTATACCTCAGAGCTCAAAAGCAAGTAACCTAACGTTGTGTGTTTGACGGCATTGGGCGCTTCGAGTCTTTTAATGACAAACTTAACTTACATCGCTACAATCGCCCTCCTTTTTACCACCAAACTGTATTAGGCAAGCTATGCGAGTTGTACTAGGCCCAATGGAAGGCGTTTTAGATCATTTGATGCGCCAAATCCTGACCGAGATAAACGACTATGACCTGTGTGTTACGGAGTTTGTTCGCGTAATCGACCAGCTATTACCCGATCATGTGTTTCACCGTTTATGCCCAGAGCTGTTGCAAGGTTCTCAGACTGCATCTGGTGTGCCAGTACATGTGCAATTGTTGGGACAGGAACCGAACTGGATGGCTGAGAACGCAATTAAAGCGGCAAATCTTGGTGCCAGAGGCATTGATATAAACTTTGGTTGCCCAGCCAAAATGGTCAACAAAAGTAAAGGTGGAGCAGCGCTACTCCAGCATCCAGAGCTCATTCACCGTGTTGTGAAAGCTTGTCGAGAAGCCGTTCCAGAAGCCATTCCCGTAACTGCAAAAATTCGTCTTGGCTGGGAGAACCCTGAAGATTGCTTTGAAATTGTCGATGCCATTCAGTCTGCTGGCGCAAATGAATTGACCGTACACGCACGTACTAAACAAGGTGGTTATAAAGCTTCTGAGATAAAATGGGATTACATCAACCAAATTCGCGAACGTTTCGATATCCCACTGATAGCGAATGGTGAAATTTGGAATTATGAAGACGGTCAACGTTGCATTGAAACGACTGGCGTTAACTCTTTGATGGTGTGCCGAGGCGCTTTCAATATCCCTAACTTAGGCAATATGGTGAAACATAACCACCAGCCAATGTCATGGCCCGAGGTGGTTGAGTTGCTCATCTATTACTCCAAGTTTGAGATGAAAGGCGATAAAGGCTTGTATTACCCAAACCGCGTAAAACAATGGTTCTCTTACTTACGTCAGGCTTATCCTGAAGCAAAAGACCTATTTAGAGAAATCAGAACGTTCAACAAAGCCGCACCAATTGTTGAGCATATTCAACGCTACCGCGATGACTTAAACTCTCAGGTTGCATAACTCCCGAACACAAAAAAGGACGAATATCTCGTCCTTTTTTGTACCTAAATCCTAGTAACAGATCTTATTTTTGCCGGTACTTTTGGCTTGATATAACTTTTCATCCGCCGCTTTAAACAATTCATCAAAGTTTTCTACTCGGCTCTCTTTACTAAACACCACACCGCCAGAGATCGTAAAGCCTTCTTTCGTTACGCGTATCGAACGCTCATCTATGGCTTTTTTTACTCTGTCTAAAATGAGTTTAATGCCTTCTGAATCTTCGTCATAAATCGCTAAAACGAACTCTTCGCCACCAAACCTTGAGGCAACATCGGTATGGCGAATATTTTCACGTATACATTTTGCAACAAGCTGAATTGCAGAATCACCGACATCATGACCATAGGTGTCGTTGATCTTCTTGAAGTTATCAATATCGAACACTGCTAAAGCAACCTGTTTTTTTGTCATCTTATTACGCCACACGGTTTGCATACCTCGACGATTCAATAAGCTGGTCATTGGGTCTCTTGCTGCCAGTTCTTTAAAGTAGCGTCGCTCGCTATGCATATTCACATAGAACAAGACGACGGTACTCAGCACGTAAATAAATAGTGCGACAATAAGGCTGTATTTTTCAAAAACCGCTAGGTTCTTAGCTTCATCCCAAAGGTTGTACTCGTAGTACATGCTGTGATTCGCACTCAATCGCTCTAATTCGACTGGTTTGATTCGTGTACTGTTTGAAGGAATGGATTGTAAATTGGAAACCAAATGAAACTGACCAACAAGACCTAGCGACGAAGCCATGAGCGTATTGATGTCAAAATCAATAGACAAAACACCTTGATGTTCTCCTTTCTCATAGACGGGTACCGTCATACTAATGACTTGACCTTCCATCGAGTCCAACACAGGCCCTGGTCCAGCCAAGGTAATGTTCACTTTATCTTGCGCGGTTTTTTGCCAAAAAGGTCGGGCTTTTAGCGTTGACAAAAGCTCTCTTGTGAAATTTTTTGCGTAGGTATCGGGGGAGGAGATAACGTAACCGCGCTTGTCAATGTAATGGATTCCAACAATGTGCGATTCAATATCGTGCAGAAATGACAATGACGGCGCAAAACCCGCCTTTTGTTCAGCTAACTGGTTAATCGTTGAACCTTGCTGACATAAGCTTTCGTCCCCTACGATCATATAATCAAGGTCAACCGCAGGTAACCCTTCACTATAAACACTTTCGAGTAATAACACATCTATAGGCCAAAGATAACAAAGCCCTTCTTTGACTAAAGAATTATGTTCTTCAAACAGTGGGTTAGCGTAATTGGTATAGTTGGTGAAGCTGTAATCTAAAGCCGTGAGTACTTTAATACCGCGAGACATTGCACGCTCGATACGCGAATACTCAGAATCGATATAGCGGTTAACCGCATCATAGTAATTTTTCGTTGTCACGAGTAAAACCACTACAAATAACGCCAGAGGAAAAAAGATGACAAATGAGAGGCTAAATCGCCTTTGGTTTACCATTGAGTACCATGCATATGAAAGGTCAATAGTCTCTTATGACTGCTATTAAATTGATACTCGTTATCTGGTGACGCATGCAATGCAGCACCAGATAACAAGAGACCAAACAAATGTGTGCGCGCTGTTTGAGACCGTTTATATATTAAAGGAGTTTAATCAATATAGAGTGTGGTGTCACTTTAGTCGCCATAATTTGCAGCTCTGTGCCGACATATTGACAGAGATATGACCTTTATAATCAACCTGTTCTGTGTCATCTAACAACGATATAACTTGGCTAACCTCCAAGCCCAGTTGCCACATAGGTAAATCGATTGAACATTCATTACCACTGAGATTAATCATAACAACGACTGCTTCGCGACCCAGTACACGTGCGTACGCCAACTGGTTGTTAGTGCAATGAAGCCATTGAATACAGCCCGACTGTAAAGGCTTACATTGTTTACGTATCTTGATCCATTGTTGGTAAAGCGATAGCCATTGTGAACTTTCGATTTCATTCCAAGGAAAACAGCGACGATTATCCGGGTCTAGACCTCCTTCTAGACCGACTTCACTCCCGTAGTAAATACAAGGCGTGCCAACGTAAGTCATAAGCATTGCTAGCGCGATGTTCATTTTACGCTTATCACCATCAACCAATGTGATAAACCGAGCAGTATCGTGACTATCGAGTTGATTTAGCTGCGATAGCTGATTAGAAAATGGGATTTTTGCTCTGGCTTCGTCCAACCATGCTTTAAACTCCAAACCATCAATGTTGATTGGATCGTACATAATGTCTTGTCGTGCGATAAAAGCTCGGACTGGATGAGCAAAACCGTAGTAGTTCATCGCCCCATCCTCTTGATCACCTTGCAACCACTGCGTTGCTTCAAAAAAGTGCTCACCTAACACATAAGCATTCGGTTTTACTGACTTAGTCGCATTACGAAACGCTGCCACATAATGAGCATTGTTTTTCGCGCCGTCCCCTTCGCCAAGCATATGAATTACATCAAACCGCCAGCCATCAACCAAGTACGGTGGCTTCAGCCAGTACTTGATGACAGACTCTTCACTTTGGTAGATGTAGTCGCGCACCTGTTCATTTTCGAAGTTCAGAACCGGTAAGTTACCAATGCCTTTCCAACCAATGTAGTGATTGGTTTCGCCTTCGAAAAAGTAGTAATCACGGAACTTTGACTGCGGATTGCCATGTGCTCCTTCTGCTTTTTGTTGGATATCAAACCAAGGATGATGCACTGACGTGTGGTTAAACACCGCGTCTAAGACAATCTTCATATTCTTACCACGGATTTTCTCACACAGTTCAGCAAACTGATCGTTGGTGCCGAACATAGGGTCAACAGTGAAGTAATCAGTGGTGTCGTATTTATGATTACTTGGTGAAGAAAAGATCGGATTGAAATAAAGCGCAGTAACGCCGAGCTGTTCAAGATAGTCCAACTTTTGTTCTACACCTTTGAGGTCGCCGCCAAAGAATTCACGTGCCCCGGTATTTTGGTGAGAACCTACCGCGTCTCCCCACGGCTTGACGATCGATGCAGAATCATACTGAGCATAAGCGTGGCGAATATCGGACTCACTTTTACTAGCAGAAAAACGGTCAGGAAAGATTTGATAGAAAACTTGCTCTTGGACCCAGCTTGGTGGTTGATGCTCTACATTCAACTTAAAGTGGAACTCTTTGGGTGGAATACGCTTTTGTACGCCTCGTGCATCGAGCCAGTATTGTTGTCCGTCTTTGAGGAGCTTAAACACATAATGTGTGACATCTCGATCTTGATTTGGTCGAAACGATGCCTCCCATAGTAATAATTCACCAGCCGTTCCTACTTGAGCCATGTCGACCAGATATTCTTCATTGTCCGGCTCAATACGCACATAGACGGAATCAAAATCCAATGTCTCGGTTTTCAGTCTGACTGTAACGTGCTCGTCATTAAAAGCTAAACCATCAATAGTTTGACTATGAAAAATAAATGGCAGGTTCATTATGGGCACTCCTCGTCATCGGATATGCCACTATGTTATTGAAGAATTAGAGACAAGAAATCCTCCTTGCGAGTTGACATATCAGCCAATTTTCCCAAGGAGGATCACACTTAGTAGGCGTAGTGACTTGTCGGATACCGCTTAGTTCAACAAAAGACTGTCATCTGCCAGCTCTTCACCACGCACTTTGGAGAACATATCCAACAAGTCTGGTACTTGCATGTTAGCACGCTGCTCTCCAGCCACATCAAGCACAATTTCACCTTGGTGAAGCATTACGGTCCTATCGCCACATGCTAATGCGTCTTTCATCGAATGCGTCACCATCATCACGGTTAAATCGAACTCATCGACAATACGTTTAGTTAAGTCGATAACAAACGCCGCCATACGAGGATCAAGCGCAGCCGTGTGTTCATCAAGCAACAACAACTTACTCTCCGATAACGTCGCCATCACAAGGCTAACGGCTTGTCGTTGTCCACCAGACAGCAACCCAATGCTATCGCCCAAGCGGTCTTCTAAACCAAGACCGAGGATGCTAATTCGCTCTTGGAACAGCTTGCGACGTTTGGTAGAGAGCGCCAACCCCCAGCTGCGTTTTTTACCACGCATGTGCGCTAGAGCCATGTTCTCTTCTATCGTCAGTTCACCACAAGTCCCGGCCAATGGATCTTGAAACACTCGGGCGCATTGCGTCGCACGTTGGGCAACCGTCTGCTTGGTGACGTCTTTGCCATCAATGATCACCTGACCACCTATCATCGGCGTCTCACCTGTCACCGCACCAAGCAACGTCGATTTTCCTGCGCCATTAGAACCAATCACGGTAAGAAATTGATGCTCTGGAACCTCTAAAGAGACGCCTTTCAATGCACGATTTTCCAAAATCGTCCCAGGGTTGAACGTGACCTGAATATTATTTAGTTCGATCATAATGCCTCCCCAGAACCATTTTTTGATGCCGCTTGTTTAGCATCAGTAACGCGTTGTTTCGCTCTCATGCTCTGTTTTAGCTTTGGAGCAATAAGCGCCACAGCCACCAATACTGCGGTAACAAGGTTGAGGTCTGAAGCTTGTAAACCAAACATGCCAGAGCTCAAAGCGAAAGCCACTGCAAGGCGATAAAGTACCGAACCGATGATGACCGCAAATACCGCAACCCAAATCTTGCGCCCGGGAATAAGGGTCTGCCCCAAAATCACAGCTGCCAAACCAACGACAATGGTGCCCACGCCAGAGGTCACATCCGCAAAGCTGTTCGTTTGTGCAAACAACGCGCCTGCGAATCCCACAAACCCGTTGGATAAAGCCAAGCCAAAGTAGGTATAAAAGCCAGTGCTCGCCCCTTGCGCAGAAACCATACGCGCATTCACACCCGTGGCTCGTAAACCAAGACCAAAGTCGCTGTTCAGCAGGCGAATGACAAAGAAAGCGGAAAGAAGAACTAAGACCCCAACAACCAGAGGGCGAATAAACATCGCATCGCCCAATGCTTCAAACGGAGTGAGAATAGTATCCTCTCCAAGCAACGCCATATTAGGTTTGCCCATAATACGAATATTAATTGAAAATGCAGCGATCATGGTAAGAAT
Organism: Vibrio sp. 1641; assembly: GCF_033339995.1. NCBI lineage: Bacteria > Pseudomonadati > Pseudomonadota > Gammaproteobacteria > Vibrionales > Vibrionaceae > Vibrio > Vibrio sp. 1641. The sequence continues at coordinate 242,176 of NZ_JAWOVP010000005.1, forward strand.
GGAAGCTAACAGGTGTAAAATACCACACCGAACAGCCAGAAAAGCGGTTACCCACCCCGTCATACTACCAGCTATCATCGCCATTATTGTCGCAAGCCAAGGATTAATACCTGCGACAATCGCCGTTGCAGCCACCGCAGCTCCCATTGGAAAGCTGCCATCCACACTCAAATCGGGGAAATCGAGAACACGGAACGTAAGATACACACCCAGAGCGACTAGGCCATAAATCAAGCCAATTTCGAGTGCGCCAAAAAAAGCAAATGCAGACATAACTGCTCCTTTCTGCATGCTCAGGCTGGCTAATACCAACCTGAACGTAAGACTTCTAACGTATACTCCCCTTCTTCTCTAGCAGAATGCTCTACACGAGAAATTCGGCGAGTATCAATTTTGGGGCAAGCGTCTACCAACCAACGTGACGGTCTTTACCCCAAAAAGCGTTACTTATTGCATGCTTGTCGCACGTTCAACCACAGAACTTGGCAGCTTGATACCGAGCTTAGATGCTGCGCTTTCATTAATTACAAGGTCAGAGCCCGTCGCGACTTTTACATCCAGCTTGCCTGGTTCTTGACCATCAAGAATCGCCGCCACGTAATCCGCGGTTTGTACACCAACCTGGTAGTAGTCAAAACCTAAGCCTGCAATAGCACCCTTTTCGACATACGACGTCGCGCCACCAAATACAGGTTTCTTCGCTTGATTCGCTGCCACAATCATCCCTTCAATCGCACTTGCAACTGTATTGTCTGTTGGGGCGTAAAGAATGTCTGATTTCGCTGCAATCGCTTGAGTCGCAGACTGAACATCAGCACTTTTTAGTGCGGTCGCTTCAACCACTTGTATGCCTTTTGCTTTTGCGCTTTCTTTTAGTAATTCAACTAAAGTCACGGCATTAGCTTCACCGGGATTAAATACAACCCCGATGCTTTTCACCTGAGGAAGAATTTCTTGGATGAGATCGACATGCTGAGCAACGGGTGAAAGATCAGACAGGCCAGTTACGTTTTTGCCTGGTTGTTCCATCGACTTAACCAATTTCGCACCAACCGGATCTGTTACCGCAGTAAAGACAACAGGAATAGAGCGAGTAGCCGACACCAAAGCTTGTGCCGAAGGTGTCGCGATGCCAACTAACACATCAGGATTTTCGCCGACGTACTGACGGGCAATTTGCACCGCAATCGCTGGATTACCCTGTGCGGTCTTATAATCAAATTCTAGATTTTTGCCTTCTTCGTAGCCTTTCGCTTTCAAACCATCAAGTAACCCTTGGCGCGTCGCGTCTAACGCCGGGTGTTCGACAATCTGTGAAACTGCGACAGTTGCAGTGGCGGCCAGTACATTGGTAGAAGAGAAAATAGCAGTAGCTGATAGAACGGCAGTGGCTAATAAACGTTTCGTTTTCATCATAACTCCTTGATGTGACTTCGTCCTTGTTTCACGAGCTTTCAATATGTGTATCGACTCGTGAATTCAAATGTTTGAAGGCGGTATTGTTGTGTTCATATAACTGTGCACTTCTTGCGCATCTTGTTTTTATTATTACTACTAAGTCTTAGTAAAGAAAAGAAAGATTTAACACTAAAGCAACATTTGTGATCGGGGGACTTCTTCATCCGGAAAGAATCTTTGGTAAACAAAGCTTCGCTCGCTTCATCAACGACCGTCAAAGTAGGTAATAGAGGCAGGATCAAAAATGGAGCGGCCAGTGCACACTCCATTTCAAACAATTTAAATTAGAACCAACGCTCTAATGACGATTTATCGAGCTGGCGAAACGCTCGGTTCAGTATTATCGCAAGCTCTTTGTAACGAGGGCGAGCTTTGACAGGCTCTAATGCAAAACCTGTTTCCACAATTTTTTGATGCAACTCCCGATACCAAGAGGCCAAAGAAGGCGGCAATTTCGTGTTGGATCGAGCACCAAGCCACCAAATGCCTTGAAGTGGCAAGCTAATCGCAAACAAGGCGACAACAATGGATTGAGGTAACGCGTGGTAATTGTTGAATGCCATTTGAGTGAGTACGCTGATCGCAGCAACGGCCGGCATGACTTTAATGCCAAAGCGAGTCGCCTTAATGATACGCTGTTCCGGAAATATGGCGCTTAGCTCTTTACGAACCGGCCAGATCTCCATGTAATTCTGGCCATCTTTCAGGCTATGGATCAATCCGACTTTATTACTCATACCGCTCTCTCACTAAAAAATAGTTGAACATTTCAACTGAAGGTACAAAAAATTGATGAAAGTTAATATTCTTTCAAATTTTTTTTGTTATCATTGCTTATTATCGCTATCCTTTGCAGACCCTCAATCTCATTGTTGCTGTTATTTACAATTTAAGCAACTCCGAGATATCTATCTGCACGGATCGCATCATAGTGATGGAAGGGTTCATCACTATTTCTTTATATGGAATTAGAACAATTTTTGACCAGGATTAGTACGCAGCCTTCTGGGTATCGGCTATTCTTGTGATTAATTTTTCATTCTTTAACTGATTTTTTTATCAGACGAATAACAGGTAGTCATACATGTCTAAGCTAGTTTTAGTTTTAAACTGCGGTAGTTCTTCTCTTAAATTTGCCGTTGTTGATGCCGAGAACGGCGACGAGCACTTGTCAGGTCTTGCTGAGTGTCTTCACCTTCCTGAAGCTCGCATCAAGTGGAAACTTGATGGCAAGCACGAAGCTCAACTAGGCAATGGTGCAGCTCACGAAGAAGCACTAGCGTTTATGGTAGAAACTATTCTTGCTTCTAAGCCAGAGCTTAAAGCTAACCTAGGCGCAATCGGTCACCGTATCGTTCACGGCGGCGAGCAGTTCACTCAATCTGCACTAATTACTGATGAAGTTCTAAAAGGTATTCAAGACGCTGCAACATTTGCACCTCTTCATAACCCTGCTCACATCATCGGTATCGAAGCGGCTAAGAAAAACTTCCCAGAGCTGAAAAACGTTGCTGTATTTGACACTGCGTTCCACCAAACTATGCCTGAAGAGTCTTACCTATACGCTCTTCCATACAACCTATACAAAGAACACGGTATCCGTCGTTACGGCATGCACGGTACTTCTCACTTGTTCATCACTCGTGAAGTTGCAGGCCTACTAAACAAACCAGTTGAAGAAGTAAACATCATCAACTGTCACCTAGGTAACGGCGCATCTGTATGTGCGATCAAGAACGGTCAATCTGTAGACACTTCTATGGGTCTTACTCCACTTGAAGGTCTGGTAATGGGTACTCGCTGTGGCGACATCGACCCTGCTATCGTCTTCCACCTACACGACGCTCTAGGTTACTCTGTTGATCAAATCAACACGATGCTAACTAAAGAGTCTGGTCTTCAAGGTCTAACTGAAGTGACTTCTGACTGTCGTTTCGTTGAAGACAACTACGGTCAAAAAGAAGAAGCAACACGCGCAATGGACGTGTTCTGCCACCGTCTAGCTAAATACGTTGCTGGCTACACGGCTTCAATGGAAGGCCGTCTAGACGCAATCACTTTCACTGGCGGTATCGGCGAGAACTCTGGCCCTATCCGTGAAATGGTTCTAAACCGTCTTGGCATCTTCGGTATCGAAGTAGATAGCGAAGCTAACCTTAAAGCTCGCTTCGGCGGCGAAGGCGTTATCACGACTGAAAACAGCCGTATCCCTGCAATGGTTATCTCTACTAACGAAGAGCTAGTCATCGCTGAAGACACTGCTCGCCTGACAGGTCTTTAATTGAATTCCTGGCTAGCCACTCGGCTAGCCAGATTTTCATTCAAACGAATTTCTTAGGGGCTCAACTCCTATTCTTCGAGCTTCATGGAATAAGAGTTGAGCTTTTATCCCCCAAATAGCTAAAGGTACTCTACGAATGTCTCGTACTATTATGCTTATCCCTACTAGCGCAGGCGTTGGCCTAACAAGCGTTAGCATGGGTGTTCTTCGCGCTATGGAGCGTAAAGGCGTTAAAGTTTCTTTCTACAAGCCAATCTGTCAGCCACGTTCAGGTGGTGATCAGCCAGATCTGACTTCAACTATCGTTGGTCGTAACAGCGATATGAAGATCGGTGAACCAATGGCGATGTCTGTTGCTGAAAGCCTAATCGGTAACGACAACATGGACGAGCTGCTAGAAACCGTTGTTGAACGTTACAACCAAATCAACAAAGACGCAGACGTTACGCTAATCGAAGGTCTTGTACCTACTCGTAAGCACCCATTTGCAAACCAAGTAAACGCGGAAATCGCGGCAACACTTGGTGCAGAAATCGTGCTAGTTGCGACTCCAGGTACTGATAACCCTGCGCAACTGAAAGAGCGTATCGAAGTAGCATGTTCTAACTTCGGCGGCACTAAAAACAAAAACATCTCTGGTGTTATCATCAACAAGCTAAACGCTCCTGTTGACGAAGCTGGCCGTACTCGCCCTGACCTATCTGAAATCTTTGACGATGCAGACAGCGCGAAACAAAACGAATTGAAAGTGATGGAAATTTTCAACACTTCTCCAATTCGTGTACTAGGTTGTGTGCCATGGAGCATTGATCTGATTGCGACTCGTGCAATCGACATGGCTAAGCACCTGAAAGCAGATATCATCAACGAAGGTGACATCAACACTCGTCGCATCAAGAGCATCACTTTCTGTGCACGTTCTCTGCCAAACATGATTGAGCACTTCAAACCGGGTTCTCTACTTGTTACTTCTGCAGACCGTCCTGATGTTATCGTTGCTGCTTCTCTTGCTGCAATGAACGGTGTGGATATTGGTGCAGTACTGCTAACTGGCGGTTACGATATCCCTAGCGAAATCGAAGGCCTATGTAAACCAGCATTCGACACTGGTCTACCTATCTTCAAAGCACAAGGTAACACTTGGCAAACGTCTCTAAACCTACAGAGCTTCAGCATCGAAGTACCTGCAGACGATAAAGAGCGTATCGAGTTCATCAACGAACACGTTGCTGGCCACATTGACGGTAACTGGATCGAGTCTATGACTGAAGGCACTCAGAAGTCTCGTCGTCTAAGCCCACCAGCGTTCCGTTACCAGCTAACTGAACTTGCTCGTAAAGCAGGTAAGCGTATCGTTCTTCCAGAAGGTGACGAACCACGCACAGTTAAAGCAGCAGCAATCTGTGCTGAACGCGGCATTGCAGACTGTGTACTTCTAGGTAACCCAGATGAAATCCGTCGCGTAGCGGCTCAACAAGGCGTTGAGCTAGGTACTGGTGTAACCATCATCGATGCAGATGCTGTTCGTGAAAACTACGTTGCTCGCCTAGTTGAGTTGCGCGGTGCGAAAGGCATGACTGAAGTTGTGGCTCGTGAGAAGCTACAAGATTCAGTATTCCTTGGCACAATGATGCTTGAGAACGACGAAGTTGACGGCCTAGTTTCTGGTGCTGTTCACACTACGGCGAACACTATCGTTCCTCCGTTCCAAATCATCAAGACGGCACCAAATGCGTCTATCGTATCTTCAGTATTCTTCATGCTTCTGCCTGATCAAGTACTGGTTTACGGTGACTGTGCAATCAACCCAGATCCAACTGCTGAACAGCTTGCTGAAATCGCTATCCAATCTGCTGACTCTGCAGCAGCATTCGGTATCGAACCACGCGTTGCAATGATCTCTTACTCTACTGGTGAATCTGGTAAGGGTGCAGACGTTGATAAAGTACGTGAAGCAACAAAACTGGCTCAAGAGAAACGTCCTGATCTTATCATTGACGGTCCTCTACAGTACGACGCTGCCATTATGGAAAACGTTGCTGCTTCTAAAGCACCAAACTCTCCAGTTGCAGGTAAAGCGACAGTATTTGTATTCCCAGACCTAAATACGGGTAACACAACTTACAAAGCGGTACAACGTTCAGCTGACCTAGTATCTATCGGTCCAATGCTGCAAGGTATGCGTAAGCCTGTAAACGACTTGTCTCGTGGAGCGCTAGTAGACGACATCGTGTACACCATCGCTCTAACAGCTATCCAAGCAGACCAAGAAGCTAAATAATCGCTTCTGACATCTAGTTAGATATAGATACAAAGCCCTCGATTCGTCGAGGGCTTTTTCTATTGCTGGCCAGAACACTTATTTGTTTTTTATACCAATCACTGCACAACCTATAATTACTGGTGCGCAAAGCTTTTCTCCCTATCGCCCCACCACACCTAATCGACAATGCTCGCGCTTGTTCTTACACCGATTGACCCATTCCCCAAAATACATTGGCTCCAAGGCAGCACGGCCCCTGTTCAATTTATCGGCATTATTTACGTTTTAGCTAAACTTTTTTGCTAGGAAATACGTAAAAGCTACTGCAATGCACAAACTCATTGACTGCTAAGGAATATATATGAAGGATTTCATCAATACATCACTGATAAAGTTTGGTTTAGCTGCGTTTCTGATTAGTTTTTCTTCATTCAGCTTTTCCGCCTCGAGTATTAAAGGCGTCGATCAAGATATGTCCGGAGGAACGGTGACCGCTGAAATGGCTCATGCTGATGACAATGGGTGGATGGTTGTCCACCGAACAGACGAATCAATGAAGCCTGGTCCTGTTATCGGCTACGCTCCGTTAAAAATGGGAAAGAATGAAAACGTAAATGCAATTTTGATGGAACCAGTAGAATCAGGCGATATGCTGATGTTAATGGTCCACGGAGAGAAAGGTGGCATGAAGACTGGTGTGTTTGAGTATACGCTCGGCGCTAAAGAGGACGGTCCTGTAAAAGTGGACGGAAAGCTAGTGATGGACATCGTACGCGCTAAGTAAGGTGGCGATGAATGAAAAAGTAAACTTCCTACTCCCGGTATTTAGATGACACAAAAGTACTTAACGGCATTGCTAACCGTTAAGTACTTTTTCATTTGCAATGGAAGCAGCAAACTAGCCAATCCTTTCTCTTCCATGAGGAGTATTTAGGTCTAAATCAGGCCCTTTTGGTACAACTTGCGTCGGATTAATCCCAGTGTGGCTGAAGTAGTAGTGGCGTTTAATGTGATAGAAATCCGTCGTTTCTTCGACGCCTTCGACTTGATATAACTCTTTTAAGTAGCCTTGTATATTTTCGTAGTCTGCGATGCGCTGCTTGTTACACTTGAAATGCCCCACATACACCGCATCAAAACGAATAAGAGTCGTAAACAAACGCCAATCAGCCTCAGTAATTGTGTTCCCAGCTAAGTAACGATGCGTCGCTAAGTGAGCATCGATTTTATCTAACGCATTAAACAAAGAATCAAACGCTTCTTCATACGCCTCTTGTGTAGTCGCGAAGCCACAACGATACACTCCGTTGTTGACATTTGGATAAACAAAATCGTTCCACTCATCAATAACGTGTTTTAGATGATCTGGATAGTAGTCGTCGTGATTCCCTGTTAACGCATTGAATTCCGAATTGAACATGCGAATGATCTCTGACGACTCGTTTGACACAATAGTATTGGTCTTTTTATCCCAAAGTACAGGCACGGTTACGCGGCCCGTGTAATCGGGTTTGGCCTGCGTGTAAATTTGATACATGCGCGTGTGACCAAACAATGGCTCAGGAAGCCCCATTTGCCAACCTTGGCTGAGCATATCAGGGCAAACGACCGTGACATCAATATGTGGTTCTAAACCTTTCAGCTTGCGGAAAATGAGGGTTCGATGTGCCCACGGACAAGCAAGAGAGACATACAAATGGTATCGACCGGACTCTGGTGTAAACTCCGCATCAGGGTCGTTTTTAACCCAGTTACGGAATCCGGCATCTTCGCGCACAAATTTGCCACCATTTGATTTTGTGTCATACCAGACATCTTGCCAAACACCTTCAACCAACTTACCCATGATTGCTCTCCTCTCGTTCTGTTTGTGTCTATATTAGCGTTTCCTATCAAACAGAGAATCATCGAACTTAGGACATCATGTTCAAGAAATTCGAATGTATAAATCAGACACATAAAAAAAGCGCGACCCGATGAAGGTGTCGCGCTTAAGCCCGTCACAGGCTGAATTTATACACTAACGTGTAAACAAGATACCGCGTGAACGTCATTACCTAAAATGGTTGGCTTTGTCTTCGCACACTCTTCGGTTGCTTGTGGGCAACGAGTGCGGAATACACAACCCGACGGTGGGTTGATAGGTGAAGGAAGATCACCCTCTAGCATTTGGATTTTCTTATTGCGCTCAATATCCGGGTCCGGGATCGGAACCGCAGACATCAGCGCACGCGTATATGGGTGCTTAGGATCAGCAAACAGAGCCTCGGCCTCGCCAAGTTCCACGGCATTACCTAAATACATAACTAAAACGCGATCTGAAATGTGTTTAACGACAGACAAGTCATGCGCAATGAATACCAGAGAAAGCCCTAACTCTTTTTGAATCTCTTTAAGCAGGTTAACAACCTGAGCTTGAATAGATACATCAAGCGCCGATACTGGCTCGTCACAAATGATCATCTTAGGCTTAAGGATAAGCGCACGCGCTATCCCGATACGCTGACACTGACCACCCGAGAACTCGTGTGGGTAACGGTTAATCACGTTAGGTAATAGGCCAACTTTCGCCATCATCTCTTTAACGCGATCTTTCACTTCCTGCTTAGACAGTTCTGGATAGAATGTCTCAAGAGGTTCAGCGATGATATCACCAACAGTCATACGCGGATTCAGCGATGCCAATGGGTCTTGGAAAATCATCTGAATTTCTTTACGCGTCTCACGGCGCTGAACGCTTTTCATTTTAGTAAGGTCTTGACCCAACCAAACTACTTGGCCGTCAGTAGCTTCAACCAGACCAATGATGGCACGAGCAAACGTCGATTTACCACAACCTGATTCACCTACTACACCAAGCGTTTCCCCTTCGTATAGTCGAACGTTCACGCCATCTACCGCTTTCAGGCTCGAAGGCTTTGACCACGGCCATGCCGACTTTGAGGCAATGCTGAAGTGAACTTTCAGCTCAGAAATGTCCAGAATTAGTTTTTTGTCTACTGCGTTCATTTGTTCCAAGCCTCCCATTCAGAAAAACATGCACGCTGACGACCATCACCAAATGGTGTCAGAATTGGCGCCTCGCGCTTACAACGATCCATCACACGGTGACAGCGCTCTTGATAAGGGCAGCCCGGCGGTAGACGAAGCAAGTTTGGTGGATTACCAGGAATGGTCGGCAGAATTTCACCCTCAGTATCGAGGCGAGGAATCGCCTTCAGCAGCCCCTCCGCATAAGGATGGCTTGGATTGTAGAAAATTTCGTTTACGTTGCCGTACTCCATAGTACGGCCTGCATACATCACCAGCACCTTGTCACACGAACCTGCAACCACACCAAGGTCGTGCGTGATCATGATGATCGCTGTGTTGAACTCAGATTTCAGCTCATTCAACAAGTCCATGATCTGTGCTTGTACCGTCACATCAAGTGCTGTTGTTGGCTCATCGGCAATAAGCAGTTTAGGACGACATAACAACGCCATCGCGATCATTACACGCTGACGCATACCGCCTGAAAACTCATGCGGGTACATCGTGATACGCTTACGCGCTTCAGGGATTTTTACCGCTTCCAGCATGCGTACTGATTCTTCAAATGCTTCCGCTTTGCCCATGCCTTTGTGCAGCATAAGCACTTCCATCAACTGATCACTCACTTTCATGTAAGGGTTCAGTGATGTCATTGGGTCTTGGAAGATCATTGCGATCTGTTCCGCACGCACTTTGTTCAGTTCTTTTTCTGGTAAGTTTAGGATTTCTTTGCCTTCAAACTTTGCGCTACCAGAAATAATACCGTTCTTAGCCAAAAGGCCCATGATTGCGAATACGGTTTGAGATTTACCTGATCCCGACTCTCCAACGATACCTAAGGTTTCGCCTTGGTTGAGAGAGAAGTTCAAATCGTTTACTGCGGTTACGATACCATCTTGCGTGGTGAATTCGACGCGCAGATCTTTGACATCTAATAAGCTCATCATTGCTTCCTTAATCTTATCTTTTAATTATCTGTCTTTTGGATCCAGCGCATCGCGCAGGCCGTCACCAACGTAGTTGAAGCAGAATAGCGTCACAACCATGAACACTGCTGGGAATGCCAGCTGCCAGATTGCTACTTCCATTGTCTGTGCACCTTCTTGTAGAAGAGCGCCCCAACTTGTCATTGGTTCCTGAACACCAAGACCAAGGAATGATAGGAATGATTCCGTTAGAATCATACTTGGGATAAGCAGCGTAGAGTATACCGCTACAATACCCAGTACGTTAGGTACGATATGACGAGTAATGATTTTCCAGTTGCTTACACCACACACATGTGCCGCTTCGATAAACTCCTTGCTACGTAGACTAAGAGTCTGACCACGTACGATACGCGCCATATCTAGCCATGCGATAGCACCAATCGCAACGAAGATCAGCATGATGTTACGACCGAAGAATGTTACCAGTACAATCACCAGGAACATAAACGGTACCGCGTATAAAATTTCTAGAATACGCATCATTACGCGGTCAACTTTACCGCCGATGAAACCAGATGCTGCGCCGTAGAGCGTACCAATCAGTACCGCTACAAATGCACCCATAACACCTACCATCAACGAAATACGACCTCCAATTAGCGTACGCACGTATAAATCACGGCCTAAGCTGTCAGTACCAAACCAATGGTCAGCATTCGGTGCAACGTGCATCGCGTACCAGTCAGTATCATCAAATGTGTACGGTGCGATCATTGGCAGGATAATAACCGCCAACGTCATTAGAACAAGAAGGAATAAGCTCACCATCGCCGCTTTGTTGCGCATGAAACGGATACGAGCATCTTGCCAAAGACTGCGACCTTCAATCTCCAAGTTTTCGGAGAATTTCTCAATCGCTTCTAGGTTTTCTTTTTTCGTTAACATAACCAAACGTCCCTGTTAGTAGCGAATTTTCGGGTCAATCATTGCAAGTAAAATATCTACAATCGCGTTGAATAGAATGAATAGGAAACCAATCAGAATGGTTACCCCCATTACTAGCGAGTAGTCACGGTTAAACGCAGCGTTAACGAATAGTTTACCAATACCAGGCAGACCAAAAATGGTTTCGATAACAACGGAACCGGTGATGATACCTACGAAAGCTGGACCCATGTAAGAAACAACAGGGAGAAGTGCCGGCTTAAGAGCGTGTTTGATAATGATATAACGGTAACTTAGACCTTTAGCACGTGCCGTACGAATAAAGTTACTGTTTAGGGTTTCGATCATCGAACCACGCGTGATACGAGCAAAGGTAGCAACATACAGTAGCGACATACCAATAACAGGAAGCACTAAATACTGCCAGCTACCATCTTGCCAACCACCCGCAGGGAAGATATTCCAGTGAAGCGAGAATATGTAGATAAGCGCAGGCGCTAATACAAAGGATGGCATTACCACACCAAGCATCGCAGTCGACATAATGGTGTAATCAATCCAAGTATTTTGCTTGAGCGCAGCAATGGTACCGACGGTAACCCCCATTATCAAAGTAAAGATAAAGGCGATGAAGCCCACTTTAGCCGAAACAGGTAAGGCAACCGCGATCAGCTCGTTTACTGAGTAATCAAGGTATTTAAATGACGGTCCGAAATCACCTTGGATAACATTGGTCAAATACGTGGTGTATTGTTCAAATACAGGTTTATCCAAGCCATATTTAGCTTCGATATTTGCCATTACTTCGGGTGGCAATGGACGCTCTGTCGAGAAAGGGTTTCCCGGTGCAAAGCGCATAAGAAAGAAAGATACGGTGATCAAAACCAACATTGTTGGGATCGCCTCAAATATCCTTTTTGCGATGAATTTAAGCATAAACTCACTCTTTCAGTCTGTGACAGTTAAATTAAAGAAGTCGTCCAATTCTTTTGGACTAAAGATAGGCGCTACATGCAATTTCTCACATGTAGGGCCTCATTTTTATAGTTCTATCGAGTTACGAATTACTCTGTGATGTAGAGATCTTTAGAGTAAATCTTGTCTTCCGCGTTATTTACTGGGAAGCCACCAACTTTCGGTGATAGTAGACGTGATTTCACGTACTGGTAGATAGGTGCGATTGGCATATCTTTTGCCATCAACTTCTCTGCTTCTAGGTAAAGTGCTTGGCGCTCTTCGTCAGAAGTTGAAGCAAATGCTTTGTTCATGATCGCATCGTACTCTTTGCTGTCGTAGTGAATACCACCAGTAGTGTTATTACTCATCATCAGCGTTAGGAAAGATGAAGCTTCGTTGTAGTCGCCACACCAACCTGCACGAGCAACCTCAAAGTTGCCAGAATCTTTGGTAGATAGGTAAGTTTTCCACTCTTGGTTTTCTAGCGTAACGTCTAGACCAAGTGTCTTCTTCCACATTGAACCCAGTGCAACCGCAAGTTTCTTGTGGTTCTCTGATGTATTGTATAGAAGGTTAAATTCAAGAGGGTTGTCTGCGCCGTAACCCGCTTCTTCCAATAGACGCGCAGCTTCTGCGTTACGCTCTTCTTGCGTCATTTTGCCGTATGCAGGGATTTCTGGGTTGAAACCTGCCGTAATTTCAGGTGTTAGGAAGTAAGCTGGCTTTTGACCTTGACCTAAAATCGCATCGGTCACAATGTTACGGTCAATCGCATAAGAAATCGCTTTACGCACACGAACATCATCAAACGGCTTTTTCTTCGTATTGAAGATGTAGTAGTAAGTACATAAGTTACCGGTTACAGACACTTCTTGTGGGTGCTCTTTCTTCAGACGCTTGAAGTGCTCTGTAGGCAGCTCGTTCGTGAAGTCGATTTCACCCGCTAGGAAGCGGTTCATTTCCGCTACTTGGTTCTCAATTGGTAAGAAAGTAACTTGGTCAAGCGTCGTGTTTTCGTTGTCCCAGTACTGTTCGTTACGTTTTAGAACCAAACGCTCGTTTACAACCCAGTTGTCAACAACATAAGCACCGTTACCTACAAAGTTCTCTGGCTTCGTCCATTGATCGCCGAACTTTTCAACAGTTGCTTGATGAACAGGTTTCACTGTCGTGTGGCCCATCATCATTACAAAATATGGTACTGCAGTATCTAACTCAACCACTAACGTGTGGTCGTCAACCGCTTTAACACCTAACTCGCTCTTATCTTTTTTACCCGCAACAATGTCTTTTGCGTTCTTCATCTTGGTGTATTCCATGTACCAAGCATATGGAGAGGCGGTTGCTGGATCGACTGCACGTTGGAAGCTGTAAACGAAATCACCTGCAGTGACAGGATCACCGTTTGACCATTTTGCGTCTTCACGTAAGTGGAAAGTGTATGTTTTGTTGTCTTCAGTTTCCCAAGATTCTGCAACACCAGGGATAGTGTTACCGTCCGCATCTTGGTTTACAAGGCCTTCAAGAAGATCGCGAATCACGTGGGATTCTGGAACACCTTGAGATTTATGAGGGTCTATTGTCGCAACTTCTGTACCGTTACCACGCACCAATTCTTGAACAGCAGCAAGTTTTGGCTCTTTAGAATCAGATTTAGCTTCAGGGGCTGGAGCCGGAGCAGGCTCAGCAGCTTGTTTCTCCGCAGGCTTTTCACCACAACCAGCTAGAGCGAGAGAAAGACCAGCACCAATAAATAAAGCGCGCGTGATTTTATTCTTATACATGCGTAAAACTCCAAATTTTTTCGTTAGCATCCATGACTTCTTTGTAAGGGCCTGGAACGGTCAGAGTTTTAGATTTTTTTAGTGCACTTTCTGAGCACAAAAGTCTAAAACCTTACAAAGACTGCGGCACACATTAGCAATCATTGAAGTAATTTGCCATAAAAATGTAGCAAAAAAACCAATAATGCTGACTAAACCACACATATCTAGCAGTAAACTCTAACCCCAAAGCATTCACCAGCCAAATAAAGACCAGAAGCGACATTTAACAGGCGAAACTTTCGATTAATCTGAGTTTAAACCATTTACTAGCATCTTATGCTAGATATTTACACATCATTTAACATTTATGACAAATCAAGTCTAACAAATAATTGTTTATATATTGGGCAAAAAACTTTTATTGTGAAGAATATCACCAGACAAAAGATAGGAAATATTGAAACAAAGTGAGCAATACAATGAAGATAAATACAAAAAAAGCTAAGTACCATTAGCACTTAGCTTTTTTCACTAGAATGCGGGTTAGTTCTATTTTTCCCAACGCTGTGCAGCTTGATGATCGGTGTCGCGCGACTCAACCCAACGATCTTCATTCGTCGTACGCTCTTTTTTCCAAAATGGAGCTTGGGTTTTCAGATAATCCATGATGAACTCGCACGCATCAAATGCCGCGCCGCGGTGCGCACTGGAAACGCCCACAAATACAATTTGATCACCGCTATCCATGTCTCCGACACGATGAATCACGCGTACGCCCAATAATGGCCAACGTGATTCAGCTTGATCGCAAATGTCGCTCAAGCTCTTCTCTGTCATCCCCGGATAGTGCTCTAGATGTAAACCAATGACATTATCCCCAAGGTTCATATCTCGAACTTTACCAACGAATGTAACGACAGCGCCGGCAGCCGTCCCTTCAGATAGACGTTGATATTCTTGCTCAACCGAAAAATCTTCAATTTGTACAGAAACACGAGAATCCATCTTAACCCCCAGTTACCGGCGGGAAAAACGCAACTTCGTCACCTGCTTTTACTTGTGTATCCAGAGGGACGATAGATTGGTTCACTGCAGCAAGTAGCTTTCCTGGCTCGAGTGCTAAATCCCACTTGCCATCTTTCTCAGTGCCTTCTTCCACTAGATGTGCACGAATTGATTCAACCGTTTCAAACGGCCCGTCTAACTCAACACTGTCGATGCCAATCAGCTCGCGAGTTTGAGCAAAGAAAAGTACTTTAATCATGATTCCACCTTAAAGTGACCAGATTTACCACCCGTTTTCTCTAATAGACGAACTTGACCAATGACCATGTCTTTTTGTACTGCTTTACACATATCGTAAATCGTTAGAGCAGCAACGGAAGCTGCCGTGAGCGCTTCCATTTCCACACCAGTTTTACCCGCAAGTTTACATACTGATTCGATGCGAACTTTGTTTTCTGCTTCGATAGCTTCCAGTTGAACTTCAACTTTAGAGAGTAGTAGCGGATGACAAAGTGGAATCAAATCCCAGGTTTTCTTCGCAGCTTGAATACCAGCAATACGAGCCGTCGCAAATACATCACCTTTGTGGTGCTGGCCAGAGACAATCAGTTGAAGTGTTTCTGGGGCCATGTGAACAAATGCTTCAGCACGAGCTTCACGAACCGTCTCCGTTTTTGCTGACACGTCAACCATGTTTGCTTCGCCAGAAGCATTGATATGTGTAAATTGGGTCATTGTTTTTCCTTCGCTTTTAGGAAAGGTTATACAGATAGGTGTGGCATGAAGTTACAAGGGCGATGACTTGCATCCAACTGCTGTTTAATAATTTTTGTCCAGCCTGTGCGGCACGCACCAGTTGAACCTGGCATTGCGAAGATCACGGTGTGGTTAGCAAAACCTGCAATCGCACGAGACTGAATAGTTGACGTACCGATCTCTTCGTACGACACCATACGGAACAACTCACCAAAACCTTCAACTTCTTTATCAAATAGAGGCTTAAGTGCTTCTGGCGTGCTATCACGTGAGGTGAAACCTGTACCGCCAGTAATCATGATCGCTTGTACGCTTTCATCAGCAATCCATTGAGAAACAATCGCGCGGATCTTGTACATATCATCAATAACAATTTGCTTGTCTACTACGTTGTGACCCGCTTCTTGAGCATGTTCAGCAAGGTAACGACCAGAGGTATCGTTTTCTTCAGTACGAGTGTCAGATACCGTTAGAACGGCAATATTTGCAGGTTGGAATTTGCTTTCAGCGTGACCCATTTGTTCACCTATTCTCTTAATTAGCTTTGATACGCTTGGTATCGATTCGGAAAAAGTTAGAGCCAGCTTATCAGTGAACTCGCTCTAAAAATTGAATGAAGTTAGCCGCCGATAGACGCGAGGTGTGGCGTCATACCAGTATTGCCATCATGCAAGAAATGGCTTACCGACTTGGTTTGTAACTGCGCCTGGATACGTTCAATAAGCTCACTCTCTTGCTCATCACGTTCCAAAAGATCACGCAATTCTACACCGTGGTCTCCAAACAGACATAGGTGCAGCTTACCCATCGCAGAAACGCGCAGTCGGTTGCAGCTTTCACAAAAGTCTTTTTCATAAGGCATGATAAGACCTATTTCACCCTTGTAATCAGGATGAACAAATACTTGCGCAGGACCATCATTATGCGAGCGCACTTTCAGCAACCAACCATTTGCAATTAGCTGGTTACGAATTGCCACTCCGGATACATGGTGCTTATTAAATAGCTCATCCATCTCACCCGTTTGCATCAACTCAATGAAACGCAGTTGGATTGGACGATCTTTTATCCAGTTAAGAAACGCTGGCAGCTCGTGATGGTTCAGATCTTTCATCAACACCACATTAACTTTTACTTGCTCATAACCGACCTCGAACGCACGTTCGATACCATTCATGACTTCAGTAAACTTATTTTCACCTGTGATTTGATGAAACATACGCGGGTCAAGGCTATCCACACTGACATTAATGTGGGTTAAACCCGCTTCACGCCAATCTGCGACTTGTTTTGCCATGCGATAGCCATTGGTTGTCGTTGCAACTTTTTGAATGCCAGGCGTCGCCGCTACTGAATGGATAATGTCGGTAAAATCTTTGCGTAAGCTAGGCTCACCACCAGTGATGCGCACTTTTGACGTGCCACAATCAGCGAATGCTTTTACGACCCGTTTGATTTCAGGGAGAGATAAAAAAGACGAGTTTTTATTGCCCGAAGGCTTATAGCCATCAGGAAGGCAATAGGTACATTTGAAATTACATACGTCGGTCACAGACAGACGCAAGTAATAAAACTTACGATGAAATTTGTCTTCGAATTGTTGCGCCACGGAACACCTTTCCAAACACGGGAGGCATGGCCATTTCCAATCATGCCCTTGTGACAGTATGCCACTGGCTCAAAACGCTTATCCAAGGACTTAGCAATAGTGAGCTCGGAGTTATGGCAACCAGAGATATGAAATCTCTGATAGCTTTGCGGTGTAAAATACTTAATATTTGTAATGGAATCCAGACTTGAGTGATAAAAAACTCTCTAGAGACACAATTTACCGCTAAGTGAGTACCTTTAAGACACTCCTTAAGATAAATTGTAGCCGTTTTTTATTAGATTATTAGAAGAACATAATGAATATCTACACAGATAAAAAAGTGGTCGCTGTTGGCGGTGGTCATGGCTTAGGTCGAATGCTGGCCGCATTACGAGATTTTGGCAGCAATGCAACTGGGATTGTTGCCACGACTGACAATGGTGGTTCAACAGGAAGAATTCGTCACTGCCAAGGAGGAATCGCTTGGGGAGACACACGTAACTGTATTAATCAGCTCATTACAGAGCCTTCGATCAGTTCTATGATGTTTGAATATCGCTTCAAAGGCACTGGCGAACTTGATGGTCATAATCTTGGTAACTTGATGCTTACTGCACTCGATAACTTATCGGTCAGACCTTTAGATGCCATTAATCTGATTCGCAATATGTTAAAAGTCGACGTTAACATCCTTCCTATGTCCGAACACCCTTCGGATCTTTCCGCGTTATCCGTAGATGGGAAGTGGGTTACGGGAGAAACAAATGTCGACGAAATGAAAGCAGACTTGCGACGTTTGGATCTTTCACCAGAAGTGCCTGCTACCAAAGAAGCCATCACAGCTTTGGCGGAAGCTGACGCGATTATTCTTGGCCCTGGCAGTTTTTTAACTAGTATCATGCCTCCTTTATTGCTGCCTGAACTCGGCAAAGCGATTGCAGCAAACACAAAAGCAAAAGTCATTTTTGTTGCTAACCTGAGTCCAGAATACGGCCCAGCGGGACGAATGACGATGGCTCAAAAATTAGAATGGTGTGAACGTGCCTGTCAAGGAAGAAAAATAGACGTGGTTCTAGCAGAGAAAACCGAGCAAGACGTCTTAAGTCAATGGAATGTAGTGACGGAGTCACTCGCCTCCTCTAACCGAGACTGGCGTCACGATAGAAACAAGCTCAAACTAGCGATTGAAAATCAGCTACAACTTTCTATTTAAGAGCACGTTACCTGGCTAGCGCCCTCTTTTAAGGTGTTTATTGATAATGAAAACCCTTCTGTCATCGAAGGGTTTTAGTTCAGGCATCCAGTAAAAACAGATGTTTACTAAGAAAAAATGGTTAATAGAAAAAATAGCTACTGTCGCCAAGAGCGATAAGCATCTCGAGTTTCGTGCAAAAGATCGAACATAGCCTCTAACTCCTCAGACTCCGCAGTCAACTCACCGGCTTTCGCTTTTTTGTCTATGGACATAGCCAGTTCACAAAGGCGATCTGCCCCAAAGCTCGCAGCACTACTTTTCAACGCGTGGCTGATTTCTTTTGAGTAAGCTAATCGCTCTGCCCCCTGCAGTTGGGATAAGTTCTCGATATAGGTATCCATTTCTCCTAGGAAGATATCGAACAGTACAGGTACGTTGTCACTGCCAATTTCCATCGACAGTTCATCTATTTTTTGCTGATTTAATACATTTACACTCATACTTTTTGCCGCTCTTCCTTGCCGTTCCATGCCTGTAACTTGCGGTAAATCGTCGACGGACTGACATCAAGATATCCCGCCGCTCGAGGAATATTGCCATCACATGCTTCAATCGCTTGCTCGATTGCCATTTTTTCCGTCATCCATAATGGCATAATCTCAGATGCGGTCATCGCTTTCGGCTCAATTAATTTAGCCACAGACGACGGACGGTCAAGCGGTTGATTCAACGGTGGCGGTAACATGTCCAACGTAATCTCTTTACCGTTGTTTAGAACAACGATGTTGCGTAGCACGTT
The DNA here is from genome assembly GCF_033339995.1 of Vibrio sp. 1641. Taxonomy (NCBI): domain Bacteria; kingdom Pseudomonadati; phylum Pseudomonadota; class Gammaproteobacteria; order Vibrionales; family Vibrionaceae; genus Vibrio; species Vibrio sp. 1641. Next base: position 261,154 of record NZ_JAWOVP010000005.1, read on the forward strand.
TTGTAACTGACGAACGTTACCCGGCCACTCATAGCTGTTGAATCGCTCGATGACATCAGGCGCAAAACGTATGAAGCTTTTTCCTTCTTCGTGTGACATGTAACCTAACAGTGAGTATGCAATTTCAATAACATCTTCGCCTCGTTCGCGTAAAGGCGGTAAATGCAAAGGAATGACATACAAACGATAGTACAAATCTTCACGGAATCGACCTTCTTGTACCTCTTTCCAGGGATCACGGTTAGTGGCACACACAAAGCGCACATCCACGCTCTTCATTTTTGAGGAACCCACTTTTTGGAATGTGCCCGTTTGAATAAATCGTAGCAACTTGGTTTGTAAATCCAAGTCCATCTCACAAAGCTCATCTAGAAAAAGTGTGCCGCCATCCGCTAACTCAGCTGCCCCTTGACGATCATTCGCAGCGCCAGTAAAGGCCCCTTTTACGTGACCAAACAGTTCACTCTCAATCAAATCTTTTGGAATTGCAGCACAGTTAATTGCAATAAAAGGTTTGTCACCACGTTTACTTGCTGCGTGAATAGCCTCGGCACATACCTCTTTACCAGTACCACTTTCACCTGTGATAAAAATACTCGCTTTACTGCTCGCCGCTGAATCTATCGTACGGTAAACCTGCTGCATGGTTTGGCTACTGCCGATAAACCCCTGATAGCTCTGATTACCTGGATTATCGGCTTCATTTTTTAGCTTGGTCGCTTTACGAATTGCATTGTTAACCGTGACACGTAAACGGTCTGCTTCACACGGTTTGATTAAAAAGTCTTGTGAGCCATGACGCATGGCCTCGACAGCGGTATCGATAGAACCGTGAGCGGTCATAAAAATTATAGGTACGTCGGGATGACTCTTTTTAACGGCATGTAAAACGTCCATCCCCGTCATATCTGGCAGACGGAGATCGAGTAAAATAAGATCTGGAATTCGATGATTTAGGCTCTCAATGGCATCCCTACCTGTGCCGACAATATTGATATCTATGCCAAGCGGTGTCAGGTATGAGCGGTACAGAGCCGCAACAGATGCGGTGTCCTCGACCATTAAAAGGTAACGAGACTTTGGGCCTTCGGGTTTTTGTTGCATAACCTAGCTATTATTTTGTTGTGTTTTAAACAATAATCGCATTACGCTTTGCATTTTGCAAATAACATTAGCTAAATTATGGGCAAAGGAAAAAATTCAAAAATAATATCAATTATTTAAAAAGTGGCACAAACCATGCTGTAACGATAGTGACCCCTCGGGTCACCTAGCCAACTGACGTTGTTAGTGAACGATATGTTCACAAAACAAGCCAATAGACCCGACTGCCTATTGGCTTCTTTTTTTACAAGCGACCTAAAATGCTTGGATAGTTAAATCGGTAAGTTTGTTCAACTATTTGCGATGAACTGCGCTCGTAGTTTTTCAATCTCGTCACGCTTTTGTGCCGCTAACTCAAATTCTAAATCTTGCGCATGCTGATACATCGCTGCCTCCAGTCGACTGATTTCTTTTTCTAGCTGCTGAGGGGACAGTGCCTCGTAAGTTTGCGAAGGCTCCGCCACTTTCGATAATGGTACCTGTTTAGTGTTACGCTGGCGTTTAGACTTAGTGATATCGCCAAGTTCCATGATGTCTTTGATATTTCGTTTGAGCGCTTGTGGCGAAATACCCATTTCTTCGTTGTACGCTTCCTGCTTCTCGCGACGACGGTTAGTTTCATCCATCGCCTTTTTCATTGAGTTGGTGATTCGGTCAGCGTATAAAATCGCCTTACCTTCGATGTTTCGTGCAGCACGACCAATGGTCTGAATGAGTGAGCGTTCAGACCGCAAGAAGCCCTCTTTATCCGCATCCAAAATTGCAACTAACGAGACCTCTGGCATATCCAGGCCCTCTCTCAATAAGTTTATTCCCACCAGCACGTCAAATTCCCCAAGACGAAGGTCACGGATAATTTCCACACGCTCAACAGTATCAATGTCTGAGTGTAAATAACGTACCTTAACATCATGTTCGTGAAGGTATTCGGTGAGATCTTCAGCCATTCGTTTGGTCAGTGTTGTAACCAGAACTCGCTCATCTTTAGCAGCGCGAATACGGATCTCAGACAATAGGTCGTCGACTTGGGTCGCTACTGGGCGAACTTCCAACTCAGGGTCAAGCAAGCCTGTTGGACGAACGACTTGATCCGCCACATCACCCGCCGATTTTTCTAGTTCGTAATTTCCGGGCGTAGCAGAGACGAAAATCGTTTGTGGCGCTAGTGCTTCAAACTCCTCAAACTTCAGTGGACGATTATCCAAAGCTGAAGGTAACCGGAAACCAAACTCCACCAGCGTTTCTTTACGCGAACGGTCACCTTTATACATGGCACCTATCTGCGGTACTGTCACGTGAGATTCATCGATGATCAACAAGCCATCATGAGGTAAGTAGTCAAACAGGGTTGGTGGCGGCTCACCTTCCGAGCGTCCACTGAGATAACGAGAATAGTTTTCGATACCGGAGCAAAAGCCCAACTCATTCATCATTTCGATATCGAATTGAGTGCGCTGGCTAATTCGCTGCTCTTCCAGTAGCTTGTTGTTATCTAGAAGCTGCTTTTTGCGCACTTCTAGTTCGACTTTAATATTTTCAATCGCTTCAAGAATGCGATCTCTTGGCGTCACATAGTGCGTCTTGGGATAGATGGTATAGCGCGGCAAGTCTCGTTGTTTGACCACGCCTGTCAATGGGTCGAACACACTGATGCAATCCACCTCATCGTCAAACATCTCAACGCGCACAGCGTCTTGGTCTGATTCAGCAGGGAATATATCAATCACCTCGCCACGGACACGGAACTGCCCTCGCTCAAAAGCAACATCATTGCGCGAGTATTGGAGCTCCGCTAGGCGACGAAGCATATCACGCTGATCAATCACATCTCCACGTCGCAAATGAAGCATCATTTGTAAGTAGGATTCCGGATCACCCAAACCATAGATAGCTGAAACCGATGCAACAATAATGGCATCTTTACGTTCTAGTAGTGCTTTTGTAGCAGACAAACGCATTTGTTCTATATGCGCGTTAACTGAAGCGTCTTTCTCTATAAAGGTATCCGTGGTCGGAACGTACGCTTCAGGTTGGTAGTAATCGTAGTAAGAAACAAAATACTCAACCGCATTATTAGGAAAGAATGACTTCATCTCACCATATAACTGAGCAGCAAGCGTTTTGTTTGGCGCAAGTAATATTGCAGGTCGTTGGGCTTGAGCAATCACATTCGCTAGTGTGAAGGTTTTACCTGAGCCTGTGACCCCCAACAAGGTTTGATGTGCTAGCCCAGCATCGAGCCCCTCAAGCAACTGATTGATCGCTCCTGGTTGATCGCCCGACGGCTGATAATCGGAGACCAATTCATAGACTTTACTCATACCCTTCCTCAATTTTACTGCGCTTTGGCTGTATATATATACACCTTAGCTAATGAAATCTACGTCTATCGAGAATTTAACCATCATTGTTAATAAATTTTCTTGTTTGTCTAGAATGCTATAGCCATACAAAAGTGACTCTGATATAGTACTTCGCCCTAGTTGAAGAGCTACACACATTCTTCACATTATAGTTTCCACAACTTTTCCCCAAAAATTAGCTTAAAACTTTCTTATCCCCAAAAGATTGATTTTTATCCACTTTGAATACCTTTTGATTAACATCGATAAATCTTTGTTTTATTTGCTTATTTTACGCATAATTCCTACTAAAAATTCATTAAATAAAAACTTAGTTGCATATCAATTTTCTTTACCCAGATCTCATCAACATACTTATCCACAAATTTAGTGGATAACTAACCTCGAGCCTTTACTGACAAGCCATACAGAAAAGTAAAGCCCTTAACTCAATATTTTTTGCTAAAAATGTATTTTTTTACTGTTGACAGTAGTTTGAGTGCTCGGTAAGATTCGTCCCGCTTTCAAGCAAAGCAATTCCTCCTTAGCTCAGTTGGTAGAGCGACGGACTGTTAATCCGCAGGTCGCTGGTTCGAGCCCAGCAGGAGGAGCCAGATTATAGAAAAGCCGTGTCGCAAGACACGGCTTTTTTTGTATCTTAATCGCCATGAAATCTAAGCCAATCTAGGCGTCATAAAATCACACCGAAATAAGTTCAAATTACAGAACTCATAACATTGTCATAGATAGTGTTCTCACAGCACCACACATTTAATTCTGTCTCTTTTCTAGCAAAAAATAATCATAACCAATTGAATGTATTATTAATGCAATTTAATCATTGAAAAAATGAAAAGCATTCATTTTACTCATACCAAATAAATCCATACGATTAAAAGGGTTAAGAATGGTTCCGTCCTACTCGTCGCCTCCATTCTAATTATCAATAACTTAGGGATTTACTTATGACTATTCCGACAACTGACATGCTAGATGCATGGGCTGGATTTACTGCTGGTGAATGGCAAAACTCTGTCAACACTCGTGACTTCATCCAAAAAAACTATACACCCTATGAGGGAGACGAGTCTTTCTTAGCCGAGGTTAGCGAATCCACTTCAGCATTATGGAACCAAGTGCTTGAAGGCATAAAACAAGAAAGCCGCACACACGCCCCTATTGATTTTGACACAGACTTGCCCTCAACAATCACTTCCCACGATGCAGGCTACATCAACAAAGATCTGGAAAAGATCGTTGGCTTACAAACTGATCAACCGCTAAAACGTGCAATCATCGCCAATGGCGGGATTCGCATGGTAAAAAACTCGTGCGAAGTTTATGGCCGCGAATTGGATCCAACGGTTGAAAAAATCTTCACTGAATACCGTAAAACTCACAACAAAGCGTGTTTCGACCTTTACACCAAAGAAATTCTAGCCTGTCGTAAATCCGGCATCATCACAGGCCTTCCTGATGCCTATGGCCGTGGTCGTATCATTGGTGACTATCGCCGTCTCGCCCTATACGGTATCGACTTCTTAAAAGCAGACAAAAAAGAACAATACAACTCAACACAAACGTTCTTAGAGCAAGGCAACGATCTTGAGAAAACACTTCGTCTGCGCGAAGAAATAGCCGATCAAGTTCAAGCGCTTGAAGACATTCGTCAAATGGGTCTGAAATACGGCATTGATATGTCGCTACCTGCTAAAACAGCACAAGAAGCGATCCAATTTACCTACTTTGGCTACCTAGCGGCGGTTAAATCGCAAAACGGCGCAGCAATGTCACTGGGCCGTACTTCGACTTTCCTAGACGTCTATCTAGAACGCGATATCGCAAACGGTTTGATTGATGAATCACAAGCGCAAGAAATGATTGACCACTTCATCATGAAGCTACGGATGGTTCGCTTCCTACGCACACCAGAATACGATTCATTGTTCTCTGGCGACCCAATCTGGGCAACAGAAGCCATGGCAGGTATGGGTGTTGATGGCCGTACGCTAGTATCTAAAACGACATTCCGATACTTACATACGCTACATACTATGGGCCCTGCTCCTGAGCCAAACATGACGATTCTTTGGTCAGAGCAATTGCCTGAAGCGTTCAAACAATATGCTGCAAAAGTGTCGATTGATACCTCTTCGGTTCAATACGAAAACGACGATCTAATGCGTCCTGATTTCGACAATGACGACTACGCGATTGCCTGTTGTGTGAGCCCGCAGGTTGTTGGTCAGCACATGCAATTCTTTGGTGCACGTGCCAACCTTGCAAAAGCACTGCTTTACACCATCAATGGTGGTATCGATGAAAAATCGAAAGCGCAAGTGGGTCCGGTAGTGGACAAAGTTCAAGATGAAATTCTCGACTTTGACGCTTTGATGCCTCGTTTCGACAATATGTTGGAGTGGCTAGCAACGCAATACGTCACAGCGTTGAACATCATCCATTATTCGCATGACCGTTACAGCTACGAAGCATCACTGATGGCATTGATGGATCGCGACGTGCACCGCACGATGGCGTGTGGTATTGCAGGTCTGTCTGTTGTTGCAGACTCTTTAGCAGCAATTAAATACGCAACCGTGAAACCCGTTCGTGATGAAGATGGCATCGCCGTTGATTTTAAAATCGAAGGTGATTATCCAAAATTTGGTAACAACGATGCCCGTGTTGATGACATCGCTTGTGATCTAGTTGAGCGCTTCATGAAGAAAATTCAGAAGATGCACACCTACCGCGAAGCAGTGCCAACTCAATCGATTTTAACAATCACATCTAACGTGGTTTACGGTAAAAAAACGGGTAATACACCAGATGGCCGTCGCGCAGGTATGCCTTTTGGACCGGGTGCAAACCCAATGCACGGTCGTGATGAAAAAGGGGCGGTTGCGTCTCTGGCATCGGTTTCTAAATTACCGTTCGCTTACGCTAAAGATGGTATTTCTTACACTTTCTCAATTGTGCCTAACGCATTGGGTAAAGATGACTTGAGTCAGAAGAAGAACCTAGCTGCGCTAATGGATGGTTACTTCCATCACGAAGCAAGCAACGAGGGCATTGCGATTGAAGGTGGTCAACACCTTAACGTCAACGTTCTAGACCGAGAGATGTTATTGGATGCGGTTGAACATCCAGAGAAATACCCTCAGTTGACGATTCGAGTGTCTGGTTATGCGGTACGTTTTAACTCTCTAACGACAGAGCAACAGCAAGACGTCATCACTCGTACCTTCACGAGTAAGATATAAACACAGTCCATCAAGCACTCAGAAAGTTTAAATAATTAGCTTGTAAATATACATTGCCCGCCTCTCTTTTCTACCTGGGAGAGGCGGGCTTTTTTAAAATCACACATTAGATGAAAATTAATAGGTAGTATCCTCTCGCTAACAATACATTCAGCAAACGATTCAATTTCTTATTGATTCATCAAAATACATCAATTAGACGACTATTTTTCCATCGTGTATGTAAAACCACATCGTTCACTGGTTGTTATTGGTGTCACAAAACACGATAATATCAAGATCGGATTTTAAGAACGTAATAACTATGACCGAATATGTTTTGTTGTTGGTCGGCACTGTGCTGGTGAACAACTTTGTACTGGTGAAGTTTTTGGGCCTATGTCCTTTCATGGGCGTGTCCAAAAAACTGGAAACAGCAATAGGTATGGGCTTAGCGACAACTTTTGTGCTAACGCTCGCGTCAGTGTGTGCGTATTTAGTGGAAAGCTACATCCTTCGTCCACTGGGTATTGAGTACCTTCGAACCATGAGTTTTATTTTGGTGATAGCCGTTGTGGTGCAGTTCACCGAAATGGTTGTGCACAAAACCAGCCCGACGCTTTATCGCTTGCTTGGCATTTTCTTACCGCTGATCACAACAAACTGCGCAGTATTGGGCGTGGCACTTCTTAACATTAATGAAAACCATAACTTTATTGAATCGATCATCTACGGCTTCGGCGCCGCTGTTGGTTTCTCATTGGTGTTGATACTTTTTGCATCCATGCGAGAGCGCATAGCCGCCGCCGACGTTCCTGTACCTTTTAAAGGTGCATCAATAGCAATGATTACAGCAGGTTTAATGTCACTCGCCTTTATGGGCTTTACAGGTTTGGTGAAGTAAGCGATGAGTACGATTTTAATTGCGATTATCGCGTTAGCGGTTCTGGCTGCGATTTTCGGCGCGATACTTGGTTTTGCTTCTATTCGCTTTAAAGTTGAAGCGGACCCTATTGTGGATCAAATCGACGCCATTTTACCGCAAACTCAATGCGGTCAATGTGGCTACCCTGGTTGCCGCCCTTATGCTGAAGCAATTGCAAATGGCGACCACATCAACAAATGTCCACCTGGTGGTCAGGCAACAATCGAAAAGCTCGCCGACTTAATGGGTGTTGAGCCAGAAGAATCTGCGCACGATCTCGACAGCAAAATTCCAACCGTTGCGTTTATTCATGAAGACATGTGTATTGGCTGCACTAAGTGTATTCAGGCGTGTCCGGTGGATGCAATTGTAGGCGGAACAAAGGCGGTCCATACCGTAATCAAAGACGAATGTACGGGCTGTGACTTGTGTGTTGCCCCATGTCCGACTGATTGTATTGAAATGATTCCTGTGGCAACGACCACAGAAAGCTGGAAGTGGCAACTTCACTCCATTCCGGTACTTAACATTACGGATGCTGCCGACAATGCAGCGAACGTGAAAGATTCAATTAAGTAAGGTTTCACATGTTGTCTTTGATTGAACAAATTCGTACAGGCGCGCTTTGGGATTTCCCAGGTGGTGTGCATCCGGCAGAAAATAAAAAGCAGTCCAACAAAACTGAACTCGCTCATGCGGCTATCCCGTCAGAAATTGTATTGCCGCTAAAACAGCACATTGGTAAAGCGGGTAACCTACTGGTTGCCGAAGGTGACTACGTATTAAAAGGTCAGCCATTAACGCAATCGGAGACCGGCTTTACGGTTCCAGTGCATGCTCCAACATCAGGTACGCTCACCGCGATTGAGCCACGAACTGTCGCGCACCCTTCTGGGTTAAGTGAGTTGTGCGCAGTCATCACGCCTGATGGGAAAGATGCATGGTGTGAAAGAAACCCCGTCGCAGATTACCAAAAAGAAACCCCTGACGCACTGATTGATATTATTCGTCTCGCTGGTATTTCTGGTATGGGTGGCGCAGGCTTCCCTACTGCAAAAAAAATCCAATCAGGTTTTGCTCGTACCGAGATTCTTATCGTTAATGCAGCAGAGTGCGAGCCATACATCACGTCTGATGACAAGCTCATGCAAGAACATGCCGAAGAGCTTATTCAAGGTATCGAAATTGTCGAACATATCCTGACACCAAAGCTCACGATTATTGGCATTGAAGACAACAAGCCAGAAGCAATCAAAGCGCTAGAAGCTGCGGCTATAAACAAAGATATCGTTATTCGCGTTATCCCGACTAAATACCCTTCTGGCGGTGAAAAACAGCTGATCAAAATTTTAACCAATAAAGAAGTACCAAGTGGCGCGATTCCAGCCGATATTGGTATTTTGGTTCAGAATGTTGGTTCTCTTTACGCTATAAAACGCGCAGTCATCGACGGTGAACCGATGATAAAGCGCATCGTGACTCTCACTGGTAAAACCTTCAAACAACCACGCAACGTTTGGGCATTGTTAGGGACACCAGTACAAGCACTGTTGGATGAGTTTGGCTATAAAGCAGATAAGAAGTTACAGCGTTTAATTATGGGTGGGCCAATGATGGGCTTTACCCTTCCTCACTCCCAAGTGCCGATTACCAAGACAGCAAACTGTATCCTTGCTCCGACTCGTCGAGAGATCTCTCCGCACCAGTATGAGATGGAATGTATTCGCTGTAGCCAATGTGCAGAAGCGTGCCCTGCTTCGCTGCTGCCTCAACAACTGCAATGGCATGCAAAAGCTGAAGAGTATGACAAACTCGAAGAATTAAACTTAAAGGATTGTATCGAGTGCGGCGCTTGTGCGTTTGTATGTCCAAGTGAAATTCCGCTCGTACAGTACTACCGCCAAGCGAAAGCAGAAATTAGAACTAGAACACAAGAAGCGGAAGCTGCAGAGCGAGCAAAACTGCGTTTTGAAGAGAAAAAAGCGCGTATGGAACGCGAAAAAGCAGAACGTGAAAATCGCTTCAAGAAAGCTGCCGATCAGCGCCGTAAAGAGATGAAGTCTTCTGGCGGCGATGATGCGATAGCAGCAGCAATCGCACGAGTGAAAGCTCAAAAGACAGAAACCACAGAAAAAACAGAGCCAGCAGTAAAACCAGCCGTAGCGGCAGCCATTGCCAAAGCGAAGGCGAAACAAGCGGCAGCAGCTAAAGCAGGCTCTAGTGAACCTGATAACTCAGAAATGGCAAAACTGCGCGAAGAACGCAAACGTCTTGCTCGCGAACGGAAAGCGCAAAAAGAACAAGGCGAAACGCCAGACAATAACGCTGATGATAAAAAGTCGGCAGTTGCGGCCGCCATCGCCCGAGCTAAAGCGAAAAAAGCACAACAAGAAGATTCAACTGAATCTGTAGAATCGGAAACGTCTACACAGCAAGACAGCGATCCGAAGAAAGCCGCGGTTGCTGCTGCCATTGCACGTGCCAAAGCACGTAAAGCGAAGCAAGCAGACTCAACTGAAGCGGAAGAAGCTGACGCACCTGCTGAGCAAACCGACGATCCGAAAAAAGCCGCCGTGGCCGCTGCAATTGCTCGAGCCAAAGCACGAAAAGCGAAGCAAGCAGACTCAACCGAAGCGGAAGAAGCTGACGCACCGGCCGAGCAAACCGAAGATCCGAAAAAAGCCGCCGTGGCTGCTGCGATTGCACGTGCCAAAGCACGAAAAGCGAAGCAAGCAGACTCAATTGAAGCGGAAGAAGCCGAAGCACCTGCCGAGCAAACCAAAGATCCGAAAAAAGCCGCCGTGGCTGCCGCGATTGCACGTGCCAAAGCACGTAAAGCGAAACAAGCAGACTCAACTGAAGCGGAAGAAGCTAAAGCACCTGCTGAGCAAACCGACGATCCGAAGAAAGCCGCAGTGGCTGCTGCCATTGCACGTGCCAAAGCGCGTAAAGCGAAACAAGCAGACTCAACTGAAGCGGAAGAAGCTGACGCACCTGCCGAGCAAACCGACGATCCGAAGAAAGCCGCGGTTGCCGCAGCAATTGCACGCGCGAAGGCTCGTAAAGCGAAACAAGCAGACTCAACTGAAGCGGAAGAAGCTGAAGCACCTGCCGAGCAAACCGACGATCCGAAAAAAGCCGCCGTGGCTGCTGCCATCGCTCGAGCCAAAGCGCGCAAAGCGAAGCAAGAAACGCAAACAGAGCCTGTTGAAGAAGCAACCTCCGAAGAACCAGAAGTGGATCCGAAGAAAGCCGCGGTTGCCGCAGCAATTGCGCGCGCGAAGGCACGCAAAGCGCAACAAGAAGCTAATAAAAATAATACTGAGGAGAACGAGTAGTGTCGTTTTTTATTGCCAGTTCACCGCATACCCACAGTCGTCGTAGTACGCCAGACTTAATGAAATGGGTGGCACTTTGCGCACTTCCAGGTTTAGTAGCTCAAACCTACTTCTTTGGCTGGGGTACGCTTATTCAGCTGATTTTTGCCATTGCAGTCGCTGTATCCCTTGAAGCCTTAGTCATGATCTGTCGTAAACGCTCACCAATGAGAGCGCTACGTGATAACAGTGCAATAGTTACCGCTTGGTTGTTAGCCGTTGCTATACCACCATGGTCTCCGTGGTGGATTATGGTGATCGGGCTTATTTTTGCGATAGTAATCGCTAAACACCTCTATGGTGGCCTTGGACAAAACTTATTCAACCCTGCAATGGTCGCTTATGTGGTCTTGTTGATCTCTTTCCCAGTACAAATGACGAGTTGGAGTGCACCGACATCACTCATACCTGATCATGTAAATTTTGCAGATACACTCTCTTTAATTTTTACGGGCTATGATTACGACGGCTTATCACTTCAGCAAGTTCGCTCAGGTGTTGACGGCGTGACAATGGCGACACCACTTGATGCATTTAAGACTGGCATTCTTACAGGTGCCACTCCAAGCGAAGTAATGTCGCAGCCAATATTTGATGGCTTAGGTGGTATTGGTTGGCAATGGGTAAACCTTGCTTACCTTCTTGGCGGCATAGTCATGATCAAAAAGCGTATCATCCAATGGTATATTCCAGCAGGTTTCCTTGCGAGTCTGACTCTGTTTAGCCTAGTGTTCACGTTGCTGACGCCAGGGGAAACTGCGTCGCCAGTTTTACACTTGTTATCTGGTGCAACCATGCTTGGCGCATTCTTTATTGCAACCGATCCCGTTTCGGCGTCTACCACCGTCAAAGGACGTTTAATCTTCGGTGCGCTTATTGGTGCTTTGGTCTTTATCATTCGCAGTTGGGGCGGTTTCCCAGATGGTGTTGCATTTGCAGTGTTGCTTGCAAATATGTGTGTGCCACTGATCGATTACTATACCAAACCTAGAACTTACGGTCACTGAGGTAAACATGTTAACCGCTATTAGAAAAAATGGTCTGACACTCGCGATATTTGCATGTGCAACAACCGGATTAGTCGCCCTTACTCAGTACCTAACAAAAGACCAAATCAAGGTACAAGAGCAAAAACAATTACTTTCTGTTTTGAATCAAGTCATTCCAGAAAACATGCATGACAACGCACTCACGCAAGCTTGTACAATGGTCACGTCTCCAGATCTGGGGACATTACGTGCGATGCCAGCCTACCTCGCCACGAAGAATGGTGAACTAACAGCAATCGCAATAGAATCTATCGCGCCAGATGGCTACAATGGTGAGATAAAAGTGATTACTGGGATTGATAATCAGGGCAATATTTTGGGGACACGCGTCCTAAACCACCAAGAAACCCCTGGTCTGGGCGATAAAATCGATCTTCGTGTCACCGACTGGATCCTGAGCTTTACAGGAAAACAAGTCACGGAAAACAATTGGAATTCGTGGAAAGTTCGTAAAGATGGCGGCGATTTCGATCAATTTACTGGTGCAACGATCACGCCAAGAGCCGTCGTAAAAGTGGTGCGAAATACCGTTAACTACGTAAACCAATCTCGTGAAGACATTCTTAGCCAGCCGTTAGGCTGTGAAGGAGAGCAGTAATGAATGAGAATAAATTACTGATGAAAAACGGTATGTGGAGTAATAACCCCGCTCTCGTACAACTGCTGGGCTTATGTCCACTGCTAGCGGTTTCTTCCACGATAACCAATGCATTAGGTCTTGGTATTGCAACCTTACTCGTGCTAGTTGGATCCAACGTAACAGTTTCTCTTATCCGTAACTATGTGCCAAAAGAGATCCGTATACCTGTATTCGTTATGATCATTGCCTCACTCGTTACCTGCGTTCAGTTGTTAATGAATGCCTATGCGTACGGTTTGTACCTGTCTCTAGGTATCTTTATTCCTCTGATTGTAACGAACTGCATTATTATTGGCCGAGCAGAAGCTTACGCGTCAAAAAATGATGTTACACCCGCTGCGCTAGATGGTTTGTGGATGGGCCTTGGTATGACGAGCGTCTTGGTTGTTTTAGGTGCCATGCGCGAATTAATTGGTAATGGCACACTATTCGACGGAGCAGACCTTCTCCTAGGAGACTGGGCTTCAGCTCTACGGATTCAAGTTTTCCAATTTGACAATAGCTTCCTGTTAGCGCTTCTCCCACCTGGTGCATTTATCGGTGTTGGGCTGTTGATAGCGCTCAAAAATGTCATAGATAATTCAATTCAGGCACGTCAACCAAAAGAAGAAAAACCAACCATAGAACGTGCTCGCGTCACTAACGCATAACAAGATAAGGCTCTGTCATAGGAGCCTTTTTCATAAACCGCAGAGACGGTATTGGAAGTCAGCAATGAACAAAATAAAAAGAATCGAAATTCTTGAGCGATTACGAGAAAACAATCCGAATCCTCAAACTGAGCTTAACTGGAGCTCCCCTTTTGAGCTGCTAATCGCTGTATTACTATCAGCTCAAGCAACCGATGTAAGCGTCAATAAAGCCACCGATAAGCTTTTCCCTGTAGCGAATACACCTCAAAGCATTCTTGATTTGGGAGTCGATGGCTTAAAAGAATACATAAAGACCATCGGTTTGTTTAACTCAAAGGCAGAAAACACAATCAAGACTTGTAAGATCTTGTTGGAAAAACACAATGGTGAAGTTCCTGAAGATCGTGCAGCGTTAGAAGCGCTACCAGGCGTAGGTCGCAAGACCGCAAACGTCGTGCTCAACACCGCTTTTGGTTGGCCAACTATTGCCGTCGATACGCACATTTATCGCGTGTCGAATCGCACTAAATTTGCGATGGGAAAAACGGTTGATGATGTCGAGCAGAAGCTATTAAAAGTTGTGCCAAAAGAGTTCAAACTCGATGTGCACCACTGGCTCATTCTTCATGGTCGTTATACGTGCGTAGCAAGAAAGCCTCGCTGCGGTAGCTGCATTATCGAAGATTTGTGCGAATATAAAGAGAAAGTATACCCAGATAGCTAACGCTATTTGTAAATCAAAGCTAGGAGCAAAAAATGTCAAACGGTCGAATTCTCCACACTATGCTTCGCGTAGGTGATCTAGACAAATCCATCAAGTTTTACACTGAAGTTATGGGCATGCAGCTGCTTCGTACTAACGAAAATAAAGAGTACGAATACACGCTAGCGTTTCTTGGTTATGGTGACGAATCCCAAGGTGCAGTGATCGAACTGACTTACAACTGGGGTAAAACTGAGTATGACTTAGGTACCGCTTTTGGTCATATCGCCATTGGTGTTGACGATATCTACACAACTTGCGACGCTATCAAAGCGGCGGGCGGTAATGTGACGCGTGAGCCAGGTCCAGTAAAAGGCGGAAGCACGCACATTGCATTCGTAAAAGACCCAGATGGTTATATGATTGAGCTTATTCAAAATAAGCAAGCTTCAGCAGGTCTTGAAGGCTAAGCGGCACTTCTAATAATCACTTGTACTGCAAGTTGAACTCCGATTACAGGCAGGTCTGCGATCTGCCTGTCCTTTTATAAACAAAACTCTTTACTTGATAATGGTTATCGTTTAGATTTATCCGCAACTTCGATATGCGGGATTACGATAATGATCAGTGAATGGGAAAAACACACACTTCTAGCCGATACGGCACTTCAACTAGATGACCCTGTTCGCAGCATTCTTCATTACCAGCAAGCCCTAAGCCTGAGTGAAGATATTAGCGAATGTGTGGAAATTGAGGCGGACGAGCGATTATTAATTTCTGTGATTTCTTGTCATAACTTAGCTCAGTTCTGGCGTTGGGCCGGAGATACTGACTATGAACTCAAATACCTTCAACTGGCCTCTGAGAAAGTCTTAACACTTATCCCACAATGCCCAAATAAAGAGTGTGCAAGCTTTATCGACTCGATAGGATGCTGTACTAAGGCGTTGATAGACTTTATGAAGCGTCACCCTAATCCAGCTATTGCCAAACAGGTTGAAAAAATAGATACCGCAACCAATTGCGAAGTCATTGCCAAATTCCGCTTAAACTAACATTCAAATTATACAGCAGGAATCACCGAAAGGTGCTTGGCAAAATACCACTAAAATATTATTAACAACGTCAGTAAATCAAAAACGCCGAAGCTTTCAGCTTCGGCGTTTTTATAAGCATCACACTTGGGTTCGCCCTAGAGATATCACGACTCGGCGGTTTTTGTCTTTTCCTATTGGGGAACCGTTATCTGCAATAGGACGACGCTTGCCGTACCCTTGCACTTGAATTCGATCTTCCGGTAGCCCTAGAGACTGAAAATAGTCACGAAGTGACTCTGCACGTCGCTCTGATAAACTTTGACTCGCACTTTTACCATCGGTTGAATCTGTGTACGTCGCCACCAGCACGAGATCGATATCTTGATTATGTCGGATATAATCTGCAATTTGTGATAAACGCTTTTTAGAAGCCTTGGTTAACTGATCACCTTGTCTTTCGTAGTGCAAAATCGTAAAAGCAATGTCCTCAAAACTATATTTCAATAAGTTGGAAATACAGTCGCTAAACGCGTTGTACTTGTTTTGAAATAGTACTGATGACAATGCGACTTCAATTCTCTGATCTCGGCTCTGCCAATCTTGGTAACTAAAAGTCGGATAACGGCCTTTTTCCAGCTCAGACAAAATGCCCCATGCTGTTTGCCCTCCGACATAACCATCAAACTGTTTAAAAAACTTTAGGTTTGTAATTCGATCGGCGTGTTCACCTGGCCGCCAAGGTGGCGGCATAGAAATGAGACTGACGTTACGTGTTTCTCCCATCGGACGACGCATTTTTAACTCAAAGTCTAAATTGATTTTTTTATTCGCACGAGATGAAAATACCGCATCTCCAAAGCTTGGAATGGGGTGTACAAGCTGACATTCTAATGGTGTATTGACCACCATTTCCCATTGAGATTGCTGTGGAGTTGCAGCATAACGTTTGCCCATCAAAGCGAAGCTGCTTGTGCTAAACAACGAAAATACAACACCACTGGTAATCAGCCATTTCTTCATCTAATACTGTCTCTTAAACGGCAGTCTGTTGCCGTCAATTTGCATCAATAAAACCACTTCAACCGGCATGCAAAAATCTCGCCAATATAGGGTTATCTGTCACACTGCCATTAATGTGAGCCACCGTGTTCCAATCACCTTAACCGCCACTTAGCGTTTTACCTCCTCATGTTTTATCGGTTTACATGATGCAAAGTATGGCGAATAAACGTCTACATAATATGCAATACAAACTTATTGATTGGATGCAAAATAGAATTCCGGTTTTCTCTTAAATTGCGGTTTTTCTCATCGGTATAATCTGCAATAATGCAGCCTTCGTCACACAAAAATAAGCCAACATGACACTAGAAAATGAAGCTCTAACCTTGAAAAAACGCTTTCGTGGTTATTTCCCTGTGGTAGTAGACGTTGAGACCGCTGGTTTCAATGCTCAAACTGATGCACTTTTAGAAATCTGTGCCGTTACGTTGAAAATGGACGAACATGGCGTGTTGCATCCGGCCTCCACCATTCATTTTCATGTGGAACCATTTGAAGGCGCTAACTTAGAAAAAGAAGCGCTTGAATTCAATGGTATTCGTGACCCTTTCAGCCCTCTTCGAGGTGCTGTTTCTGAGCAAGAGGCGCTAAAGGAAATTTATAAGCTTATTCGCAAAGAACAAAAAGCCGCAGATTGCTCACGTGCAATTATGGTTGCTCATAACGCAGCATTCGACTTGGGTTTTGTAAACGCAGCAAATGAACGCTGTAAACTAAAAAGAGTCCCTTTTCATCCCTTTGCTACTTTTGATACGGCTACATTAAGTGGCCTTGCTTATGGCCAAACAGTTCTCGCTAAAGCATGCAAAACAGCCGGGATGGAATTTGATAACCGTGAAGCACACTCTGCGCTTTACGATACACAAAAAACAGCAGAATTATTCTGCGGTATTGTCAACAAATGGAAGGCCCTCGGCGGTTGGCCGCTTGTCGACGAAGAATAATAAGTAAACACAACATATTAGGAAAAGTATGAATCCTGTCGTTATATCAGTGTGCGTCATGCTCGTGTTAGCATTGATGCGCGTAAACGTGGTGGTTGCCCTCACGTTTAGTGCCATCGTAGGCGGCCTAGTCGCAGGCATGAGCCTTGGGGATACGGTTGCCGCATTTGAAAGTGGTCTAGGTGGCGGTGCAACTATCGCGCTAAGCTACGCCATGTTAGGTACTTTCGCTGTTGCCATCTCGAAATCAGGCATCACGGATCTACTGGCCAAAAGTGTTATCAAGCGCTTAAATGGTAAAGAAAACTCGGCGTCAACTACCGGGTTAAAGTACGCGGTGTTAGTCGCGCTCGTTCTTGTCACTATGTCATCTCAAAACGTAATTCCGGTCCATATCGCCTTTATTCCAATTTTGATTCCACCTCTTTTGGGCGTATTTGCGAAACTTAAGCTCGATCGACGTTTGGTCGCGTGTGTTCTTACCTTCGGTTTGATCACACCTTACATGATCTTACCTGTTGGTTTCGGCGGTATTTTCTTAAACAACATTCTATTAAAGAACCTACATGACAACGGTTTGGAGAATGTGATTGCAAGCCAAGTCCCAACCGCCATGTTACTGCCAGGTGCAGGGATGCTGTTTGGTCTATTACTGGCTATCTTTGTGAGCTATCGTAAACCGCGTGTCTACAAAGAAACTGAGTTGACTGTCGTTGACGAAACCGATCACGTCATTAATAAAAAGCACATCTTAGTTGCGGCACTTGGTATTGTCGCTGCTTTGGGTGTTCAGCTTTACACGGGTTCAATGATTATCGGTGCTCTAGCTGGCTTTATGGTGTTCACTTTCGGCGGCGTTATTGCATGGAAAGAGACGCACGACGTATTTACTAAAGGTGTACACATGATGGCAATGATTGGCTTCATCATGATCGCAGCGGCAGGTTTTGCAGCAGTAATGAAGCAAACTGGCGGTGTTGAAACACTAGTACAATCGCTATCAACCAGCATCGGTGACAATAAGCCTTTAGCTGCACTACTGATGCTGATCGTTGGCCTATTAGTAACAATGGGCATTGGTTCATCGTTCTCTACGATTCCAATCCTTGCAACTATCTATGTTCCTCTTGCGCTAGCATTCGGTTTCTCGCCGATGGCAACGATTGCACTGGTAGGTACTGCAGCGGCGTTAGGTGATGCAGGCTCTCCAGCTTCTGACTCTACATTAGGCCCTACATCTGGTCTAAATGCCGACGGTCAACATGAGCACATTTGGGAAACAGTCGTTCCAACCTTTATCCATTACAATATCCCTCTAATCATCTTTGGTTGGATTGCAGCAATGGTGCTTTAATACTATTGTTTGGATGGATGTACATTAGTTACGAAAAAGCCGCTCAATGAGCGGCTTTTTGTTATTCATAACTGTGGTTATTGCGCTGGCATATTGTCAATAATACGCTCACGAATCAGCTTCAAGGTTGGTTCTGTCGACAGGTAATCGACGGCAATCGGAAAATAAGCGTCGTTAATTTTAAGAACCAAGCTAGGGTAAGAGCTCACACCTAGGCTCTTTGCAAGGCTCAATTGATCTTCGAACACACCTTCTAAGAAAGAGCCATCCATGTCATTCTTGAATTGCTGAACATTCAAGCCAATTTCTCTCGCTAGTTGCAAGTGAGTGGCTTCTTCATGAGGAGGCATCGCACGTAAGTAATACGCATGCTGAATCGCTTCTAGCATCTGCTCATAAGAGTCTTGAAAGCCCGCTGCAATAACCGCACGACAAGATTGGTAAGTGCTTCTTACTGGCGTACAAAGCTTCCAGAAATCGTAGTTAAACTTAGTGCCTAACTGGCGCTCAATCTGCTTCCAAATACCTTCGAGTTTTTGTTGCATCTCGGGCGGCATCGGTAAATTAGTATCTGGCGCAAGACCACCAACCACATACTCAAACTGAATCACACCTGGCAGTTGCTGTTTTAGTTTATCCAGCGTTGGTTTGTAACCCCAACACCAACTGCACATTGGGTCATGCACGTAGTAAAGCTTTATGTTCATTCCACTAACCTAAAAAGAAAAAGGAGCCAGTACGGCTCCTTCGTATTCTATCGCTAAATGTGAGTATTTACGAATTACTCAGCTTGATCTTCAGCGCGCGCTGCTGCTTCTTTGATTAGAGGCTGCAGTTCACCTTTTTGGAACATTTCTAGAATAATGTCACAACCGCCGATAAGCTCACCTTCAACCCATAGTTGAGGGAAAGTTGGCCATTGCGCGTACTTTGGTAACTCAGCACGGATATCTGGGTTTTGCAGAATGTCTACGTAAGCGAACTTCTCACCACATGCCATTAGTGCCTGTGACGCTTGAGAAGAGAAACCACAGCTAGGTAGTTTCGGTGATCCTTTCATGTACAGCAGGATTGAGTTTTCAGAGATCTGCTGTTTGATTTTGTCGATAGTTTCCATCGCTTCCTCATTCATGGGTTTGAACTTTATTTATTTGCCACATTCTACTCAATAACGACAGAATAAAAACCATATAATTAATAAGGCTTAATTTTAGGTTGCTTATTGGCGAGCAATGCAGCACTTCACCACTGCTAACCTCTTAAAATATTTTCATATCGGGGTTTTAATAAAGTAAAAACTTGCTAAAATACTTAGCAAGTCAGCCTTAAAGGCGACATAGCTATAAAAAACACTGGAAGCAATCGAAAGGTCATCCTTTCAAATCAATGGAGAATCGAGTAATGGCATTTGAACTACCAGCTCTTCCTTACGCGAAAGACGCACTAGAACCACACATCTCAGCAGAGACTCTAGACTACCACCACGGTAAGCACCACAACACTTACGTTGTTAAGCTTAACGGTCTTATCCCTGGTACTGAGTTCGAAGGCAAAACTCTAGAAGAGATCATCAAGACTTCTACTGGTGGCGTATTCAACAACGCAGCGCAAATCTGGAACCACACGTTCTACTGGCACTGTCTTGCTCCAAATGCGGGCGGCGAGCCAACTGGCGCAGTTGCAGACGCTATCAACGCAGCATTCGGTTCTTTTGAAGAATTCAAAGCGAAGTTTACTGATTCAGCAATCAACAACTTCGGTTCTTCATGGACTTGGCTGGTTAAGAAAGCTGACGGCTCTCTAGAGATCGTTAACACATCTAACGCTGCTACTCCTCTAACAGAAGAAGGTACAACACCACTTCTAACTGTTGACCTATGGGAACACGCGTACTACATCGATTACCGCAACGTACGTCCTGATTACATGAACGGCTTCTGGGCTCTAGTAAACTGGGACTTCGTAGCTGAGAACCTAGCGAAGTAATATACTTCCCCCTAAGTTCAATTTAGTCTTATTCAAAAGCTCGCTATTTAGCGGGCTTTTTTGTTTCGCCTTCCCTAGCACCTTTAAATAATTCCCTCTTTTACTAAAGTTTTTCTTATCCACGCCGTTAAAAGAGCATCGAGCGAGGAACATCATGCAAATTCATACGTTAGACAAAGCTGCAATTATCAACGAACTTCAGTTCGGTAATGGTATTAACCATGCCGTACACGAAGGTCGTCGTGCGGATTTCTCGCTGATTCTGTCTATGTTCTCTAATGATGTTCGCGATGTGGTCCCAGTTGAAGAGGTCCAGGAAGTCATCACCAGTGACAGTATTCTTCGCCAACAATTGGGTTTATCGCAACCTCAAGCTCTTCGTTCTAATAGCAGCAGCTATGAACTCGCAGCTGAACAAGCGAAACAGTTTCACGATGCAGGATTGCCTTCCGCAAAGCTGAGCCATTACCTAAAACCAGATGCGCTGACTTACCTGCCTGAAGACACATTCAACCTACCAGAGGAGGTTTATCACAACCTATCTGGTCATGAGCGACGCAGATTGGGCGAACGCAACAAACAACTGATCCCAGATGCTGGGCTATATAATCAGCTAGTGACGGCTCAACGTCAGCATCAAATTCAAGCTAAAGCATAGAGATCCGCTTTTTATCCAATAGCTTGCAATACCTACACGTCAGAAATGTGACATCTTACAAATTACCGCACAATAGTCCTCACTCGAAAGCGTTAGTTTGAAGCCTTTCACACTGAACCCAACGAATTTCAACCATGCTATTAGCACAAACCACTGGTGTATTGTTTTTCACATATGGATACAGTGAAGGTGCTATGGATATCAAAGAATCAATTATTCTCGTCACGTCTGCAGGTTCAGTTATAGGAAGAACCTGTGCAAATCACTTTGCTCACCTTGGAGCAACGTTGATTCTTTGTGACCAAAATTCTAGCGCTTTGAGAGCGAGCTATGAGCAAATCAGCGCTTTCACTGACAAAGTGTATGCGATGAATGTGTGTAGTGATAACACAACGTCCATTAACTTATTGTTTGACCAGATAGAATCACAGCTACGTGCGACACCAGATGTGATTGTTAATTGCTGGACCAGCTCCCCTATGCCTGGCTTAATGGCGCCAGAACCAATGAGTACTTACATTGATCACTTGTCGTCTGCGGCACGCTTCCTTTATACCTACGGCCAAGTAGGAGCAGAGCGCTTTCGAGCCAGAAACAAGAAAGGCGTCATTGTTAACGTCATTTCTCATGACAACCATGAAGACTTTACGGGAGTTGAAAGCATGGCGGCGTTGGTGTCAGGTTTTACTCACAGCTGGGCAAAAGAACTCACACCATTCAACATTCGAGTGGGCGGCGTTATTCCCTCGGTAAATCATACAAAAGAAGAGCTCAACGAGAGGCACTGGGCTGAGATCCAAGACGAACTAGTCCGCAACACAGCATACATCGTCGCGAATGAATACTTCAGTGGCCGAGTAGTTGCGACCGAAGTGTAAGCATACACAGCAACTCTGTTTTCCCAAGCCAGATGTAACTCCTGCACCAAAATAAAAAAAAGCCCCAGTCATTTGACTGGGGCTTTAACCTTTTCCCGATTAAGGTTCCGTGCTAGCGAAAACCTTGCTCACTCGATTTTTTAATTACGCGTCAGCTTTTTCTTTCTTTGCTTTAGGTGCTGCTTTTGCTGCTTCTTGGTCTGCTTTCTTCTTGATAACAGTTGTACCTTCGAAAGTTTCGCCTTCAACAAATGCTTTACCGTAGTAAGAAGCCATCAACACATCTTTAAGTTCGCTGATTAGAGGGTAACGTGGGTTCGCACCAGTACATTGGTCATCGAACGCTTCTACCGCTAGCTCATCCAGTTTCGCTACGAAATCTGATTCAGCAACACCTGCCGCTTGGATAGACATTGGGATGTCTAGGTTAACTTTTAGTTCATCCAACCATGCTAGTAGACGTTCAATCTTCTGAGCAGTGCGGTCACCTTCTTGGCTTAGGCCTAGGTGGTCAGCAACTTCAGCGTAACGACGACGTGCTTGTGGACGGTCGTATTGAGAGAACGCAGTTTGTTTAGTTGGATTGTCGTTCGCGTTGTAACGTACCACGTTAGAGATAAGTAGTGCGTTAGCTAGGCCGTGTGGCAAGTGGAACTCAGCACCCAGTTTGTGAGCCATTGAGTGACAAACACCTAGGAATGCGTTCGCAAATGCAACACCAGCGATAGTAGCTGCGTTGTGTACTTTCTCACGAGCGATTGGGTCATTTGCACCGTTCGCATAGCTTGATGGTAGGTACTCTTTTAGCATCTTAAGTGCTTGAAGAGCTTGGCCATCTGAGTATTCGTTAGCAAGAACAGAAACGTAAGCTTCTAGAGCGTGAGTTACTGCATCGTAACCACCAAATGCTGTTAGAGACTTAGGCATGTTCATTACTAGGTTCGCATCAACGATTGCCATGTTTGGCGTGATTTCGTAGTCAGCTAGTGGGTATTTAGCACCAGTCTTGTCGTCAGTAACAACCGCGAATGGAGTAACTTCTGAACCAGTACCTGAAGTTGTAGTGATACATACAAGCTCAGCTTTTTTACCCATTTTAGGGAACTTGTAGATACGTTTACGGATGTCCATAAAGCGCATTGCTAGTTCTTCAAAGTGAGTTTCTGGGTGCTCGTACATTACCCACATGATTTTCGCTGCATCCATTGGTGAACCACCGCCTAGCGCTAGGATAACGTCAGGTTGGTAGCTAGCCATTTGAGCCGCACCTTTTTCTACTACAGACAGTGTTGGGTCAGCTTCAACATCGAAGAATGTTTGAACTTCCATGCCTTGAGCTTTTAGTAGGCTTACTACGTCATCTGCGTAACCGTTGTTGAATAGGAAACGGTCAGTTACTAGGAATGCACGTTTCTTACCTTCTAGATCGCCCAGTGCGATTGGAAGGCTACCACGACGGAAGTAGATTGACTTAGGTAGTTTATGCCACAACATGTTTTCAGCTCGCTTCGCTACAGTTTTCTTGTTGATTAGGTGTTTAGGACCTACGTTCTCAGAGATAGAGTTACCACCCCAAGAACCACAACCTAGCGTTAGAGATGGCGCAACGTTGAAGTTGTACAAGTCACCGATACCGCCGTGAGTAGTCGGGATGTTGATTAGGATACGAGCTGTCTTCATCTTGTCACCGAAGTAACGGATACGATCAGCGTTAGTATCTTGGTTAGTGTAAAGACCAGATGTGTGGCCGATACCACCAATCTCAACCATAGTTACCGCTTGAGCAACCGCGTCTTCGAAGTTGTCAGCACGGAATAGACCTAGAGTTGGAGATAGTTTCTCGTGAGCGAATGCGTCATCGTGAGATACTTTGCCCAGACCTTCACCAACAAGAACTTTAGTGTCTGCTGGAACTTTAACGCCTGCCATTTCAGCGATTGCTGCTGCTGGCTGACCTACGATTTTCGCGTTTAGCGCGCCATCGATAAGAAGCACTTTACGAACTTTATCAGCTTCTGCTTTGCTTAGGACATAAGCTTTGTGAGAAGCAAAACGCTCTTTCACTTCGTCGTATACTTCATCAACTACGATTGCAGCTTGCTCAGAAGCACATACTACACCGTTGTCGAAAGTCTTAGACATAAGGATAGAAGCAACAGCACGTTTGATGTCTGCTGTTTCATCGATAACAACCGGAACGTTACCTGCACCTACACCGATTGCTGGCTTACCAGAAGAGTAAGCGGCTTTAACCATGCCAGGACCACCAGTTGCAAGGATAAGCGCGATGTCATCGTGTTTCATTAGAGCGTTTGAAAGCTCAACAGAAGGCTGGTCGATCCAACCGATGATGTCTTTTGGTGCGCCTGCTGCTACTGCTGCATCTAGAACGAGTTTAGCTGCATCGTTAGTTGAGTTTTTCGCACGTGGGTGTGGTGAGAAGATGATACCGTTACGAGTCTTCAAAGAGATTAGAGATTTGAAGATCGCTGTAGAAGTTGGGTTAGTCGTTGGTACGATACCGCAGATGATGCCTACAGGCTCAGCGATAGTCATAGTACCTAGGTTGTCATCCTCTTCTAAGATGCCACACGTTTGTTCGTCTTTGTATTTGTTGTAGATAAACTCAGAAGCGAAGTGGTTCTTGATTACTTTATCTTCAACAATACCCATACCAGATTCTTCTACCGCTTGTTGAGCTAGCGGGATACGGGCCTGGTTAGCTGCAAGCGATGCTGCACGAAAGATTTTATCTACTTGCTCTTGAGAGTAAGTAGCGAACTCTTCTTGCGCTTTCTTAACGCGAGCAACCATTGCATCTAGTTCAGCCATATTAGTTACAGGCATAGGGAATCTCCTAAAATTAACAAATATTAAAAACTTTTTACTAAGGCTATTACTTATCGTTTTTACTGTTTATCAGTCACTTAGAAAACAAACGTCTTAGTAAATTGCTTTCAGGACTGAGTATAATATTTCAGAGTGTGAAAAAAATTGACTTGGATCAGTTCTCACCACCTAAATACTACCAAAGTGGTGCCTCATCACACCAAAATGACATAAATCACTGATAAACAAATAAATTAACTTTCATTTTTTATTGAGTAAAAAAGAAGCAAATGGACAAATAAATAAAAGAAACTACAACAACCTGTAAAAAAGTTTCATTTTTGACCAACAAAATTACATGTAGGCCCAATTCTTTGTGCCACTGAGAGTATATCGAACCGAATACATCTCTCTACAAACCACCTTGGTTTTTATCAAAAATGTGCGAATGTTAACGTTTATGTAAAACAGTGCAATTTATCAGCAACTTTATAGGTAACATTTCCTTTCCAGATTAGATACAGTTTATTAAAGAATTAGTTTTTCTCACTTAAATGGCAGGGAATGCGTTAGTTTTTTTCATTTCTTACAACCTAACTTTTGCCTTACATTACGCCCAAATTACCCCTTCTCCTTTTCACTAATGTGAACTTTGATGAGTAAGCAACATGCAAACTTTTGAACTTGCTATCTTCTTGCAGTTTTTTCTCGGTTTGGTCGCCGCAGTAAACCCTGTTGGTATCATGCCTGTGTTTGTGTCACTAACCGGGCATATGACACCCGACGAAAAGCGCAATACGGCAACAACAGCAAATGTGGCTGTTGCGATCATCCTGATCATTTCGCTTTTTGCTGGTCAGTTACTGTTAGACATGTTCAGTATTTCTCTGGATTCGTTTCGTGTCGCTGGCGGGTTGCTATTACTTAGCATCGCATTCTCGATGATGAGCGGTAAACTGGGGGAAGATAAGCAGAACAAACAAGAGAAAACGGAATACGTCAGTCGTGAACAGATTGGTGTGGTCCCTCTTGCAATGCCTTTAATGGCAGGTCCTGGTGCAATCAGTTCGACTATTGTTTATGGTGCACGCTACCCAAGCATGTTCGATACCGTGGGCATTAGTATTACGATTGGTTTGTTCTGCCTTTGTTCATGGCTATTATTCCGTTCTGCCCCATTGATCGTACGATTTTTAGGTCAAACTGGAATCAACGTCATTACTCGTATCATGGGTTTGATATTGGGCGCGCTTGGCATAGAGTTCATTGCGAATGGCTTACGCAACTTATTTCCAGGATTAGCCTGAGTTTCTATAAAATTGTATGATAGAGCGATTCAACAATGGATCGCTTTGTCATGACGACTGACTCTCTTAAACATACTCTATATGTCACCATTTTTGGTACTCATACCAAAGCTGGTAAAACGTTCGATATTGCTCTCATTATCGCGATCATCAGTTCGTTAATCGTACTGGTGTTAGATTCGATACCCTCCGTTCGGGCCGAGTGGGAAAAAGAGCTGAAGTTTATTGAATACACATTTACTGGCCTATTCACGATTGAATACCTTCTAAGGCTTTATTGCTCCCCCAAACCTGCCGCCTACGCAAAGAGTTTTTATGGTGTCGTCGATTTACTTGCGATTTTGCCCACTTATTTAGCACTCTTCTTCCCATCGGCTTCGTTTATGGGTGTGATCAGGGCGCTGCGAGTGATGCGAATATTCCGCATACTCAAGTTAGTCCGATACCTCCAAGAGTCCAATATCCTCTTACGTTCACTGCTTATGGCGCGCAGAAAGATTTTTATCTTCTTTAGCTCCGTCGCCATTATGGTAACGATTTTCGGCTCATTGATTTTTATCATTGAAGGACCTGAAAACGGATTTACTAGCATTCCTAAAAGTATTTACTGGGCGATCGTGACCATCACAACGGTTGGGTATGGTGACTTGGTCCCTCAAACAGACCTAGGTAAAGGGCTTGCATCACTCACCATGTTACTGGGTTATTCCATTTTGGCGGTACCTACAGGTATTTTCACTGCCGAACTGCACCAAGAGATGCAATCGCACAAAGTATTGGTGAAATGCCCAAACTGCTCCCACGCAGGGCACGACTCTGACGCAATTTACTGTAAACATTGTGGTAGTGAACTGGCCGATCCAGACAAAAGAGTCGTTCGAACGGAAGACGACGCATGAAAAAAGAGCTCCCTAAGGAGCTCTTTTATTTTGTCATCAAATAAAGGATTGATGTGATTATGCTTTCTCAGACAGAATAATTCGCAGAGTACGACGCAATGGCTCCGCAGCACCCCAAAGCAGTTGGTCACCAACAGTGAAAGCATTTAGGAAATCATCACCCATTGCCATCTTACGTAGACGACCCACTGGTACAGACATTGTGCCCGTAACTTTTGCCGGTGTTAGCTCTTGAGCAGTGATGTCACGGTCGTTAGGAATCACTTTCACCCAATCGTTATGAGTAGCGATGATTTCTTCGATTTCGTCCATTGGTACATTTTGTTTAAGCTTGATAGTAAGTGCTTGAGAGTGACAACGCATCGCGCCAATACGCACACAAGTACCGTCAATTGGAACAGGTGAACTTTGAGAACCCAAAATTTTATTCGCCTCAGCGCCCGCTTTCCACTCTTCTTTACTCTGACCATTATCGCGCTTCACATCGATCCATGGGATCAACGAACCAGCTAGTGGCACACCGAATTTATCGGTAGGGAAAGAGCCGCTGCGCATTGTATCCGCAACTTTCTTATCAATATCTAGGATAGAGCTTGATGGGTTTGCAAGTTCAGAGCTCACAGAGTCATTGATAACGCCCATTTGCGAGATCAATTCACGCATATTTTGCGCACCGGCACCAGATGCGGCTTGGTAAGTCATTGCGCTTGTCCACTCAACAAGGCCTTTCTCAAATAGACCACCTAGCCCCATTAGCATTAAACTAACCGTACAGTTACCACCGACAAATGTGTTCGTGCCACCGTGGATGCCTTGTTGGATTTGCTTTAAGTTCACTGGATCAAGTGTGATGATCGAATCTTCAGCCATACGTAGCGTAGAGGCCGCATCAATCCAGTAGCCTTTCCAACCAGCCTGACGAAGTGCAGGGAAAACTTTTTCTGTGTAGCTACCACCTTGACAGGTGATTACCGCATCAAGCTGTTTTAAGCTTTCAATATCATACGCGTCTTGCAGTAAGCCTGCGTCTTTTCCTAAGTTAGGAGCAGGAATACCAACTTGAGAAGTACTGTAGAATACTGGTTCGATTAGGTCGAAGTCTTTCTCTTCAACCATACGCTGCATAAGGACTGAACCAACCATACCGCGCCAACCAACTAAACCAACTCTCATCGTATTAACTCTCCATGTATTAAAAAACCTACCCCATAGTTAATTTTTCACAGCAAAATCTCAACCCCTATTTTGTAAATAAGCGCGTTTTTTAACCTTTTCCTCTGAAAAACCGGGTTACACGAGATTTTTTAGTGTTTGGTTTGCGGTTTTAACCATTTTTCAAGTAGGGAAAGCACTTTAGCTCCCTAATTGGTCTTACCACTCAATGAGAAAATAACACATGAAGCACAATAATTTCACATTACACAACATTTAAAACCAAAAAAGTTAAAACAAACTAACAGTTAATTTCACAAGCAAACGTTTTTACCGACGAACATCAAGATAAAACACCAAATGTTCGAAATATAATTTTTGTTAATGTATGTTATGCGCGATTACAACAAGGAGCGCCTTCCTCTATTGCTCCAAGATTGACAGAGGCACATATGAAGCAAGTTACACCACGCCTACCAAGCTTGATACAGGTATTTATCTCGCTCGGTTTATTTCTCCTGCTGGCATTTTCGTTCACAGCCAAGCTAGACCTACCGATTCAGCTAGCGCTATACATCGGTTGGTTCATTGTCATGATATTGGGCATAAAGCTTGGCCATCAGTATAAAGATCTGGAAAAAGCAGCACTAAATGGCATTTCCAATGGACTTGGAGCCGTTTTAATCCTTTTGGCCGTTGGCGCGCTTGTAGGTACTTGGATCTCTGGTGGTATTGTTCCAACCATTATTTACTACGGCCTTAAAGCAATCCACCCTTCCATCTTTTTGCTCGCGACCATGATCATCTGTTCATTGACTGCGCTAGCGACTGGCACGTCTTGGGGTGCGGCTGGCACGGCAGGTATTGCAATGATGGGTATCGGTCAAGGTCTTGGTGTTCCTGCGCCAATCACTGCAGGTGCCGTACTTTCAGGCTGTTACTTTGGTGACAAAATGTCGCCTCTCTCGGATTCAGTAATCCTTGCTTCATCTATGTCTAACGTTGAAGTGATGGAACATATTAAAGGCATGTTGCCGATAGCACTCATTAGCTACATTATTACAGGCATTATGTTTACTGCATTTGGCTTCCACTACGCAGGTCAAGTTGACATGAGCCAGGTAGACTCTGTCATTAAAGCGATGGAACAGCAGTTCTACATCACCCCTTACTCATTTGTTCCTGTGATCATCGTATTGTCACTTCTAGCGATGCGTATGCCTTCATTCCCAGTGATCAGTTTTGGTTCTCTGCTAGGTATTATTTGGGCAGTGATGATCCAAGATGTCGATTTCCTAACCGCGTTCAACACGGCTTGGGCTCCGTTTGCAATCTCATCTGGCGTAGATTTCATTGACTCAATCCTTAACCGTGGCGGCATGTCTTCAATGCTTGGGTCGGTAGCGGTTATCGTATTTGGCCTTGGTTTTGGTGGTCTACTAGATAAAGTAGGCGTGCTAGAGACTATCGCGAAGCTGTTTGAAAAACGCGTTCAAAGTGCAGGTTCATTGGCAACAAGCACAATTGGTACTGCCTTTATGGGCAACGTATTTGGTTCAGCGATGTACGTTTCACTTATTCTGACCCCAAAAATCTGTGCGAAGAACTACGACCGTCTAGGCTACAAACGTAAGAATTTGTCTCGTAACGCAGAATTTGGCGGCACGCTAACCTCAGGTATGGTCCCTTGGAGTGACAACGGTATCTACATGGCCAGTATTTTGGGTGTTGCTACACTGTCTTATGCCCCGTTCATGTGGCTGAGTTTTGTATGTATCATCGTAACGATCTTCACTTCTTACATGGGTTGGTTTGTTGATAAGTGCGAACCAACAGCAGAAGCAGTTGAAGAAGCTGAAGGCGAATTAAAGCAGCAAACCGCTTAACTTCGCAGAGATAGGAAGAACCTCCCTTCCGAATTCAATACTAAAAAAGAGCGCTTTAAAGCGCTCTTTTTTTATTTCCAAAACAAATCGTTAGCTTTGTTTGACTGGCGTTTTCACGGCTGCACGCTTCCCAAACCAATAGCCCAAGCCAAGCGGTGCAAAGAATATAACGGCAATGAACAGAATAAAGTAGATGATGGTACTTTTGACAAGTTCAATCAGCTTAGTCATTGCGAGATTCACAACCTCTTGCGACACTCGATCCATATCTTGAGCAAACTTCTCGCGCTCATGGGTAATGATCTGTGCGATTTCTTGGCGCTCTCTGGCAACCATCAGCTCTATAGCTTGGCGTTCTTCACCCAACTGAGATAAACGCGCCTCCGTCCTTTGATCAATATCGTCAACCAAAGGTTGTAACTCCAGCGCCATTTGTTCTGCCAAATAACGCATGTACTCTGGGTTGTTATCGATAAAATCCCTCACCGAATCAGCGGTAACTTGCAAACTATTGAGCGCCGCATTGACTTTTTCGATACTGGCAGAGCTATTCAAGGCCAACAACTGCGCTTTCCACGTCATAATTTTTGGTGTCTGCTCTGATACCAGACTTAGACGATCAGAGACATCCCCGAGTGCTTCTGGCATCGTGCCTAGCGTTGTAACGGCTTCCTCTTCGCTAATTTGGTTTGCAGCTAACCACCTACGGTAAGCCGGAGTCCTAATCATGCTTAAATCAGCGAAGGGATGCTGCTTGGCGAACTCTGCAACAAACGTTTGTGTCTTGATGTATGCTTCTTTCTTCAATAAAGATTGAGCCAGTTTATCTACCTCTTTCGCTAAATAAACGGAAACTAACTTGGCCTCATCAGACGCAAAGAGCTCATTACCAGAAGCGGTAGTAAAGAACTGTTCCATTTGTAGCGTGAAAGTCCATGTATCAATCAGTGCAGCCATTGGGGACACTTGATACGCAGAAGCTTGGATGCCTTCTTCAGCATTTATCTTCCAAAGTAAAATATAAGATTGATGAACTTTATCATGAGGCTCATATTGTTCGTGTAGTGCGTCTGCTGCTTGCTCAACCTGAGCAAAAAACTGCTGCGCATACTCACGAGTCAAAAGACGCATATTGAGCTCTTGTTTGGTAAGAGGGACGGTTTGACTCTCGATCTTGACTTCGAGCAGGGAGCACCCTGAAAGCATCATAACCAGCCCTATCAACATCATTGAAGACATTCGGCGAACGGACATGAAAACACCTTTAACAAATTGTATAGAACAGGAATAAAGCGAACTAAGTCATATAGTTCGAGCCTTTATTACCTCAACTCTTATGACATTAAGTCAGAGCAATATCAATCTGTTAGCGCTTCTGTTATCTTTTCACTATTGAGAACATTATTAGCAAAAAGTATGGTTTGTTTTAGGACATCATCTAAACATGCCAACTTCTCTTCCGGCACTTTTTGCCCTTGTTTAATCAACAGTTCAATATCACCCGAAATACAGTGCAATGGCATTGCACCTAAACTCCCTGAGACCCCTTTAAGACTGTGTGCGGCTCTTTGCGCTTGCTCTTTATCCTCTTCTAACAGCTGATACATTTTAGTGCCATCGCCAGAGTGATCCTGAATAAAGACCTCCAGTAACATCCGCACAGCGCCCTCGTCACCAGACAGAGAATCTAACATTTTATTGATATCTATGTACGGCTCACGTTCCACTACTTCCACTTGTGATGAATTCACCTCATTACAACTTTCTTCGTTCATTTGGACGTTTTGAAAATTTTCTGACTGAGCAGAGGGAACAGCGTTAGCTCCATTTTCATCATCGCCAACTTGCTCTGACTTTCTATCATCGGTTCTGGGTAGTGGTATCGGTTGAATCGTTTTTGGGGAGAAGGCTCCCCATGAAATGAGGAAAAGGAGCAAACCACTGATTACAGACAACCAAACAATAAAAGTCATTAGCTTCTGTTCCAACTGATCATTTATCGAAGTTAACTGGTTCGGGAAATCTGGATTAAGCAGGTGATTGGATAAATAACTGCCCTGTGCCTGAGCAGATAGTGCGCTTGAGGTTTGAGCAAGCTGGCGCTGAAGAGCGCTTCGCTCTTCGGGAGAGAGCGTCTCTGATTCAATAAAAAGTCGGTCTAAGTCACGGTAAGTATCGCTATTCGTTGCAGAGTCACTAAAGACAGACTCAAAAACAAGCGCACCTAAGCGATAGTACATTGCCTGAATTTGCTCAGAGTTTTCTGTTCGAGCACGGCTGCTTCGTAACTGTTCTGCTAACGAA
Source organism: Vibrio sp. 1641 (assembly GCF_033339995.1). Lineage (NCBI taxonomy): Bacteria > Pseudomonadati > Pseudomonadota > Gammaproteobacteria > Vibrionales > Vibrionaceae > Vibrio > Vibrio sp. 1641. The sequence goes on from NZ_JAWOVP010000005.1 coordinate 293,464, forward strand.
ACCAATTCACTGTCACTTCTTACAAAAGCTCGAGCACTTTCTAAAAATCGGTCGGTCGTATAAAGCAATTGAGTGATGTCTGGTGTGATTTTCCCTTCAGAAAACTCACTTTCAAGCTGTAAGCGAACTGCATAAGCCAACTGAAGTTTCAGTGAAATTTGGTCGACGTGTTTAACACGGTAAGGCAGATCGAAGTTAAAAAAGTGCCTGACTTCTTCAACTTTACTTCCTAACTCATTTACAGTCGAAATCGTTTGAATCGTTTGTTTGGCTTGCAGCCAAATGCCAAGTGCTAAAACACACCACAAAACGAACCAGAACCAAACAAACCGCCGTATTTCTTCTTTTAGCTTCAGCAACACTTGCCCCTCGCATATCTCCATTAATTACAAGCATATACTATGGATGTTTCTTATTCACATAAAAAAAGAGAGCCGTTTGCTCTCTTTATTTAACGATATGATTTTAATTGCGACTTAACTGATCTTTTAGATTTGGAGGCGTCCCTTTAATCGTTAAGGTATCCGTCTCTGGATCATAAAAAATACGCTCGCCAAGTAAGAGACTATCGAAGCTAATATTCAAACCACCACCAGCTCCAACAAATTTAGTCAGTTTGCGAACCGTCGCACGATCACCTGGGAAAGACTCTTCAAGTTCGTACCCTTGCTCTTTGGTGAAATCCATAAAGCTCGTGCCATCTTGGCTTTGAGGAAGCTCTCCGGAAAGCTCTGAGATTTGAACTTCATCACCGGATTTAATTTGCTCATTGCAGTAGTCGTAAACTTGTTTCTTGTACTCGTTCACTTCTTGCTTTTCTAGCTTCGAGTCAGCACAAAAATCATCCACCGCCTGCATCAACACTAAGTTTTGTTGTTTAGTATCTAAGCCAATATCCGCTTGCAGAAAATCTAGGAAGAAGTCCGCCACTTTACGGCCAACGCGTCCTTTAATGTATTGCAGATAACGATTGGATTCCTTGTCGGTCTCGTAGCTCGACAGGTCGATGCGTGCGGCAATATCCATTTTGGTGATATCTAAGTAATCTGTCGCACTGATGTCCAAACCTTCGGTCACTTTTAAACTTTGATTCATTGGTAGGATACCGATGAACAAGTAGTCCGTTGCTAAACTCTGATACTCTGCGAAAACCAAGATACCTTCATCCGCAAATGGGTACTTAATCAACTCTTCTTTCAAGCGATTTGCACTAATTTGTGAGAAGTCGTAAAAATCTCGCTCTCCTTTGCGCATTTCTTGAAGCCAAAATTGAAATTCGCTGTCTGACTGGAAAGCGCCAAAACCTTTACCAGCTTTAGAATGGAATACTCGGTGAAGCTCAGCGACTAAGTTTTCTGTAGATGCATCGTTCTCTAATGATGCTGGACGAAAGTTTACAACCAGCTCGTCCTGATCGTTTTTGCACAGTTGATGCAGAATAACGTTTGAAAGATGAAGACTCATAGTGATTTTATCTTGCTACAAGGTTTTAGTTGATGGGCATTGTAGGTTATCATAAGCCGCTTTTACTATCATTATTAGAGTCTTTATGCCGATTACATCTAAATATACTGACGAGCAAGTAGAAAAAATTCTTGCTGAAGTAGCAACAGTTCTTGAAAAACACGCTGCTTCTCCTGAGTTGACGCTAATGATTGCCGGAAATATCGCAACCAATGTCTTAAATCAACGTGTTGCTGCTTCACAACGCAAAGCGATTGCTGAAAAATTTGCTCAGGCGCTGATGTCTTCTTTAGAAACACCAAAAACACACTAATCACGGACAATAGAACACATACATGGTAGACAGCGGAAACTCATACGGCGAACGTGTATCTCGACTAGTTGGTTGGGGTCACTGGTTTGCATTCTTCAATATCGTTGCATCGATGTTGATAGGCACACGCTACATTGTTCAGTCTCCTTGGCCCGAGACGTTACTTGGTCAGTTTTATCTGGCGGTTTCTTGGGTTGGTCACTTTGGCTTTCTAGTTTTCGCACTTTACTTGCTTGTTCTATTCCCGTTGACGTTTATCCTGCCATCGCGGAAGTTGTTCCGTTTGGTGGCAGTGATTTTCGCAACCGTTGGGCAAACCATATTATTAATTGATACCCAAGCGTATCAGTCGATCAATTTGCACTTAACTCCCGTTGTCTGGGAGTTACTATTCAGCGAAGACAAAAGTGCGCTCAGCACTGACCTACAACATTTATTTGTTGTGATGCCGCTGATCTTCCTTATTCAACTCGCACTATCCGAATGGGTATGGCGAAAACAGCGCAAACTATCTCATAAGCACGTAGGACGCCCTCTCGCGGCCGTCTTTTTCCTCAGCTTTATGACCAGCCATTTGGTTTACATTTGGGCAGATGCATATTTTTACAACCCAATTACTAGCCAGCGTTCAAACTTCCCTTTGTCTTATCCGATGACGGCGAAGAGTTTTATGGAAAAACATGGTCTACTTGACCGTGAGGAATACCTAAAACGTTTAGCAGAAAACGAAGGCAACGTAGAGTTAGTCAACTACCCTCTTGAAAAGCTTGAGTTTAACCGCCGAGTTAATAAGCTCAATGTGTTGATGATCAGCATAAACAATTTACGAGCGGATGCGCTTAACCAAGAAGAGATGCCTAACCTCTATGAGTTTGCTGAAAACAATCAGAACTTCCGTAATCATTACAGCTCAAGTAATGATACATACGGGGCCTTTGGTTTGTTCTATGGCTTACCGACCAGTTATGCATCAAGCATCAAGGCGCAAGGTGCTTCCCCAGTATTGCTCGATGTACTGAAAGATCAGGGCTACAACTTTGGTTTATTCAGTGGCAGTGGGTTTGAAGATGATCTCTACTCAGAAATTATTTTCCGCGACTTGAACTTAGCGGAAGACCTAGATGGCACGCAAGCTCATACCGATAAACAATCTATCGCAAACTGGAATACATGGTTAGCAGAGAAAGCAAGTCAGCCATGGTTTAGTTACATCGAAGTCACCACCGTTGATAATTTTGAATCGATTCCTTCAAATAATGACGAAGAAATGCCCGCAAGTGAGCGATTCAAAAAAGCTTATGAATATGCAGTGAAGTCGGCGGATAGAACTATCGCCGGTATTATTGATGAACTAGAAACGACGGGACAACTGACAAACACCATCGTAATCATCACTTCTAATCACGGTAGTGAATTTAACGAAACCAATACGAACAGCTGGGGAGCAAACAGCAACTACAGCCGTTATCAATTACAAGTTCCGATGGTGATCCATTGGCCTGGAATGCTAGCTGGCGAATTTAATCACAGCACAAGTCACTTGGACCTCTCAGTTACACTGTTGCAAGATATGCTCGGCGTATCTTCCAACCCATATGATTACAGTAGTGGTCGCAACCTATTCGATGAAAGTCGTCGTCGCTGGATCTTGGCGGGCGATACTCGCGAGCTTGCCTTAATTACTAGCTCACAAACCACAGTGATCGATAAGTTTGGCAACTACAAGCTGTATGACAAAAACTACAAACGACTTCGAGATGATGCACCGAAGTTGCCAGTTTTGATGCAAGGTTTAACTGAGTTACAGCGTTTTTATTCTAAAAACGATTAATACCTAGCAATCCATATACTATTCAAACTCCCCTTTTTGGGGAGTTTTTGTTTATTTAAACAACACAAACCACAAATTTGCGCAGTAAACATCCAATCAGTTCAACTAGGGGTTTACAACATTTTCAAAGCCTTATATTATGCGCCTCAACAACGGAGAGATGGCTGAGTGGTTGAAAGCACCGGTCTTGAAAACCGGCATACGTTAATAGCGTATCTAGGGTTCAAATCCCTATCTCTCCGCCACTTTTAGAAAAAGCCCGCTAAGAAATTAGCGGGCTTTTTCGCATCTCCAGACTTAAAAGATTTGTACAAATCACTTATCACTTCTTGAACGCAACTAAGCACTCCGCCACACTCCGAAAGAACCCACAAAAAAATTAATGCCCTTTTCGTTCGTTCCAGTGTTGAATCAATTTGATATTTACATCTAGTTGTATCTACTCATCAATAAAGACTTCTTTAGCGGCATTGATAAGCTGCAAATGAATTGGGACGAGGTCAGCATGATTCGTTCGATATCCACCTCCAACGACAGCTGCGACAGGGATACCTCGAGATTTCACTGTTTGCATTAAAAATCTATCACGTTCTAAAATCCCTTGAGTCGACACATCAAAATATCCAAGCTCATCGTCTTGATGTATATCGACACCAGCATCGTAGATAACTAAATCAGGGCGATGAAGATTAAGTGCCATATCGACCACTTCTTTAAACGCCATTAAAAAATCCTCATCACCTGTCCCTCGCACCAAAGGCACATCGAGGTCAGACTGAGGCTTCCTCGCTGGGAAGTTTTTATCACAGTGGAAAGAAAGCGTGATGATATCTGGCTCATCGTCACATAAAGTTGCTGTTCCATCCCCATGGTGAACATCACTATCAATGATCAATACTTTATCGACATGCTCGACTTCGAGCGCTTGCCTGGCCGCGATCACTAAGTCATTAAATAAACAAAAACCACTGCCAAACTCTTTGTGTGCGTGGTGATACCCACCACTCAAATGAATGGCCACACCGTACTCAAGTGCCTTTTTTGCGGTCATAGCCGTGCCCGCTGCTGAAGTTAGCGTTCTGGTAATGAGAGACTCACTCCAAGGAAAACCTATTCGGCGCATCTTCGCAGCTGGCATGTTTCCACTAACAAGTAACTCGACGTATTCCTCGTCATGAACACGCTTTACTTCCCCAACAGTTAATGCTTCGGGCTGGAAAAACTGCGCGTGCTCTTTCCAGTTATCTTTCTCTATATGCACCAATACCGATTCATAGAGGTACTGGTATTTCATAATTGGGTAACGATGCCCCTCTGGCAACTCAAGTTGAGAATAAATCGGGTGGTAGATAAATGGCAGCATGAGAAATTCTTAATAACAATGGTAACGAAATAGTATCAACTTCAAGGGTTGAATAAAACGCAATTTAATTGATAATGATTTTCAATATCAATTAAATTTAATATACATATGAATTCTACTTTCTTTGCTATTCTCGGCGCACTGTTTGGCTCTCTTTGTGCTCTGTCCCTATTTTCATCTCTTGTTGTTGGTGCGTGGTGGTTGGTTGATTTTATGGTGCTTAGCTAACACAATGACTTTCAACTGAAATCAAAAAAACATAGGTGTTTGTATGAGTCAAACCGTCTTTATTACCGGAGCAAATCGCGGCATTGGCCTTAGCTTAACTGAGCTGTACCTGAAGCAAGGCCACCAAGTACATGCTACTAGCCGTTCCTTAGAGAACAGTTCAGAACTACAAACTCTAGCCTCACAATTCAGTAATTTGGTTTTGCACGAACTGGATGTCACTCACTACGAACAAGTCGCTAAGCTTGCCGATAAACTCCCTGCCATCGACTTACTCATCAATAATGCAGGATATTACGGCCCCAAGGGATATGGCTTTGGAAACACTGACGTAGAAGAATGGCGTAAAGCCTTCGAAGTAAACACCATTGCACCGTTAAAACTGGTTGAGCACTGTTACCCTCGCTTACAACAAGGCAAGATAAAAAAGATTGCTTGTATCTCATCAAAAGTGGGGAGCATGACCGAAAATACGTCCGGTGGCGGTTATATTTATCGCTCATCGAAAGCGGCGCTTAACTCGGTTGTGAAAAGCTTAAGTAATGATTTAACACCTGAAGGATTTACCGTTTTAGCGCTTCACCCTGGTTGGGTAAAAACGGCGATGGGCGGGCCAAATGCTTTGATAGATACGCAAACCTCCGCGCAAGGCCTAGCGAACGTGATAGAGCTGAGCACACCGCAGCTTTCAGGTCGATTTATTAACTACGATGGTACTGAGTTACCTTGGTAGCAGCATTAAGACACAACCATCACTAAACCAAATACCATCAAAGCCAGGCTTCATAATCGTGACTTGGTTGGCAAACATAATGTTCATCAGTGATCCACCAGCATAATTCACGCAATCTAACTTGAATTTATCTACATCCAATCCAGACTTAGGAAAAAGTAGAACAAATAAGGAGAAAGCACGATGGCAGCAGATAGGGATTTGGTTAATTTTAGCGAAGAGCACGAACTAAATTACTGCTTGAGAAGTGCTGGTAAACGCCAAACTCAAGCGAATCGAGATACATTAGTTGACTTGGGCAACCAGGTGAAAGAGGTACTGGACAAACGCGTGTTAACTCAAGGTGAAGTAAGAGGCGCGATCCAAAACCACGGTGACCTGTTCGAGTAATCTATTTTCAAGCATGCGCGGTGTTTAATTACACCGCGCTTGTCCTATGCCTGCTTACCTTTGGTTGCACGAGATTTAGTCGCGCCACCATTCTTTGAATAACTGCGCTTTTTACGTTTAAACGCAGGACGTTCCACCTTGGGTAAATGACGTAATGAATCAGGGATAGGGCCTGCTTTTACTTGTGCCATCAAGCTATCAATGCGTTGTTCCAGTGCTTGCATGAACGGCTGATATGCTTGATTTCTCTCTGCCATACCTTGTAACTGGTGCTCCCAATGAGCCGTCATATCAGGGTATGTTGAATCTTCTGGCAAGGCATGAATGAGACCTCTTCCCGCAGGAGAACTGAGAATTGACTTACCTTGACGCGTAAGCAGTTGGCGTTTGAACAGCGTGTCCAAAATACCAGCGCGAGTCGCTTCCGTGCCTAGCCCATCAGTGTCACGAAGGATTTTTTTCAGTTCTTTATCCGCAACGTAACGGGCGATCCCGGTCATCGCTTGCAACAGCGATGCTTCGGTAAAATGCTTTGGTGGCTCGGTTTTTCGGTCTTTTATTTCCCCTTCACGACAAGTTAACACGGTGCCTTCGGGTAGCGGTGGCACGGCATCAATACCTTCATCTTCCTTGTCAGTTTTGCCCATTAGCGCTTTCCAACCCGGCGAAACTAACTGACGACCTTTCGCGACAAACGTACCACCAGCGATATCGAAAACCAATTTCGCTTCTGCGTAAACCGCCGCCGGATAGAACTGCATGAGGTACTGGCGCGCAATCAATTGATACACTTTCATCTCATTGCCGGAAAGCGCATTCACATTAGCTTGCTTCGGTGTAGGGATAATCGCATGGTGCGCATCCACTTTTTTATCGTTCCAGGCTTTGGACTTTAATGTTAAGTCTGCTCCCTGAACGGCAACTTGCAACTCTTTTGCGTTATTCGCAATAGCAGTTGTCACCGTCCCTGCTTGTGAGTAGTGTTCCATCGGTAAATAGCGACAATCTGAACGCGGGTAAGTGATCAGCTTGTGCTTTTCATACAATGCCTGACAAGTATCTAGTACTTGTTGCGCACTCATACCATAGCGCTTCGCGGCATCGATCTGTAAGGCAGATAACGAATAAGGTAATGGTGCTGATTGCTTGGTTTGCTTTTGTTCCGACTCCGTCACTTTTGCAGGTTGATTTGCGATGCGGTTTGCAACATTTTCCACCAACTTACGGTTTAACACTCGACCTTCTTCGTCCTGCCAAGGCTTGCATGCCTCACTTGGCTTCCAACGAGCACGAATATCAAAAGTACCATTGGCATCTTGATATGGGATCAGAGCATGTAGGGTAAAATAGTCCTTCGGGACAAAGTTTTCGATTTCTTCATCACGACGCACCACTAAGCCAAGAACTGGCGTTTGCACTCGCCCTACCGAGAGAACACCTTGATACCCTGCTTTTTGACCAAGCAAGGTATAAGCACGAGACATGTTCATACCATACAGCCAATCAGCCCGAGAGCGGGCCAATGCAGAAACTGAAAGTGGGATAAACTCGCGATTACTGCGCATAGAACTGAGTGCGCGTTTAACCGCAGGTAAGTTCAAGTCGGAAATCAGCAAACGCTGTGTGGATTCCTTCTTGGTTTTAGATAACTTGCAATAGTCCAGAACTTCATCAACTAACAGCTGACCCTCTCGATCTGGGTCTCCTGCATGAATGACTTCGTTAGCTTCTTTGAGCAATTTACGAATCACTGTTAATTGCTTAGTTGCGCTTTTCCTCGGTCTGAGCTGCCATTGCTGCGGAACAATTGGTAAATCTGCCATATTCCACTTTTTATAACGCTCATCGTAAGCGTCAGGTTCGACTTGTTCGAGCAAATGGCCGATACACCAAGTAACGATATCCCCGTTCCCACAGCGGATGAATCCTTGATCTTTCTTTTGAGGGTTTGGCAGTGCAGCGGCAATCGCACGGCCTAAGCTTGGTTTTTCAGCAATAAACAGACGAGACATAACGTTTTGGAAATAAATATAATTAGGGCCACATTAACGAATGTAGCCCTAATAAATCAAGAAAAACTGTATAAATAAACAGTCAGTTTATTTAAGTTTTCAGTTATAGAAATTCAACAAACTGAGAAAGGTCACGCTCAGGAACTTTCATCGGTGTACAACCAGGCGTGCCTAAGTACAAGAAACCAACAATCTCATCGTCACCTTCTAAACCAAATGCTTGATGAACTTCTGGATGGAACATCCACTTACCTGAGCGCCAAAACCCTTGAAAGCCTTGCGCTACGGCTGCCATTTGCATCGCTTGTACAGCGCATCCCGCAGATAAGTGTTGCTCTAGTGCTGGTACTTTCTCATGTTCTGTTACTTTAGCAATCACCGTGATCACCATTGGTGCGCGAAATGGGGCATTCTTTACCTTTTCGACCACCGCTTCATCACTATTTTCAGCTTCTGCCGCTTTTACCAAGATATCTGACAGTTTTTTCAAACCATCGCCCTGTGCGATAACGAAACGCCAAGGGGTTAATCCCGCATGGTCAGGCGCACGAAGGCCAGCACGAATGATGTTCTCAAGAGCTTTACCTTCTGGTGCAGGCGCGGATAACTTCGCGATAGATCGGCGATTGAGCAAAAGATCGAGAGCGTCCATGAAAGAATCCTTATTGAATATCGTTGTTATTTTGTTTACGCCACTTTAGCACAATCTGCTCCTGCGAATAACAACCGGTTTTCTGTGGGCTTGATAACGTGCTTCACTTAACATCAATCTGGGTTTAATGTTAATTTATTCGCGAAATGAATAAGTTGAACATAGGCAGGTTGATGAACAAGGACAAACAAAACAGCATTTACGAAAAGATCGTTAATGACGAAGATGCCCGTGCCTGTAAGGCGATTCCTGAATCAGCTTGTCATCAAGTTCCCGGCAACTTTCTTAAAATCATTCTCGCTCAGTTTTTAACGAAAGTCGGCGATGCGTTAATCAATCCTAAAGTCACGTTGCCGTGGATACTACAAAGTCTCGGGGCTCCGGTTTACTTAATTGGTTGGCTGGTTCCTATTCGTGAGTCAGGATCCCTTATCCCACAACTTAGCATCGCGCACTACATCCGACGCATTCCAGTAAGAAAATGGGTCTGGGTAATTGGCAGTATCTTGCAGGCTCTTTCCATATTTGCAATCGGATTGGTCGCATTAACTCTAACAGGAGCAGCTGCGGGTTATGGTGTGATTGCATGCCTTGTGATCTTCAGCCTCTCACGCGGTTTAAATTCCGTCGCATCAAAAGATGTATTGGGCAAAACCATCCCTAAAAACCAACGAGGTCAAGTCAACGGCTGGTCTTCAAGCGCTGCTGGCCTGGTTACGCTACTTTTCGCGAGCCTTCTGGCACTAGCCTGGTTATGGGACGTAGAGCCGACAGAGCGCTTTTACGGTCTGAGTTTAGGCTTAGCGGGCGTCATATGGCTCATCGCGGCATTCGTCTATGCGCGAATTAATGAGTATGCCGGTGAGGTAGACGGTGGTCGAAATGGCGTCCTCGAAGCATTTAAACAACTCGCGTTACTTAAGACAGACGTGACCTTTCGTCGATTCGTTATCACGCGGACACTATTTTTATGTTCTGCGCTGAGTGCACCGTACTACGTTGTGCTGGCACAGCAATCTCTGGGTGGACAGCTCTGGGTGCTAGCTCTCTTTATGTTTGCGAGTGGCTTAGCCTCCTTTGTGTCAGGTCCTTTCTGGGGAAGAATGTCCGATCGCTCCAGCCGCAGTGTGATGGTCATAGGCGCAATGATGAGCGCGCTACTTGGTGTTGTGTTATTTATTTACGATACATGGGTCACCGCTAGCCAAAGCTTCCTATTCGTGATTCCTCTGCTTTACTTTTGTGTTTGTATTGCCCACGACGGAATACGAGTCGGACGAAAAACCTATTTAGTTGATATCGCAGAAGGTGACAAACGGACGAGCTATGTAGCCGTGAGTAACACAGTGGTTGGGATAATGCTGCTTCTAATGAGCTCTCTTGGTGTTATGTCGAACTTCTTGAGCCTTTCAGCTGTGGTGTTAGTGTTCTCTTTTATTACTTTTGTTGGCGTGGTAATGGCCAAACAACTGCCAGATATCAGTGACTAGTTCTATACAAAAAAGCTGCGCTCAAAGCGCAGCTTTTATGGTAAACACACATTAAAAGGCTAGAGTTTTACCGCCAATTTAACACCTTGACGAATCGCACGCACAGCATCAAGTTCACCCGCATGGTCAGCTCCGCCAATGATATGAATCTTCTCTCCGAGTTCAGACCATTTATCTTCAAATGGACGAACAGACTCTTGCCCCGCACAAATGACGACTTTGTCCGCGTTCAATAATTGTTCTTTTCCATCTACATGAATGTGCAAACCTTGATCATCAATTTTATCGTAAGACACACCACCGACTAAATGTACGCCCCGTTTTTCAAGGGTACGTTTATGGATCCAACCTGTCGTTTTACCCGGACCTTTACCTACACGACCTTTACGACGCTGAAGTACCCAGACTTCTTTATCGCTAACCGCATCAGGGTAAGGGTATAAACCACCCGGCTGAGACATCTCCTTGTCGATTCCCCATTCATGCAACCAGTCATCCAACGTTTGTCCAACTGGCTCTGTGAGCATGGTCGCGACATCTACGCCAATGCCACCAGCACCAACGATAGCCACTTTCTCACCGACTGGCGTTTTGTCTCGAATGAGAGTTTGATAGTCGACGACTTTCTCTGGGTTATCAATTCCATCAATATTGACTTTACGTGGCTCAACACCCGATGCCATCACTATCTCATCGTACTCTGTGAGTAAGTCATAGTTCGCTTCCGTCGATAAGTGCAGATTCACGCCTGTTTCATCAATACGGTTAGCGAAATATCGTATCGTCTCTCGAAACTCTTCCTTACCAGGGATCTGCATCGCAAGACGGAACTGACCACCGATGCGGTCGTTCTTTTCGAACAAATCAACCTTATGGCCACGTTCAGCCAGTGTGGTCGCACAAGCCAAGCCCGCAGGTCCAGCACCAACAACTGCAATGTTTTTCTTTTTAAAGGCTGGTTCAACAACAATTTCGGTTTCATAGCACGCTAGAGGGTTCACTAAGCAACTGGCGCGCTTACCTTTAAACACGTTATCTAGACACGCCTGATTACAACCAATACACGTATTAATAAGCTGCGCTTTTTCCTGTTCGGCTTTAGCAACAAAGTAAGGATCGGCCAAGAATGGGCGCGCCATCGAAACCATGTCGGCATGACCTGAAGATAAAATACGTTCTGCTTCATCTGGCGTATTTATACGGTTGCAAGTGATAATAGGAACCGAAACGTGAGGTTTAACTTTTTCCGTAACCCATGTAAACGCACCGCGTGGTACTTGAGTCGCAATGGTCGGAATTCGAGCCTCATGCCAACCGATACCCGTATTAATAATCGTGACGCCAGCCTCTTCAAGTGCTTTCGCCAATTCGATAACGTCTTCAAAAGTGCTGCCCTGCTCGACAAGATCCAGCATAGAAAGACGGAAGATGATGATGAACTTGTCACCTACCGTCTTGCGTACCGCTTTAACAATTTCTAGCGGAAAACGCATACGTTTTTTATAGCTGCCACCCCATTCGTCGTAACGCATATTAGTACGTTTACATAAGAATTGGTTTATCAAGTAACCTTCCGAGCCCATTAACTCGACGCCATCATAACCAGCAAGCTGTGCTAACTCCGCACTATTAGCAAACGCGTCGATGGTTTTCTTTATCTGGCGGTCGCTCATTTCACTCGGAGCAAACTTTGCAATTGGCGCTTTAATGCCAGATGCACTTTGCGAGAATGGATGCATTGCATAACGCCCAGCATGGAGAATTTGCAACGCAATTTTACCACCGTGCTTGTGCACCGCTTCTGTCACAACTTTATGGGCTTTAGCATGTTTTGGCTTGCTGAATTCAGCACTCAACGGGTGTAAACGACCGCGTAAGTTAGGAGAAAAACCTCCGGTTACAATCAGTCCGACACCGCCTTTCGCGCGTTCTTCATAAAAAGCCGCGAGCTTCTGTAATCCTTCTTTGTGCTCTTCTAAGCCAGTGTGCATTGATCCCATCAGAACTCGGTTTCGTAATTGTGTGAAACCGAGGTCCAGTGGCTTTAATAGGTTTGGGTACATGGCAGACATCACTTAACATCCATTGTTATTATCATGGTCTGACCAGATTAAGCCTGCTCAACCAAAAAATCAAACAAGCGTTTACATTTTTGTAACACCGATCAATCTCGTGTGAAAATATGCCAATTGTTGAGTGGTCGTGATAAGCTAAAAAAATGTTATCTTTTGAGATCTTAGAGATAAGAACCCATACTTTGTTAGACTCGGCGTAACTATCTCGTTATGGAGACAAGATGAAAAAACTCTTCAAATTTATTGGTTTGATATTTAAAGGGATATGGAAAAGTATCACTTTCATTAGACTCGCACTGGCAAACCTAATTTTCTTGCTGATGATTGCCGTTTTCTACTTTGCCTTTACTTATACCGGAGACGGTCAACCTGTCGTCGAAAAAGAATCGGCATTGGTGATGAACCTTTCAGGCCCAATTGTCGAACAAAGACGTTATGTAAACCCAATGGACTCTTTTGCTGGTTCCCTTTTGGGTAATGAGCTACCGAAAGAAAACGTCCTTTTCGATATCGTTGATACTATTCGCTACGCGAAAGACGATCCTAAAGTGTCTGGATTAGTGCTAGCACTGCGAGACATGCCAGAAACAAATCTCACGAAACTACGTTACATCGCGAAAGCGTTGAACGAATTTAAAGCATCAGGCAAACCCGTTTACGCCGTAGGTGATTTCTACAACCAAAGCCAATATTACTTGGCAAGTTACGCCGATAAAGTTTATCTGGCACCTGATGGTGGTGTATTGATTAAAGGTTACAGCGCTTACTCAATGTACTACAAAACGTTACTTGAAAAGCTTGACGTTTCTACTCATGTTTTTCGCGTAGGTACTTATAAATCCGCTATCGAACCTTTTATTCGTGATGACATGTCCGATGCGGCGAAAGAGTCAGCAACACGTTGGGTTACTCAATTATGGAGTGCTTTTGTTGATGACGTAACAACAAACCGAAACATTGATGCGAAAGTGCTTAATCCAACCATGGATGAGCTGATTAACGAGATGAAGTCTGTAAATGGCGATATTGCTCAGCTCGCAGTCAAATTGGGGCTAGTGGATGAACTCGCGACACGCCAAGACATTCGCACTCTATTTGCAAAACAGTTTGGTAGCGACGGCAAAGACAGCTACAACGCGATTGGTTACTACGACTACCTTGCAACGATTCGTCCTGATTACACACTACCTCAACACGACATCGCCGTTGTTCTAGCCAGTGGCGCGATTATGGACGGTCAACAACCTCGCGGAACTGTTGGTGGTGACACGGTCGCAAGCTTGCTGCGTCAAGCACGCAATGATGAAAAAGTGAAAGCGGTCGTGTTACGAGTAGATAGTCCAGGAGGCAGTGCCTTTGCTTCTGAAGTGATTCGTAACGAAGTAGAAGCTCTGAAGCAAGCAGGTAAGCCGGTTGTTGTATCCATGTCGAGTTTGGCCGCTTCTGGTGGTTATTGGATTTCAATGAGCGCAGACAAAATCGTTGCTCAGCCAACAACCCTGACGGGCTCCATTGGTATATTTAGTGTCATCACCACGTTTGAAAAAGGCTTTAGCAAGTTAGGTATTAACACTGATGGCGTTGGCACATCGCCGTTCTCAGGTGACGGTATTACCACTGGCCTTTCTGAAGGCGCGTCTCAAGTGTTCCAATTAGGTATCGAACACGGTTACAAGCGCTTTATTTCTCTAGTTGGCGAGAATCGCGATATGTCTCTAGAGGAAGTTGACAAGGTTGCTCAAGGTCGAGTTTGGACTGGCCAAGATGCACTATCCTTTGGTCTTGTCGATCAAATGGGTGACTTTGATGATGCTGTAGAGCTAGCGGCGAAACTAGCGAACGTGACCGATTACGGCATTTACTGGGTAGAAGAGCCTCTTTCACCTACTGAACTATTTCTGCAAGAGTTTATGAAACAGGTGAAAGTCTCTCTAGGTATTGATGCAACAAGCTTGCTACCAAAAAGTCTTCAACCCGTAGCTCAACAATTCGAACAAGACGCAAGCTTGCTCCAAAGCTTCAACGATCCTAAAGGTCAATACGCATTTTGTTTGAACTGCCAAGTGCAGTAGTTTTTCCATCAATATTACAAAGGGCACTTCTACTTGAAGTGCCCTTTTTATTAGGCTTTGCATCTCCTCAGATGACTTTCTGATGCTGTGCGTATAGCCTCGCATCTCAAGGTTATTTAGGTATATAATCCCCGCCTCTGTTCCCCTACACGAAAGAAAAAACGATGACTAGAAAACACATCTACATCGCTTACACCGGTGGTACCATCGGAATGCAAAAATCCGACCACGGCTATGTGCCTGTTGCTGGCTTTATGGAAAAGCAATTAGCAAGCATGCCCGAATTCCATCGTCCTGAAATGCCGGATTACACCATCCACGAATACGACCCTCTGATTGACTCATCAGATATGACACCTGCTGACTGGCAGCAGATTGCGAATGATATTCGTGACAACTATGACAAATACGATGGTTTCGTTATCCTACATGGTACTGACACCATGGCGTACACAGCGTCCGCATTGTCTTTCATGCTTGAAAACCTTGGTAAGCCAGTGATTGTAACGGGTTCACAAATCCCTCTCGCAGAGCTGCGTTCTGACGGCCAAGCAAACCTATTAAACGCGCTACATATTGCGGCAAACTACCCGATCAACGAAGTAACTTTGTTCTTCAATAATCAATTGATGCGTGGTAACCGCAGCACAAAATCTCATGCTGACGGTTTTAATGCCTTTACTTCACCAAACCTTCCTCCACTATTGGAAGCTGGGATCAATATTCAAGTTAGCAACAGCGTAACCGTTGGTGCACAACCAGAAGGTGAGTTTAAGGTTCACAACATCACGCCACAACCAATCGGTGTGATCACCATGTACCCTGGTATTTCACACGAAGTTATCCGCAACACGCTTCGTCAGCCCGTGAATGCGATGATTCTTCTGACTTTTGGTGTCGGCAATGCTCCTCAAAACCCTGAGCTGCTTGGTCACCTGAAAGAAGCCTCTGAGCGCGGCGTTATTGTCGTAAACCTAACTCAGTGTTTGGCAGGTAAAGTGAATATGGGCGGATATGCCACAGGTTGTGCGCTCGCAGACTCTGGTGTTATCAGTGGCTTTGACATGACGCCCGAAGCGGCGCTGGCAAAACTACACTACCTTCTAAGCCAAAACCTTTCTTACGAAGAAGTAAAAGCGAGAATGCAACAAGTACTGCGTGGTGAAATGAGCCTGTAAGTTCAAGCTTTCTGCGATCTAAAAAGCCCAATACAATTTGGGCTTTTTTCTTTCAAAATCAAAATAATAAAATTTTGAGAAATAAGGCGTAAGGATTAATCAATGTTCGGATTGACACGAACAATATCGCTCTCTTCTCCGCTGAATTGTTTTTTAAGCTCTTGTTTTGATTTAAAACTGATTTCACCACCGGCTGCAACCGTCATATGCTGCGCATCAGTATTATGTTTTGATTGATACAACATCACAGCTTGCATACACGAATCTCGCTGCTCTTTAGAAAGTGTTGTACCCTCAGGCCATCTTCCCGTTTCTACTGCATAGACTAAGCGATCATAAACTTCTGGAGTCATCGCTTGTAATAGTTGTTCTGCGTCCATAGTGTACCTTCTTATTACATTCTATTTACAGAACATAACGGGTTAAGAAACTGAGTCAAGAATACGAAAATGAATTGGTGTAACGGATCACAAGCAAAGCCATGAAAAGAACAAACTGGTTACTTCTCAGCCTCGCATGTTTTGCGCTATCGGGCTGTTTTGAAGGTAACGTGACAACCGAAGAGTTGTGCCAAAAAACACCAGAGCTGCGTTGCGAGCAGCTCAATATGGATGACGGCCAATGTCGAATTCCAAGAACAAATTTGGTTTGGCATCGGTTTGAGCAATTGAAAAACCCATCAGAGGCCAACCAAATCATCGAATACGGTCTGGTCGCTGGATATAGGAAATGCTTAGAACTCGCCTCCCAGATCACCCCTATTGATCAAAGTGCTCTCAAAAGACAACGCTTTAATGCATTGGTACACAGTATTGATGAGCTAGAGCGCATTGTAAACGAGTTAAAAGGCTCAGAAGACCCGGCTACTTTGTATTTCTTATGGTCTCAAACGGGAGATACTCAAGCTCGGCGCGCATTTTTACAAATGGAAGGGTCTCCCCAATTAAATAATGCTGAGATGCAATATGCATTAGCCACTTTTTATACCAACCGAGATACCAAGAAAACCCTGGAGCTTCTTAATAACGCGTTGTCTTTATCTGATGAAGACAACATCAATCCGGTCATTCTCAAGTCAATGGCAAGTATTCATCAAGGGCTTGGAGACAAAGAGCAAGCGTATCTATGGGCAATGGTCGCGAAGAGATTCGACGTACCGCTTGCTGATGAAAAGCAGCTCCAACGTATGTTCAATTTCAGTCATCCAGAGCGATATAAGCAGTTGGATGAATTAGCCGAATCGGTGGCGAAAGCCATAGAGAAAGGTATCTATTCCCCAGCAATGATACCCAGTGAGATATAAACGAAAAACTCCCGCAATGAGCGGGAGTTTTTATTTAAGTCGAGCGACACTCAGATCACCGTTGAGCATGAATCATCCTGAAAGGATAAAACAATCTCGAGCACAATTTTGTCGTTATTATTCTGATTTGTTGAAAATTAACGACACAGAATTAACACAAAAACGCTCTCCTGTGGTCTGTGGGCCATCTTCAAAAACGTGCCCTAGATGGCTATCACACGTTGCACAACGAATCTCTGTACGTACCATTCCGTGACTTAGATCTTCTAAATAGCGCACCGCTTGATCGTTGATAGGCGCATCAAAACTTGGCCATCCGCAGCCAGAGTCATACTTGTTATCAGAGACAAAGAGAGGGGCATTACAACAAGTACAAGCATAAACACCAGTTTCCTTATTATGCAGTAGCTTACCGCTGAAAGGAGGCTCTGTACCTTGCTCTCGGCAAACACGGAACTCTTCATCAGACAGTTGCTCACGCCACTGTTCATCTGACTTCGTCACTTTTTTCCCGCTTTGTTCCACGACTTTCGGCTCCTTATTTACTGTTCTTGGTATTGACTTTTTTAGCAAAAAACTTGCTTCTCTTAACAGTTGTAGCACATACTTTCTCACCAGGACACCATGCGTAATTAATTTGATAAGAGCACTTATCTCACCAGTTATATTACGCCAACTGGGCTACAGAAGAATCAGTTAAAAGTTTAAAAAACGTACATTTGCAAAGAATTGTTAAAAAAAGCGTCGCTTTTTTTTGACTTTAAACAAGTTAAGTCCGATTATCACTTGCAGATGTTTACTGGATTCTGTAATTTTACTACCAGTTATCTTTAATCAGAAATTAAGTTGTGGAGCAACTATAATGACTATCAAAGTAGGTATTAACGGTTTTGGCCGTATCGGTCGTTTCGTATTCCGTGCAGCGCAAGAGCGCAACGACATCGAAGTAGTAGGTATTAACGACCTTATCGATGTAGATTACATGGCATACATGCTTAAGTATGACTCAACTCACGGCCGTTTCAACGGTACTGTTGAAGTTGAAGGCGGTAACCTAATCGTTAACGGTAAAACTGTACGTGTTACTGCAGAGCGCAACCCTGAAGACCTAAAATGGGACGAAATCGGTGTTGACGTTGTAGCTGAAGCAACTGGTCTTTTCCTAACTGACGAGACTGCACGTAAGCACATCACTGCTGGCGCGAAAAAAGTTGTACTAACTGGTCCTTCTAAAGACGCTACTCCAATGTTCGTTAACGGCGTAAACTTCGACACTTACGCTGGTCAAGACATCGTTTCTAACGCTTCTTGTACTACTAACTGTCTAGCGCCTATCGCTAAAGTTCTTAACGACAAGTTCGGTATCGAATCTGGTCTTATGACTACAGTTCACGCAACTACAGCAACTCAAAAAACTGTAGATGGTCCTTCTGCTAAAGACTGGCGCGGTGGTCGTGGTGCTTCTCAAAACATCATCCCATCTTCAACTGGTGCTGCTAAAGCTGTAGGCGTTGTACTTCCAGAAGTAAACGGCAAACTAACTGGTATGGCTTTCCGCGTACCAACTGCTAACGTTTCTGTAGTTGACCTAACTGTTAACCTAGTTAACGGTGCTTCTTACGAAGACATCTGTAAAGCGATGAAAGAAGCTTCTGAAGGCGAACTAAAAGGCGTTCTAGGCTACACTGAAGATGCAGTTGTATCTCAAGACTTCATCGGCGAAGTTTGCACTTCAGTATTCGATGCTAAAGCTGGTATCGCGCTAACTGACAAATTCGTTAAAGTTGTATCTTGGTACGACAACGAAATCGGTTACTCAAACAAAGTTCTAGACCTAATCGCTCACATCTCTAAGTAATTAGAAAGTTAGCAATTAGCGAATAACTTCGTTAAAGAAAAGGCGGCTCTAGGGTCGCCTTTTTTGTATCTGGAATTTGAGAGAATGCAGGCTCGATGTTGCATTTAATGTGAGAAGCGCGTCTAAAAGCTCTCCCCAGCGATAGGAAACTATACATGGATTTAAAAACTCTCCCAGCCCTAACGGTGCTATCTGATAACGTCACTATCGTTGAAGTTGATCAGATAAAAATCGTCCGCGTGATTCATGACAAAGCAACGGCAGGCATCTCGCTACACGGTGGTCATGTCGTGTCGTTCACGCCTGAAGGTCAAGAAGATCTGATCTGGATGAGCGAAAAAGCTGTCTTCGATGGTAAAGCTGCTCTTCGCGGTGGTATTCCGATTTGTTGGCCTTGGTTTGGGCGTATTGCTGCTCCAGCTCACGGCTTTGCCCGCACCGCAGAATGGGAGTTGGTTGAACATCGTGAGAACCATAACGGTGTGATTGTTGAACTTGCTCTGTTCCCGACAGAAGAAATCCACGATATTTGGCCCCATATGTTTGACGCTCGTTTGGTGATTGAAGTGGGCGATGAGCTAAAAGTGACGCTCAAAGTCATGAACATCGATGACGAGGCTTGGACCTTCTCTGGCGCATTACATACTTACCTAAACGTTGGAGACATTAAGCAAGCACAAACGACAGGCATGGGTGCCGAGTACATTGATAGCTTGAAAGCTGATGCGGTATGCCAAGGTGGTAATGTTCTACAACTAACTGACACCATTGATCGCGTTTACACGCAACCAGAAGCGAAAATTTTGGTAAAAGACCCGGTATTGGATCGTACGCTAAGCGTACACAACCAAGGCCACAACTCTGCAGTATTATGGAACCCTTGGGCAGAAGGTGCGCAAAGCATGGGTGACATGGCTGACGATGGTTATCAAACCATGTTGTGTGTGGAGTCTGCTGTTCATGCACCAAGTATTGAGCAAGGTCAAACGCTCCAACCAGGTGAGACACATGAACTTGTCACTGTCATTTCAGCGCAGTAAGAATCACCATATAAAGGCCGGGGATACCCGGCTTTTTTTGTAATAAAAGCTCTGCTTAGATGGTCCTATCTTTACTAACTTATTGGTTACTGGTCACTTTTGACGGTTTCATTAATAAATATCAAAAAAATTGATCATATAAACCGATAGCATACCGATACAAAACTCATAAATAATAAAAATATCAGGAATTAGTCTATGTTAGAGAGATACCGAAATCAAAGTGTCGGATTCCAGTTGAAACTGGTGCTCACTTTGTGTCTATTCATTGCTTTCAGCAGTATTGCAGCGCTTGTTTACCGCAACGCTTCCGATGTTCTATTGGAAAGCACACTGAAAGAACACCAATCTAAAGTAGAATCAATGGCAAAAACCATTGCTGGCCAATTCGATGCTTACCTGCACACCGCTAAAGTCCTCGAATCTACTTTTCGCAATGGCTACCTTGCCGGTGTCTATGTCGAAAATTACACGGTTGACTTCATGGGACATGAAGTACCAAACATCACTCAATACAGTGAAAGCTTAATTAATGACACCAAGTTGGTCGACAGTTTCACACGTGATACCGGCGCTATAGCAACGCTATTCGCACCATTGGGTGACGACTTTATTCGGGTGTCCACCTCCCTAAAAGATCCACAAGGTCAGCGAGCGGTCGGAACCACGCTAGGCATCAACCATCCTGGTTATCAGCAACTTAAAGCAGGACAACCGTATTACGCTCAAATTAAATTGTATGGCGAGCGCTACATTACCTACTATGCCCCAATCAAAGATGCGACAGGAAAGGTAGCAGGCCTATCGTTTATTGGCTTACCAGTAGACCAAGCGACACAAACCTTATTCGATGCACTCGAAGAGATAAAATGGGGCGACACTGGTTACACCATTATCGTTGATAACGACGAAAACAATCTTGGTAAATACCTACTTCATCCAGCAAAAAGCGGCTCAGATTCGTCAATACTAGAAGTCGCCGACTACAATGGTCACAAGCCTTTTGGCCAGATTTTCGAACAATCTAGTGGATTAATTCGCTACCCTTTCGAGTTCCAAGGTAACGTAGGCGAAAAGTATCTTGTCTACACAGAGGTTCCAGGTTGGAACTGGAAACTGCTAGGCGGTACGTTTATCAAAGAAGTTACAAAAGGTAGCGACACGCTTCTCACACTCATTGCCATCATTTCTTCGGTAGCGGCAATCATTACTTTTGTTGTACTGACACTTTTCTTGAATCACAGCTTACAACCTCTCACGACTCTAAACTCATACATGACTCGCTTAGCCGGCGGCGAAGTCAGCTTGAGCATCCCAGCGTCTCGTAAAGCATCAAAGAATGAAATTACGAACCTGAGCTCGGGTGTCGCCAGTATGGCAAGTCAGCTCAATGAACTCGTTGGTAAGATCCGTTCAACAAGCGACTTAGTGGAGAGCAACTCCACCAGCGTTGCCAACGATGCACATAGCAATTTGACCCAAGCCGACCGACAACAACAAGAAGTCGAGCAAGTTGTGACAGCGATTGAAGAAATGGCCTCTTCCGCTCAATCTGTCGCACAACAAGTCGAAAGCATTGCGGAAAACGTACGCTCAGCAAATACCGATAGCCAGTCTGGTCTCGCGATTGTTGAAGGCGTATGTATCGACGTTGCTCAACTTAACGATCAATTGGATCAATCAGCAACGGCTATCGAGCAAGTAAATCGCGATAGCGAGAGTATTCAAACCGTCACTAAAATGATTGATGAAATTGCTGAGCAAACCAATTTACTTGCCTTGAATGCCGCCATTGAAGCAGCACGAGCAGGTGAACAAGGTCGTGGCTTCGCAGTTGTAGCAGATGAAGTGCGCACACTTGCGCACCGAACCCAAAGCTCAGTTCAGGATGTCGTGGAAATTATCGAGAAACTAAAAGGGTCGACTCATAATGCAGTTAATATGATGACAGACAGCCAACGCAGTGCAAACCAGGTCTTGGACAAAGCACAAGACGCGGGCACAGCATTAGAAGCCATCGCAGTACAAGTGCAGTCGATAGCCTCTCAAGCCGACGCCATTGCAGCGACTTCAGAAGAACAAGCTCAAGTTTCACAAGAAATTGCAGCAAATGCCCATTCTATCAGTGAACTTAACCGAGAAAGCCGCAACACGAGCGCAAAAACCTCGCAAAGTGCCATTGAACTTCAACAACAAGCACGAAACTTGAAAGAGCAAGTCGACTTCTTCCACTAATACTTAATAAGAGCCGACCCAGTCGGCTCTTTTTGTTTCACTTGAGACCATGCTTTTTGATAGAATTTGCCGCCCTACTTTCTGTTCGAGATCGTCATGAACTATCAATGCCCTCTATGCCACCAAACTCTAGCGTTAAATGAAAAAACGTTTAAGTGCGAAAACAATCATCAGTTTGACTTAGCAAAAGAAGGCTACGTTAACTTGATGCCAGCGCACCACAAACGTTCTAAAGATCCTGGTGACAACAAAGAGATGATGCAAGCTCGTCGTCGATTCCTTGAAGGAGATTACTACAACCCAATGCGCCAAGAAGTGGCGCAGCTGTGTGCAACATACACTGAGGGGAGCACCCATCAATTATTAGATATTGGTTGTGGTGAAGGTTACTACACAGATCAAGTACAAAAGACGATAGAAACACAAGCGAACCATGCCACGATTTATGGCTTAGACATTTCCAAAGTTGCCATTCGTTACGCGGCGAAGCGTTACACGCACTGCAATTTTAGTGTGGCTTCTAGTCACCGACTTCCCTTCGCAAATGAATCCTTAGATGCCATTTTGCGCATTTATGCCCCTTGTAAAGCTGAGGAGCTGCAGCGCGTTGTAAAAAACGACGGCGTTGTTGTCACGGTTACTCCTGCTAGTCGCCACTTATACCAACTGCGTGAACGTATTTATCAAGAAGTTCGTCTTCACAATGAAGAACCAGAACATATTGAAGGGTTTGAATTAGAGCACCAGCAGCATCTTAACTATGTTATGGACTTGAAAAACGGAGCCGCAATCGATTTATTGCAAATGACGCCATTCGCATGGAAAGCAACCGATGCTCTTCGTGAAGAGTTGAAATCCGCTACACTTTTCCAATGTGAGGCTGATTTTATGTTGCGTGTATATCGCAAAAAAACACTCAATTAATAAGTCAAAAAAAACAACAAACGCAAATAGTTATCATTTATATTGATTCATTGCTCAGCCTCCATTAATATCATCCGGACATTTTTGGAGGCTTTTCAATGCGCTTTTCTACTTTGAGCTTGCTCTTTGCAGGCTTACTTACTGGTTGCTCTTCATATACGCACACCAACTCTCACGCAACCTCAGCGGAAGTCACTAGTTTTTACGACTACCAACTATACACCCCTTCTGGCGAGCACATCGCTCTAAGCAAACTGCCAATTGAGCTGCAACAAGCAGATGTCATTCTTATTGGTGAATGGCACACACACGCCGGCATTCATCGCTTTCAAACCGATATGCTCAAACAACTTACGTCCTACGACCGCTCACTCGCGTTATCTATGGAACAATTTACCCGCGACAAACAACCTGTTGTTGACGCTTACCTACGTGGGGAGATCGGCGAACAGTACTTAATGAAACAAGCCAACGCTTGGCCCAATTATGAAAGCGACTATCGCCCTCTCGTGGAGTTTGCTAAGCAGAAGAATCTCCCGGTCATTGCAGCAAATGCACCAAAGAGCATTGTCCGATGCATTGGTCGACAAGGGCTAGATTACATTAACAAGCTCGATGATGATCAGCGGATGTTCATTGCACAAGCCATCAACACTGGTAGTAGTCCGTACAAAGAAAAGTTCATGGCATCCATGCATCACGGTAAGCCAGAGCAGACGGAAAAACAGTTTGCAGCTCAAGTTACTTGGGATGAAACTATGGCGGAATCTATCGTTAGCTACCTAGATGACAACCCAGGCGCTCAGGTTGTCCATGTTGCAGGCAAGTTTCACACCGAGCAAGGGTTGGGTACGGCAGCATCAATCTTAAGCCGCAACCCGAGCTTAAAAGTGGTTGTAATTAGCCCAACAGATAACGTGCTTTCCGATAATACTGACTATCAGTTAGAGGTTCTCGCACCACCAGTACGGTATGTACAAGATGCTCACCGAATGGCGGCATATCAACATCTAACTAAACGCAATAACGATCTTCAATGTAAGTAGTTGGTCTTCAATTTAAGTTACTACCTTGCCGTTGCGTTGCATCATCACACCGCTCCGAGTTCATTGAGTGACAAGGGTCTGCTTCCTGCTGGTCTATTTTTTGCTAAAGATCACCAATAGAAACTAGAAGCGGCAAAAGCAGACCTGTTTTTATCCAAATAGCTTCAGAAATAAACTTTGCCGCCGATAAAAATATAACTGCTTTTTACCCGCACTCAGTGACCGAGTGTCGATGTTCCAAGGAGTATTCGATGAATCCAGTAGGAAGCACTTCTGTTAATAGCTATGCCAAACAATCTGTCGCCTCTAAACAAGCAAGTATTGCACAAGAAGAAACTAGTGCTTCGCCGCTGAAAGTCGAACACAATAAGGTGACGCTTTCGATCGAAGGCAAAGCGCTACTTGCCGTTCTGCAACAAATCGAGCACGACAGCAAGAAAATAGAAGCAGAAGATAAATCTGTTGGTGAAAAGGTCGAATCTTTCACGCATGGTGCGCTTGGCATGGATCACCCCGATAAAATCGAGAAAGAAGAGGATGGCTCATATTCTGCGGGTCAATACCTTTCTGCGGCACTTACCGTTGGTGGCATCATATTGGCATTAGTCTGATAACCAGTCTGATAATCGTCACGACAACAAATCCTATTTGAGCCAAACACTTACTGCAGCCCATAATTTAATAAGCCAAAGAACGATATGATGCAAACGTAAGTGAATTCGACCGCTCTTGTGGCCCGATAATACATGCTCGTTTATTGCTCCCTAAACTAGGTTTCTTGTGAAGGCACTGAATGGATAACTTTAGTCCATGCTTTCAACTCCTAAGCGTAATCCAAGCCCACGTTTGTGGGCTTTCTTCTTTCCAAACTAACGAACGATAGAGAGCGACTCATTTTTTCTGCAAAACCAAACAAAAACGACAATTTGGTTAAACTTTTATTACCGACACAAAACCTTCATAAATCATTGCTTTAATGCCTGCGCTTTCAATAAACAAGGAAAATATAATGAAGCGCTTAGTATCTCCAATCGTTACGGCAGTGGCTGCATCTACCCTCTCTTTCAACGCACTCTCAGCTGAAATCAAAAACGTCATTTTGATGATCGGCGACGGCATGGGTCCTCAACAAGTTGGTTTACTCGAGACCTACGCAAAACACGCACCTAACTCGGTTTACAAAGGCGAAAGCACAGCGTTATACAAACTCGCTCAAGAAGGTGTGATTGGATCATCACTGACCAATCCAGAAGACGCAATTGTCGTCGACTCTGCGTGCTCAGCTACGATGCTAGCGACAGGAATCCCTACCGCTTCTGAAGTCATTGGCATTGATAGCCAAGGCAACCATGTCGAAACTATTTTGGAAAAAGCCAAAAGTAAAGGTAAAGCAACTGGGCTCGTCTCTGATACGCGTATGACCCACGCAACGCCAGCAGCATTTGCCGCTCATCAACCACATCGCTCCCTAGAAAACAGTATTGCGGCGGATATGCTCGAAACAGGCGTAGACGTGATGATGTCTGGGGGACTTCGTCATTGGATTCCAAAGTCGACAAACGACAAGGGAGAGACATACGAGCAACTTGAAAAGCTCACTCAAGGTAATGTCTACCTAAAATCGAAACGCAAAGACGAACGCAACTTGCTTGCCGAAGCGCAAGACCAAGGCTATAGCTTAGCTTTCAGCCGCGATATGCTCACACAAGCTAAAGGTGACAAATTACTTGGACTTTTTGCTTACTCGGGCATGAACGATGGTATTGCCTACAGTCAAAGCAAAAACGATCCAAAACGCACGCAGCCATCGCTGAAAGAAATGACCACCAAAGCAATCGACATTCTTTCAAAAGACAAAGACGGTTTTTTCTTGATGGTTGAAGGCGGCCAAATTGACTGGGCTGGCCACAGTAACGATGCAGGTACGATGCTGCATGAAATGCTTAAATTCGATGAAGCGGTAAACTCAGTTTATGAGTGGGCAAAAGGCCGTGATGACACCCTGATCATTGTTACTGCTGACCACGAAACCGGCTCTTTTGGCTTTAGCTACTCATCAGCAAACTTGCCTAAACCACAAAAACGCGACGGCGAAGCATTCAAAAATCAGGATTACGCGCCAAACTTCAACTTTGGTCAGTTCGAGATCCTCGATGGTTTATACAACCAAAAGAAAAGTTACTACGGCATGATCAGTGAATTCCAAGCGCTTGATAAGAAAGAGCAAACTCCAGAGAAGTTTGCGGAAGTCGTGAACGCAAATAGCGATTTTTCGATTACGCCTGAGCAAGCAGAACGCGTATTAGCAAGTAAACCAAATCCATACCGACTCGCTGGACACAAATACTTAAGCGAAGAGAACGTACCGACAATCAATGACTTTGATGCTTTCTTTCCTTACAACGACCGTGGCAACTTGCTAGCGCGTGAGCATGCAACAAAGCAAAACACAGTATGGGGGACGGGTACTCATACGCATACTCCTGTCAACGTATTTGCTTGGGGACCTGCAGAAACTATCCTTCCAGTATCAAAAATCATGCACCACTCGCAACTAGGCGAGTACTTGAAACAACAAATTAAATAATCAACTTGCACTTACTTCACAACTCGTGATGTTTCAACGCTCTCGCAAGGGAGCGTTTTTTTATGCATGAAAACAGTTGACGTTTTAAATCGTACACCACAATAATTATGGGTCTTTAATTATATGAATAAAGAAAATGTGCGAAATCTTTGCTAAGCAACCCCAAGACAACTATCAGTTCATCACCCGCTCTATCCGTATTGATGGTCACGCGACCAGTGTAAAACTTGAAGCGAGCTTTTGGACAATTCTTGAGGAAATCGCTAGTGCTCAAAACATGACGGTTCCTAAATTCATAAGCACTGTTTATCAAGAAGCACTCGAATACAATGGTGAAGTGAACAACTTTGCCTCCTTACTTCGATGCGCTTGCCTCACGTACGCTCGCCAACCTCAAGAGACCACTCGTCAAGCACTTGCGCAACTTAACAGTTAATAGCAACCAACCGAGCAATAACCATCCTAGGCTATGCATCCGTATTATAAACCCTTGAGCATCTTCTAACTTGTCGTACTAGAGTACTACCCAGACTCCTTTTGAAATCGCTAACCTGTGCGGACTATCAAGGAGTACCTATGACAAAAATGATTCACACCATGATCCGAGTAAGTGATCTGGACCGCTCTCTACAATTTTACTGTGACGTACTTGAACTAGAAGTCGCTGATCAATACATCTTTGATGGCTTTTCTCTAACCTATCTAGCCAACCAAGAAACTGGCTTTGAATTGGAACTGACGCACAATCACGATCAAAGTGAGCCCTACACTCACGGCTCAGGCTACGGCCACCTTGCCGTCAGCGTGGAGGACATTGAACAAGCCCACAAACGCATTAAATCTCTCGGCATTGAAACTGGTGACATCAAAGCCTTTGACCATCAACAAAAGCATTTAGCAACGTTCTTTTTTGTAACCGACCCTGATGGTTACAAAATTGAGTTCCTGCAACGCCAAGGGCGTTACCTATAACAAAAAGAGTAAACATTATGATTCACTTGACGGCTACCTTTCATGCACAACCGGGAAAAGAACAAGAGTTGAAAGAGGTACTTACCCGAGCGCTTGAACCTACTCGCAATGAAGAAGGTTGTGTTCGTTATCAATTGTTCCAAGATAAAGACAATGCATGCCACTTCGTTTTTCAGGAGCAATTTAAAGACCAACAAGCATTTGAGCTTCATGGTAAAACAGAACACTTTGCTCTTTTGATTAGCCAGATCGACAATTTGTTAGAATGCGAGCCGAAACTGGTGTTCTTTAACGAACTGTAACTATAGCGCTAACCGAAGATCAAAAAAGGCACTCTATCTAGAGTGCCTTTCACTAGTTGGGATCTGTGATTAAGCGTCTTGCTTCTCCACCATATGCAAATGCACATCTTGTTGTGGGAAAGGAATCGAAATACCTTCTCGGTCGAAGCGTAGTTTCACTTCTTTAGTCACATCCCAGTATACATCCCAGTAATCATCCGTTTTTACCCAAGGACGCACAATAAAATCTACAGAAGACGTATTTAATGTATGAACTTTGATCATTGGCTCTGGAGTGCGAAGTACCGAAGGGTGAGAGGTAATGATATCAGACAATACTGACTCCGCTTTTAAGAGGTCATCCGCATAGCCAATGCCAAACACCATATCCACGCGGCGAATGCGTTCATGCGTGACGTTCTTAATAACATCCCCCCAGATTTTGCTGTTAGGCACAATAATAATTTGGTTATCAAACGTACGGATTGTGGTGTTCACCAAACTCATATGGCTTACCTTGCCATCCACACCGCCAGCATACACAAAATCACCAACATCAAATGGGCGATAAATAAGCAGCATCATACCCGCCGCGAAGTTGGATAACGTGTCTTGCAACGCGAAACCAATAATCACACCAGCAATACCGAAACCGGTTAGGATTGGCGCTAGGTTCAAACCAAGCTGAGATAAGCCCACCATGATACCGATCACCCACACGAATTTGCCGGACATCGAGATAAAGAAGTCCTGCATCAAGTGGGAAAGTTTTAAGTTTTTCGATGCAACTGCTTTACGGACGACTTTGCGCGTTAACTTAGCCAGTCCGCGAGCGATCAATAAAATCAGCGCAAAAACAAACAACTGGAAGATATGCTGCGGTGCATTCTCGGCAAACCAATCCAGTGCCGAGTTGGACCAGTGACTCAGTATTGACCACACAACTTTGGTATTTAGTAAATCATGGGTGATATTACCCGTCACTTCAAAAATTTGGCGTTTGTATTCAGACGTTTCTAAACCGACTTTATCACCAATTGAAATCAGGTTGCGTAAGCTTTCTGTCGCAATATTTAGCCTTTGTTTAGTAATGAGCTGACTAAGTTGCAACGACGCTTTTTCCGACTCTGGGCTAGACGAAAGTTGGGAGCCAATGATCTCACTTTGCTGACTCAAGTACTCAATAGAAGCAGACAGTAAGCGCATACGTTTATCAATTTTATCTTTTAGTTCCGCTTCTGCGCGCTCGTTTTGGGCCCCTAGCTCCTTCAACCAAGCGAGATTTTGCCAGCTCGAATCGAAGCTAACATCAAGATAACGCTGTAGCTCTCGATAATCATTAACAAGAGCAAGCTTCTCTTCATCCTTAGCCTTATTTAAATCCTCGACGACTTTCTTTATTTTTTCCGATAGATAGTTCGTCGCATCCTCAGAGTATTGTTCTTGTTTTTTAACTAGCAAGATCAGCTTGTCGCGAGAGATAGTTTCACGTTCAATCGCTGACGCTAACTGGCTTCTTAATTCTTCATTCTTTTGGAATAGTTGCAGTTGAAGGGCATCACGCTCGTCGCCACTCGCTTGCGAGAGGCTTTGGGATAAATCCACAATCTCTCGGTTCAAGTTGTCAATCGAGATTTCGGCAGCAGAAGGCTCTTGGATATCGTCAGTAGCAGTCGCATGAACAGCCATTGGGGAGAACATAATGACGGCAAGTGCGAATAATGTCACCCAAGATGTCAGGCGCAGTTTCTGGGGGAAATGAAACGTCATGTTTACCTCATAGGGAACAATCCTGATCAAAACAATCAGGAATAGAAGTGTAAAGCGTTGAAATCATACTCCTAAGTTTACAACACTAAATAATAAACTGAGCAGCATTTCGTTAGCGAGACGTCAAAGTTGGGAGCCCCAATAGCAAACAAGCCTTTCATTTAATCAATGAAAGGCTTGTTTGTATTCGACTAAGGACGGTTGGGATGATTTAAAATATGGTCTTCCCAATCCACCACATCAATCTCGTAAACAACTTTGTTACGGACACTTTCCCCTGCCGCATGCATTGCGGACTTAGAGCCTGTAATCAACGGATGCCATTCTGGTAAAGGCTGCTTTTCAGCCAACAGACGGTAAGCGCACGTGTGTGGCAGCCAAGTAAAATCGTCGATGTCTTCTCGGGTCAGCTTGGTGCACTCTTCACCCGAAGTGAAACGGTTTGGGTAATCCTTACATGAACACGTTTTACTGTTCAGCCAGCTACAAGCCACATTGGTATAGTAGATTTCATCGGTATCTTCATCCATCAGCTTATGCAAACAACATTTGCCACAACCATCACAGAGAGATTCCCATTCCTCTTCTGTCATCTGCTCTAACGATTTACTTTGCCAAAATGGAGTGCTCATACTTCAGGTCTCACCAAGGGAATTTAGGGGGCGATTTATACTCTTCTCAACGCAAAAGTTCAAGTTTTGAGAAGATCTTGCATCCTTTCCACATAACGGTGGAGATATTCAACTACTTTCGTTTTACTGTTCTATCCTTAAACAAGTTTCCATTACTCAATTGATCAAGAAGGCATTAAGGAGTTTTCATGGGTATTATTTCTTGGATTATTTTGGGCTTAATCGCCGGCGCACTTGCTAAATGGCTCATGCCAGGAAAAGATGGGGGCGGTTGGATTGCAACAATGTTACTTGGTATTGCAGGGGCATTTGTAGGTGGCTTCCTTGGCGGCATTCTCGGTTTCGGCGGAGCAACTGGCGTCAACATTGGTAGTATCATTACCGCAACACTAGGCGCATTTATTCTGTTGTTTGTTTATAACCGTTTCTTAAAATAATCACGATGATTTAAAAGCAAAAAACCAAAAAGGGAGCGTAATGTTAAGCGCGCCCTTTTGTTTTTTTCTTTCTTCACTCTTCCAATCCACGTCAAAATGACCATAATTGCCCCCTTAATTTTTTAAGAGGTTTACATTATGGATTGTCGATTAGGATGTGGAGCGTGCTGTATTGCGCCAAGTATCTCTTCACCAATACCTGGAATGCCCAAGGGCAAACCTGCAGGTGTTCGTTGTGTGCAACTCAACGACGACAATTTGTGCAAGCTATTTGGTAAGCCTGAACGCCCTAAAGTCTGTCACGATTTTAAACCGTGTCCGATTGTATGCGGCAAGACCAATCAAGAAGCACTCGACAACATCACTGAATTAGAACAATTGACGTAATGCGACTCTAGACCACACGTTTAAAGTTAGTACCTCGGTTGTTTCTCTCCGAGGCAGTAATCAAAGCAAACTCAAGATTTAGCAATCCCCCCCTCAGCCTTTTATCTCACCCTTGAGAACTCTTGCCACATAGCGTTCCATTTGCGGTTTTTGCGCGATCTCCCTCACAATTTATTGACAATTCTCGACTATGTTCAGCGGGTCATTTAATTAAAGATCAGGAAAGAACATGAATAAGTATTTGGCTGAGGCTTTTGGCACGTTCTGGCTAGTGTTAGGCGGCTGTGGTAGCGCGGTGTTGGCTGCGGGTTTCCCTGAAGTGGGTATTGGTCTGTTGGGCGTTTCTTTGGCATTCGGTTTAACCGTTCTGACGATGGCATTTGCTATCGGTCATATTTCAGGTTGTCACTTGAACCCTGCAGTGACAGTAGGCCTTTGGGCAGGCGGTCGTTTTGAAACAAAAGACGTTGCTCCCTACATCATCTCACAGGTGATCGGCGGGCTTATCGCAGGTGGCGTGCTTTACGTTATTGCATCTGGACAAGCAGGATTCGATGTTGTGGGTTCTGGCTTTGCCGCCAATGGTTATGGTGAACACTCTCCAGGCCAATACTCGATGATCGCTGCACTTGTGACTGAAGTTGTCATGACGATGATGTTCCTGATTGTCATTATGGGTGCAACAGACAAACGTGCGCCACAAGGCTTTGCACCTATCGCAATTGGCCTGTGTTTGACTCTCATTCACCTGATCAGCATTCCTGTCACCAATACGTCAGTAAACCCTGCTCGTAGCACGGCAGTCGCAGTATATGTGGGTGAATGGGCGGTTTCTCAGCTATGGCTGTTCTGGGTTGCGCCTATTGTGGGTGGCGTGCTTGGTGCGGTTATCTACAAAAATCTTCTTGGTAAAGAATCGAACGATTAATCGTTCCTAACTCCCAAAATCAAAAAAGCCGCTGAATTCAGCGGCTTTTTATTAAATTCTGTGTCGACCTAATAGCGAATGTGACAACGTCGTGCCATCAACAAGCTCTAGCTCCCCACCGACAGGCACACCATGCGCGATGCGGCTGGCATCAACTTGGTGCTCTTTACATAGCTCTGCGATGTAGTGGGCAGTGGCTTCACCTTCAACTGTTGGGTTTGTCGCCAAAATCACTTCGGTAATATCACCGCGACGTAAGCGGTAATCAAGGACATCCAATCCAATATCACTTGGACCAATACCATCTAATGGCGACAAATGCCCCATAAGAACAAAATACCGACCAGAATATTGGCCTGTTGCTTCAACGGCTGCGATGTCTGCCGGGCTTTCTACCACACAAATTTGACCATTTTCTTGGCGTTTTGGGTTGGTACAAATGTGACAGACTTCTTCTTCGGTGAAGGTTCGACACTCAGTACAATGACCTATTTCTGTCATTGCCTGACTCAGCGCATCTGCAAGCTGCAAACCGCCTTTTCTATCGCGCTGTAACAAATGAAAGGCCATACGCTGCGCTGACTTGGGGCCAACCCCAGGTAGACAACGTAAGGCCTCCATCAATTGCTCCAGCATATGACTGGTACGCATTAAAAGTCCGCTTAATTAAATATCAGCAGATTAGAATGGCATTTTCATGCCTGGTGGTAGTTGCATACCGCCAGTTACAGAAGCCATTTTCTCTTTTTGAGTTTCTTCAACACGACGGGCTGCATCGTTGAACGCCGCAGCGATCAGATCTTCAAGCATTTCTTTGTCGTCTTCCATCAAACTTTCATCGATGTCAACACGACGTACGCTGTGACTACCAGTGATAGTAACTTTAACTAGGCCAGCACCAGACTCGCCAGTTACTTCCATATTCGCGATTTCTTCTTGAAGCTTTTGCATGCGATCTTGCATTTGCTGGGCTTGCTTCATTAGGTTGCCCATACCGCCTTTACCAAACATGTTTATCTCTCTGGTTTAATGAGGTGTTGCATCAATTAATGGGGTTATACCTTTGGGTTTTCAACCCCATTCCATTCGATTATTAGATAGGGCGCACACTATCTTTATCAAGCTCTGCAGCAAAACGACGTTCAATAAATTGAACATTTGGATCGTTTTCTAAACTGTTCAGCGCTTGCTGTAATTTCTCTTGGTAGAGCCTATCTCTCAGTTCAAGTGGTGTTTCTCCACTCTCCCCTATTTCGATGCTCATGTGGCACTCTTCACCCAACACGGTATTAAGTGCTTTAAGCAATTCGGCTTGAGCTCTATCAGTATTCAAATGAGCTTGGCTGCTTCTCAATAGTAACGAAACGGTTGTTCCTTCCTTACTATAATGAGAGTTTAGCGCAAGTTGCTCTACCAGCTTAGGGATCTCCATTAAGCTGATTAGCTTCGCCCATTCATTATGTTCTAATGACTCATCGATGAGCTTTTGTGCCATTTCAGGCGTTTTCTCATGCTCAAGTGCCTGCTTGAGCTGCGTAGGTGTCAGTTTTGTATTTACTTTTGTCTCAACAGGCTTGCTTGGACGCCAGCGATACGCTTCCTCAACTTGTGGCTCCGTCGACTTCGGAGCTAAGTTTGGCGACACCTGCGCGGAATTGCCATGCAATTGCGCTACTCGGTCGATCACCGATTCTGGTTGTGCAGATGCCGCTTTAGGCTTTTTTGAGCCACCATTTTGAGGAGTATTCTGTTGTAGGCCTTGACGCTGAGAACGTAATTGGTGACGTAAACCGCTTAGACCACCGCGCGCTGGTGTTGAAACGCTCTCTTGCATTTGTTGAGGTGGCGTTTCATGCTGCGGCGCTGGGTTTTCACTCATCGGCGGCGCCATATCATACTGTGGTGGAACCGTCTCATATCCACTCGCTTGATACTCAGGTTGCGAACTGGATGAAGGTTGAGGCGCCACTTGTGGTGTGCTTTGTGCTGGACTCGGCTGTTGAGCTCGAGGGGCAGCGGCGGTCTGAGCTGGCGCAGCCTTTGATTGACTGGCACTTTGAACTGGGGCTGAAGCTGATTCGCAGTTACTGGAAACAACATTTGCCCCACTGTTACTTGATGGGCGGAACGCCATCATACGCAGCACAATCATTTCCAGACCGACTCGCCCATTTGGCGAGAGAGTCAAATCTTCACGACCTTTCAATGCAATTTGGTAGTAAAGCTGAACGTCTTGCGGACTTAGTGCTTTACTCAACAACTCGATTTTTTCTGCATCTGGCTGCGCTCGGTCTAGCGACGCTGGCAGCGCTTGATACATCGCAATTCGATGAAGCTGTGTTGCGACTTGCTGCAACAAACCATCCCACTCAACACCATTTGCTGCTAATTGCTGGATTTTATCCATGGCTTGTTGAGGTTGCTTGCTGCTGATTGACTCTAGTAAGTGAATCGCTTGGTCGGTATCAATCGTCCCCAACATGTGGCTGACAATATCGGTTTGCACCGCACCGTTACCTAATGCAATTGCTTGATCAGTCAAGCTGAGAGCATCACGCATACTGCCATCTGCAGCATGTGAGATCATACCCAACGCTTTTGGCTCTGCTGAAACTTGCTCTTGACCTAGGATGTAATCAAGTTGCTGGTGAATATCATCAACGCTGATTGGTTTCAGATGAAACTGAAGACAACGCGACAATATAGTGACAGGCAGCTTTTGTGGATCAGTTGTTGCGAGTAAGAACTTCACATACTCTGGCGGCTCTTCCAGGGTTTTCAACAACGCGTTGAAAGAGTGACGCGATAGCATGTGCACCTCATCGATGAGGTACACTTTAAAACGTCCACGAGCAGGTTTGTATTGAACGTTGTCTAACAGTTCACGAGTGTCTTCAACTTTAGTACGTGATGCTGCGTCGATTTCAAGAAGATCGACAAAGCGACCTTCATCAATTTCACGACAAGTATCACACTTACCACAAGGTGTCGCGGTAATGCCGGTTTCGCAGTTCAAGCCTTTGGCAAACAGCCTACCGATACTCGTTTTACCCACACCACGAGTCCCGCTGAACAGATAAGCATGGTGTAAACGGTTTTGCGCCAGTGCGTTTTCCAACGCCGTCAGGACATGTTTTTGTCCGACAACTTGGTCAAACTGATTAGGACGCCATTTTCGCGCTAAAGCTAAATAACTCATTGAATGTATTAATGTCCTTCAAAATCGCAGATGCTGTACACGTTTAGACCTAGTGCTTCTAAACGTTTATCACCACCGATTTCTGGTAGGTTGATAACGAACGCAGCGTGCTCAACTTCACCACCCAGTTGGCGAATCAGCTTAGTCGTCGCTTCAATAGTACCGCCCGTTGCCAATAAATCGTCGACAACCAGTACTTTGTCGCCTTCAACGATGGCATCTGTATGGATTTCTAGTGTATCAACGCCGTATTCAAGCTCATAAGATTGAGCAACAGTAGGGCGTGGTAGCTTGCCTGGTTTACGCACTGGTACAAAACCAACACCTAGCTCAAGCGCTAAAGGCGCGCCAAATAGAAAGCCACGAGCTTCCGTACCCACAACCTTGGTAAAGCCCATATCTTTGTAACGTTCAACAAGTAAGTTGATCGTCGCTTGGTATGCTTTCGCGTCTTCAAGAAGGCTCGTCACATCACGAAATAGAATGCCTGGCTTTGGGTAGTCTTGGATGCTTTTGATGCTAGATTTGATCAGTGAGATTGTTTCTGTAGTCATAATACCGATTTACTTAGATTGGCTCATCGCCCTCTCTAATCGCAGTATCACGAGGGCAACGAACAATAGGTTTTCACCACTATGTGCTTATTTTCGTAAAAGTCACAGGCGCTGAAAATACAAACGCCCACTCGAAGAGCGGGCACACTATTCTCTACAATCTTAGTGATTTTCTTCTCGGTCAGCAACCAACTCAATCACAGGCAGACGCATAAACCAGCTGAGTAAAACGATTAGCATCACTAAAAGACCAATTTTTACCCAAACGAGGGGGACAACAACGATTGAAACCATGAAACTAAGCGCAATAAAAATCGCACCACGCTTTTTTACTTTTGAAGTAACAGCCCGATGCTTATGCCAATTGTCGAGAATGGGTCCAAACGTTTTGTGGTTATGTAACCATTGATGAAATGCGGGGCTACCACGCATAAAACATGCGCTAGCAAGCAAAATAAAAGGTGTGGTGGGTAAAAGTGGAAGGGCTATGCCGGCTATGCCGAGCACAATACAGAGTCCACCAACAGTATTGAAAAAGTAACGCTTAATACGAATGGTGAACTCCGGTACAAAATAGCTAGATTAAAAGCCTGCGTAACCATTCATTACACGAAGCCAGGTTAGCGTTGCAGGAAGTGTTGGGATCAAAAGAACTGCAATAAAACCTAAAAAGTAAAAAATATTATAAGGCTCTTTAAAATCTTTGTCTGCCATGATGTGTCTTCTCACTAGTTGACTTTGCTTCTCCCAAGGCACAGCGTTAAATTATCGTTGCACAAATGGGGCATTATTGTTTTAAGCGCTGACTATACATTAAACAGCCAAATCTAAACACCAGCAAAAAGTAAGGTTATTAAACTAAACGTATGTTGTTTTGGTGGTTCTAAAAAGATAATAAGCAGCGTAAGGACGCTGCTTATTGGTTTGCAAGTCATAATTATACTAGTCGGGATTTCCGGGTAATACTTAAACTAAAACTTGAAGAACCTAAACACCCGATAGACAACTGTCCTGCAACACTAAGCGGTAAATCGCGGGTGATGAAGTTTTTCATACTTCCTCCCCCTAAACGGTTACCTGCTGCGATGTGTTGATTCGTATTTCCGTCAGACCAATGGCTATCTAAACCCGCAGGCAATATAGAGACCGAGGATGAAGCGAGGTCGGCGACACCAAACACAGCATTGACTGCACCCGCACACTCCGAACACTCAATTCCTTTTTCAATGATCCCTACCATGTCCTTGAGATCAGCACTGAAACTTTTCAAGTTACGGAGATAATCGTCAAACAATGCCCTAACGAGCAATGTCGTCGCAACTCCATCATTAGCTTGGGAAGCAGAATCAACGAGATAAAACGCAAATTGACCATTCATTAACCAACGATAATCGAAAACCAAGGGCATCACATCCGTCGATTGCAATAAACGGTACGAGCAGCGCCAATCTCCCTGAGCAGCATCCTTCTCTGGCAATAGCGCTTGCAGTAAATCTCTTGCCGCACTCGGATTCTGTTGTAAATATTCCAGATGCCAATACAGCTCTTGTTCATCCGGGATCTCACCACCATCATCAACCCTGAACCACTGACTTGAAAAGTCACGTTGTTCTGAGAAGTGGCTATCGGTATCTTCTAGCGTATTCTCTATCGCCTGAGATAGGTGCTCATAATTACCTATCGGTTTAGGAAGAAAATCTTTAATACCAAATCGCAACGCTTTCGCGACATCGGACATTTCATCCGTGCCTGATACCACGATAAGCGGCATATATGGATATTCGAGACTAACTTCTTCGACGAACTCGATACCATCTAAGACCGGCATCGATAAATCACATAAGATAAGATCGGGTTGGCATTCCCTGAGTTGTTGAAGCGCTTCTAGGCCGTTTTCTGCTTCTACTACTTTAAAACCCTGACTTTCTAAATAGGCATTGGTTACTTTACGAAATATTGGATCATCGTCCACCAACATTATTAGTTTTTGATTAATCACTTCCTGTGCCGAGACCATTGCCGTTTGACTGTGAGTCTTAAACATACCTTTATCCCTCACAAAGCTCAGTCAAAAAAACAGATTTATTATTAAGTCATTATTTTTGTTGTGTTTACTTCCAGCAAAACGTGTCACAGCAAGACCTGAGGCCGCTTCGCCTTGTTATAAAACTTAGCTCGGAAACTGCATTAATACAAATATTACGGCGTATAACAGTATTTACTCAAACAGGGTTGCTGTGTTCAAATGATGCAACATGTTGACTTAAAGCAAGCTTTGATCACAAAGTTAATTATAAATTAACCGTAATCGGTAATTTAATGTGTCTGGAAATATGAAATTAGATGACTTAAACCTGTTTCGACTGGTTGTCGAAAATGGGAGCTACACCGCAACTTCGCGAAAAACCATGATCCCGGTTGCGACCATCACCCGACGCATTCAAGCGCTAGAAGACTCTGTCAATCTTCGACTATTGAACCGTCATGCTCGCAAACTCTCGCTCACTGAAGCAGGGGAACGTTTTTACCATGAGTGCTCTCCTTTACTACAAAGGCTAACAACCGCAGCAGAGGAAATCACTGACGACTGCCGAGGAGCATCCGGCAAGATTAAGATATCCGCGCCTTACAACTTAACTAAACGAATGATGATGCCGATGTTCAACAGCTTTATGAAGCAGTACCCGGACATCAACATTGAGCTAACGACAGAGAATAATGCGGACAAGCTTGACCCTACTGAATGGGATGTAATTTTTCGAGTGGGACCGCAACGCGACTCTAGCCTCATCGCGCGTAAGATTGGCGAAGTGAAGGATATTCTCGTTGCAAGCCCTGACTATCTAACCTCGAATCCTGCGCCACATCATGCAGAAGAGCTCTCTAACCATTCATTGCTAAAAGGGTACCCACTTATTAAGTGGACCTTGATTAATAGCAAAGGCGAGTCTGTGGTGAATGTTGATCGTGGTCGTTTTCAAGCAAACGCGCTCAATGTGGTGCGCAGCGCTTGTTCCGAAGGTTTAGGCATCACACTAATGCCAGATGTCATGATCAAAGAGTACATCGAGAGCGGCGATTTGGTACGCGTACTGCCAGATTGGAGTGCAAACCCGCGCGACATTTATATGCTTTACAACCACAAAGATCACCTGCCAGAGAAAGTTCGCCTCTTTATTGACTTTGTGATCGCTTATAACATTCACTAATTAGATAGCGAAAACAAAAACCAGAGCCGAAGCTCTGGTTTTTTTACGACTTAAGAAAGCGCATCCTATGCGCCTTCGTTATGAAGCTCTAGGTTTGCTAAGTCCTGTTGGATTTCAAGTTGTGTTTTCGCATCATCGTTACGAAGACCATCTAAAAAATCTAGGTATTGTTGGTCGATATCACCCGTTACGTATTCACCGTTAAACACGGAAGTATCGAACTGAGTAATGTCTTGATTTCCAAGACCTACAGCTTCTACCAAATCTTCTAGACGTTGATAAATAAGCGCATCGGCACCAATCTGCTTACAAATTGTATCGTTGTCACGGCCATGGGCAATAAGCTCTGTAGCACTTGGCATATCAATGCCGTATACGTTCGGGAAACGAACTTCAGGAGCCGCTGAGACCATGTACACTTTCTTGGCACCAGAATCACGAGCCATCTCAATAATCTGCTCTGACGTTGTACCTCGAACAATAGAGTCATCCACCAGCAACACATTCTTACCTTTGAATTCCGAACGAATAGCATTCAACTTGCGACGTACTGATTTCTTACGTTGTTGCTGGCCAGGCATGATAAACGTACGTCCAACATAACGGTTTTTCACGAAACCCTGGCGATAAGGGATATCGATCGCTTGAGCGATTTGCAGTGCAATGTCGCAAGACGTTTCAGGGATAGGAATGACAACATCGATATCAAGGTTTGCGTAATCTTCACGAATACGTTCGCCCAGCTTTTTACCCATTTCAACGCGAGCACTGTATACCGAAATTTTATCGATGAACGAATCTGGACGAGCAAAGTACACGAACTCGAAAATACAAGGGTTCAGCTTAGGATTATCTGCACACTGCTTCGTGTAAAGCTCACCGTCAAACGTTGCGTAAATCGCTTCACCAGGTGCAACATCACGGACGAAATCAAAACCGACCGCATCCAATGCCACCGATTCAGACGCAACCATGTACTCTGCTCTGCCGTTAACTTCACGCTTACCTAAACAGAGCGGGCGAATACCGTGTGGGTCACGAAATGCAATCATACCATGACCAATGATCATGGCGGTCACAGCATAAGCACCGCGAATTGTGCGATGAACATTGGTGACTGCGCGGAATACGTCTTCGGTCGTGACATTTCCTTTTACTGAGTCAATTTCGTGCGCCAGTACATTTAGTAATACTTCAGAGTCTGAAGTGGTATTGATATGACGGCGATCTTTTTCAAACAGCTTCTGACGAACTTCGTTAGCGTTAGTCAAATTACCGTTGTGGGCAAGTGTAATACCGAAAGGAGAGTTTACGTAGAAAGGTTGAGCTTCTGAAGCGCTTGAACTGCCTGCTGTAGGGTAACGAACATGACCAATTCCGACCTCGCCTTGCAGGCGTTGCATGTGTCTTGCTTCAAATACATCCTTGACTAAACCGTTCGCCTTACGTAGACGAAAACGATTGCTTTCTATGGTACAAATACCAGCGGCATCTTGGCCACGATGCTGTAACACCGTTAACGCGTCATAAATAGACTGGTTTACAGGCGTTGTGCCCACGATTCCAACAATACCACACATGTCCTAATCCTCGATTTGCGACAGTAGCTGGCACTACTAGATAGTGCCAGACAGAAAACTTGATGTTGCTTGTAAATGCTCGAAGAATGGGGCGATGATACGGCTGAACTCAGGGATCAACTGTGAATCTTTCCACCAATCCGAGCTTGGGAATGCAGTAAACGCATCCATAAAAAACAGCACCGCAGAAACAATTAAGACTCCGCGTAGACCACCAAATACAATCCCGAGAATTCGGTCCGTACCTGATAGCCCTGTTTTTTGTACCAGTTGACCAATGACGTAATTCACCACTGCACCAACTACCAAGGTTGCGACAAATAACGCCGCAATCGCCGCTCCGTTACGAAACATATCATCTTCGATGTTGGTGAAGTACACCGCCAATTTGGCATAGTAATTACTGGAGATAAAAAACGCTCCGAACCAAATCACCAAAGACAAAGCTTCTTTAGCAAAACCGCGAACTAAACTGATCAGAGCTGAAAATCCGATCACACCTAAAATGATAAAATCTATCCAATTCATCTTTTCTTCATCTTAAGTTGGCGCGCATTTTAACAGAAAAAATGCTGACGCAAACGTTTTCTTATGGATTTAATGGCTTAAATTTAAGCAATTGACCTTTTGAACCTGTAATTTTTTGTAATTCTTGAACTTGTCGTTCAAGTTTACTTTTTGACACATCAGGGCCAACAATCACTCTCGTAAACTCGTTTTCTTTCTTTGTGTGAGCTTGATAACCACGCTTTTGCAAATCCGCGACAAGCGCGACAGCATTTTCGTGATTCTTAAGTGCCATCAACTGAATGATCCAAGCTGAATCTTCATATTGATTTTTCTCTTGAACAGGACGAGTGACGACCTCAACTTGCTCTGGTTGTTTGATGACCTCAGGTTTAGATGTTGGCGCTGGCTCGGGCTCAGAAACGGCTACTTGAGCATCCTCACGTTCTTGCACTACAGCTTCAACCGGAGAATCCGGTAACGTAATGTCGTCTTCCACTGGCTCTAATATTTCGAAGTTTTCCACATCACTATCAAGTTCTGGTTTGATAGGAATACTGGCAAATTCTTCTTTGTAGTGCAGTTTCTTACCATCTAGCACATCGGGAAGAACAATGACTCCGACTGCGACTAGAATGATGGTGCCGACTAAACGACTTTGGAATTTACTTGCCATCAAAATACCTTTACTTATTTATTATTTGATTGCCAATGTTCCAATACCTCTCCGACGGTATGGAATGAGCCAACCACCAGAATAACGTCTCCTGTCTTTGCGTGGCTTCTCGCACTCTCGAAGGCGTCAACAGGGTTTTCAAAATGAACTTGCCCATCAGGTAAGTATTGGCACAATTCATCAGCGGTCGCCGCTCTCGGTCCAGTAAGCGACGCTGGATACCATTGTGTTGCAACTGGAGTTAGAGCTTCAATGGTTGCTTTAATGTCCTTGTCATGCAGCATTGCAACCACAATATGGATATTCTTACCCAGATATTGTTGCTTCACTCTCTCTACCAAATACTCAGCAGAGTGCGGGTTATGAGCGACATCAAGGACTATTTCAGGTTCGTGATGCAGTACCTGCATACGCCCCGCCAAACGAGCATTATTCAAGCCATTGACAATATTTATGTCAGTGATTTGCAATTCCGAAGCCCCTAGTGCCATCAGTGCAGTGGCTGCATTTTGTAATGGTAGCGATGGGATTGGTAAATCCTCTAACTCAAATGCCCCACTGCTCCATTTCCAACCATTATCAGTTAGTTGGTAATCGTACTGAATACCTACTTGGAAGAACTCAGAACCAATATCGTCAGCATGAGCCGCCACGGTCGCTGGTGGCGTTGGTTGACCACAAATTGCTGGCTTCCCTGAACGGTAAATGCCCGCTTTTTCAAAGCCAATAACATTGATGTCATCACCAAGCCAATCCACATGATCGATCGCTA
This sequence comes from Vibrio sp. 1641, assembly GCF_033339995.1. Lineage (NCBI taxonomy): Bacteria > Pseudomonadati > Pseudomonadota > Gammaproteobacteria > Vibrionales > Vibrionaceae > Vibrio > Vibrio sp. 1641. The sequence goes on from NZ_JAWOVP010000005.1 coordinate 336,162, forward strand.
AGCTCGTAATAACAGAAACATCATGGTCAACAACGTTAGTGGCGTCTAGACGACCGCCAAGTCCTACTTCAAGTAAGACAACGTCAACTTTCTCTACTTGGAAAATACGTAGCGCAGCAAGTGTACCGAATTCAAAGAGGCTAAGGCTAATATCACCACGCTGCTTTTCTACATAATCGAATGCTTCACAGTGCTTTGCATCTACAACATCGACGCCATTAATGCGTACACGCTCGTTGTAACGAATCAGGTGCGGAGAACTGTAAACACCGACTGAATAGCCAGCATCAAGTAAAATGGCTTCCATTAACGCACACGTTGAGCCTTTGCCATTGGTTCCGGCAACGGTGATTACGGTTGGAGCTGGTTTGGTAAGATTGGCTTTGTTTGCTACCGCTTGGACACGGTCTAAGCCTAGATCAATTGCTGAGGAATGAATATTTGCTAAATAATCAAGCCACATCTCTAATGAAGATGTGGCTTGAGGAGTTGGGTTTTGGGTCATCTAACTTTAACCATTAAATTCTTTGGTTTTTATGTTAGTTGATACTTTACCCTTTTTCGTCCGCTTCTGGTACAGAATATGGCTCTTCATTTGGAGATTCGTTAACCGAAACCACCAAAGGAGACTTGTGGTTAGTCATCTTAGCGATAAGACCACCCACACGCTGACGCATTTCACGACGGTCAACGATCATATCAATAGCACCGTGATCAAGTAGGAACTCACTACGCTGGAAACCTTCAGGAAGATCTTCACGTACAGTTTGCTCGATTACACGACGACCAGCAAAGCCAATGAGGGCCTTAGGTTCACCGATGTTGATATCACCCAACATAGCCAAACTTGCTGATACACCACCCATTGTAGGGTCAGTTAGAACAGAAATAAACGGCAGACCTTTTTCTGATAAACGCTCAAGCGCAGCACTGGTTTTTGCCATTTGCATAAGAGACATTAAAGCCTCTTGCATACGAGCACCACCACTTGCTGAGAAACAAACAAGCGCACAGTTATTTTCAATGGCTGCATCCACTGCTTTCACAAAGCGAGCACCAACGACTGAACCCATTGAACCACCCATAAAGGAGAATTCAAACGCACACGCCACAAGCGGCAGACCAAGCAATTCACCCTGCATCACAACTAGCGCATCTTTCTCACCGCTATTTTTTTGTGCAGCAGAGATACGCTCTTTGTATCGCTTAGAATCTTTAAATTTCAGTTTATCCTGTGGCTCAAGTTCAGAACCTAATTCAACTCGATTACCTTCATCTAAAAATGTTTCCAAACGACGACGCGCTTTCATACGCATGTGATGGTTACACTTTGGACAAACTTCTAAGTTACGCTCTAGTTCAGCATGGTATAAAACCTGTTCACAAGAGGTACATTTAGTCCACACACCTTCTGGGATAGAAGCTTTGCGTGAACTTACTAGATTGCTTTTCTCTAAAATCTTTTCAAGCCAACTCATGGAAGACCTTTTCTCTCAACTCTTCCGCTTCATTGCGAAAGATATAAATTCGACATAATACCGACGGATTAAACCATATCTTGCAGCTACTGTAGATAAAAAACTGGTTGTACCTATTTTTGATATCGTAAATAGCGTATGTTTTCCGTTCACATTCAATGTAAACACTACCGATATTTTGAAATAAGTTTGTAAAATTAGTTCAAATTATCTGGTAAAAACAGTGGACCGATCGGCACTTCAGGTAACCCAAACTCTTCTGGGTAGTCTACATCTACCAGGTACAGACCTTCCGCTTTCGCTGTCGCACCCGCTAGTTTGCGATCTTTGGCTTCTAATAACCACTTGATCCATTCAGGACTCTCTTCGCCACGTCCAACTTTTATCAAGCTACCCGTGATATTACGAACCATATGATGCACGAACGCATTAGCTTTAATATCAATAACCACATAGTTCCCATGGCGCGTAACGTTCAGATGCATCAAGTTTCGAAATGGGCTGCGAGACTGACAATGCGCCGCGCGAAACGACGTAAAATCATTTTCGCCAAGTAGGGACTGCCCTGCTTCATGCATTTTTTTCTCGTCGAGCTCACCATGATAGTGACTAACCCCCGAGTTTAAGATGCCTGGACGTAAAGCATGATTGAAAATAATGTAACGATAACGGCGCGCTGTCGCTGAGAATCTTGCATGGAAATCATCTGAAACTTCCTTAGCCCAACGAACCGCTATATCGCTTGGCATGTTCGCGTTTGCGCCCATGGTCCAAGCTACCATTTTTCGAGTAACGTTGGTATCAAAGTGCACAACTTGTCCCGTGCCATGCACGCCTGCGTCTGTCCGACCAGCACACTGAACTTCAACTGGGTGATTAGCGACGACGGACAATGCTTTCTCTAGCTCTTCTTGGACACTTTTCACTTCTCTTTGGCGCTGCCAACCAAAGTAGTTTGTACCGTTGTACTCGATACCTAATGCGATTCTCATCTTAACCTTCGAACTCTAAAATGGGGCGGGAAGTATATACTCAAGTCACCTCAAGTTGCCAGTTTCACCAAGGATGACATAAAGGTAGCATCCTACTAACGGGACACAAAAAGGGTAGCAAACGCTACCCTTTTGTTTCGGTTTATCGGCCATTAATGGCGTCAATCAGGCTTTTTGCTTCGCGGCGAATATCATCCTCACCGTAAACAATCGCCTCTTCTAGTAGTTTAATCGCCCCTTGAGAATCGTTCATCTCGAGATAGATTTTAGCCAAATCCAGTTTCCCAGCCGCTTCAGCATTGTTATCTACGTCAATATCGCCGATCTCGCCGATAACATCTGGAAACTCGTTCAATCCGACATCGAGCTTAAGGTCTTCTTCTTCGAACTCACCACCTTCTCTGTCGACCTGAGCCATCAATTCATCAATCGTCATAAATTGATTTTTCTTCGGGTCGAAGTCATCCAAGTCGCTTTGCTCTGCCCAGTTTTCTTGCGCGATCTCTGGCTGACTTAGTGCATCACTCGAATTCCAAACATCACGCTGGTCCTCAGGCACTTCTTCAGTAGAACTTACGTTATCAGCAGCGGGTTTAAAGCCATCCCAATCATCTCCAACATCAAGCATGGTTTCAAAATCCATACCTGCACTTGCGATGGTGTCACTGTCTAGTTTACCTTCAAATACTTCTGAGTTTGCGTCTTCCGTAAGAAGGTTAGCCATTGATGATTCATCATCCAAATTACTGAGCGGCTCACCCTCTGTCGCTGTTGGCTGCACTTCTGGGTCAGTATCAAAGCCGTTTTGCTGCGCAAATACTTCAAACAAAGCATCATGATCGTTATCGGCTTGAATAGCTGGTCTCGATGTCTCTGCTTCAACCTTAGGGCTCTCTGGCGCACCCTCGTTCATTGACGCGAGAACATCTTCCTCATTGAACTCTGGAAGATCTTGGTCGTCAAAACTTAACTCTTCATCCTCACCGGAGATTGGTTCTATATCTGCAGTCTCAGAGCTCGGTAATTCTGGCTCTTCTTCCATCGACGCCAAGGCATCTTCTTCGCTGAACTCTGGCAAATCGAGCTCATCAAAATTGAACTCTTCTTCGGACTCAGCTGACAAGTCGGCTTCAACTTGTTCTAGTTCAACGGACTCGGACGTTTCTAACGCAGGTTCGCCAGCCATAGACGCCAGTGCATCTTCTTCACTGAAGTCTGGCAAATCGAGCTCATCAAAATTGAACTCTTCTTCGGACTCAGTTGGCAAATCTGCTTCAGCTTGCTCTGGTTTAACGGACTCTGGCGTTTCTAACGCAGGTTCGCCAGCCATAGACGCCAATGCGTCGTCTTCACTAAACTCAGGAAGATCCAGCTCGTCAAAATTGAACTCTTCTTCGGACTCAGCTGACAAGTCGGCTTCAACTTGTTCTGGCTTAACGGACTCGGACGTTTCTAACGTAGGTTCGCCAGCCATAGACGCCAGTGCATCTTCTTCACTGAACTCTGGCAAATCGAGCTCATCAAAATTGAATTCATCTTCTGATTCAGCTGGCAAGTCTGCTTCAACCTGTTCTGGCTCAACAGACTCGGACGTTTCTAACTCCGGCTCATCCGTCATAGACGCCAATGCGTCTTCTTCACTAAACTCAGGAAGATCCAGCTCATCAAAATTGAACTCTTTTTCGGACTCGGTTGGTAAGTCAGCTTCGACTTGCTCTGGTTTAACGGACTCGGACGTTTCTAACGCAGGTTCGCCAGCCATGGACGCCAGGGCATCTTCTTCACTGAATTCTGGAAGATCCAGCTCGTCAAAATTGAACTCTTCTTCGGACTCAGCTGGCAAGTCGGCTTCAATTTGTTCTGGTTCAACGGACTCGGACGTTTCTAACGCAGGTTCGCCAGCCATAGATGCTAGAGCATCTTCTTCACTGAATTCTGGCAAATCTAGCTCATCAAAATTGAATTCATCTTCTGAATCGTTGGTCGACTCAGTTTCCGGCTCCAATTCAGGCTCATCCAGTAGCCAATCTTCTTCTTGTGGAACACCGAATTCATTTTCTATTGTATTTGGTGTCGGCGTGAAGGCTGGAATGTCTTCCTCTCGCTCAACGTGAGGCTGTACCTCAGCATCGGACTCCACGGATGGTTCTTGTGTTGAATCAGTATCGGTAGCCTCTTGTTGTAGTGATGAAGCTTCCTCTATCTCCGTTTGTGTTTTTTCAACTTGCTGCGGTAAATCGTCTTCACTATCAAATAGAGCGTCAAGTTCAGCAGAAAAATCCGCTTTTTCTTGTTCTGTTGGCAGAAGCTCTTCACTGTCTGACTCAAATAGGTCGTCTAGCTCGCTCATTAAAGGATCATTCTCTGGTGAGAGGTCCTCTAAATCACCAAGAAATTCATCGCTGCTAAATGGCTCTGAAGTAGCTTCTGGCTCGGTTAATGGTTGATCTTCTACAGCTTGTTGCGTGTCTGGCTGGTTTTCACTTAATAAAGCGTCGATGTCCAACCCAGACTCAATGTCCTGATCTTCATGAGTTTGTTCTGACTCAACTACGGGAGATGGCTTTTCGTCGGCGTCTGATTCACCAAAACCAAGTGATTTCAGTAACTCTTCCTCTTCCGATTTATTCTGCTCTGGGCTCTCGTCCTCTCGAATCAGATCATCAAACGGATCTAAATCAGCTTCAGTCTCTTCATCAAGTTCAGAGGTAACATCATCAATGAGTTCATCCAGTAAGTCTGTGCTATCTGCGTCTAACTCTTCGATCGAGTCATCACCTTCAAAACCAGAGATTGCTTCTAGCTCGTTTAGTGGATCAAACTCGTCTGCGTCATCTTCATCAAAATCAATGAGTTCATCGAGTAGCTCTGTACTGTTTTCATCTAGAACAGGACCTTCATTGGCGTCAGCTTCTCGAACTTCCGATTCACTAGCCGGTTGTTCATACTGGGCCAATAGCTTATCGATATCGTCGTCAGATGCCTCTCCTACACTAAAGTCATCATCCGAAACGGGCTGTTTTAACTCAGGCTCATCAGTATCTAAATCGAAGTCATCGTTGCCAAGTTCAGCAAACAAGTCATCAAGCATATCCTGGTCGACAGTGTCACTTGGTAACTCTTCTGACGGCTCATCGGCTGCAAGTAACTCGGCAAATGCGTCGTCTGAAAGCAAGTCTGATTTCTCATTCGTATCATCCGAAAGATCGAAGCCAGACTCATCGTCATCGAGCACTTCTAGTTCTGGAGCAACCTCATCTAAGGCTCGCTCCATTTCTTCTAAACCAAGCGCTTTTTCTTCGCCGTTGACTTGGATACCATTGTTCGATGATTCAAACTCATCCAGACCAACATCTAGGTCGCCGTCATCGCCAATATCTGCAAATGGGTCATCGTCCCCTTCCAGATTGAAATCAAGTTCTTCATCGTCGAGGTTAGCAAAGACGTCTTCTTCTAAATCTGACTTCTCTTTTTCTAAAGACTGTGCGTTGATATCTTCATCTGCAAACAATTCATCATCAAGCGTGAGCTCTTCATCCAGCTCATCCGCCGCCGCTAAACCGATTGGCGCCGCAAGAGGATCAACGTTTTGCTGTTCCTGTGCAGCCGCATCTTCCTCTTTCGCTTTAGAGCGTCGACCAAGAAGCATAACAACTAGCAACGCAATCAAAGCACCAGGAATTAATGCCGCAAGACCAACAAGCCAACCATTCGACAAAATTTTGTCCATGGTGCTTGGTTGCATGCGTTGTTGTTCAGCAAGGCGCTGGCGTTCTTCAGCAAGCAGCTTCTCGACTTCTGAGCGAATGCGTTCTTCGTCATTCAGCTCGCTTTTCAAAGTTTCGACTTCGCTTTGCACTTCTGACAGCATCAATCGAAGACGATGGTTCTTCTCTTCTAATGAGTCTAATTCACTTTGTGAGCCTTGAAGTTTGTCCTTTAGCGCACTGACCTGCTTTTCACCCTGCGGAGAGGTAGTTACTGGTGGCGCAGGGATGACGGGTATTGTTTTCGGAGTTGGTTTTGGCTCCGTTGCTGCCACTGTCTCTGGCTTAGCCGCAGGCTTGGGTTCTACTTTAATTTGTGGCTTTGGTTGCTCGGTGACTCGTTGTGCTGGCGTCGCTCTATTTGTCGGCTTCGGCTGTTTTAACTTAGCTTCATGCGCCTTCATAATCGCAACAGCTTGCGCTGTGGTCGCGCTTTGCACTTGCTCTAGAGAAGGTACTCGTAGCCGACTCCCTGGGATCAATTCATGAATGTTTTGGTTCTCAAACGCTTGAGGGTTAATTCGGTAAATGGCAAGAAGCGTTTGTTGAACGGTAACACCGCGTGAAGGTCGTAATTCTGAAGCGATCGACCATAGTGTTTGATTTTCACCAGTCGGACCAAAGAAACGTGACGGTTGAGTATTCGCAGGAGGAGCAGGTAATGCTCGCTCAATATCTTCAGCATAGCTCGGAGATGATTGCACTTCACCAGACGGTCCAACAAGACGAATTCCTTCGGCTTGAACCACTGATGATGTCTGAGTCGCGCTCATCAACACAAGGGCTGCTAACAAACGCTTATAATTTTGACGCATAGAAGGCTCAGTTTTGTGCTAGATACAATTTGAAATGGTGATCGGTTAAATATATCGGATATCGCATGCAAAACTATAGCGTTGAGAATAAAAAATGTGTGGCTCTCGCCATATTCGTACTAATCTCACACTATTTTGTTTCGTTCGTACAAAAAAGCCTCGCACTGTGCGAGGCTTTGAAATGAACTGTAAGCGACTTAGTAGTAATCGCGGATCAGAACTTCTGCGATTTGCACCGCGTTAGTTGCCGCGCCTTTACGCACGTTATCAGCAACAACCCACAGGTTTACGCCGCTATGATGGCTGATATCGTTACGGATACGGCCAACCATTACATGGTCTTTACCGCCCGCATCGCGAACTTGTGTAGGGAAGTCTTCACCGTGGAACACTTCGATACCGTCAGTTTGTTCAAGCAAGTTAACGACTTCTTGTGCATCGATAGGTGAACGAGTCTCAATGTGAAGTGCTTCTGCGTGACCGTAGAATACAGGAACACGTACACACGTTGGATTGACTGTGATTGATGGATCGTTAAAGATCTTCTGTGTTTCCCACACCATTTTCATTTCTTCTTTGGTGTAGCCGTTTTCCATCATCTGATCGATTTGTGGAATGCAGTTAAACGCGATCTGTTGAGAGAATTGCTTCTTGTCTGCAGGCAGACCGTTTAGCAGCTTCGCCGTTTGACCTGCTAGCTCATCGATACCCGCTTTGCCTGCACCAGACACCGATTGGTAAGTTGATACGTTAATACGCTCAATGCCCACCGCATCGTGAATTGGTTTTAGTGCCACCAGCATTTGGATGGTTGAACAGTTCGGGTTCGCGATAATGTTACGGTTACGAAACTCTGCAATCGCTTCTGGGTTTACTTCTGGCACAACAAGAGGAATGTCGTACTCGTAACGGAAGTGTGATGTATTGTCGATAACAATCACGCCTTCATCAGCGGCAATTGGAGCCCACTTGGCTGATAGCTCACCACCAGCAGAAAACAGTGCGATATGCGCTTGAGACCAATCGAACTCTTCTACGTTTTGAACGCGTACCGTTTTACCATTGAAGCGGTAAGTCTTGCCTTCGCTGCGCTCACTCGCGAGTAGGAAGATTTCGCCTACTGGGAATTTGCGCTCTTGAAGCACATCCAAAATTGTTTCACCGACCGCACCGGTCGCACCTAAAATGGCAACATTATATTGCTGGCTCATTGACTTACCTCAATCTGAAAACCTAGTTCTGCTAATGGAGCAAGGTTACATGTTTTGTTACCCACTAGCGTGACAGCGCTGTATTCACGGCGATCCCAGTAGTTTTTACGCATCAGGTCAAAAGCGCCTGGCTTACTGATTTCACGGCGGAAAAGAGCGTCATCTCTACGCACATCATAGATTAACTGCGTGATGTTATGCAGTGTTGCTTCGTCCCAAGCTCTGTCCAATACCATAGTAGGAACAGGCGCGGTTGGCAGTAAATCGCTGGCATGCGCACGTAATTCGTTATTTAAGAACTCACAGTAGCTGTTGAAAATCATCGTTGTACCGCGAGCTTTCCCTTCCAGACCATAGCCTGCAACGTGAGGGGTTGCGAATGCTAGCAGAGGCAGAAGCTCCATATCAACCTCTGGTTCAAATTCAAATACGTCGAGTGCCGCTGTAAAGCCATCATTTTTCAAAAGACGTTGCTTCAAAGCAGCGTTGTCAACGATGGGACCTCGAGCCGCGTTAATCAAAATTTGATCGCTGCGGAGACCATTTAATACCTTCTCATCAATCAAATGATGCGTTGGGTATGGGCCATCTTTGGTGATTGGCGTATGTAGTGTAATGATGTCTGAGCTTTCAATCAGTTCTGTCAACGGAGTAAAGCTACGAGGATCACCAGCCTCTTGTTTGAATGGGTCATTGATGAGAACTTTAATACCCATGCCTTTCAAACATTTCTCTAGGTAGCTACCTACTTGGCCTGCACCAATAATACCTACCGTCTTGTCAAATACCGAGAAACCTTGTTGCTGAGCGAGCACCATCATCACGCTGAACGCGTATTCCGCCACACCCACTTTGTTACACCCTGGCGCCGCAGTGAAGAAAATGCCTTTCTCTTTTAAGAGTGCTTGGTCAACATGATCCATGCCTGCCGTGGCCGTACCAACAAACTTCAGCTTGTTTGCTTTGCTGATCAGGTCAGCATTCACTTTGGTGACTGAGCGAATCATTAGGGCATCAACATCCACTAAATCATCAGCGGTCAGTGTACGACCTGGTTTTAGAATTACGTTACCGAGTTGGCTGAATAGTTCTTCAGCATACGGCATATTTTCATCAACAATAATTTTCATAGCGCCAGCGTTCTAACATCCATTTGTAAGAGTTCGTTTATTCGCAAGATGCGAAACTAAAGCGATTGTGCCCTTTTCCCGAAAAATCTCAAGATATAACACCAATAAACCTCAAGGAGGTAACTCCTATAGAATCGATTGACGGGAAGCCTAGAGAAAAGCAGAAACAGAGAAAAGAAAAAGCCCGGCTAAATAGCCGGGCAAAGTTCCAGAACAAAAGGATCCTATCCCGCTCTCCATGGGATAGAGTCTGCGTCTGTTCGATCAGTGTGACTGATCAAGCTCTGGAAACTGGATTGTTGGCGTTTACAGTACTCTCGCAAGGCGCCAACAAATTCAGTTAACCTTGGTACTTTTTAATAACCAAAGTTGCGTTTGTGCCGCCAAAGCCAAAGCTGTTTGACATTACGGTCGTTAGCTCTGCATCACGTGCTTCTGTCACGATGTCCAGACCTTGTGCTGCTTCGTCCAAGTTTGAAATATTGATGCTTGGAGCAATGAAGTTTTTGTCTAGCATAAGTGTTGAGTAAATTGCTTCGTGCACGCCCGCTGCGCCGAGTGCGTGGCCAGTCATTGCTTTTGTTGCAGAGATTGCAGGGCTGTTCTCACCAAACAATTGTTGGATAGCACCAAGCTCTTTCACGTCACCAACGGGTGTCGATGTGCCGTGCGTGTTGATGTAATCCACACCATCAACGTCTTGCATCGCCATCTTCATACAACGAATTGCGCCTTCACCTGATGGCGCTACCATGTCGTAGCCATCTGATGTCGCACCGTAACCTACGATTTCACCGTAGATTTTCGCACCACGTGCCAGTGCGTGCTCTAGTTCTTCAATAACCAGCATGCCGCCGCCGCCCGAGATAACAAAACCGTCACGGTCTGCATCGTATGTACGAGATGCTTTGTCTGGCGTGTCATTGTATTTGGTTGACAGTGCGCCCATCGCATCAAACATCATAGTTTGAGACCAATCTAGCTCTTCGCCGCCACCAGCAAAAACAATATCTTGTTTGCCTAGTTGAATAAGCTCCATAGCATGGCCGATACAGTGTGCAGATGTTGCACATGCAGAGCTCATTGAGTAGTTCACGCCACGAATCTTAAATGGCGTAGCAAGACAAGCAGAAACAGTAGAAGACATAGTACGAGGAACCATGTAAGGACCAACTCGCTTTACGCCTTTGGCGCGCATCGTGTCTGTCGCTACCGTTTGATTGTATGCAGAAGCACCGCCAGAACCTGCAACGATACCGGTACGATCGTTTGAAACCTGCTCTTCTGTAAGACCAGCGTCTGCGATTGCCTGCTCCATTGATAGGTATGCATAAGCAGCCGCATCACCCATAAAGCGCATCTGCTTACGGTCGATGTGTTCCGCCGGGTTGATTTTTAGGTCACCCCATACTTGCGAACGAAGACCGTGTTCTTTGAACTGCTCAGATGCAGTGATGCCAGATTTGCCCGCTTTAAGAGACGCTAGAACTTCTTCGACGTTGTTACCGATACTTGAAACAATACCCATACCGGTGATTACGACTCGTTTCATTATGACATTCCTATAATTCAAAAATCCGCTAGATGATAACTAAGATAGTCAACAAAAGTGGTCAGCTTTCCCATAAATTCGTACAATCGCCCCATTCTTACCGCGCCAAATCACAAATTTGCACCATTATGACTTCAATAAAAAACGCAGAACTTGGTTGGAACGAAGCTGGTACTCCGGTTTCAGACCAATTTGATGATGTTTACTTCTCTAACGTAAACGGTCTTGAAGAGACACGCTACGTTTTCTTAAAACAAAATCATCTCCCAGAAAGATGGCAGGAATTTGACCAAAGACGTTTTGTCATTGGTGAAACAGGATTTGGCACGGGATTAAACTTCTTAGCAGTATGCCAGTGGTTTAGTGAGTTTCGTCGTCAGCATCCGGACGCAACATTGAAAGAGCTGCATTTTATTAGCTTTGAAAAATACCCATTAAGCAAAGCCGATTTAAAGAAGGCGCATGAAGCTTGGCCTGAGCTAGCTGAATACGCGGAAAAGTTACAAAAGCACTACCCTGCCGCTGTGCCGGAGTGTCATCGCATTGTTTTAGAAGACGGCGCAATCACACTCGACCTTTGGTTTGGTGACATTAAAGACTGCATGCCGCAAGTTCCATACAACGAACAAGGTTTGATTGATGCTTGGTTCTTAGATGGATTCGCGCCAAGCAAAAACCCAGAAATGTGGAACCAAGGCCTGTTCAACAACATGGCAAAGCTAGCCAAGCAAGATTGTACAGTTGCCACGTTTACCGCAGCAGGCTTTGTACGTCGTGGTTTGAACGAAGCTGGCTTTACAATGAAAAAGGTGAAAGGTTTCGGCACTAAGCGAGAAATGATCGCCGGCTCTATGGAGCAACGTGAAAAGCAATCGAACCATCTCCCTTGGTTCAATCGCTCAGCATCTAGCAATCTTGATTCGATTGCCATCATTGGTGGTGGTATAGCTAGCGCGGCGTTAGCGAAAACGTTAGTTCGTCGTGGCCAAAACGTCACCCTTTACTGTAAAGACAAACAACCAGCCAAAGGAGCTTCAGGCAATCGACAAGGAGCCGTTTATCCACTGCTTAATGGCCCGCACACGGGTGTTTCACGAGTGTTTGCTCCTGCATTTTTGTTCGCACGTCAGTTTGTTGAACAAGCAGCACAAGAGATCGATTTTGATCATGACTGGTGTGGCGTAACTCAGTTGATGTGGGATGACAAATCCACAGACAAACTGGAGAAAATGCTTGCGGGTAACTTCACTCCAGAGCTCATTCAAAAGCTGTCCGCCGAGGAAACTGCGAACACTATCGGGTTACCTATTGATATGGCGTCTGTGCACTACCCAATGGGAGGGTGGCTGTGCCCTGCCGAGTTAACTCGCGGGTTAATTAAACAATTGGAGAAGACGTCGTTACTCTCAACGAAGTTTGAACATCTTGTTGAGGCATTAGATTGGGATGAAAAGCGTCAGCTCTGGCTACTAACGGCGAGTGGTCAAACATTTGAGCACTCAACGGTTGTAATTGCGAACGGCCATGAGTTCCAGACATTGAGTCAAACCGCTTCCCTACCAATGGGACAAGTGAAAGGACAAGTCAGTCATGCGCCAGCAACCGAAACGCTGAGTCAGCTGAAAACGGTGTTGTGTTACGACGGTTACATGACACCTGTTAACCCAAGTAATCAACACTTGTGTATCGGTGCAAGCTACGACCGCAGTCACCTTGACTACGAATTTGATGAAAACGCCCAAAAAGATAATGCGGAAAAGCTAGTGAAATGTGTACCGAATCAAACATGGGCAAAAGAGGTAGATATCACTGGTAATCAATCTCGCCAAGGTATTCGTTGTGTTAGCCGAGATCACTTACCATTTGTCGGAAATGTGGGTGACTTTGAGACGATCAAAACGCAATACGCCAACTTACAAAATCAAAAAGAAGAAGAGGTAGAAACCATTCATCAGTACCCTAACCTATTCTGCTTCTTAGGTTTAGGATCTCGTGGACTGAGCTCTGCACCATTATTAGCTGAAGTGTTGGCCTCCCAGATCTGTGGGGACCCGCTGCCATTACCGGTTGATGTATTGAGCGAACTTCACCCAAGTCGAATGTGGGTTCGTAAACTAAGAAAAGGCAAAGCCATTACCGAGCTGTAAGAGTATTCTCTCGTTTTAATTCCCGACACAGATACGTGTCGGGAATCGCTAACTCATTAAGTCGCTCGTACTGAGATTACTTCAGCAGTGCAACTGCCTGTTTCACTTGCTCTGCCACTTCTGGGTTTACAACCTTACCCGATTCCACGTCAAAATTTTCGTAGAAGCTCGGCACAGATAACGACGCCTTTACATCCGCGCCAAAAAATTGTGCAGAACCTGTCGCCGCCGCAAGAACACTTTGTGCACCACCGGGACCTGGGGAAGTTGCTAAATAAACGACAGGTTTGTTTTGAAATACATTACGCTCAATGCGCGTCGCCCAATCGAACAAGTTTTTATAGGCCGCTGGGTACGAACCGTTGTGCTCTGCGAAGGAAACAACGAGAGCGTCAGCCTCCGCCAAGTCACGTAAAAACGCGACAGCCCCTTCAGCTTGACCTATTTCTTTCTCTTTGTCCTCGCTAAACATTGGCGCTTGATAATCGTTTAAGTCTAGAACATTCACTTGAGCGCCTTCGACTTGATTTGCTGCGTATGTAGCAAGTAGTTTGTTGATTGAGGTAGAGCTGGTAGATGCACCAAATGCGACAATTTTCATGGTTGTAATCCTTTGTTCACGTTTTATGCTGATCAGAATAAAAGTTGAACAGTTTCGCTACAACCACAAAAATTTTATGGAGAGGTTCGAATTTTTCGAAGTAGTAAATTACTAGGATTAAATAAAGGGAGAACGCTGCTTAGGGATTAAGCCTGAGCCTGGAGCTCTTGCCACAAATCACTGACAATCACGCGATCGGCCGGGCTTAACTCGGTACGCGCATTTTCTAAGCTGCTCTCAATGCGTGACTTCAGCTCAGTAATATCGCTAATCCCTTCTTCTTCACAAGACGCCGCGGATAAAGAGATGTGACCACGTAAATAACCACCAGCAAACAATTCATCGTCAGATGCTGTTTCAATTCGAGCATCAATCAGTTCCAGTAGTTTTTCTTCAAATTCAATAATCATGGTGTATCTCTGAGGTTATTAGTGGTTATTTAACGAAAAAGTCCGACGCTTCCAGTGGCTTAGTTTGATAAAATGCGCGCAGGGCATCAGAAAGCATTTTCACTCGCAAAGGCAAGCCAACGTCCAAAATACCTAGCACTTCTTTATGCACTTTTTTCATAAAGCCGAGCCTATCTGGTTCAAAATCGCCGTGTAGATTGTCACAACTCACCGTAAAAGGGAAGCCAGCGCTTTGTGCCAGAATCCATTCATAAGCTTGAGGTCGCACTTCAACTTTCTCAAACTCCGCTTGAACTTCTGCTGTTCGCCCATCGGGTTCATACCAATAGCCAAAATCTTCCAGCAAACGACGCTCTGGACCAGCCACACACCAATGCGAAATCTCGTGTAAAGCAGAGGCGTAAAAACCCCGAGCAAAAATAATCCGATGATGAGGGTGTTCATCATCAGCAGGAAGATAAATAGGCTCATCACCACCTAACTCTAATTTCGTATTAAATTGTTCTAAAAAGGTGTCATTAAAAATGGTGATTAAGTCTTGGTATTCGTGGGTCATCGTCGAGTTTGTACTTCAGTTTGACATGCGCTGCATATTGTCGCTGTTTTTAGCTATGAGGTAAAGGCAACCCCACATTTTTGGTTATTAGTTGAATTTATCTGAACATCGCTTTCTCCATACAATTTCTCATTCGTCAGCGTACTTATTTACCACTACACTCTCGCCTTATTTTGATGCCGTTCAAACCGCTATTTTTAAGCCGTTTGATTACAAGCATGTTGCTGGTTTTAATCACTTTTTAAGAGAGATAGAACCGTTTGTAAGTGTTGTTACTTCGCCTACGCTGATTCTCGTAGAACGTAGTGACTTTTTACGTTGAGTGTTTCCCTATGTTGCTAAGTGTGTTGTATATCATTGGTATCACGGCTGAAGCCATGACAGGTGCGTTAAGTGCTGGTAGAAGAAAGATGGACTGGTTTGGTGTTATGTTGGTGGCCAGCGCAACGGCCATTGGTGGTGGCACCGTACGTGACATTCTATTAGGCCACTACCCTCTTGGTTGGGTAAAAAACCCAGAGTTCCTTGCAATTACGTGTGTTGCAGGTGTGCTAACAACAGGTTTAGCGAAATGGGTGATTAAGCTGAAAGGTCTGTTCATTCGCCTCGATGCATTAGGTTTAATCGTGTTTAGTATCATCGGAACAAAAATTGCGATGGGCATGGGCTTGCACCCTGGTATTTGTATGGTTTCAGCGTTAGTAACTGGTGTATTCGGTGGGCTACTTCGCGACTTAATCTGTCGCCAAACACCATTGGTACTGCATGAAGAGCTTTACGCTTCTGTCGCTCTTATCGCATCAGGAATGTACTTAGCGCTATTAGAATTCAATGTTCCCGATGTCACTGCCACTATTATTACACTGGTTACTGGTTACATGTTGCGTATGGCTGCGGTACGCTTTAAGTGGCGTCTGCCTTCTTTCCATTTGGAAACCGAAGGCTCGATTCATTAAGCAAAAACTACTTAAACAAAAAAGGTTGCCTGATAAAATTGTGCCACCCGCGATTCAGTGAGTGGCATAATTTTATATTCAGTCATCCTGAACAGCGACGAAGGAGCATGATTCAGGATCTATTATCCGAGCACTCTGTTGTCAGAGATGTTTCTTTCTCTTTTCATCGTGCTGAAATTAGATTCCTAGTCTCGCTATAGCTCGCTGGAATGACACAAAGCTCTTAAATCTTCGGTGTTTCAGTTGTTACGCCATGGTTTTGACCACGGTGGCGTAGTAAATGATCCATCACCACAATAGCCAGCATCGCTTCTGCGATAGGCACAGCACGAATACCCACACATGGGTCATGACGACCTTTGGTGATCAACTGAGTTGGTTCACCTTCTTTTGTGATGGTCTCACCCGGCACAGTGATACTTGATGTTGGCTTAAGCGCAATGTTTGCGACAATGTCTTGACCAGTCGAGATACCACCAAGAATGCCACCCGCATGATTACTACCAAAACCTTCAGGAGCAAGCGTATCACGGTGCTGACTGCCTTTTTGGGTTACCACCTCGAAACCGTCTCCGATTTCCACGCCTTTCACCGCGTTGATGCTCATTAGTGCGTGCGCGATGTCTGCATCCAAACGGTCAAATACGGGTTCCCCAAGACCAACAGGCACGTTAGTTGCCACAACCTGGATTTTTGCGCCAATAGAGTCGCCTTCTTTTTTCAGGTCACGGATAAGTTGGTCAAATGCTTCTACTTTGTCAGCATCAGGGCAGAAGAATGCATTGTTCTCGATTTCGCTCCAATCTACCTTGTCGATAGATACATCACCCATTTGTGACAAGTAAGCACGAATCTCAACACCAAACTCATCTTTTAAGTATTTCTTCGCGATTGCACCAGCCGCCACACGCATTGCGGTTTCACGAGCTGAAGAACGGCCGCCACCGCGATAGTCGCGGATGCCATATTTTTGGTGGTAAGTGTAATCAGCATGACCCGGTCTGAACTTATCTTTGATGTCAGAGTAGTCTTTTGAGCGCTGATCGGTGTTTTCAATTAGCAAACCGATCGATGTGCCCGTGGTTTTGCCTTCAAAAACGCCAGAAAGAATTTTAACTTCATCCGGTTCACGACGTTGTGTGGTGTAACGTGATGTGCCTGGACGACGGCGGTCGAGATCGATTTGTAGATCTGCTTCTGTAATTTCCAACCCCGGAGGACATCCGTCTACGATACATCCCAGTGCGATACCGTGACTTTCCCCGAATGTCGTCACTCGGAAATGTTGTCCGATACTGTTTCCTGCCATTACTTCCTCAAGTTTTTATCGCCACGCTCTCTCAAAACAGAGCATAGCTGCTTTCCAATTCTTCGTGGATTCATAGTGGCTTTATTACGTTTTGATGTAAAGAGTTAATATCGGCGAGGTATGCATAAAAAAAACACCGAGCATAAAGCTCGGTGTTTTGATGTTTAGTGCAAGACTCTATTAGTCTTTGTACAGTTTAAACTCTTCTGCACACTCAACCAGCTGGTCACGCGTTAGCATAAATACGCCATGACCGCCGTTCTCGAACTCAATCCAAGTAAATGGAATCTCTGGGTACTGTTCCATCATATGAATCATTGAGTTTCCGACTTCACAAATAAGAATGCCGTTATCTGTTAGATAATCTGGCGCGTTAGCAAGAATACGACGCACTAGTTTTAGACCATCCGTACCCGCAGCTAGCCCAAGCTCAGGCTCATGCGTAAACTCATCTGGCAGGCTGTTCATGTCTTCTTCATCCACATATGGTGGGTTGGACACGATTAGATTGTATTTCTCTTTTGGAAGATCACGGAACAAATCAGAGCGAATTGGGAACACTTGCTGCTCCATGCCGTGATCTTGTACGTTTTGCTCAGCCACTTGTAGAGCATCTGTAGAGATGTCGATAGCATCCACTTCTGCTTCAGGGAAAGCGTGCGCACAAGCAATCGCAATACAACCAGAACCCGTACATAGGTCCATGATGCGCGTAGGCTCTTCCACCAACCAAGGTTGGAATTCCGCTTGAATCAATTCGCCGATAGGAGAACGTGGCACAAGTACACGCTCATCAACGAAGAACTCAAGACCGCAGAACCATGCTTTGTTTGTTAGGTATGCTGTTGGCGTACGCTCGTTGATGCGTTTTACTACGCGCTCAACAATACGTAGACGCTCGCTTGTCGTTAGGCGAGAGTTCAATACGTGCGGAGGCACATCAATCGGCAAGTATAAGGTTGGCAGGATAAGCTGAACAGCTTCATCCCACGCATTATCAGTACCATGACCGTAAAACAGGTTCGCTGCATTAAAGCGGCTTACCGTCCAACGAATCATATCTTGAAGGGTATGCAGCTCCGATACCGCTTCTTCTACAAAAATCTTATCCAAAATTGCCTCCGAAAAGCGCTACAATACTGCCAATAAAGTTTATTAATGAAATTGTTTACCTAATGAGCAAAAAAGACACCGAGAACGATGACGATTTCGCCTTGTTTCAGGAAGCAGTACAGGGCGTAAAAAAGTTGCGACAGGATACCATAATCCAGCAACCAAAAAAAAATACTAAGCAAAAAGAAATCAAGCGCTCCAACCGTGAAGCGAGTGACTCTGAATTTTACTTTTCAGACGAGTTTGTCCCTCTATTAAACGATGAAGGTCCAACTCGTTATGCACGTGACGACGTCTCCACTTATGAAGTCAAACGTCTACGTCGTGGCGTGTATGTACCGGACGTGTTCCTCGATATGCACGGCATGACACAGCAAGAAGCAAAACGCGAGCTTGGTGCGATGATAGCCTATTGCATCAAAAACGAGATTCATTGTGCGTGTGTGCAACATGGTATTGGGAAACACATCCTGAAACAGAAAGCCCCACTTTGGTTAGCACAGCATCCTGACGTTATGGCTTTTCACCAAGCGCCACTAGAATTTGGTGGTGATGGTGCGTTGTTAGTGTTGCTTTCTATTCCTGAAAAGTAACAGGCTTGCTGTAGACACTAAACGAAAAGGCAGGGATCTCCTGCCTTTCTTATTCTGTCTCTAATTTGCAAACGCTTATTTTGGTTTAGACACTTATGGCGTAATATGCCAAAGCACTTCACCATTTTGTGTTTGTAAATCATATTCAATGCACACTAGCCCTGATGTAGGAAACATCGGTGGTGTCATGTCTTTTACAAACTCTGAAGTCAGATAACCGACCAAAGGCAAATGCGATACGAACAAAAGCGAGTCCAATTGTTCGACTTCGATTAATGCACTTGCGAAATCGAAGACATGCTCGGACTGGCCATAAGGTGTAATATCTTCACAAGTTTCAATGCTTTTTGCAGAGAAATACGCACTGATCTCTTGCCAAGTTTGTTGAGCTCTAATGTACGGACTCACCAACACTTTATCGAATTGCGCAAAACCCTGTTCTTTACAGGCTCTCGCAACCGCTTCTGATTCGACTCTGCCTCTTGGGGTCAATTGTCGTGCTGCGTCTGAATCTGCAAAATGCTCGGCTTCACCGTGACGCATGATGAATATTTTCATGTTATTTCCTAGGGATAGCTAACGCTACCAAAAGGTTGACTGCTATCTTTATTAGATAGACGGGGCTAACTTTAACAATGACGAAACAAAAATACTGATATAATTATCTGTTCATTATACCAATTCGCTTGTTAAAGATAGCGACTTTCTTAACAATCTATTAAAAGAATGTACTCAGTTCATCACACTATTTAACTGTGCAATGAGTTCAGAGCATTCACTCAAACAGTTCTTCCCCATACGCAAACGCGATGGGCCTGTGCAGAAGTCTACGAATAACAAAAATACGGCAAGCAGTATTTGTCGAAACGCAAACTTTGCGCCCCCCGCGAGGGGAGCCTAAATTACTGTAATGCGAAATCTGGAGACGCATCGTGCATCTAAGTCCTAACGATTCAAATCAATACCGCTACATTACCTTGAGCAATGAACTGCGTGTACTGCTGATTCATTCCGATACAGCTCAACAGTCGGCAGCTGCTCTGGCAGTGAACGTTGGACACTTCGACGACCCAAACGATCGCCAAGGTCTGGCACACTATTTAGAACACATGCTTTTTTTGGGTACGGAAAAATACCCTAAAGTGGGCGAGTTTCAAAGCTATATTAGCCAACACGGTGGAACAAACAACGCTTGGACTGGTACAGAGCACACTTGTTTCTTTTTCAATATTGCTCCAAATGCCTTTGAAAGTGCCTTAGATCGATTTAGCCAATTTTTTACCGCACCTTTGTTTAACGAAGAAGCATTAGACAAAGAACGCCAGGCTGTCGACTCCGAATACAAGCTCAAACTCAATGATGATTCTCGTCGCCTGTATCAAGTTAACAAAGAAGTCATCAATCCAGAGCACCCGTTTTCAAAATTCTCTGTCGGAAACTTAGATACTCTTGGCGACCGAGATGGTAAATCCATCCGCGACGAAATTGTGGAGTTTCACCACTCTCAGTATTCCGCCGATTTGATGACACTGACTCTATTTGGGCCACAGCCGCTCGATGAACAGCAAGCTTGGGTAGAAGCCATGTTTGCCGACATCCCAAATCACCATCTTCGTGGAAAATCGATTGATGTACCGATCGGCACTGAGGAAAGCACGGGCATTTTGGTTCAAGTCGAGCCGCTCAAAGAGTTCCGTAAACTGATTCTCACATTCCCCATGCCGGGAATGGATGCGCATTATAGCGTGAAGCCACTCTCCTACTTTGCTCACCTGTTGGGTTATGAAGGAGAAGGCAGTTTGATGCTTCAACTCAAAGAAAAAGGCTGGATTACTTCTCTCTCAGCGGGCGGCGGCGCGAGTGGCAGTAACTACCGAGACTTTACCGTAAGCTGCACCCTGACGCCAAACGGCTTAGATCATGTTGATGATATCGTTCAAGCAGTTTTTCAATACCTCTCGATGATCAAACAAGACGGGTTAGATGAATGGCGCTATCTCGAAAAACAAGCGGTATTAGAATCGGCTTTTCGCTTCCAAGAGCCATCGCGCCCAATGGATCTCGTCAGCCATCTGGTGATCAACATGCAGCACTATCAACCGGAAGACACGGTTTATGGTGACTACAAAATGGCGGGCTACGATGAGGAGTTACAGCGCTCATTGCTGCGATACTTAACCATCGATAATGTACGCGTCACTTTGATTGCTAAAGGCCTGGAATACAACCGTACTGCCGAATGGTACTTTACCCCGTACTCCGTCACACCTTTTAGTGAAGACCAACGTCGTTTCTATCAACAAATCGACCCAAGCTGGCAATTCGTCTTACCGAAAAAGAACCCTTATATTTGCTACGACCTCGACCCCATGCCACTCGAAAATGGTGATTCGCTGC
Organism: Vibrio sp. 1641; assembly: GCF_033339995.1. NCBI lineage: Bacteria > Pseudomonadati > Pseudomonadota > Gammaproteobacteria > Vibrionales > Vibrionaceae > Vibrio > Vibrio sp. 1641. The sequence continues at coordinate 357,189 of NZ_JAWOVP010000005.1, forward strand.
CAGAGTTGATTGAGGATCTCGAAGGGTTTCGGCTGTGGCATTTGCAAGATGACGAATTTCGCGTGCCTAAAGGTGTCGTTTATGTCGCTATCGACAGCTCTCATGCCGTTGCATCACCAAAGAACATCGTCAAAACGCGCTTATGTGTAGAGATGTTCCTCGATTCGCTAGCAAAAGAAACCTATCAAGCAGAAATCGCAGGGATGGGTTACAACATGTACGCTCACCAAGGTGGCGTGACCTTAACCCTCTCAGGGTTCAGTCAAAAGCTGCCTCAGTTGCTAGAAATGATTCTGCACCGTTTTGCTTCTCGAGATTTCAGCCCTGCTCGCTTTGAAACCATCAAACAACAACTGTTACGAAACTGGAGAAATGCTTCACAAGATCGCCCTATTTCGCAGCTGTTTAACGCACTTACTGGGTTACTTCAACCCAATAACCCGCCTTTCGCAACCTTAGTCGAAGCGCTAGAAGAAATCGAAGTCGATGAACTCTCGGTATTCGTAGAATCCATTCTTGCAGAACTTCACGTTGAAATGTTTGTTTACGGAGACTGGCAACGCCAGCAAGCCCATGACATGGCAACGACCTTAAAGGATGCTCTAAGAGTTAACGAGCAACGTTATGAAGAGGCACTTCGTCCTCTCATTATGCTAGGTAAAAATGGCAGTTTTCAACGTGAGGTGCATTGTAACCAGCAAGATTCCGCGGTCGTTATTTACCACCAGTGCGAGGATATTGAGCCTCGCAGTATCGCGCTATACTCATTGGCCAATCACCTTATGTCGGCAACGTTTTTCCACGAAATCCGTACCAAGCAGCAATTAGGTTACATGGTAGGCACTGGCAATATGCCGCTAAATCGTCACCCTGGTATTGTACTGTATGTGCAGTCACCTAATGCAGCACCTGCCGAACTGGTTACCTCAATCGATGAGTTTTTAAATGCCTTTTATATGGTGCTGTTAGAGTTAAACGATTACCAATGGCACAGCAGTAAGCGCGGCTTGTGGAACCAAATAGCAACGCCGGACACCACACTTCGAGGACGGGCTCAACGTCTTTGGGTTGCGATAGGAAATAAGGACACTGAGTTTAACCAACGTGACAAGGTACTGGCGGAGTTGAAGAAGCTGACGCGCGCAGACATGATTCGCTTCGTTGTGAACGAATTGAAACCTCGTACTGCAAATCGTTTGATCATGCACTCTCAAGGTCAAGCGCATTCGGAGGCTCCGCGCATCCATCTAGGACAAGAAATAGGATCGATTGAAGAGTTCCAACTTCGGCCAAAAGATTGCGGCTTGGGGTGATCTAGTTGCGCAGAAATAAAATTGTCGATTACTAGAATGAACCTACAAACCTATGAGGCTGTCGGTCTCATAGATTGAATCGGCACCATAATTGGCAGAAAATTGAAATTGCGCCATTGCGGCTTATGCTCTAATTACCGCACTAAAAATAACTTAATGAGGTAATCATGAAAAAAGCACTTTTACTTGTGGCTCTTATACTGCCATTGGCATCTGCTCACGCTGAAATCTCAGTCAAAGGCGATGGTTTCGAACTAAGTGACGACTGTGTGCGCCTTAGCGGAGACAATGTATCCATCAAATCAGATGATTGCTCTTCAAAACAGTGGAATGATAAAGACAAAAAAGGTAATAGCAGCGTTCATGGGGACGACAACCCTGGTAAAGGCCACAATAAAGATAAGAAAGACAAGAAGAAGTAACCATTTCTTATTTATGAAAAAGGCTTGCCCTGTGCAAGCCTTTTTCTCTACCGAAGCAACGTTTAATAAAACGTTGTCCCTTCACCAGCTCGAGTAAGCAAACCATCACACGGCGCGTAACGATCGCCATATTTCGATGCAAACTCATTCATTTTCTCTACGAGCTCTTTAATGCCAAATTGGTCCATGTAACGGAACGGACCACCCAAGAACGGTGGGAAACCAATACCAAATATCGCGCCAATATCGCCGTCACGTGGCGAGCGAATGATACCATCATCCAAACAACGTACCGCTTCATTCAGCATTGGCAGCACACAGCGCAACGCAATATCGTTATCGCTTAGCTTAGATTCAGGGTCGAGCTTAAGCAGTTTGTAAACCGATTTGTCGACATCTTTCTTCTTGCCCTTGTAAGTGTAAAACCCCTTACCACTCTTGCGTCCTTTACGTCCATCATTTAACAAGATATCAAACACATCCGGCCCTTTGAATCGGTCACCTAACTCATTAACCAGGATCGGCATAATTTTCGCGCCAATGTCGACACCAACTTCATCCAACAAGGTAATCGGGCCAACAGGGAAACCAAAATCAAGCAACGCCGTATCAATCTTTTCGATCGGTTCGTTAGCCAACAAAATATGCGCCGCTTCGTTCATGTATGGAGCAAGAATGCGGTTCACGTAAAAGCCCGCTTTGTCTTTCACTACGATCGGGGTTTTACCTTGCTTCTTAGCAAGTGCAACAACTGTTGAAACGGTTTCATCTGACGTCGTTTCATGCGGAATCACTTCCACCAACGGCATTTTTTCTACCGGGCTGAAGTAATGCAAACCCACTACGTTTTCTGGACGCTCCGCTTTTTCTGCAATTTTGTGGATAGGCAACGAAGAAGTATTGGTCGCAAAGATAGTTTCTGTCTTAGCGTTCGCTTCAATGTCCGCCACCATTTTTTGCTTAAGATCTAAGTCTTCAAAAACGGCTTCAATTACGACATCAATATGATTAAAACTGGTAAAATCGACACCACCAGACAGTTGCAGCATTTTCGCTTGCAGATCGGCCTTGGATAGAATGCGACGTTTGCGCTGTTTCTCAAATAACTTGTAGTTGTAGTTGAGCGCGTTTAAAACGCCATCGTTGCTAACGTCTTTGATGCGAACAGGTACTTTTGCTTTTGCAACAGACACATGGCTGATTCCGGCGCCCATCAGACCACCACCAAGCACACCAACTTTATGAACTGGTGCTGGTTTCGCATCCGTGCCATTTTCTTTCTTCATTTCTGTTGTGGCAAAGAAGATCGAACGGAGCGCTTTTGACTCTGAGCTCATCACAAGCTCACCGAAGCGCTTCGCTTCAAGCTCTTGACCTTTAGCGAAGCCTTTCTCTAAGCCATGTTGAATAACTTCTAGAATTGCAACCGTTGCTGGATAGTTACCGCGAGTTTTTTGATTCGTTTTCTTCGCAGCTTGCTCAAATACAAACTTGCGCCCTAGCCCGCTACCAGACATCACCTTTTCTTTCGTCGATAGCTTTTTCGTGCCCTTGTTTTTACCTTTGTCGATAAACTGTTTTGCTACGTCGAGCAAAATGGTGTCAGGCACACAGGCGTCCACAACGCCCAATTTTTTAGCTTTCTTCGCACGAAGTTGTTTACCCGTCAGGATCAAGTCCAACGACGGTAACAGGCCAATCAAACGTGGCAGACGCTGAGTACCACCAGAACCTGGCAATAAACCAAGTTGTACTTCTGGCAGACCTAAACGCGTTTTGTCAGAATCCGTACAAACACGGTAATCACATGCAAGAGCCAGTTCTAAACCACCGCCCAAACATGGGCCATGAATAGCCGCAACGACAGGATACGGTAAGTCCGATAGCTGCTGGAATAAATCCTGACCTTGCCTTGCTAAGTCTTCCGCTTCACTTGCTGTGGTGCATGCTTCTAGCATTCGAACATCTGCGCCCGCAACAAAATTGTCCGGTTTTAGGGAGTGGATGATCATCCCTTTAATACCACTGGAGTCTTTTAGCTGAGCAAAAATTTCTTTCATTTCGTCAGCAAAAGCCGCCTGCAGCGTATTCATTTTTTCATTAGGAACATCAATTGCTAACCAAGCAATATTTTGCTCATCAACCTTTAGACTAAATGCTTTTTGCTCGCTCATTACTCAACCTCCAGAATCATTGCCGCACCAAGACCACCAGCAGCACATGCGGTATTCAATGCAATACCACCGCCACGGCGTTTTAGTTCTCGTAGGGTTTGCGTCATCATACGCGCACCAGTCGCAGCAAATGGGTGACCATAAGCAATTGATCCGCCAAGCACGTTGAACTTATCCATGTCAATTTCACCAATCGCTTTTGAGCGACCAAGGTTTTCTTGAGCAAACTTATCGGAAGCAAACATCTTCACATTCGCCAATGCTTGAGCAGCAAAGGCCTCGTGCATGTCGATCAACGTCAGGTCTGACAGTTCCAAGCCTGTATTTTCAAGCACTTTCGCTGTGGCATAAGTCGGCCCCATCAGCATGTCCTTTTCCACGCCGATAGCAGAGAATGCATAACCTCGGATGTAACCAAGAATCTCCATTCCGAGCTCTTTCGCTTTACCTTCTCGCATCAACATCACTGCCGCACCACCATCAGTCAATGGCGTACTGTTCGCAGCCGTAACACTGCCATACTGACGATCAAACGCAGGTCGCAATTTCGCGTATCCCTCAACCGTTGAGTCATGACGGATATTGTTGTCTTCCGAAATCCACTTTTTGTATGGTTCAGGGAAAGCCGTCATCACTTCATCTTGGATTTTTCCTTCTTTCCAAGCTTGAGAAGCCAGCGTATGAGAACGATGTGCAAGCGCATCCTGTTCTGCGCGAGAAATACCATGTGTTTTAGCCATTTGCTCTGCAGTTTGTCCCATGGATAAACCCGTAGAGTACTCTGCTACTGCTGGTGGCACTGGCATCAGGTCTTTAAAGCTCAAGTTTTTGAGGATACTAAGCTTCTGACCCATTGTTTTTGTCTTACTAAGAGCAAGCAGATTAGCAGCCAATTTCTTTGATACGCCAATAGGCAGGACGGAAGAAGAGTCTGCACCGCCAGCAATACCAATATCGATGGTTCCCGCCATGATGCTTTCTGCGACATTAACCGCCGCTTGAAAACTCGTCGCACACGCTCGAGTCACACTGTAAGCATCAGTATGGATGTTCATACCGGTGCCTAACACGATTTCTCGTGCGATGTTTGGCGCTTCAGGCATTTGTACTACTTGTCCAAATACCACTTGTTCGATTAGCTTCGGATCAATATCTGTTCGAGCAAGCATTTCGCTTACTACCATTTTCCCTAAATCGACCGCTGGCACTTGGCTAAATTCCGTGCTTTGACGAGCAAAGGGAGTTCGAAGCCCCGCGACAATAGCGACACGCTCACCATTGCGTGTTTTTACTTCCTGCTTGCCCATTGTTTCTCCTTAAATACAAGAGGTCTGACCTGATGCATTGTAATGAATTTGTTAAATTTATCAAACGTGCGTTTAAATAAACGTGAAGCAAGTAGTTCAATTACTCTACTTCTTTGATTCTTATGCGATTACTAATGGTTAACTATAGAGAGTTAAAACGGTAAGAGGTATACGGAAAGTAAAATCGAAGCAAAAAAAAACCACACATAACTGTGTGGTCGGAATATCTATAAAACAATTAACTTACGCCAATTGAAAAGTAATCAGTTTCCTGATTAGGAGAAAGTAAAGTCAGCCTTCAAAAGGAAGTGTCATCTTGCTCAACATGTTAGTCGCAATGACTAACGAGATGACAAGGTGTACTATAACCCCTTCACTGCTTGATATTTTGAAATAGATCAATTTTATAGTGATTTTACGAGTTTTAAGCTCACCTAAAGCGATTATTGATTCAAAACAATTCAAGAATCCACCATCAGAAGTCCCTTTTAATGCTCCATCGAGTGAACTTATCCAAGCCATTGATTACTAATGATGATATTGTTAACAATATATATCAATTCGTGTTCGATGATATCTGACATTTGCGTATACACTTTTAGGTAACCACATGGCTTATTGTGTCAAAGGGGTTGCATGACAAATCCTGCAACCAAAACCGCTAAGCGATGAAGCAAGTAAAGTCATGCTCAGAACAAATAAGAAACTCACAGAGCGAGGATGGAGGCTCCTGTGGCCATATTAAAAATGTTTGGAAAGAAAAATTCCAACAGTCCGGTCAACTCTGATATGGACAAGCAAAGAAAATACGAAGCGCTCGTCCGAGGGTATCATCGTGACTTGTACCGCTACGCATATTGGTTGTGCAAAGATAAAGCGGTCGCGGAAGATCTAGTTCAGGAAACCTGTCTTAGAGCTTGGAAGTCACTCGATAGCCTCCAAGACGAAAAAGCTGCCAAGTCTTGGCTCATCACAATATTGAGACGAGAAAATGCGCGCCGCTTCGAACGTAAACAATTTGATTTAGTTGATATCGATGATTACGGCAATGATGCTAAAGTCAGCGATGACTCACATCATCAGCAAGAATGGCTGCAGGCACAGATCATGAAGCTCGATGTTGAATATCGTGAGCCTTTATTTCTCCAAGTTGTCGGTGGTTTCAGTGGAGAAGAAATTGGCGACATTCTTGATTTAAATAAAAACACAGTGATGACTCGACTATTTCGCGCTCGTAATCAACTTAAAGAGATGTTGGATTCTCAAGATACTAAGAGAGGACAAAAGAATGGATGATTTAGAATTTCGTCGTCGTATTTTGTCGGATCCAAAACAAAAGGATGAAGAGATTCTGCAAGCTTTAGCTGGTAGCGACGCCAACAATAAGTTTGTTGATGACGTTTTGGATCTCGATGTAAAAATTAAACAAGCCATGAATGTGGATGTACCCGAAGATCTCGCAGATAAGATTTTATTTAGCCAGACGTCGAGTGCACTTGATGAAGAGAAGGTCGTCAGACCAAACTTTGTCCGCAAAGCAATGGCACTTGCCGCTTCTATTGCGTTCACCGCAGGATTATTAGTTGGCCAAGTAAACTGGGGAAATGTTTTGGTGTCTCCAGCACAAGCCAGTTTAGCGGATACCGCGATGAAACACGTTATTCATGAAGAACCGTTTGTTCGTCATCTTGATGAGGATGTACCGAGCTCGCAAATTAATGCGAAAATGTCGCCATTTCATTACCAGTTTAGTGAAAACTTTCCATATCACGTTTACTACCTAAACCACTGCGGTTTTGGCGAATCCAATGCGGTGCATATGGTGTTCCAAGGTCCAAAAGGTAAAGTAACGTTATTTATTACTGGTATTCCAAGCGAACAAAGTACCGACTTTAGTAAGGATGGCATGACCGGAATCGTTCAGCCCGTCGGGAGTTCAAGCCTGATTTTAGTCGGGGAAGAAGGTGAAAATATTGATGCGATCGCTACGACTCTTGCATCAATGATTAAGCCAATGTAACAACTTCGACGATTTCCAGCCTTCAAAAGGTTAAATGCCGCTAAATGATCTTATTTAGCGGCATTTTTGTATAAATAGAACACAAAACATTCACCACCCCTATCGCATTTAGAGCTTAAACTCTAAATTATGCATTTTAAGTGCAATTTCCCGTCTTTTAGACATCATTTCTGCAATTTTTATTCAATTTTATCCAATGGTCGGATTTGTCCAAGCAACTATTGATACTACTATCTGCGCCACTGAGCAAAAGCTCAATTTATCGTCCAAAGAGACGAATCTAATAAGGAAAAACAAATGACTCAGAACACGCGTCTGTTTAAAAAGACTCTCCTAGCAGTAACGGTAGCTTTTGCCTCAGGTCAATCGATGGCAGCGGGTTTCCAAATCAACGCTCAATCAGCAACTGGCATCGGCCGTGCATTTGCTGGTGATGCAGTAATCGCAGATAATGCAGCAGTAATGGCTCGTAACCCAGCAGCAATGGCTCTGTTTGATAAAATGGAACTGTCGCTAGGTTTCGAAAGCATTACTTCAATGATTGAAGTGAAAGATGCGAAATATAACGTTAATACTCCTTTGGGCTCCAGTACTGTAAATGTTGCTGACACTGATGATGTGGGTGATACGTCAATAGCTCCAAACATTCACCTAATCGTTCCAGTAAATGACAAGTTTGCATGGGGCGTAAACGCATACTCTAATTTCGGCACTAAAACTGAATTTTCAGATAACTACACCGCAACCGAGTACGGTGGTCTTACGGATGTAAAAAGCTTCAACTTTGGATTGGCGGGTTCTTACCGTTTAAACGAACAATGGAGCTTTGGTGCTGGTTTAGATTTAATCTACGGCCAAGGCACAATGAAGCGTACAACTAGCTCTTCAGTCCCAGGGGTTGGCGGTCAAAAAATTCTGGACGTAGATAAAGCTGATGGTTGGGCTGTTGGTTTTAACGTTGGTACTGTGTACGAACTAGATGAAAACAACCGTTTTGGTCTAGCGTATCGTTACAGCCCTGAATTTACGGCGAAAGACGACAAAGGTCAGGAAATCACGCTACCTCTACCAGATATGGCCGAATTTTCTGGTTTCCACAAAATCCAAGACACTAAGTTTGCTGTACACTACAGCATCCAATACATCGGTTGGAAAGATTTCGACCAAATTGATTTTGAGAACCTAAATCAGGGTTTACTTAAAGGTGGTTACTCGAAAGACTATCAATGGCAAGATGGCTGGCACTACGCAATTGGTGGTACTTACTACCTAAACAACAACTGGACACTTCGTGCTGGTTACATGTACGACACAAGCGCTCAAGATAAAGTAACGTCTATCTCGGTACCAGACTCAGATCGCCAGTGGTTCTCCACAGGTTTCTCTTACCATATTGATAATAGCTCAAACATCGATTTTGGCTTCACGTACTTGTTAGGTGAAGATGTAAAAGTTAATGAGAATACTCAATTAGCTCCTGGTCTTTCTACCGGTGTAACAGCAACAACTCATGCTGATGCAATTCTATTCGGCTTACAATACAGCCGTAGCTTCTAAACACTTCGCTGTTAGTTAGTAGAAAAATACTTTATATAAAAGGCTGGATTTCCAGCCTTTTTTCATATCTGCGATTTATTGCCCACTCAATTTGAGTGAACACGTGTATCTAAATCTCACAATTAGGACGCACAGCTGTTCGCTGAATTCCGTTTACAAGCCTTTCACAGTTAGATTATTAAACCGCACAAATAACATTTGAAAGGATAATATTCCAAATGACCACTTGCGCTGGATTTTCATTTCTAAAGTAAAAACTCTACCTTTAAACTTTCGTCCCACGTTATAAACAAATCAGCGAACATTCGAATGAAAACCAACAAGACTCTTCTATCAACAGCAGTGGCATTAAGCCTACTTGGCACAACGGGCATGGCTAACGCAGCAGGTTTCCAACTTGCTGAATATTCTGCGACAGGCCTAGGTCGAGCATATGCTGGTGAAGCTGCAATGGCTGACAACGCAAGTGCACAATGGCGTAACCCAGCAATGCTAACTTATTTGGAAGGCACTCAAGTGTCCGTTGGTGCAATCTATGTGAACCCAAATATTGATATTGAAGGTGATGTAAACTTCCACGGTAGCACTTCTTCTGCATCTTCAGATGACTTCGCACATGATGCAATCATTCCAAACTTCTACCTATCACACCAATATAATGAGAAATTCGCGATTGGTTTGGCATTTGGCACCAACTACGGCATGGAAACCGATTTAGGTAAAGGCTTTGGTGCCTCGCACTTCGGTAATGAAGCAAGCGTAACGACAATGGAAGCGAACTTAAACGCAGCTTACAAAGTCAATGAATCGATCAGCGTTGGTGGTGGTATCCGTTACATCATCGGCGAAGGCAGCTTTGGCGCAGCAGCTCCTAAGAATAACGTTGTAGGGTTAAACCCTGAAACTAATCAACCAATCAGTGTTCCTCAAGGTACCGCTCTAAAATACATGGAAGGTGACGATACCGCTTGGGGCTGGCAAGTTGGTACAGCATGGCAGATCAATGAAAATAACCGTATCGGATTCGCGTACAAATCTGAAGTTGAACTGAAGCTTGAAGGCCATGCTGAAGGTCTTGGTTTTGGCTTCGGTACTTCTGAACGCGACAACGGCTACATGTATCTAAACCTGCCTGCAACAGCTGAGTTGGCAAGCTTCCACCAAGTAACAGACCAACTTGCATTACACGCAAGCGTTAACTGGACGGATTGGAGCTCTTTCGAGAAATTGGAAGCACGTCTAGATACTGCTGGCACGCATATGGTTAAAGTAGAAAACTGGGAAGACAACTATCGCTTTGCTGTTGGTGCCACTTACCAGCTTGATCCTAAGCTAGCGCTACGCACTGGTATTGCATACGATACTTCAGCGGTAAGCGACAAAAACCGTACGATCACTATTCCAGAAACTGACCGCACTTGGCTAAGTATTGGCGCAACGTACGATTGGACGAAAGACTTCAGCCTAGACGCTGGCTTCACCTATATTTTTGCGAAAGACGCACCAATCGTTGAGTCTCGTGGTTACAAGTCAGACGACACTGCAGAACAAGTCGGTGGCCAATTTGTAGGCGAAACTACGGGTAATGTTTGGCTAATCGGTGTTCAAGCAAACTACCGTTTCTAACCAAGCTGCAAAATACAAAAAAGGCTTAGCATCAGCTAAGCCTTTTTTCATTTCTCTATGCCGTCCTAAATAAGGTTGACACTTTCCACCCCAAAAATTGGAGAGTGTTATGAAATCAACCACTAAAAGAACT